>CAZMXP010000046.1:0-39157 GCA_964570285.1 uncultured Planctomycetaceae bacterium
AGATGTTGCTCGTCGCCTTCTCGCGCCGGATGTGCTGCTCGCGCGTCTGCAGCGCGAGGCGCATCGCGGGCATGCCGCGCGCGTCGCGGCTCACGCCGACGATGCGTCCCGGCAACTGGCGCTTGTAGTCGTCGCGCGTGGACATGAAGGCCGCGTGCGGCCCGCCGTAGCCCAGCGGCACGCCGAACCTCTGGCTGTTGCCGACGACGACATCCGCCCCCCAGGCCCCGGGGGGCTCGAGCAGCGCGAGCGCGAGCAGGTCGCTCGCCACGCAGACGAGCGCCCCGCCCGCGTGCGCGCGCTCGCAGAAGCCGCGGTGGTCGCGCAGCGAGCCGTCGGTCGCGGGGTACTGGATCAGCGCGCCGAAGACGCCGCGGGCGAAGTCGAAGGTCTCCTCGTCGCCGACGATCACCTCGAGGTCGAGCGGCGAGGCGCGGTGCTTCACGAGCTCGATCGTCTGCGGGTGGCAGCGTTCGCTGACGAAGAACGACGTCGAGTCCGACGCGCGGTTCACCGCGAGGCAGAGCGCCATCGCCTCCGCGGCGGCGGTCGCCTCGTCGAGCAGCGACGCGTTCGCGACCTCCATGCCCGTCAGGTCGCAGACCACCGTCTGGAAGTTCAGCAGCGCCTCGAGGCGCCCCTGCGAGATCTCCGCCTGGTAGGGGGTGTACTGCGTGTACCAGCCCGGGTTCTCCATCACGTTGCGCTGGATCACCGCCGGCACGATCGTGTTCGAGTAGCCCATGCCGAGGAAGCTGCGCCACACCTCGTTCTTCCGCGCGATCTCGCGGAACGAGGCGAGGAACTCGCTCTCCCCCCGCAGGCCCGCGAGGACCAGCGGGCCCTTCATCCGGATCCTCCTCGGGACCGCCGCGTCGGTGAGCGCCTCGAGGGAGGCGAAGCCGAGATGGGCCAGCATCTCGGACGTCTCCTGTTCCGTCGGGCCGAGATGGCGGCGCAGGAACGTGTCGGTGGGTGCCAGGAGTTGCGACAGATCGGCCACGGTTCTCACCTCATGGATGCGGGAATCGAGGGTGGCGATTCTACCCGCGAGTCGGGGGCGCCCCAAGGCGGCGGATCAGTGCGCGGAGCCCTGCGTGGCGAGCCAGCGCTCGGCTTCGAGCGCGGCCATGCAGCCCGTCCCCGCGGCGGTGACCGCCTGCCGGTAGATCCAGTCCTGCACGTCGCCCGCGGCGAAGACGCCCTCGATGCTCGTCTGCGTGGTGCCGGGCTTCACCTTCAGGTAGCCGTTGTCGTGGGTCGCGAGCACGCCCTTGAACAGGTCCGTCATCGGGGTGTGGCCGATCGCGAGGAAGAGTCCGGTCACGTCCAGCACGCGGCTCTTGCCCGTCTTGAGGTCCTTCACCCGCACCCCGGTGACCTTGTCCTGCCGCACGTCGAGCACCTCCTCGACCTCGTGGCTCCAGAGCACCTTGATCTTCGGGTTGCCGAGCACGCGCGCCTGCATCACCTTCGATGCGCGGAACTCGTCGCGCCGGTGGATCACCGTGACGCTGCGGCAGAGCCCGGCCAGGTAGGTCGCCTCCTCCATCGCCGTGTCGCCGCCGCCGACGACGGCGACGTCCTGCCCGCGGAAGAACGACCCGTCGCAGACCGCGCACGCGGAGACGCCCTTGTTCTCCAGCGCGTGCTCGCTCTCGAGGCCCAGGTACTTCGCCTTCGCGCCCGTCGCGATGATCACGCTGCGCGCGAGGTAGGGCTCCTCGCGCTCGGCCCAGACCCGGAAGGGGCGCGCCTTCAGGTCCACCTTGCGCACATCCTCCGTGATCAGCTCCGTCCCCTGCCGCTCCGCCTGCCCGCGGAAGCGCTCCATCAGCTCGGGCCCGGTCACCTTCTCGACGAAGCCGGGGTAGTTCTCGACGTCGGTCGTGAACATGAGCTGGCCGCCCGGCACGAGGCCGCCGGCGTTGAACCCCTCGAAGAGGAGGGGCTCGAGGTTCGCCCGCGCCGCGTAGATCGCGGCCGTCAGGCCGGCCGGGCCGGACCCGATGATGATGACGTTGCGGGCCATCAGAGTGAGGCGAGGAACGCGAGCAGCGCGCTCCGCTCCGCCGGGGTCAGGGCCTCGAACGCCTGCCGCACGGCGAGCGCCTCGCCGTCGTGGCGGCGGACCGCCTCCTCGACCGTCTCCGAGGCGCCGTCGTGGAAGAAGGGGCCCGTGTCGCGCAGCCCGCGCAGCGGCGCGGTCCGGTAGAGCCCGCTCGTGGCCGCGCCCTGCGTGACGCCGACGAACCCGGGCGGCTGCACGTCGTGCAGCAGCAGGTCGCTGAAGAGTTCGACGCCGTCCATCACCGGCACGTGGCACTTCGCGCACCCGATCGACGCGAAGAGCGCCTCGCCGGCGGGCTGCGGCGCGCCCTTCGCGGGGAAATCGAGCAGTTCCATGAAGAACAGCAGGTCCTCGAGATCCTCCGGGGAGAGTTCCGGGTCCTGCACCGCGTCGGTGTCGGAGGTGATCCCGAACGGGCTCGTCGCGTCCGGGGGCACCGTGATGCCGAGCTCGTTCGCCATCGCGTCGCGCAGGAATCCGCGCAGGTCGGGGATGTTCGCCTTCCACCCGAGCTTGCCGACGCGGCCTCCGGGCAGCACGTGGGCGACCCCGCGGATCCCGTCGAGGTCGGCGTCCGCCGGGTCCTGCCGCGCGAGGATCGTCGCGTCCGAGACCGACTGCACCAGGCCGAGCCCGAGCAGCGTCGGCGAGTTGCGCTCCTCGACGAACGCCACCGTGCCGGGGATCTCCTCGCGCGCGACCGGAACCATCGAGTGCGTCTGCGCGAGTTCGCCGGTCTCCGCCGGCGAGAAGAAGCCGCCCATGCCGTCCGACATCTGCGGCCGCTGCACCTGCACGTCGCGCCCGCCCGAGCCGCCGATGACCGGGTCCACGTGGCAGGCGCGGCAACTGTCCCCGTTGAAGACGGGCCCGACCCCCGCGCCCCCGAGGAAGTCCCTGTCGAAGATCGCCCGTCCCCGCACGAAGCGCGCCTGCTCCGCCGCCGACAGCGCGCGGTGCGGCGCACCGGGCTGGCCGGGCAGCGGGATCGGCGCGCCGTCGGGGACGATGCCGGCGAGGGCGATGCCGAGGAGGAGCGCGAAAACGAGCGGCTTCATCAGCGTGTCTCCAGGAAACGGATCAGCGCGGCACGGTCGGGGTGCGACGCGAACGCGTTGCGCGCGGCGGTCGCCTCGCCGCCATGCTCGAGGATCGCCTCCTCGATCGTATCCGCGCGCCCGTCGTGCAGGAAGGGCGCGTGGTGGCGCAGCCCCCACAGGGGCTGCGTGCGGAACTCGCGGGAGGTCGCGTTGCCCATGCGGACGCCGTCGCCGTTCTGCGCGCCGAGGTCGTGCAGCAGCAGGTCGGTGAAGGCGAACACGGGGGGGCCGCTCCGCACGAGGTTGGGGATGTGGCACTTCGCGCAGCCGATGGCCAGGAAGATCTGCTCCCCGCGGAGCGCTTCCGCGTCCATCGGGAGGGGGCTCGGGGGCGCGAGTTCCCGCACGAACGTGACGAGATCGCGCAGTTCGTCCTGCGCCAGTTCCGGGTCGGGCACGCCGTCGGCGTCCCGCGTCGGCTGCTCCGGCGCGCCGATCTGGGCGAGCGCCGGAAGCGGGTCGGTCGTGATGCCCATCTGGTTGAACAGGGGCCCTCGCACGAAGGAGACGAGCGACCCGGACTGCCCCTTGTAGCCGAAGCGCCCGAGCAGGCCGACGTCGAAGTTCGGGAAGCCGCTGATGCCGTCGGCGTCGTCGTCGAAGGGGTCCTGGTTCGCGAGGATGTCGGCGTCGGGGATGCGCTCGAGATGGCCGAGCCCGAACATCGGCGGCGCGTTGCGCTGCGCGACGACCTCGGTGCCGGGCGGGATCGTCTCGCGCGCCCCGCGCACGTGGGAGAAGCTCCGGGCGACAAGCTGGTTGCCCTCGAAGGCGCCGACCGGGCCGGACGGCGAGCTGTTCTGGCCGAGGAAGAAGTTGCGGTAGAGCGGCGCCGAGCCGCCGGTGACGGGGATCTCGTGGCAGGCGCGGCAGGAGGCGGTGTTGAAGTCGGGCCCGTGCCCCTCGCTGCGCTGGAAGCGGCGGGAGAAGAGCGCCTTTCCCCGCCCGAACGCCGCGAGCGTGGCCGCGTCGAGGCCGGGGTTGGGATCGCCGAGCGGCGCCGCGATCAGCGCCGCGCCCGGGCCGCCCCCCCCGCAGGAGGCGAGCGCCGCGACGAGCGCGAACCGGAAGAGGGAGGGCCGCCCCCGCACCCCCTCAGATTAACCGCCTGCCGACCTGGCGTCGATCCAGCCGGCGAAGGCGCTGGACGCCGCCTCGAAGGCGCCACCGTCGGGCGCGAGCTCCGCGATCTGCTCGTGGCCGTGCACGACGCGGATGCGGGCGCCGAGGTCGACGGTCCCCTTCCACTCGGGGATGCTCCGTGCCCGTTCGGTGCGCCTCTTCGCCTCGGCGACCGCCTCGTCCGGCGTGCGGTTGACGCTTGCCGCGAGCGCGTCCGCGGCGAGCGGCTGCTTCGTGAGGCCCTGGATGTAGTCGGGGAAGCGCCGGCTGTTGCCGGGGCGCCAGTAGTGCTCGCGCAGGTCGGGGCCGATGCGCGCGTTGTCCATCAGGTGGCCGTCGCGCGCGAGGAAGAAGTCGCGCGTCTGGTGCACGCCCATCAGCGCGAGCACGTAGCCGTGGTAGTAGGCGCTGCTCTCGCCGGCGAGCAGGTGCGGCACGCTGAGCGCGGGACGCGAGGCGCCCTCCTCGCTGTAGAGCAGCCGCCGCTCCGTCACGCGGATCTCGCGCATCACCCGCTCGGCTGTGAGCTCCCGGTCGGGGATCTCGTAGATCGCGCGCTCGCAGTAGCAGACGGTGAACATGCCGCGCACGCCGCCGGAGGCGAAGCGCTGCTGCGCGCGGATGCCCTTCTCGATCAGGTCCCACGGCATCGCCTTCCCGTCGGCGGTGCGCGCGTAGCGCTGCTGCCAGTCGGCGTCGCCGAGCAGGCTGTCGAGGAACATGCTCTGCACCTCGGCGAACGCGACCGAGGTCGGCGCGAACTCCTGCGCGAAGCAGGGGGCGGGCATGTCCACGTTGGCGAAGTGCGCCGCGTGGCCCCCCTCGTGGAAGAGCGTCTCCGTCGCGCGCTTGCCGCTGCCCACCATGCCCGGGATCGCGTTCGCTGTGAAGTGGATGCGCGCCGGGCGGAACTTCCCCTCCTCGCGCCACGCGCAGACCGGGCCGTGCATGAAGCCGTTCTCGTACTTGCCCTTGCGGTCGACGAGGTCGAGCACCATCGTCGCGCCGCGGTAGCCGATGCCGAGCGCCGCGAAGGAGCGCCCCCAGCGGTCGAGCGCCTGCGAGAAGGGGAAGTAGGGATCCTGCTCCTTCGTGACGTCGCCCGCGACCGCGTAGCGGAGGTTCCACGCCCGGGTCGCCTCGCGCCCCTTCTCCTTCTCGATGGACTCGAGCGCGCGCTTGCACGATTCGCGCGTCTTCGCCTCGAGCCCGTCGAGCAGCGCGAAGATCTCGCGCTTGCTCATGCCCTCGACGCGGCGCACCTTCCAGTCGTAGTAGTCCTCGCCGCCGAGCATGCGCCCGAGCCGGTTGCGCGCCTTGACGACGTCGAGGAAGCCGTGCGCGAGCACATGGTCCTCGATCGAGCGCAGCCCCTCGAAGGCCGCCTTCCGCCGCGCCTCGTCGCTTTCGGAGACGAGCATCGTGCCGAGCTTCACCGACGAGCACTCCTCGAAGGGCCGCCCCGGCACCGCGAACCCGAGCTTCATCTTCGCCCTCGCCCGCGCCAGTTCGCCCTCGAGGCCGATGATCTCCTCCGCGAGCGCCCGCGCCTCCGGCGTCGGGATCACGTTCGCCTCGAAGGTGCGCACCCACCCCTCGAGCGCGACCCGCTCGTCGCCCGCCTTCGCGCGCTTGCACTCCTCGCGCGTGCGGGCGAGCCGCTCCGGATCCTGCAGGAACCGCTGCAGCGCGATCTCCTTGCCCTGGAAGTCCTTGCGCGCCGCGTCGGCGTCGGCGGCGAGCCCCATGTAGGCGGTCCAGAAGGCGTCCTCCTTCGCGGTGTGGAGGGCCTCGTACTCGTGGTTGAGGTCGGTGGCGTAGCTCATGGAGGGTCATGATAGCCGCCGGGCGGAAGGCGAGGGGGCTCGGGGGCGCATCGCCGGGGGCGCCTCGGGTGCCGCGAGGACCGCGCGCGCGGAAGGAAGCGGGATCGGTACGGTCGGGAGTCTGCTCGACTCGCCGGCGCTCGGGGCCTGTCCGGGACCTGGGGCCCGACGACGCTGTGGGGCCATCCGGCCCCGGACGAGCTCCCAATCCATCGCAGAGGTGTTGCGAGATGACGAGGGGACCCGCATCCGGAGGCGAGCCGAGGGAGAACGGAGCGCAGAACGCGATCCGACGAAGAGAGTGCAACCGAAGGACGACGAGACCACGCGCAACGAGTCGGGAGGCAAGATCTGACCCGGCGGGGGCAGATGGGAGCCCTGTCGTCCCGGTGATGTTCATCCGTGCGATCGGATCCGGCGCCCCCCTTCGGACCGCTGGAAGACCGGCGCGGTAGACTGGGTCACATGCGCAGGAAGGCCTGCCCCGTGCTCGTGCTCCTGATCGTCGCGCGGGCGCTCGCCGGGGAGGGGCTCGAAGCGCGCATCGTGGAACTCGGGAGCGCCGATCCCGTGGTGCGGGAGCGCGCCTCCGCGGAGATCGAGAAGGCGGGCGCCGCCGCCGTGGAGCCGCTGCGCAAGGCGATTGAGGCGGAGAAGAACGCGGAGGCGAAGGCGCGCCTCGTGACGCTGCTCGACAGGGTGGACTGGCCCGAGGGCGGCACGGTCCACGAGGGGCTGAGGCTCACGCTGCGAGTCGAACGCGCGCGCTTCGCGCCGGGCGAGGAGTTCGCGGCGAGGGTCCGGGTCACGAACACGGGCAAGGCGAACCGGGAGATCGACGTCGAGACCGAGAACCCTCCGGGGCAGGGTGTCGCCGACCTCCACCGCGTGCTGCGGCTTGTCGCGATCGACGACAAGGGGCGCCACCGCGCGCTCGGCGACTTCCAGAACTTCAATCGCGGGCCGGATCGGCTCCATCTCGTGATTCCGCCCGGCGATGCGGTGACGCGACTCGCAGTACGGCCGGGCGTCGACCTCGACAAGGGCGGTCACACGGAGCGACTTCCGGCCGGCGAATACAAGCTCTACGCGGTGATCGGCGACGCGCGGGCGGCGTGGTCGGGCATGCGTCCGCCGCCGCTGCGCTCCAACGAGATCCCGATCCGGATCGGGGCGGCCGAGGAGAAGTGACGCAGGCCCGCGAGGGCGGCCGCCCGGTCCGGCCGCCCGCGATTCCGTGGGGCGCGACCTTTGCACGCAATCTGCTCTTTTCCGCCGTCGTGCTCTCCCGCGGCTTCCGCCGGCTCCTCCCCCCCCGGGTCGCTCGCGCTGACCTCGACGTGCGTGGCGAGCGCACACGGGAGCAAGAGCTCCCGCACGTACGCCTGCCGGTCACCGGGCGAGAGCACCTCGACGGCCAGGTCCGGCGCGCCGGGAACGAATCCCTCGGTGTCGCACACCCTGCCCGCGCAAACGAACGCGACGTCCGCCCCCGCACCGGGGCGGGACGCGTCCGCGGGGCTCTCCGTCCTCGAGGCGTCCTTGCAGGTGGCGCTGATCCGTCCCCGGGCGGGCAACCTCGGCAGTCGGCTCGTCAAGACGCCGAAGGCCTACTTCCTTCACACGGGCATGCTCGCCCACCTGCTCGGCTTCTCCGACACTCCGCACGAGGTGCGCATCTTGGCCAGGTCGCGGCTGCTGCAAGCTGCGCGTTGACAAGAGGTTGTATCGATAGTAACCTGTACTTGAAAATTGCATGCAATCTTCAAGTGGTACTTTCCATAGGGCAATCACGCTTCCGCGAAGGCCCGACCGCTCCTTCTTCCTCTGGGGCCCACGCAAGGCGGGCAAGTCATTTCTGCTCAAGAGCCTCTATCCGCGGGCCCACTGGATCGACCTCCTGAAGGGGGAGGAGTTCGTCCGGTACAGCGCCGAGCCGTGGCTTCTCCGCGAGGAAGTGAGCCATCGCTCTTCGAGACTCGTCGTGATCGACGAGGTCCAGAAGGTGCCCGCGTTGCTCGACGAAGTGCACTGGCTCATCGAGAACCGCGGGACGGTCTTCGTCCTGAGCGGATCGAGCGCCCGGAAGCTCGTCAGGGGAAAGGCGAACCTGCTCGGAGGGCGGGCCCTTAGGCACGAACTCCACGGGCTCGTCCATCCCGAGCTGGGCGAGAGGTTCGATCTCCGGCGCCTGCTCAATCACGGGACGTTGCCCGATCACTATCTCGAAGAGGATGTCGCGCCGCTCCTCCGGGCCTATGTCTCCGACTACCTGAAGGAGGAGATCGCCGCCGAGGGCCTGGTCCGCAATCTGGCGACGTTCGCTAGTTTCCTCCGCGTCGCGGCACTCTCCGACACGGAGCAGGTCAACTTCTCGAACATCGCGCGGGAGTGCGGGGTCTCCTCCCAGACGGTACGGGCACACTTCCAGATTCTCGAGGATACGCTGTTCGGCTCCTTTCTTCCCGCCTACGCGAAGCGACCGAAGCGCCGCACCGTTCACGCGCCGAAGTTCTACTTCCACGACGTGGCCCCGGTGAACCTGCTGTGCAAGCGCGGCGCGATCGAGCCCGGTTCCGAGCTCTTCGGGAAGGCGCTCGAGAACCTCGTGCATCATGAGCTCTCGGCGTTCCGTTCCTACCGGATGCCGGATCTGGATCTCCGCTTCTGGCGGCTCAGTTCGGGCGCGGAGGTGGACTTCATTCTCGGCGACATGGAGGTCGGGATCGAGGTCAAGGCCACCAAGCGCGTCCTCGACCACCACATGAAGGGCCTGCGCGAGCTCCGCGCCGAGCACCCGCGCGTCAAGAGACTCATCCTCGTCTCGACCGAACCCCGCGGCCGCGTGACCGCCGACTCGATCCGCATCCTCCCGCTCGAGGAGTTCCTGCGCGCCCTCTGGGCGGGCGGTGTGATCTGACCCCGTCCGGCCCAGGCGCCGGCACCATTGCGCAGCGCGGCCTTCGGCTGTCGCCGATTCGGTTGCGGCGTCAAGCCGCGCTGCGGAGACTCTTCCCCGGCGTCACCGGCGGCACCTGCAAAGGAGCATATCCCACTTTGACATGCAGCTACGTCGCTCCCCCCCGCCCCTCGAGCTCCTGCCACCGCGCGTAGAGACGCTCCACCTCCGCGGCCGCCTCCGCGCGGCTCGTGGTCACCCGTTTCACCTCCGCGCTCGCGTAGAGCGCCGGATCGCCGAGTTGCGCGTCGAGCGCCGCGAGGCGCGCCTCCGCCTCGGCGATCGCGTCCGGCAGCGCGGCCAGCTCCTGCTTCTCCTTGTAGGTCAGTCTCGGGGCGGGCCTCTCCCGCGCTGGCGCAGACTTCCGGGGGTGTCGGGGGCCGCTCTCCTCTCGCATCCGGTCGATCAGGCTCGAAGCGTCGCCGGGGTGGTGGCGCACCGGGTCGCTGCCGTTGCAATAGAGGAGCTTGGTTGCTACGCGGTCGAGGAAGTAGCGGTCGTGGCTGACGACGAGCACCGAACCCGCGAAGGCCACCAGCGCCTCCTCGAGCACGCGCAGCGTCATCAGGTCGAGGTCGTTGGTCGGCTCGTCGAGCACGAGGAGGTTGCCGCCCTGCAGCAGGAGCTTCGCAAGCAGCACGCGGTTGCGCTCGCCGCCGCTGAGCCTGCCGACCAGCGTCGGGAACATCTCGCGCGGGAAGAGGAAGCTGTCGAGGAAGCTCTCGACGCGGATGTCGCGCTCGCCGACGCGCACCCAGACGTTGCCGTCCCCGACCTCGCCGATCACGCTCCGCTCGGGCCTGAGGTCGCTGCGCGCCTGGTCGATATAGGCGAACTTCACCGTCGGGCCGATCTCCACCGTGCCCGAGTCGGGCGGCAGGAGCCCCATGCAGAGCTTGAGCAGCGTCGTCTTGCCGGCGCCGTTCGGGCCGACGATGCCGACCCGCTCGCCCGGGCCGATCGACAGGTCGAGCCCCTTGAAGAGGGACCACTTCGCCACCCCCTTCAGCACGATCCCCTTCGCGCCGAGCCGCGGCCCCGCCGGGATCGTGAACTCCGGCTCCGTGTCGACGACCTCCATCGCCCCCGCGACGAGCGCATCGTACTGCTGCAGCCGCGCCTTCGAACGGCGCCGCTGCGCCGGGGGCTTGCGCCTGAGCCACGCCGTCTCGCGCCGCAGCAGGTTCAGCCGCGACGCCTCCGAGGAGCGCTCCGCGGCCATCCGCCCCGAACGCAGCACGAGGAACTCCTCGTAGCCGCCCTCGTAGGGGTAGATCTCGCCGCGGTCGATCTCGAGGATGCGCGTCGCGACCCGGTCGAGGAAGTAGCGGTCGTGCGTGACCATCAGCAGGGTCGCCTTCGACGAGAGCAGCCACCCCTCCAGCCAGTCGGTGACGATCGCATCGAGATGGTTGGTCGGCTCGTCGAGCAGCAGCAGGTCGGGCTCGCCGACGAGCAGGCGCGCGAGCGCGACGCGGCGCTTCTCGCCGCCGGAGAGCGTCGCGCACGACGCGTCGGGATCCGGCAGCCCGAGCCGCGAGATCATCGCCTCGGCGCGGTGCCGCTCCCCCCCGGCCCCCGGTTGCTCGGGGGGCGCTCCGCTTCGCTTCGCCCCCCCGGCCCCCCCCGAGACCGCCTGCCGGACGGAGAGCGCGCCGTCGATCTGCGGCTCCTGCTCCAGATAGCCGACGGTCGCCCCCTTGCGTGCGATGCGCATGCCCTCGTCGGCCTCGAGCATTCCGGCGACGATCCTGAGCAGCGTCGACTTGCCGCACCCGTTCGGGCCGACGAGCGCGATCCGGTCGCCCTCCTCGACCGCGAACGAGACGCCGCGGAGCAGGTGGCGCTCGGCGTAGCTCTTGTGGATCTCTTGCAGGGAGACGAGCGCCATGGGCGTAGGATGGTAACGATGCGCATGCTGACATGCCTGCTTTGCGTCGCGGCGATGGCCGCGGCGGAGGATCTGCTCTACCTCGGCCTCAACGACAAGGGGGCCGAGGAGTGGTTCCGCGCCCGCGACGGCGCCGTGGTCGTGCGCGTGCCCGGCGGCAGGTTCGCGCGGCGGCCCTACGAGGGGCGTGTCGCCGTCGAGGCGCCGGTGCGGGTGGAGGTGCCCTCCTTCTTCATCGACAAGCACGAGGTCACCAACGCGCAGTTCGCGCGCTTCCTGTTCGCGGCCGGGCGCGACCCGGCCGGCGGATTCGTGCTGCCGCCCGGCCGCGAACAGTATCCGGTGACGCGTCTCACCGGCGAGGAGGCGCTCGCCTTTGCCGAGTGGGTGGGCGGCTACATCCCCGCCGCGGTCGAGTGGGAGAAGGCCGCGTCGGGACCGGACGGGCTGCTCTACCCGTGGGGGGACGCCGAGCCCGATGCCACACTGGCAAACTTCGCGCGGCCGGGCCTGCGCGGGCTGATGGCGGTGGGCTCGTTTCCGCTTGGCGCGTCGCCCTACGGATGCCTCGACATGGCGGGCAACGCCTACGAGAGGGTCATGACAGGGGGCCGCGGGGGGGCGATGGCGCCCACCATGATCAAAGGCGGGTCGTGGCTGTCGCCGCACCCGCTCAACCTGCGCGTGCTCGACCTCTGCATGCAGCCGGTGGGGGTGGCCGAGGGGAGCGTCGGCTTCCGCTGCGCGATGCGCGACGCCGAGCCCGGCCGCCCCACGCGCGAGCGTGAGACGCCCGTGGTGCTGAGGCTGGCCACCGGCTGGGAGGAGGCGGTCGCCGAGGCGGGCAAGCGCAAGGTGCCGATCTTCCTCTCGCTGCAGTACGACACCTGCGGCCAGTGCGACCGCACGCGCGCGCAGCTCTTCCGCGACCCGCGCTTCGTCGCCTATTGCAACGCGCACATGGTCGTCGCCGTCGGCCACAAGCCCGGCGACGCCGCGGGGGAGCCCCACCCCGAGAATCCGGACGGCACCTGCACGCTCTACCCCGGCCTCGAGTGCTGGCATCACGAGGCGATCTTCAACAGGGCGCTGCCGGTGGTCGGCCGCTTCGACGTGAGCCCGGGCAACTTCGTGCTCGCCCCCGGCGGCACGCGGATCCTCGTGCGCGAACGCGACCTTCCGAAGTGGGGCGACCCGGTCGATGCGTACCTCGCGATGTTCGAGCGCGCGCGGCAGTCCGCAGCGGAGAAATGATCCCGGCGCCCGGTATGCTGGTGCGGATGCCGACCCGTCTGCTCCCCCTCCTGCTGCTCGCCGCCGGCTGCCAGTGCTGCCGCGGCCTCTCCGCGGCCGACGACGCCGCCATCCGCGAACGGTCCCTCGCGTGGACGGCCGCGGCCAACGCCGGTGACCACGCGGCGCTCGCCGCGCTCTACACCGAGGATGCGGCGCTGCTGCCCCCCAACAGCCCGACGGTGAAGGGGCGGGCCGCCGTGGGCGACTTCATGTCGAAGCTGCCGCCGATCTCCGGCATGAAGCTGACGCCGGTCGAGATCAAGGGGGCCCGGGGGCTCGCCTACGTCTGGGGCGACTACGTGATGACGCTGACGGTCCCTGGGGCGGGCGCGCCGGTGCAGGACCGCGGCAAGTACGTCGAGATCTGGCGGAGGGGCGAGGACGGCGCCTGGGCGATCCACCGCGACATCTTCAACTCGGACCTCCCGGCGGCTCCCGGCCACTGACGGGGATGGCCGTCACGCTGCGCAACGATCTGAGGCCGGGGGACATCGGCCGGATCGTCATGCTGCACGGCGTGATCTACGCCCGCGAACAGGGGTGGGACGCGACCTTCGAGGCCTACGTCGCCGGGCCGCTCGCCGAGTTCGCGTTGCGCCGCGGCGACCGCGACCGCCTCTGGATCGCCGAGGACGGCGACCGCGTCGTCGGCTGCATCGCGATCGTGGAGGCGGCACCGGCACGCGCCCAGTTGCGGTGGTTCCTCGTCGATCCGGCCGCGCGCGGGCGGGGGCTCGGCCGGAGGCTTCTCGGCCTCGCGGTCGCGTTCTGCGAGGAGAGCGGGTACGGGACGGTCTTCCTCTGGACGGTCGGGGCCCTCGCCGCCGCGGCACGCCTCTACCGCGCCGCGGGATTCCGGCTCGCGGAGACGAAGCCCGCGCGCCTCTGGGGGGCGGAGGTCGTCGAGGAGCGCTACGAGAGGGCGCTGCGCGCGTGAGCGGCCCCGACCGCTACCGCGGATGCCTCCTCGGCCTCGCCGTCGGCGACGCGATCGGCGCCACGCTCGAGTTCAAGCCGCGCGGCACCTTCGCGCCGATCACCGACATGGTCGGCGGCGGGCCCCACCGCCTCGCGCCCGGGCAGTGGACCGACGACACGAGCATGGCGCTCTGCCTCGCCGACAGCCTCGTTGCGTGCGACGGCTTCGACGCCGACGACCAGATGCGGCGCTACTGCCGCTGGCAGGCCGAGGGCTACCGGAGCAGCACGGGCCGCTGCTTCGACATCGGGACGACGACGCGGCGGGCGCTCGATGCCTACCGCGCCACGGGCGACCCCTACTCCGGCCCGACCGACCCGCACAGCGCGGGCAACGGTTGCATCATGCGCCTCGCCCCGGTCGCGATCTTCTTCCACGGCGATCCGGTCGCCGCCGAGCACCACGCGGTGCAGAGCGCGCGCACGACCCATGGCGCGGCCACATGCCTCGAGGCCTGCCGTCGCTTCGCGGGCATCCTCCACCGGGCGCTCGACGGGTGTCCGAAGGAGGCGGTGCTCGCCGGAGGCGACTACCGGGATTGCGATGCGGAGGGGGTCCGGGGGACCGGCTACGTCGTGGAGAGCCTCCACGCCGCGCTCTGGTGCTTTGCGCGCGCCGACACGTTCGAGGAGGCGGTGTTGCGGGCCGCCAACCTCGGGGACGACGCCGACACCACCGCCGCCGTCTGCGGGCAGGTCGCGGGGGCCCACTTTGGCGAGCGGGCGATCCCCGCGCATTGGCTCGATCGCCTGGCGATGGCCGCGGAGATCCGTGACCTCGCCGATCGCCTGCGTGCGCCGCGAGAAGGGAGCCGTCCATGACCGGAGCGCCGATGCCCTACCTGCCCCAGATCCGGGGGGGCCGCCCGCTGATGGCGCGCAAGATCGGGGAGTACCGCCTGCTAATGCTCGGGGATCTCGAGTCCCCGGGGAGCGTCCAGTACCTCTTCGTACTCGCGGTCTTCCGCGGCGAGGAGAAGATCCCCTGCTTCTGCGTCGCGTCGGAGAAGAACATGCTGCACGGCAAGGGGATGCCCGGAACCGGGTCGCACTTCCTCGGCGTGTTCCCCGGCGAGGGCCACCTCAACCTCGGCGCATCCGACGATTGGGCCGACCCGCAGAAGTTCGCCGTGCGCGCGCTCGAGGTCTGCCGGCAGCATCTTGGTCTGCCGCCGGGTTGAGCGCCGCTGAAGGCGGGGCGGCCGGAAAGCCGACAGGGCTTGCGGAGGTGGAGGATGGCGCGAGTCGCCCCGCTGCTGTTGATTGCGCTCGTGGGGACCGGGTGCTCCGCCGTCGCCGCCTTCGCGAGCAGGCCGCGCGACCTCTCGGTGCTTCGCGTCGGCGCCGGCCGGCGCGCCGTCGAGACGCATCTCGGCAGGCCGAAGGCGGTCGAGGCCTGCGAGGGCGGTGCGCGCGCGACCTATCGCGTGCGCGTGCTGGACCCGGAGGGGCCTCGCGTGCCCTCGGCGGCGGCCAACCTGGGGATCGCCGGCGGGCTCGCGACCTCCACCGGGCTCGCGGTCGCCCGCGGATGCCGCGACCTCGAGCCCCTCGACCGCGCGGCGGGCGTCGTCGCCGGCGCCGCGACCTTCGTGGCGGCCGACCTCTTCCTCGCGGCGAGAACGGTCGTGCGCGCGGGCCAGCATCCGCGATGCGAAGTCGTCGTCGAGTACGGCGCGGACGGTGCCGTGAGGAGTTACGACGTCCGGCAGCGATAATCCCCGGCGTGGAAACCCTGGTCCCGCCCGACCGCTTCGCGACGCCCGACTTCCTGATCCGCAGCTACGAGTGCGGCGACGGCGCCGCGCTGCAGGAGGCCACCGTCTCCTCCTACGACCATCTGCGCCGCTTCATGCCGTGGGCGCGCGAGCGGCAGACCGTGGCGGAGGCCGAGGAGGTCGTGCGCCAGGCGCGCGGGCGCTGGCTGCTGTCCACCGACTTCACGCTCGGCCTCTTCTCGCCGGACGGTCGCGAGGTGTGGGGCGGATGCGGCTACCACCTGCGCGAGGGGCCGCTCTCGTCGCTCTCGGCGGAGATCGGCATGTGGATCCGCGCAAGCCGGACCGGGCAGGGGCTGGGGACGGACGCGCTGAAGGCGCTCCTCGAGTGGGGCTTCACGGGATGGCCGTGGGAGAAGCTCTCATGGCGATGCGACACGCGCAACGCGGCGAGCATCCGCGTCGCCGAGAAGGCGGGCATGCGCCGCGAAGGGGTGCTCGTCTCGAACGCCATCGCCGTCGACGGCGTGCGACGCGACACCTGCTGCTACGGCCTGACGCGCGGCGAGTACCGCGCGCGCTAACGCGCGCGGCGCTTCGCCCAGAGCACGAGCGCATCCGCGGCGAACGCGATGTTCTCGCGCTCCTTCGCCGCGTCGTCGCCCTCCCGGAAGCCGTGGTCCCCGGGCACGATGACGATCGACGGCGGCGTCCCGCAGCGGGAGGCGACCGAATAGAGCGGAGGCAGCGGGCAGCCCGCATCGGCGTCGCCGGTGATGACGATGGCCGGGATCTTCAGGGCCGGCAGCCGGTCCGCGGGCCCCCCGGCCTGCGCGGGGAAGGTCAGCAGCGCGACGCCGGCAAGGTCGTCCGACCGGGTCGCGGCGCGCACGAGCCCGAGCACGCTTCCCATCGACTTGCCGGCGAGCAGCACCTTCCCGATTCCCGGCTGCCTGCCCGCGAACGCGATCGCCGCGTCCATGTCCTCGAACTCGTTCCGGAAGTCGGCCGAGGGCTCGCCCTTCGCGGTCGTGTACGCCCAGTCGAAGCGCACCGCGAGGAAACCGGACGCGGCGAGCCGTCGCGCGCACTCCTCGAGGAGCGGCTTTCGCATGCCGTAGCCGCGGCCTGGAGCGAGCACGACGGCGGTGCCGTTCGCGTTCGCGGGCCGATCGAGCAGCGCTTCGATCTTCGTCCCGCGCGGGGTTGCCACGAGTGTGACTTCTGCCTCCTCCGCGCCGAGTCCGGCGCAGAAGAGGGCGAGCAGCAGCAGGGAGCGACGCATCGCCGCATGCTAGCATCGCGCTCCCCGATGAACCTCGTGCTCTACGACGGCCGCTGCCCGATCTGCCGCAAGGGGGCGCGGCGCATCGCCGCCGTCGTCGGGCGCCGCGGCTTCCGCGTCGTCCCGCTGCAGCGGCGCTGGGTGCGCGACAGCGTCGCGGTGCCGCGCGACGATCTCATGAAGGCGATGCACGTCGTCCGCGGGGACGGCAGCGTCGCCGCCGGCGTGGATGCGCTGCTTCACATTGCGCGCCACGTCTGGTGGGCGTGGCCGCTCTGGGCGCTGGCGCATCTCCCGGGCGCGCGCGCCCTGCTGCGCCGCGTCTACGCCCGCGTCGCGCGCAACCGGTACGCGAAGGGGTGCACGTCGGGCGCGTGCGCGATCCGCTAGTCCGCGAGCCCCCAGAGCTGCCACGCGGCCCAGTAGCGCGGCTCCTTCCACCGCTCCTCCGACGCGACCGCCCGCTGCGCGCGCCGCAGCGCCTCCGCGGCCCCCGCGCCCCCTCTCCATCCGCGGTAGAACGTCGTCATCAGCGCCGCGGTGGCCGCGTCATCGACCTTCCACAGCGAGACGAGCACGCGCGGCGCGCCCGCGTGCAGGAACGCGCGCGCAAGCCCGAGCACGCCCTCGCCGCGGTGGCTCTTGCCGGTGCCCGTCTCGCAGGCGGAGAGCGCGAGAAGGCCGGTGCGCAGGTCGAGCGCCAGCACTTCGCGCGCCGTCAGGTCGCCGTCCGACCCGTCGCCGGGCGCGAGGCGCAGCCTGCTCTGCAGCGGCCGCTCCGCGTCGGCGTTCGCGTGGCATGCGAGGTGGATCGCGCGCCATCCTTCCGGCTCGGAGGCGGCGCGCAACAGCGCCGCCTCGGTCGCGGCGGCGCCCGTCAGCACGAGATCCCCGATGGTGCGCGCCTCGGCCTCCGCGGAGGGGAGCGGGGGGGCGTCGGTGGCCGGGTCGCCGAGCGCGAGAATGCGCGTGCCGGTGGCGCGCGGCGCCGCCCGCACGAGCCCGTAGACCGTCGCCGAGGGGATGTAGGCGAGTTCGCGGTCGCCGAGGGCGAGACACCACGGCAGCAGCGTGAGTTCGGCGGGCGGGCAGAGCAGCACGCGACGGGCCGACGGCGCGAGCTCGAGGCCCTCGGCCAGTCTCCTCGCGAGGGTGGCCGCCTCCGGGCCCGTGGGGGCGGGCGGATCGTCCCCGGGGAGGAGCGCCTCGCGGTCGAGTTCGGCGAAACGCGCGCCCGCGCGTCCGACCACGAGGGCGCGGTAGCGCTCCGTGCCGGGCCCGAGCAGCACGAGGGCCTCGTCCGCGCGAAGCCACGACTGGATCTCCGCGAGGGTCGCGGGTGCCATGCAGTAGAGGCCCGCCGCGCGCTTCGCCTCGCGCTGGATGCGCCCGGCCGACTCGCTCACCTCCGTGTCCGCCTCCCGCAGGCGATCCCGCCAGTAGGCGATCTCCTTCCGGTTGCCTGTCTCGACGGCCTGCGCGCAGCCTGCCTGCGCGAGGCGGCGGCGCTCGAGCGCTCCCGCCTCCTCGGCGCGCGGTTCGGCGGGCACGACGATGTCGCGCAGCTTGTCGCGGCCGCCCAGCGCGACGAGCAGCGCGCGACCCCGGCCCATCTCGAGGAATCGCAGCGCGTCCTCGGGGCGGCCGGCGAGCGCGCTCGCGTCGAAGCAGAGCGCGAGCGACCCGACGCGGTCGCTGTACGCCGTGGCGGCCTGCTCCTCGGAGAGGCGGTCGAACCGCACGTAGTCGCGCATCGTCTCGGCGAGGTGCGGGATCGCCTCGGCGGGTTTCGCTCGCGCCATCGCGATCCTCGCGAGGCGGTAGTGCGCCCGCACGGTCTCCTCCCCGGTCTCTTCCGCCACGGCGAGCGCCTCGCGCGCGAGGGTCTCCGCGCGGTCGAACTCGCCCCGATCCTGCGCGAGGGAGGAGAGGTTGATCAGCGGGGAGCACTCGTGGCTGCGGTTGCCCGCGCCGCGGGCCAACTCGAGCGCGAGCGTGAACTCGGCCGCCGCCTCCGCGGGCATCCCCATCGCCCCCAGCGCGAGACCGAGCACGTTGCGCGTCCTCGACTCCTCGGAGGGCCACTTCCCGGCCACGAGCAGCGCCAGGGCCTCGCGCGCGGTACCGATCGCCTCCGGCGGACGCCCCTGCAGGTGGTAGTAGAGCGAGAGGTTGTGCAGGGTCCGGGCGCGTGCGATGTCGAAGCTCAAGGCTGGCCTCACCGCGACGGCGCGCTCCTGCATCGCCACGGCGCGGTCGATGTCGCCGATCTCCTGGAGGCCCGAGGCGAGCAGCTCGAGGGCCCCGGCCGTTGCCGCGGCGTCGCCGGCGGCCTCCGCGAGCGTGGCCGACCTCTCGAACGCGTCGAACGCCGCGGGCAGATCGTCGAGCGCGAGATGCGCGCGGCCGACCGTCCCCCAGGCGACGGCATGGGCCTTCGTGCCGAGGCGCTCGGCCACTTCGCGCTGCCGCCGGGCGGTCGCGAGGGCGGCGGCGGCGTCCCCGGCGGCGAGTTCGGCCGCGCAGAGCAGGTTCAGCGTGAGCACGAGCTGGTCCGGCTGGGATCCGAACGCCAGCGCCGACTCGCGGTAGATCGCCGCCGCGTCCCGCGGCCTCTGCAGCACGAGAAGCAGCGTCGCGAGCGCGGGCCCCTCGGAGAGCCGGCTCGCGTCGTCGAGTTCGCGCGCGAGCGGCAGCGCCCGCTCGGCGCACGCGGCGGCGGCGGCGATCTCGCCGAGGTGCCGCAACGCGATGCCCTGGTGGATGATCGCCTTGACGACCGCGCGCCTCTGGCCCTCGGCCGCGGCGACCTCGGCGAGCGCCTCGGATGCGCGCAGCGCGGCGTTCCAGTCGCGCGACTGCAGCGCGTTGCTCTGCTTGAGCTCGTGGTAGTAGGTGCGTCCGGTGCTGCCCGGCGTCGCATCGAGGCGCGCGAGGGCCTCGTCGCACGCCCGCTCCAGGCCGTCCCAGTCGTCCTCGGCCATCAGCGCCACGGTCAGGTAGAGCAGGGCGCGCCTCTCCTCCTCGAAGTCGCCCACCTCGCGGGCGAGGTCGATCGCGCGCCGCAGCGGTTCGACGGCGGCGCGGCCCTTGCGCGCGAAGCCCTCCATGGAGTAGGCGAGCGCGGCCAGCCGCTTCTCGCCCAGTTGCGCGTAGATCCCCGCCGCCTCCGCCACGACCTCCGCCTCCGCGGGGCGGCCGCTCGCCTGCACACGGAGCGTGGCCGCGAGCAGCAGGAGGTCCGCGAGGACGCGCCGCTCGCCGCCCTCGCGCGCGCGCGTGGCGGCGGAGGCAGCCAGCTCGATCGCGCGCACCGGCTCCCCTGCGGCGGCGAGACCGATCGCCTGGATCTTCACCAGCTCGAGCGCCCGCCGACGCCACCCGGCGCGCTCGCACTCCTCTGCCGTGCGGGCGGCGAGCTCGATCGCCGCGCCCGGTTCCCCCGCACGCAGCAGCGCGCTCGCATAGCCGGCCGCGAGCCGCAGGTCGGGGATCGTCGCGAACGCGGGGCGGAAGCCGGGCACCCGGCGGCGCAGTTCTTCGAGGCCGATGTTCCTCGCCTCGTTCACGAGGTACAACTCGCGGAGTCGGGCGCGCACCTCCGCCGGGGCGGGCTGCCGCTTCAGCGCCTCCACGGCGGCGCGGAGGTGCGGCAGGTCCGCCGCCAGCGCGAGGGCGGCGTCCTCCTCCGAGAGCGCGCAGAGTTCGTCGGCGACGAGCCACGGATCGGGATCCGAGGCCTCCGCGATCGCGCGCAGCACGGCGCCATCCCCCGCACGGAACGCCTCGCGCGCCCGGACGGCGGCCTCCTCCGGCGTCTCCGCGGGCGCGGCGCACGCGAGCAGGAGCAGCAGCACGATCGGCCTCATTCGCCCTCCAGCGCCGCGGCGAGCTCTTCCCAGTCGCGATAGAGCGTCTGCAATTCCGCCTGCACCTCGCCGAAGGCGCGGTTGGCCTCCTCGGCCTCGGGGCCGTGCGTCGCCTGCGAGTAGATCGCCTCGAGGCGGGCCCTGAGTTCCGCCTGCGCGCTCTCGAGGCGGTGGATGCGCGACTCGATCTCCTTCACGCGCGACGCGAGGCGCGTCCGTTCGCGCTGGCGCTCGCGCCGCTCCTCGTAGCTCTGGCGCGCCTCCTCCTTCGCGGCGCCCTCCGCCGGGCGGCGGTCCTCGAGCGCGCCCCGGCGGCGGCGCGTGCGCTCCTCGAGCTTGCCCTGCCACCATTCGGCGAAGGTCGCCCTGTGGTAGACGAGCCGTCTCTCCCTCACCTCGACGACGCGGTTGACGAGGCGGTCGAGGAAGTAGCGGTCGTGGCTGATGACGAAGAGCGTGCCGTCGAACTCCTCGAGCATCTCCTCGAGCTGCTCGCACGCCTGGATGTCGAGGTGGTTGGTCGGCTCGTCGAGGAAGAGGAAGTTCACCTTCGCGTGGGCGAGCTTCAGCAGCTGCAGGCGGCTCTTCTCGCCGCCGGAGAGGGTGCCGACGGTGCGCTCGAGGTCGTCGCGCTTGAAGAGGAAGCGGTGGAGCAGCTTCTGCGACGCCGTGCGCGGCTCGCCCGTCTCGGCCATCACCCACTCCTCGAGCGTGCGCCCGTGGTCGAGGCTGTCGTGCAGCTGCCGGTACTCGCCCACCTGCACCGACTTGCCGAGGCGCAGGCGCGGGTTCTCCCAGCCCCCCTCGTCGAGGATCGCGCGGAAGAGCGTCGTCTTGCCGCTCCCGTTCGGGCCGACGAGGCAGACGCGGTCGCCGTACTCGATCTCGAGGTCGGCGCCGTCGAAGAGCACGCGCTCGCCGTGCGCGAACGAAAACCCCTTCACCGAGAGCGCGATCCGCCCGTGCCGGTCGGCGCCCGCGAGCGACGCCGCGAAGCGCGCCTCGGTCGTCTCGGGCCGGTCGATCTTCTCGATCCGCTCGAGGCGCTTCAGCATCGACTTCGCGCGGCGCGCCTGCCCCGGGTCGTCGTAGGCGTTGGCCATGTCGTTGAGCCGCCTCGCCTGGAACTCGATCCGCTTGATCAGCCGCTGCTGCGCCTCGTACTGGCGCTCCTGCAGCGCCAGCGCCTCGGCCTTCTGCCGCTGGAAGTCGCCGTAGTTGCCCGTCCAGCGGCCCACCTGCCCGCGCCGCAACTCCCAGATCTCCGAGACCGTCGCGTCGAGCAGGTGGCGGTTGTGGCTCACCATCACGAGGGCGGCCTTCGACCGGCGCACGAAGTCGATGAACCACTCGACCCCCTCCATGTCGAGGTGGTTGGAGGGCTCGTCGAGCAGCATCACGTCGGGCTCCGCGAGCAGCACGCGCGCGAGGCCGAGGATGTTGCGTTCGCCGCCGCTGAACGCCTCCACCGGCTGGTGCCAGGTGCTCTCCGCGAGGCCGAGCGACAGGAGCATCGTGCCGATGCGCCGGTCGATGTCGTAGACGCCGCTCGCCTGCTGCTCGTGGGAGAGCCGGTCGTAGTCGGCCAGCAGCCGCCCCCGCGCCCCCTGATCCTCTTCCGCGGCGATGCGCGCCTCGAGCGCGCGGAGCTCCCCCTCCCGTTCCGCCTCGCCGCGGAAGATCGCCTGCATCTCCTGCCAGACGGTCGCCCCGGGCTTGAATTCCAGCTCCTGCGCCTGGTAGTCCACCTTGAGCCCGCGCTGCTGCACGACGCCGCCGGCGGTGGGGGAGAGGCGCCCCGCGAGGATGCGCAGCAGCGTGGACTTGCCGCTGCCGTTGCGCCCGATGACGCCGATGCGCGCGCCCGCGTCGATGTCGACGGAGACCCCGTCGAGCAGCAGCGGACCCGAGAATCGCATCGAGACGCGGGAGGCGGAGAGGAGCGCCATCGGCGGCGCCCAGCATAACGCCGCCGCTGGCGACGCGGAGGGGGCTCGGGGGCCGCCGCGCGGTCAGGGGCGCGCTTCGAGGTCGTGCAGCTTCTGCTCCTGCTTGCGCAGGCGCTCCTCGAGCTTCTCGACCTGCTCGCGGAGCTTCTGGAACTCCTCGCCCGCGGCCCCCTTCTGGAGGCGGGCGACGAGGCGGTCGAGGCGCGGGCGGTCCTGCTCGGCGTGCAGCGGCTTCATCCGCTCGAGGGCGGGGATCGCCGCGCTGTCGCCGAGTTCGGCGAGGCCCGCGGCGGCACGCAGGCGCGCGCGGTTGCACGTGTCGCGCGTCAGCTCGACGAGCAGCTCGCGCGCCGCCTGCCGCGCGTCGCGGTCGCTGCGGGAGGCGCCGAGGGCGTAGGCCTCGACCGCCGCCGGCCGGGACTCCTCCGGCTCGCGGCCGTAGGGGAGGCGTTCGCGCAGCAGCGCCAGCGCGCGCTCCGTGCGCAGCATGCCGAGGCCGCGCAGCGCGCCCGCGGCGGCGAGCCGGTGGATCCCCTCCTGCCGCGACGCGGCGGCGAGCCGGTCGAAGTCCGCCTCCTCGCGCTGCGCGCCGAGCGCCGCGTAGGCGGCCGCCGTCGCCAGCGGCGGCTGCGGACGCTCGAGGAAGCGCAGCAGGGCCTCGCGCAGGCGCGGGTCGCGCCAGCCGCCGCACGCGCGCGCGACGGCGCGCTTCGCGCGCGGGTCGTGCTCGTGGTCGAGCATCGAGACGATCGCCGGGACCGCCTCCGGGCTCTTCGAGTCGAGCAGCGCCTCCGCGACGGCGCTCCGCACGCCCCAGTGGGGCTCCTCCCGCATCGCGTCGCCGACGGCGGCGAGATTCGCCCTCGTGCCGGTGTGGATCAGCTCCTCCGCGGCCCAGATGCGCCCGCCGATGGCGCCCTCCTCCCGGAGGCTGCGGCGCAGCAGGTCTTCGCCCGGGTTGAACTCGAGGGAGAAGAGCACCTTCGCGTCCGGATCGAGCCTGGCCCCCTTCACCCTGCCCGAGATCTTCAGCAGCGCGGAGTGCCGCGCCTCCTCGATCTGCATCACCCGCAAGTGCACGCCCGCGTCGTCCTCCCAGCGGACGTCGAGCGGGAACGCGAAGAGGCCGATCCCCTTCTTCTCGTCCGCCTGCGTCTGCTCGACGACCAGCGTCGCCTCTCCCTTTTCCGCGTCCTGCTTCAGCGTCGCCTTGAGCTTGGGGTAGCCCTTGCCGTGGATCCACTGGTCGAAGAACCGCACGAGGTTGATCCCGCCGTGCTCCTCGAGCTTGCGGCGGAAGTCGTCGGTCTCGACGAGGCGCCCGCTGTAGGTGGCGACATAGTCCCGGGTCGCCGCCCAGAACGCGCCGTCGCCGACGAGGTGGCGCAGCATGTGGATGCGCCACGCCCCGCCGGGGTAGAGGTGGGCATCGAAGAGGTCCCAGCTGGAGTTGTAGGTGCGCGTGACGATCGGGCGCGCGTAGCGCCGGTCGGCCTCCTCGAAGTAGCGCCGCGCGTTCGCGAAGAGGTCGAAGTGCATCGCGTCCCTGCCCTCGGTCTCCTCGAGCCAGACCGTCTCGACGTAGACGGCCCAGGACTCCTTGAGCCAGGAGTGCTCGAAGTGGCGGCAGACGAGCGCGTCGCCGAAGTAGCTGTGCGCCATCTCGTGGATGTTGATCGCGTCGGCGACGTGCCCCCACTCCCCCCGGAGATCCTCGTCGAGGAGGATCGCGTCGTCCCACGTGACGAGGCTGATGTTCTCCATCGCGCCGCCGATCCCCGGCAGCGCGATCTGGAAGTACTTCGGGAACGGGAAGGGCACGCCGATCCGGTTCTCGAGCCAGCGCATCATCGCGGGCGTCTGGCGGAAGGTGCGCTCGAGGTGGTGGGGGGCGAAGCGCTCCGTCGCGAAGTAGGAGAGGGCGCGGCCGTCGACGGGCTCGTCGTCGTGGCGGACGAAGCGGCCGATCGCGAGGCAGCAGAGGTAGCTCGGGCAGGGATGGTCGAGGCGCCAGTGTGCGGTCTTGGTGCCGTCGCCGTTGTCGCGCTCGCCCTGCAGCAGTCCGTTCGCGAGGATCGTCAGTTCGCGCGGCGCGGTCAGGTGGAAGTCGAAGGCGGTGCGCACCGTCGGGTAGTCGACGCACGGCAGCCAGTAGCGCGCGCGCTCGGTCTCGTGGTCGGTGTCGACGAAGCGCGGGCGGCCGGGGTAGGCGGCGTCCGGCGCGCTGAAGCGCATGCCGGTGATCGGGCGCGTCACGGAGTAGCGGACGGCGACCTTGCGCTCCTCGCCCTGCGCGAGCGGCGTCGCGAAGGTGATGTCGATCTGCCTGCCGTCGTGGCGCCACTGCACTCCGCCTTCGGCGTCCACCGACTCCACGTCGAGGGCCACGGCGTCGAGCAGCAGGCGGCGCGCCCCCGGGCGGTTGCAGCGCACCGTCTGGGTGACGCTCCCCTCGGCGCGCTGCGCGTCGAGATCGAACGCGAGGCGCACCTCGATGTGCGTCGGCTCCAGCGCGAGATCGGGCGCGTAGCTCGGGACCGCGCCGGCGATCGTGAAGCCGTCGCCCTGCGCCGCCTTGCAGCAGAGCCCCCGCCTGTCCTCTCTCATGCTCACCTCTCTCGACGAGACACACCAAGGATACGCCGGAGCGGGCCGTTCCTATGCGGGAGATCCCGCTTCGTCCTAACCCGTTATCCGTTCGCCACTTGTGCGACCCGCCCTGCGCCTACCGGTACTTCGCGCGGTACTTCTCGGCGAGGACGGTCTGCTTGTTCGAGAGCGGGATCTCGCGGCCGTCGATGAAGGCGCGGAGGACTTTCGAGGTCACCTCGAGGGGATCGCCGTCGGAGAGGAAGAGCGTCGCGCGCTTGCCCGCCTCGAGGGAGCCGATCTCGTCCGCGACGCCGAGGACCTGCGCCGCGGAGAGCGTGATGCTGCGGAGCGCCGCGTCGGGCGCGAGGCCGTAGGCGACGGCGCGCGCCGCGGTGTAGGGCAGGTTGCGCTCGTTCGCCGTGCGGTCGCCGCCGCCCATGCACCACGGCACGCCCGCCTCTTCGAGCCGCGCGGGCAGGCGGTAGACCTCGTCGAAGTCGCTGTCGTTCCGGCGCGGGAAGTCGTGGATGCCGTCGAGGATCACCGCCGCGCCGCAGCGCTTGACGAGATCGAGGCAGAGCAGCGCGTCGCGCCCGCCGACGAGAACCGGGCGCAGGCCGCGCCGCGCCGCGAACTCGAGCGCTCCGGTGATCTGGTCGTAGTCGTTGGCCTCGACGAAGAGCGGCGTCGTCGCGCCGAGGCAGGCGCGCATCGCCTCCCATCGCACATCCTCGGGGGTCTCGGGGGCGGCGGCCCGCGCGCGCAGGTAGGCGGCGGCGGCGTCGAACGCCTCGGTCAGCGCCAGCAGGCGCGGCATCGGCGCCGGTTCGGCCCGATCCCGGCGCCGGGGCGGCGCGCCCGGCCAGCGCACGACGAGCCCCGCGTCGGCGCGGATCGCCATCTCCTCCCACGTCCACCCCTCCATCGCCATCACGCTCGCGCGGCCGGCGATCAGCCCGCCGGCGGGGAAGGAGGCGAAGGTCAGGATGCCGTTGCTGCGCGTCACCGGCAGCAGCGTCGAGTCGGGGTTCACCGCGACCGCCGCGCGCGCCTCGGGCGTGATGTCGCCCGACTCCACCGTGTCGCGGCTCGCGCGCACCGCGCCGATCTCGACGAGACCCAACTGCGTGTAGGGCGCGATGAGCCCCGGATAGACGCGGGCGCCCCGGGCGTCGATCGTCTCGAAGCCGGCGGCCAGCTCCGGCGCCCCCGCGCCCACCGCGGTGATGCGGCCCGCGGCGAGGATCACATAGCCGCGCTCGATCACGGGGCCGCTGACCGGGTGGATTCGCGCGTTGGTGATCGCCACCGACGGCATCGCCCGGGCCGGCCGCTCGGTGAGGTCCTGCGCCCGCGCCGCGGCGGCGAGCAGGGCAAGCGTCGCCAGCGCCCTCATCGCACCCCCTCCGTGCACCCGCACTCGCCGCACCTCGCGAACGCCGGCGGAGGCGTCTCCGTCGGCTCGTCCAGCTCCGACGGGTGCGGCTCGTGGGCGAGCGCGAGGGCGAGCAGGCGGCTGCGCTCCGCGGCGATCCGCTGCCGGTGTCGCGCGTCCTGCTCGAGGGAGAAGTACTCCCGGCCGTCCACCCAGGTCGCCTCGCAGCGGCTCATCGTCGAGAGCGGGTCGCCCGACCAGACCGCGAAGTCGGCGTCCTTGCCCGCCTCCAGCGATCCCACGCGCGCCGCGATCCCGAGCTGGATCGCGGGATTCAGCGTCACGAACTTCAGCGCCTCCGCCCGGCTCACGCCGCCGTACCGGACTGCCTTCGCCGCCTCGACGTTGAGCCGCCGCGCGAGGTCGTCGCTGTCGCTGTTGAACGAGACGTTGACGCCGACCTCGTGCATGATCGCGCCGTTCTCGGGGATCGCGTCCTGCACCTCGACCTTGTAGGCCCACCAGTCGCTGAAGGCGGAGGCGCCGATCGCGGCGTCGCGGATCGCATCGGCGACCTTGTACCCCTCGAGCACGTGCTGGAAGGTGCCGATCCGGAAGCCGAACTCCTTCGCGACCCGGCAGAGCATCAGGATCTCGTCCTGCCGGTAGGAGTGGCAATGGACGAGCCGCGTGCCCGCGAGGATCTCCGCGAGCGCCTCCAGCTCGAGGTCGCGCCGCGCGTGGCCGCGCGCGTACTCCCGCGCGGCGACGAACCGGTCGCGGATCAGCGCCTCGACGCCCATGCGCGTCTGCGGATAGCGCGTCGTGTACTGGTCGCCCCAGTTGGACTGCTTCACGTTCTCGCCGAGCGCGAACTTGATGCCCGGGGGGGCCCCCTCGAAGTGCATCGCGTCGGGATGGGCGACGCCCCAGCGGTTCTTGTTGACCTGGTTCTGGCCGCCGATCGGGTTCGCGCTGCCGTGCAGGCTGTTCACGGTCGTGACGCCGCCCGCGAGCTGCCGGTACCACGAGATCGAGTCGGGGTTCGTCACGTCGCCGATCCGGACCTCGGCGGTCACCGCCTGCCCGCTGTCGTTGACCCCCTTGCTGATGCCGGTGTGGCTGTGGCAATCGACGATGCCCGGCGTCACGTGCCTGCCGCGCAGATCGACGACCGGGCAGTCCGGGTCGCCCGGCCGCCGCGCGCCCGCGTATCGCACCGCGCCCGCGCCGATCTCGAGCTCCCCGTCCTCGATCACGCCCGAGGGCCCGGAGGTCCAGAGCGTCATGCCGCGGAAGACGATCCGCGCGGGCTGTTCGGGCGCCCCGGCGAGCGCGTAGGGCCCGAAGGGATACCCGGCGAGCGCGGGAACCGGCGCCTCCGGCTTGGGCGGGGACTCCTCGGGGGGCTCGGGGGCGGTGCGCCGCGCCGACCACGCGAAGCGCGTCCCGTCCGCGCGTGCGCCGTGGCCGCGCATGCTCTCGCCGTCGACGACGCCGCTCAGCGTCGTCTCCCCGAACGTGAGCGCGACGCGTTCGCGCTGGCGGTCGATCCGCTTCACGGGCGTCTTCGCCTCCCCGGCGACCGCGTCGCCCTTCCCGTCGCGGCGGAGCACGAGTTCGAGCGGCACCGGCGACGGCGGCAGCAGCTCCACCGTCCACCGCCCGTGCAGCGGCGTCTCCGGCAGCGAGATCTCGAAGCGGCGTCCGTCGATCCACACGTCGAGGACCTTGCTCTCCCTGTCGAGCAGCGGGCCGGAGAGCAGCGCGAGGTTGGCGATCTTTCCCGGGGCGATCTCGCCGAGCAGCGCGCCGACGCCGAGCAGGCGCGCCGGGTTCGTCGTCAGCATGGCGAGGGCGCGGGCCTCCGCGAGCCGCGAGCGCCGGAGCGCCGGGAGGAAGCGCTCGCGCTTGTCGAGCTTCGCCGTCGTCAGCGATACGGCGACGCCGGCGGCGTCGAGATGGAGCGCGTTGAAGGGCGCCTGCTCCCAGGTCATCAGGTCGCGCAGGTCGACCGCGCCCTGCGCCGCGACCGACGTCACCTCGGGCACGCGCGGCAGGCGCAGCGGCACGATCACCGGCACGCCCGCGCGGCCGATCGCCTCGAGCCTGCGGAACTCGGTGCCGCAGCCGAGCACGATCCCGTCGCGTCCGGATTCCCGCGCGATCCTGACGCCCCGGAGCGCCTCGAGTTCGTCGGAACAGTCGAAGAGCAGGGGGCCCGGGGGCACGAGGCCGTCGATGAGCGTCTGCCGCAGCACCGCGATCGCCCCCATCTGGCTCGTCGGGTAGCCCTCGTTCGAGTCGCCGTGGAACTCGAAGGACGTGCTCTGGTAGGGGGCGACGCGGTAGGTGGCCGGGCGCGGCAGGCTCGGGTCAGTCTCCTCGGGCGCGAGCGAGACGACGCCCCCGGACCCCCTGAAGATGCCGCCCCGGGGGGAGGCGGCGCCGGCGCAGAAGCCGAGCTTGCGCAACTCCTCCTTGACGCCGTTGGCAACGGGGCCCGCCTGCCGATCGGGCATGACCTTCCTGTTCCAGTGCTCGCCCCTGTAGGGCTTGGCGTCGGTCTCGACGTAGGCGTCGAGGAAGCCCGCGTAGAGGTGAAGCCCCTTGCAGTCCCAGACGCGCGCGCCTTCGGGCACGGGCCCGCCGACCGATTCGATGCGGTCTCCCCGGAGCACGACGGTCGCCCCCTCGAGGGCTTCGCCCGGGCGCGTGTGCACGGTCGCGCCGGCGAGTGCATGCCACATCGGGTCGACGCGTCGCGGGCCGTTCGGCGGCGCCTCCTGCGCGCGCACGAGCAGCGCGAGGAGCAGAAGGGTCGGGAGAGCGCTGCGCATGGGCCCCAAGCCTACCGCCACGAGAGTTCGCGGAAGGAGATTTCGCAGTCCTGCAGCGCGAGGCCGAGGCTGTCGCCGGGGAGTTCCCAGGGGCCGTAGGCGACATCGCCCTTGCCCATCGACAGCGAGACCTCGCCGCCGCGCCGGAAGACCTGGAGGCGGTAGCTGCCCGCGCCGGTCGCGCCCGGGCCCTGCCCCTGCTCGAGGATCTTCCAGTGGTCCTTCTGCCAGCGCTTGATGTCGAGGAAGCCCGCCCAGTCGATCAGGAAGACCGACCAGTCCTCCGGCCCCGTGTAGTGGAGCATCACGCCCCCCTTCCACCGCTTCGCGGAAGGCAGTTCGAGCGTCGCGTCGAGGAAGGTGACCGGCGCCTTGATGCGGCAGACCGACGTGCCCGTCCCCTTGCCCTTGATCCGGTTGGCCGACATCGCCTGCCAGTCGACATGGACCGGCGACCACGGCTCCTGCGCCTTGCCGAGCCACTCGACGAACTTCGGCTGCACCGCCTTCGGCTCCCCGATCAGCTTCCGGAAGAGGGGGCCGCCGACGTTGCCGCCGTCGAGCTTGCGCGCGAGCGCGTCGAACTTCTTCGGCTCGACCGTGTCCAGATAGCGCACGAGCGCCCAGCCGAGCGGGCGGTTCTCCCCCGAGGCGCCGTCCACGAAGGCGGCGAGTTGGAACCCCTCGGCGGTGGCGGTCCTGAGCGCGTTGCCCGCGTAGTCCTCGAGCGAGAGGAGCGGCATCACGCCGAGTTCGAGGTGGTTGCCGTCCCAGAAGTGCGCGGCGAGGTACTCCGCGAGGCCCTCGGTGTACCAGGGCACGATCGGCGAGGTGTTGCGCGTGCGCACGAGGAAGTGGAACTGGTGCCCGCACTCGTGCAGCAGCAGCGTCCGGGTGTAGTAGGCCGACGGCTGCCGGAAGAGGTAGGCGGTCCTGTTCTGCGGCCAGTAGTAGCCGCCGGCCGCCGGGGGTGTCGCGCCGTCGGCCGTGAGCCCCGCCTCCCACGCCTCGCGCGTCAGGTAGAAGCGGACGGGCAGCCTCTCCTCCTTCTTCGCGAGCTTCGGCTCCCCGCCGAAGCGCTTCTTGAAGAGGGGATAGGCGGCCTCGAGCACGCGCCCGAACTCCGCCGCCTCCTCCCCCGACCCCTCCACCTTCAACTGGTAGTGCGCGGTGACGACTTCGTGCACCTCGTCGGGCATGGCGACGAGGACGAGCAGGAGAAGGGCGCCCATGAGGCGCCATCCTATGAAAATGCCGCTATGCTGGAGGCATGATCCGTTACGCGATTCTCCCCCTCCTCGTCTTCGCGGCCTGCGGCGGCGAGGCGAAGAAGACCCCTCCCGCCACCCCCGCGCCCGGCGCGCCCGCGAAGGCCATCAGCCTCAAGGTCGAGGGCATGTCGTGAGGCGTCGCCTGCGCCTCCCGGGTCCGGGAGATGCTCGAGGGCGTGGACGGGGTCGCGAAGTGCGTCGTCGACTTCGACAGTTCGACGGCGGTCTGCACGCTGGATGGCGACGTCGAGCCGGAGGCGCTCGTCGCCGCGCTGAAGAGCCCGTACAAGGGAACAGTCTCGAATAAGTAGGGGCGCGGGGACCGGGGCGCGACAATGCGCCGTCCTTGGCCCGCCCGGTCCCCCGCCTCGCCCGCTACACGCTCCGCCACCAGTGGCCCGCGGTCCTGCTCGAAGGCGCGGCGGTCGGGTTCATCTCGCTCGCCCCCTTCGCGGTGAAGCGGTCGCTCGGCGCCGGGGCGGCGATCGTCCCGCTGCTGATCACGATCTGGCAGACCTCGTGGATCTTCGCGCCCGCGGTCGCGCCGGTGCTCGCGCGCCGCGATCCGCAGCGCTCCTGGCGGCTCATCGCGCTGCTCTCGCACCTGCCGCTGCTGCTCGTCGCGTTCGTCTGGGTGGAGCCGACCGGCGGCGGCGGCAGCGGCACGGGGAACCTCGCGCTCTTCCTCGTCGCGATGACGCTCTACTACGGCGCCGGGGTCGCGTCGCTGACGCACCGCGGCGCGCTCCTGCGGGCCAACTACGCGCCGGAGGTGCGCGGGCGGCTCTGGGGCCTCCTGCAGACCGTGACGATCCTCGCGACGGTCGCGGCGGCGAAGACCGGCGGCTGGCTGCTCGACCACGACCCGCGCACGCTGCGCGTGCTCTTCCCCTGTGCGGCGGTGCTGGGCTGCGTCGGCTTCTACCGCCTGGGGCGCATCCGCTGGCGGCGGCAGCGCCGCGCCCTGCTCGCGGCGGCGGGCGGCGACGGGCCGCTGCGCGCGATCCTCGGCGCGATGCGCGACACGGTGCGCATCCTGCGCGAGGACAGGGCCTTCCGCACGTTCCAGATCGCCTTCATGCTCTACGGCTTCGCGTTCCTGATGACCTCCGCGCTGCTCGTGCTGCTCGCGGAGGAGGCGCTTCGCCTCAGCTACGACGACTGGACGTGGGCGCAGGGGTTCGCCTTCCCGCTCGCCATGATCGCCGGCATGGCGCTCTTCGGCCGCATCTTCGACCGGATCGGCGTCGTCCGCACGACCGCGCTCTCCTACGTGATGCTCTTCGTCTTCCTGCTCTGGGTGCCCCACGTCACGGGCGCGACGGACCTCGCGTTCGCCTACGCGCTTTTCGGCCTGAGCATGTCGGGGGTCAACCTCGGCTGGGGGCTCGGCCCGCCGCACTTCGCGCCGGAGGGCAAGGCGCACCTCTACACCGCCGCCCACCTCTCCTGCGTCGGCGTGCGCAGCCTCTTCGCGCCCTTCCTCGGCTACGGCCTGCAGGCGCTCTTCTCGACGAAGGTCGCCTTCGGCGTCGCCGCCGCGCTGATGGCGCTCGGCGCCGTGACGATGCTGCGCCTTTCGCGCAGGTGAGGTTATCCTCGCTGGTTTGCCATGCGACACCTCCTGCCCATCCTCCTGCTCGCCCTCGTCGCCTGCGGCGAGGACCCCGCCCCCGCGCCCCCTGCCCCTCCCCCGGGCGACTGGACGGCCGTCACGAAGAGCGGCATCCGGTACAAGGTCCTCGTCGCCGGCCAGGAGGGCGATCCCGCGCAGTCGGGCGACGAGGTCACGGTGCACTACGTCGGGACCTTCCCCGGCGGCCGCAAGTTCGACTCCTCGCGCGACCGCGGCGAGCCCTTCCGCTTCAAGCTGGGCGCGCGGCAGGTGATCGCGGGCTGGGACGAGGTCGTCGCGCTGATGACGGAGGGGGCGAAGTGGAACGTCCACATCCCGTGGAAGCTCGCGTACGGCGAGGCGGGGCGCGGGGGCATCCCGCCGAAGGCCGACCTGCAGTTCGAGATCGAGCTGCTCGGCGTGAAGCGCGGCGTGCCGCTGCCGAAGTTCCGGGAGGGCAACAAGGCGGCGCAGAAGAGGACGGAGTCCGGCCTCGTCTACGAGGAGATCCGGAAGGGGTCCGGGGATCCGCCGCGCAAGGACCAGGGCGTCTCGCTGCGCTTCGCGTTCTGGAGCACCGAGGGGCACCTCGTCTTCTGCTCCGAGATGGCGGGGCAGCACCTCGCGGGCGCCTGCTCGAACGTGACGATCGGGCCGCTGCCGCTCCCGTGGCTGCGCGAGGCGCCGCAACTGATGGCGCCCGGAGCCGTGATGCGTTTCGAGGTGCCCGCCTCCCTCGGCTGGGGCGACAAGCAGGTCGACGCCTCGCTGCCGCCCGGCGCCACGACCGTCTGGGAACTCGAACTCCTGAAGGTGAACGACATCCCGCCGTTCGCGATGTCGGACCCGGAGAAGACGACGACGACGGCGAGCGGGCTCAAGATCGAGACGCTGAAGGAGGGGGCGGGCAATGCCCCGAGGGCGAGCGACACGGTCACCGTGAACTACACCGGCTGGCTCACCGACGGCACGCTCTTCGATTCGGGCCACGGCCGGGGCGAGCCGACGACCTTCCCGCTCGGCGGCGTGATCGCCGGCTGGACCGAGGGGCTGCAACTGATGAAGGTGGGCGGCAGCGCGCGGCTGACCATCCCGGGCCATCTCGCCTACGGCCCGCGGGGCCAGGGCGAGATCCCTCCGAACGCGACGCTGGTCTTCGTCATCGAACTGCTGAAGATCGGGTGAACGGGGCCCGGCCCCCTTCGCCCGCACCGCGATGATCCTCCTCGCCGTGCTGCTGGTCGTGACGCTGGTGCTGCTCGTCACCCAGTGGGTGCGCATCGAGGCCGTCGCGTTCACCGTGATCGCGGTGCTCGGGCTGACCGGGCTGCTGCTGCCGGCGGAGGCGCTCTCCGGCTTCTCCAACGAGGCGACGCTGACCGTGGCGGCGATGCTGGTCCTGAGCGCGGGGCTCGAGCGCGCGGGCGTCGTGGACTACGTGGGGAACTTCCTCGCGAGAGGGGCGAAGGGCGGGGGCATGAGGCTGATCTTCCTGCTCGCCCTGCCCACGGCACTGCTCAGCGCGTTCATGAACAACACCTCGATCGTCGCGCTGATGATCCCGGTGGCGCTCACGCTCGCGAGGAAGCTCCGGCTGTCGGCCTCCAAGCTGCTGATCCCGGTCAGCTACCTGTCGATCCTCGGCGGCACGTGCACGCTGATCGGCACGAGCACGAACATCCTCGTCGACTCGCTCTACCGGCAGGCGGGCGGGCCCGGCTTCGGCATGTTCGAGTTCAGCGGCCTCGGCATCCTCTATCTGCTGATCGGCGGCGCCTACGTCGTGCTGCTCCTGCCGCGGATCCTGCCGCACCGGACCGCCCTTGCGCAATTGCTGGGTGGCGACGAGCCGGGCCAGTTCGTGACCGAGGTCAGCCTTCCCGCGCGAAGCAGCCTCGTCGGCAAGCGCCTGGGGGAGCTCTTCGGGGCCGACAGCGACGTCCGCGTGCTCGAGCTGGTCCGCAACGAGGAGGCGACGCTGGGCCCGGACCCGGGGACGGTGCTGGAGCCGGGGGACGTGATCCTGCTCAAGGGCACCGCGCGCACGATCCACGAGATGGTCAGCCAGGGGAGGCTCGTGCCGGAGACGGGGGTGGATGACGGCGAGAGCGAGAGCGTCAGCCGCGTCGACCTGCGCGTGGCGGAAGCCGTCATCACGCCGAATTCGCGCTACCTGCACCGCACGGTGCGCGATCTCGGCCTGAGCCGCCGCTTCGGCATCCGCGTGCTCGCGGTGCGGCGCCTGGGGCGGCACCACCAGTACAAGCTGCGCGATCTCCAGATCCGCGCGGGCGACGTGCTGCTGCTGCAAGGGGAGCGCGGGGCCATGCGCGGCATCCAGGAGGAGGGCGACGCGCTGCTGATCGAGGGCATCGACCAGACACTCACCTTCCCGCGCAAGGCCCCGGTCGCCCTCGGCATCCTCCTGGCCGTCGTGGCTCTCGCGGCGGCCGACGTGGCCCCGATCGTGCTGCTCGCGCTCGCCGGCGTCGCCGCGATGCTCGCCACCGGCTGCCTCACGCTGCCGCACGCGACGCGCGCCCTCGATTCGGGCGTGCTCTTCCTCCTCGCGGGCATGATCCCGCTCGGCCTCGCGATGGAGAGGACGGGGCTCGCCGCCCACATCGCGAACGCCGTCGTGGAGTTCGCCGACGCGAGGGGCCCGTTCTTCCTCGTCGGGGCGATCTACCTGCTGACGAGCCTCTTCACCGAGATGCTCTCCAACAACGCGGTCGCGCTGCTCGTCACGCCGATCTGCCTCGACCTCGCGCAGAAGCTCGGCGTGGACCCGAAGCCGCTGCTGATCGCGGTCACCTTCGGCGCGAGCGCGAGCTTCGCGACCCCGATCGGCTACCAGACCAACACGATGGTGATGGGCCCCGGAGGCTACCGCTTCCGCGACTTCCTGCGCGCGGGGCTCCCGCTGAACGTGCTGATGTTTGTCGCGGGTACGCTGCTGATCCCGCTCTTCTGGCCGCTCCGCTAGGCACGCGCACGACGCGATTAGCACAGAGACGCAGCGCGGCTTGACGCCGCAACCAAGTCAGCGACGGCCGAAGGCCGCGCTGCGCCTAGTGAGGAGCTGCGGGATCCGGGTGACGCGCGCTGGGCGGAGGGCTGCGTGCGTCCCTGCCCCGCCGCAGAGGATGGCTGCGAAGCGGCCACCTTGGCTCGGTTCCGTGCGCCGCACGAGGGCAGCACCAGAATTTGCGCAGGGAGCGCGAAGTCTGCGGGTTAGTAGTACAGGGACACAGAGGAAGGGGAGGGGGTGCGGGGGGGGGCGGGTCCCTGTTTCGGCGGTTTGGACGAGGGCCACGAAGGCACGGAGGCACGGAGGCACGGAGACCGGGACGCGGCGAGCCTGCGCGCAGAGCGCGCACCGGGTCGCGGGGGCTCCTTCGTGTCTTCGTGCCTCCGTGGTTTTCGTTCCCCCCGCTCGAACTCAGTGACTCGCCGGGATTCGCGCAAGCGCCGAGGACTCTGCGGGCATGTAGGACGAGCGATCAGGGCCGAGGGTATCGGATTTGATAAGGAACCCAGGAAGGGAGGAACCCATGAGAGGAGAGAGGAGCATCCCGGGACCCGGAGGGTCGAATCCGCCTCTTCATCGGTTCCTAAGTTCCTGGGTTCCTCATCTCCTCCTTCAAGACGAAGGCTGTGGTCCACGTACGGCGCTGCTCGACGCCGCAACCGAACGGGCACAGGCCGCTGCGCGGGTCATCCTGAACAAGGACCACGAAGGCAGGAAGGCACGGAGAGCGGGAAGCGGCGAGCCTGCGCGCAGAGCGCGCACCGGGTCGCGGGGGCTCCTTCGTGTCTTCGTGCCTCCGTGGTTTTCGTTCCCCCCGCTCGAACTCAGTGACTCGCCGGGATTCGCGCAAGCGCCGAGAACTCTGCGGGCATGGAGTACGAGCCTCGGGCGCTGGGCGCCCTCGCGACGGCCTTTGGCCGTTGCTCACTTCATTGCGGCGCCAAGCCGCGCTGCGTCCCTGTGCCCCTGTGCTCCCTCCTTCGACGCCGGGACGTGCGGGGATCTCCAGCGAGGTGGCGCCGCGGATCCGGCCCCTACACCCGCGCGCGGAGGATCGCGCCGCAGCGGCGGAGGTGGTCGGCTTGGACCGTGTCGTACCGCGCCCCGCGCAGGTCGACGAGGTAGAAGTCGGTCCCGTCGAGCTTCGCGCCCCGCAGGTCCGCGCCGCGCAGGTCGGCCTTGCGCACCTCCTCGGGCGACTTGAAATGCAACTCCGCGCTCTCGTCGGTGTAGAAGCCGGTGCGGCTCCCCTCGGACGGGATCACGCTCTCCACGAGGCCGCTGCGCGACGGACCCATGTGGAAGTGCGCCTTCCGGAGATCGCAGTCCCGCAGATTCGCCCGCTCGAGGCAGACGTCGGCGAGCAGCGCGCCGCGCAGATTCGCGCCGGCCATGCGCGCATCGGGCAGGTGCGCCGCCGTGAGATCGGCGCCTACGAGTTGCGCGCGTGCCATCGCCGCGCCGGGCAGGCGGATGCCAGCCAGGCTGGCGGCCTGCATGCGGGCGGCCACGAACGATGCCCCGTCGAGCGAGCAGGCGCGGAGCGAGACGCCGGACAGCGTCGCGTGGTCGAGGCAGGCGCCGGTCAGGTCCGCGTCGTCGAGGCGCGCGCCGCGGAGGTGCGCGCCGACCAGGGACGCCCGCGCGAGACTCGCGCCCGCAAGGACGGCGTGGCCGAAGTCCGCGTGGTCGAGCCGCGCGTTGTCGAGCCGTGCGCTCGCGAGGGACGCGTGCAGGAACTGCGCGCGGTGCGCCCGCACCGAGGAGAGATCCGCCCCTGCCAGCCGTCCGTCCAGGAAGCGCGCCTCCACCATGGAAGCGCCCTGGAGCGTGGCGCGCATGAGCCGCACGCCGCGCGCGACCGCGTGGTCGAGCCGTGCCTCCGTGAGATCCGCCCCGCGCAGATCGGCGTAGGAGAGCGTCGCACCCCACAGTTGCGCCCCGCGCCAGGCGATGCCGGCGAGCCGCGCACGCGAGAGGCCCGCCAACGCCTTGGGACGCCACCTCGCACCCGCCGCATGCAACAGGCTCGCCGCGACCGCCTGCTGGCGTTCGACGCGCGTGGCCCGCAGCAGCGTCGCGAGCGCGATCCTGTCGTCCGCCAGTTGGGATCCGGCCACGCGCAGGAGTTCCGGATCGAGCGGCGTCGTCTCGAGCAGCGAGAGGTCCCCCCGGCGGAGGCTTGCGCGCAGTGCCGCGAGGGCGGCGCCGATCCTGAAGGGCCGGTGGCGACGGAGCCGCTGCGCCCGCTCCTCGGGGAAGCTCGCGCCGAGCGCCGCCGCCACGGAGGCGATCGACCGGTCGGCCGCCATCGCGTCGAGCAGGGCGCTCCAGACCTCGGGCGAGCCTGCCGGCAGCGTGCGGTCGTCGAGCCGTTCCATCACCGACGCGCATGCGTCGCGATGGCGCACCATCAGGTACTCGAGGATCTCGTCGTCGCCCCAGGGCGCGAGCTTGAGGCTCAGACGGTGGGGGATGAGGAGGGGCTCCGGGGAGGTGTAGACGACGACCCTGTGCGTCGACGCCCGTTCGACCTCCCCGAGCCGAGGCTCGTCGAGCACGATGGCCTCCGGCCACCGCGCCGCGACTTGGCGGAGCGCCGTCGTCTTTCCGGAGCCTGGCGGCCCGACGATCGCGATGGCCCCCGCGCCCCCTGCGAGATGCCCCTCCAGCAGGTCCACGAGCGGCAGCGGTGCGCCGCTCTCCGGGGCGATGGCGCGCGCGACGACCCCCGCGGGCGACTCTCCCATGCCACCGCCGAGTCTATCCGATGCCGGCCAGCCCCGTTGCGCCGTCTGCCGGCCGGTTGACGCACATATAATTGCACATATACTTGCTCTTGATGGCCCAGTTGACGATCTATCTGGACGAGAAGACGCGGCGGCGTATCGAGAAGGAGGCACGGCGGGCGGGCGCCTCGCTGTCGCAGTGGGTGAGAAGCAGGATCACCGAGGCCCTCGAGGGCGCTTGGCCGGCGGGCTACTTCGACACCTTCGGAAGTGTCGGGGAGGAGGACCTCGCCCGTCCTCCGGAGATTCCGTCGTCGGCCGATGCACGCCGGGCGCGTCTCTGAGATGCGCTACTTCCTCGACACGGACATCTGCATCTTCGCTCTCAAGGGCGCCCAGCCACGCATCGAGGAGCGGCTCCGCGCTCTATCGCCCGCGGAGATCAGGATCGCAGCGATCGTGCGTGCCGAATTGCTGCTCGGGGTCCTTCTCAGCAAGTCCCCGAGTCGTACCGGTGACGCCGTCCAGCGGTTCCTTGCGCCCTTCGAGGTCGTCCCCTTCGGCGCGGCCTCCGCTGACGCGTACGCTCGCATCCGACACTCCCTTGAGAAGAAGGGCCAGCCGATCGGCCCCAATGACCTGATCCTCGCCGCGACGGTGCTGTCCCAAGGCGGCTGCCTCGTGACGCACAACCTCAAGGAGTTCCGCCGCGTCGAGGGGTTGCACGTCGAAGACTGGACGGCGTGATGGGATGAGGCCGGACGGGAAGGCGTGCCGGGCGTCCTACCTACAGCCTCCAGTCTCCGGCCTAACTCGGCCCCGCCTTCCGCACCGCGTCGCTGACGTCGGCCTCGAACTGCTTGAAGTTGTCGCGGAAGAGTTGCGCGAGCTTTCGCGCCTGCCGGTCGTAGGCGGCGGCGTCGGCCCAGGTCCGGTTCGGGCGCAGCACCTCGGGGGGGACGTCGGCGCAGGAGGCGGGGATCGCGAGGCCGAAGATCGGGTCGCTCTCGAACGCGACGGAGTCGAGGGCGCCGCTCAGCGCGGCGTCGAGCGTCGCGCGGGTGTGCTTGATCTTCATCCGCGTGCCGACGCCGTGCGGGCCTCCGGTCCAGCCGGTGTTGACGAGCCAGCAGCGCGCCTTGTGCTTCTGGATCTTCTCGCCGAGCAGCCTGCTGTAGACCGACGGGAAGCGCGGCATGAAGGGCGCGCCGAAACAGGTGCTGAAGGTCGCGCTCGGTTCGGTGACGCCCTTCTCGGTGCCGGCGACCTTCGCGGTGTAGCCCGACAGGAAGTGGTACATCGCCTGCTCCGGCGTGAGCCGGCTGATCGGCGGCAGCACGCCGAACGCGTCGCAGGTGAGGAAGAAGATGTTCTTCGGGTGGCCGCCGGTGCCCGACGGGGCGCTGCCCGGGATCATGCCGATGGGGTAGCTCGCGCGGGTGTTCTCGGTGTGCTTGGCGCTGTCGAGATCCACGAGGCGGCTCGCCGGGTCCATCACGACGTTCTCGAGGATGGTGCCGAAGCGCTTCGTCGTCGCGTAGATCTCGGGTTCGGCCTCCGCGGAGAGGCGGATCACCTTCGCGTAGCAGCCCCCCTCGAAGTTGAAGACGCCGCGGTCGCTCCAGCCGTGCTCGTCATCC
>CAZMXP010000047.1:0-37774 GCA_964570285.1 uncultured Planctomycetaceae bacterium
ATGCCTCTCGTCTCCGGGAAGCGGATCTTCGTGACGCCCAACTCCGTCTGCAGGAAGGCGATCAGCTTCGCCGCCCCCTCGCTCCCCTGCTCCCACTCGACGCCGGCGTAGATGTCCTCCGTGTTCTCGCGGAAGATCACCATGTCCACGCCTTCCGGGTGGCGCACCGGGCTCGGCGCGCCGGTGAACCAGCGCACCGGGCGCAGGCAGACGTAGAGGTCGAGCTCCTGCCTGAGCGCGACGTTCAGCGAGCGGATGCCGCCGCCGACCGGCGTCGTCAGCGGCCCCTTGATGCCGACCAGATACTCGCGGAACGCCGCCAGCGTCTCCTGCGGCAGCCAGCTCCCCGTCTCCTTGAACGCCTTCTCGCCCGCGAGCACCTCGCGCCAGACGATCGACCGCTTGCCGCCGTACGCGATCTCGACCGCCGCGTCGAGCACGCGCTTGCTCGCGCGCCAGATGTCGCGGCCGGTGCCGTCCCCCTCGATGAACGGGCAGACAGGCCGGTCGGGGACCTTGAGCGTCCCGTTCTGCATCGTGATCTGGTCGCCCTTCGCTTTGCTCATCGCTCCATGCTACGAGCGAGTCCAAGCCCCGTCGCCCGCTGCGCGGGCCGTGGGCCATGCAGCCCGTGGCGCCCGACGGCGACGCGGGGCGAGTCAGGGGTTGGGGGCGACCCACTCCGGGATCGCCTGCAGGATCCCGGTCGTCTCCATCACGCGGCGGATGTTGGGGCGCATCGCGCCGATCTGCAGCGTCCGGCCCGCGAGCTTGAGGGCGTTCTGGATCTGCAGGAGGAGGCGCAGCCCCTGGCTCGCGACGAACGACACTTCCGCCAGGTCCACGACGACGCGCTTCGCCTTCGCCCCGGCCGCCGCCTCGCGCAGGCGCTCGCCGACACGGGCGCAGCCCTCGTGGTCAAGCTCGCCCGAGATCAGGATCCAGCGGCCGTCGGCCCGGTCCTCGAAGCGCACCATGTCCTGCACGGCCCCCAAAATACGCGATCCGGGCCCCGGAAGGGGGATCCATTTGGACCGTCCGGCCCTTTCGGCGGCAGGCGGGGAGGGGGGGGCCGGGGGGGGGAGCGATCCGCCCCCCCCGGAATCGGCCCCCCTACGGCAGCGGCGAGGAGCGCGGGTCGGCCCCTCGGGCGCGATGGAGGGCGCGCAACGCGACGTTGTAGTTGAAGAGCGAGGTCAGATGGGCGAAACGCGTCCGGCTCAGCAGCGCGGTCGAGTCGAGCACCTCGCGCGAGGTGGCGCGGCCGCTCGCGAACTTCTCGCGCTGGATGCGCAGGCTCTCCTCCGACTTCGCGATCGAGCGCGCGGCGACCTCGATGTCGCGGAAGCTCTCGTCGACGTTGCGCAGCGCCTCGGCGACCTCCGACCGGACGACCGTCTCGACATCGAGCCGGCGCAGCCGCGCCCGGTCGAGATCGAGTTCGGCGCGGCGGATGCGCGCGGAGCGCGCGCCGGCCGTGAAGATCGGGACGTCGACGCTCAGGCCGAGGATCACCGCGTCGCTGGGCGTCGTGAAGGGGCTCGTCGTGTCGGTGTAGGTCAGCGTGCCGCTCAGCTCGGGCAACTCCCGCGCGGCGGCGGCGCGGCTCTCGCGCTCGAGGGATTCGATCTCGAGCGCCGCGGCGCGCACCTCGGGGCGCGACGCGAGGGCCCCCGCGAGCACCTCCGCGGCATCCCAGCCCGGCGCGACCGACGACGGCTCGTCGACGATCTCCGTCGCGGCATCCGTCGCGCGGCCGAGCAGCGCGTTCAGCGCGATGCGCAGCAGCGGCACCCGGCTCTCGAGCCTCTCCCGCGCGCGCCGGCTCGCGTCGTGCTCGACTTCGGCCTCGAGAACGTCCACCTTCGTCACGCGTCCCGCGTCGAGCAGCGCCTGCGCGTCGTGCACCTGGCGCCGCAGCGCCTCCTCGTCGTCGCGGGCGACGTCGACCGCGCGGATGCCCTCGAGCAGGTCGAAGGCGGCGGCGGTGACGGCGGCGGCGATGTCGGCCTCCGCCGCCTCGCGGTCGGCGTCGAGCTTCCGCTGCTGCAACTGCGCCGCCCGGTAGGCGTGGATGTGGCGCCCGAACCCGTAGATCGAGTAGGAGGCGACCAGATTGAGGCCGAAGGCCTCGCGCGGCCCCACGCTGAAGCTCGTGCCGAGTTCCGGCGCGACCGCGAGCGGCGCCTCGTTGCGGCGCGTGTAGGTGCCGCGCAGGTCGACCGCGGGATAGAGGGCCGCCTTCGCCTCGTCGGCGCGCGTGCCGCCGATCAGCACGCCGAGGCGCGCCTGCATCAGCGTGCGGTTCTGCGCGAGCGCCTCGTCCACCGCCTCGGCGATCGTGAGCCGCTCCCGGGGCGCGGCCGGCGCCTGCGCGGGGGCCCGCACCGCGGCCTCCGGGAAGGGATCCTCCCGCAGGGCCGCTGACGTCGACGTGCGGCACCCCGCCGCGGCGGCAAGGAGGAGCGCGAGACGGATCGAGCACCCTTTCACGGTGCCGCGCATCCTACCGAGGCGGGGCGGCACGACCAGATTTGGCCCCCCCGCGCCCCCCCCACTCACACTTTTCTCGCGATCGTCTTCGCCTGCAGGAAGAGCATCAGGTAGTCCGCGCCGCCGGCCTTGCTGTCGGTGCCCGACATGTTGAAGCCGCCGAACGGGTGGCCGCCGACGAGCGCGCCGGTGCACTTGCGGTTGAGATAGAGGTTGCCCACGTGGAACTCGCGGCTCGCCTTCTCGAGGTTCTTCTCGTCGCGGCTGTAGACGGCGCCGGTGAGCCCGAACTCGGTGTCGTTGGCGAAGGCGATCGCCTCGTCGAAGCTGCGCGCCTTCGTGACGGCGAGCACGGGGCCGAAGATCTCCTCCTTCGAGAGGCGCGCCTCGTTGGGCACGTCCGCGACGACGGTCGGCTCGATGAAGTAGCCCTCCCCGGGCTTGGGGCCCTTGCCCCCGGCGACGATCCGACCCTCCTTCGCGCCGATCGCGACGTACTCCATGATCTTCTTCGCGGCCGGCGCGTCGATGACCGGGCCGACGTCGGTGCCCCAGTCGATCGCGGGGCCCATCTTCAGCGCCTTCGTCTCCTTCACGATGCGCGCGAGCAGGTCGTCGTAGATCTCCTGGTGCAGGATCGCGCGCGAGCAGGCGGAACACTTCTGCCCCTGGTAGCCGAACGCCGCGGAGACGATCCCCTTCGCGACCTCGTCGAGATCGACGCCCTTGTCCACGACGATCGCGTCCTTGCCGCCCATCTCGGCGACGACGCGCTTGATCCAGAGCTGGCCCGGCTGCCGCCTGCTCGCGAGCTCGTTGATGTGGAGGCCGACCTCCATCGACCCGGTGAAGGTCACGAAGCGCGTCTGCGGATGCTCGACGAGGCGGTTGCCGAGCTTGGAGCCGGGGCCGGTCACGAAGCTGAGCACGCCCGGCGGGAGGCCCGCGTCGACGAAGGCCTCGACGTACTTCCACGCGATCGTCGGCGTCACGCTCGCGGGCTTCAGCACGACGGTGTTGCCCGCGGCGATCGCCGCGCTGCTCATGCCGACGGTGATCGCGAGGGGGAAGTTCCACGGCGGGATCACCGCGCCGACGCCGAGCGGGATGTACTCGAGGCGGTTCCGCTCGCCGGGCACGGGCGTCACCTTGCCGAGCTTTTCGTAGCGCAGCGCCTCGCGGCCGTAGAACTCGAGGAAGTCGATCGCCTCGGCGACGTCGCCGTCCGCCTCCGCCCAGTTCTTGCCCGCCTCGAAGCACATCCATGCGGCGAACTCGAACTTGCGCGTGCGCAGCGCCCCGGCGGTGCGGAAGAGGATCGCGGCGCGCTCCGCGGCGGTCGTGCGCTTCCAGCTCTCGAAGGCCTTCGCCGCGCCCGCGATCGCCTTGTCGGCGTACTCCGCCATCGCGTTGGGGAAGACCCCGACGACCTCGGAGGGCATGGACGGATTCCGCGAGCTGAGCGTCTCGGGCAGCGTGATGCGCTCGCCGCCGACGAGGATCGGGTAGCTCTCCCCGAGGTTTTCCGCGACGCGGGAGATCGCCTGCGCCATCGCGCGCCGGTTCTCGTCCTTGCCGAAGTCCGTGAGCGGTTCGTTGCGGAATTCGCCGGGCATTGCCATGCGCCAAACCTACCATGCAAGGCCAGCCGCGCCGCGCGCACGCGATCGCCCCGTGGCGCCCCCCGCGTCCCGTTCCGGGACACCCTGTCTCGTCGCCCTCTCCGTTCTCTGTGGCCCTGTGCCTCTGTGCTACGTCCTGCTCCTCGCGCGGGCACTCAAGGAGTGCCCATCGCTCAGCCCCGCTGCGTCTCGGCGGCACGCGCGCGGAACTCCGGCGTCAGCTTCACGCCGTGGGCGGCGAGCCGGCTCTCGTTCATCAGCAGCCAGCCGTCGAGTTCGCGCGCGTTGCGGATCATGCCGCCGGTGATCTCCCCCGCGGCCTCGGCGATGGGCCGCGACGCGCGCGGCACGTACTCGGGCCGCGACCACCAGAGGCGGTCCTTGTGCACGTCCCACTTGAGCTGCAGCGTCGTGAAGAGCTCCTCCCCGATGACCGCGCCGCCCCCGAGCGCGCGGCCGAACTGCTGGATGCGCGCGAGGTCCGCCATCGCGGGCAGCGCCGACCAGCACCTTCGCCTGCGCCAGCAGGCGATCACGCGCAGCAGCACCTCGGGGTCGTGGTGCTCCGCGAAGATGCGCTCCAGCGCCGCCTCCCCGCCGAGGCCCTCCAGCGCGCCGATCACCTCGAACATGTGCGCGCGCTCCTCCCGCGCCTCGACGGGCAGCGTGCGCACGGTCTCGTCCCACGGATCCTTCCACTTCGCCCCCGCCGCCATCTCCCCGGGCGGCGGCAGCTTCCGCCCGTGGGCGCGGCAGACCTCGTCGAACTCGCGCTGCTCCCGCCGCGCGCGCTCCTTCAGGTGGGCCGTCACGTAGGCGACGAGCGGAGCCTCGGCCTTCGGGCCGCAGGCCGCAAGCAGCCGCGCGACGTGGCCCCGCACGACGGGGTCGCCGTCCTTGAGCCATGCGCCGCACAAGTCGGGAAGGGAGGGGGCCTCGGGGGCCAGCGCCGCGAGCCGCATCAGCAGCACGATCTTGCCGTCGCGGTCGAGGGTTCCCCACCGCTTCTTCGCGTCGCCGAGTTCGTCGGCGCGGGCCGCCCCCCCGAGCCCCCCCAGCACGAGGAGCCAGAGAACGCGCCCCCTCATTCGAAGAGCGCCGCGCGGGGCAGGAACGCGAAGCGCTGGTCCGCGGCGGGGAGCTTGCCCCCCACCGAGAGGTGCAACTCCCGCGTCGCGGGCAGGAAGACCATCGACTGCACGTTGTTGAACCAGGGCGTCGCGACCTCGCGCAGCGCGGCGATCACCCCGGGCAGGTCGACCTTGCCGCGGTCGCGCGCGAGGAACTCCTCCAGCGTCTCGTAGCGGTCGGTGCCGATGGCCCATCCGGTCTTCGCCAGCTCCGGCGAGCGGAAGAAGTTCGTGCTGCAGAGCGCGCCCTTCTCGGGCGCGCGAACGGCGACGGTCTCCTGGTCCCACTCGAGGAGTTCCGCGGTGCCCGCCGCGTCCGCCACCATGAAGTTGTTGGGGCAGGTGCGCCGGCACGTCTCGAGGAAGGCGCGCACGTCGGCCGCCTTGCTCGCCTTCTCGAGGGCGAGGCGGTACATCAGCGGGTAGGGGATGCCGGCGGCGATCGGCTTGCCCGCGTGGATCATCATCGTCGCGCCGGCGACGCCGTCGGCGTTCATGCCGGAGAGCGCGCCGACGAGGCCGGGCCAGCCGACCACGGCGACCGGCCGCGCGCCCTCCCGCTCGAAGACGAGCACGACCGTCATCTTCTGGAGGATGTTGCGGCCCGGGAAGTCGAGGTTCCTGCCGAAGAAGGTCACCCCGTCCCGCGAGGCGTCCCCCGTCGCGACGACGGTGGAGCAGAGCATGTTCTGCAGGCGGTCGGTGACGCAGTTCGACGCGAGCACGGTCTCGTAGGGGATGCCCGACCCCTCGGCGAGCCCCCGCATCTCCTCGCGCAGCGTCTCCGGGATGTGCGGCTCGCACTGCCTCGCCCACTCGTCCACGGCGGGGCGCCCGAGGAGCTTCACGACGAACGCGTCGAAGTACTCGCGATGCAGGAAGGCGATCTGCCCCTTGAACAGCTCGCCGTGGCGGCGGCCGATCTCCCTCGCGCTGCCGCGCAGCCGCGCGACCGGGATGCCGTCCACGAGGCGGAGGTCCCTCGACCCCTCGGCGGGAACGACCGGCGGCGGCGTCGGCGCGGCATCGCCATAGGTCGCCTGGATGAACTGCGACAGCGCCCCGCAGACGAGGAGAAGGGTGGCCACGAGGACCGTCTGCACGAGGGGTTGTCTCACCCCTCCGAGCTTACCACCGGAGGCAGCCGGCAGGCAGCGGGGCTACCGCCCGGAGACGGGGCGGACCTTGGGCGGGTTCTTCCGGATCGCGACGAGGCGCTCCTCGAGCTGGGCGCACTGCGCCGCCTTCGAGGGGTTGTCGGCCCACGCCTTCAGCAGGCGGCGGATCGCATGCTCGTGGAAGGGGTCCGTCGTCAGCACCGCCTCGTACTCCGCGATCGCCTCCGGCATCCGGCGCAACTCCTCGAGGCAGGCGCCCTTCATGAAGCGGAGCGACGAGTCGCGCGGGAACTGCTTGCTCAGCTCGCTGTAGCGCTCGAGCGCCTTGTCGAACCGCTTGGTCTCGAGGAAGAGCCGCCCCCACATCTCGGCGAGGACCGGGTTGCTCTTCGTGAACTCCTCCGCCTTGCGCAGCGACTCCTCGGCCTCGGGGAAGCTCTGGATGTCCATCTGCGTCGTCGCAAGCTGCATCCACGCGTCCGCGGAGGGGCGCGAGCGGGCTGCGGCGGCGAAGTGGGCCGCCGCCGCCTTCTTGTCGCCGGCGGCGTAGGCCATCTGGCCGAGGCGCGCGCAGGCGAGGGAGTAGGTCGGGGCCTCGGCTCCGACCTTGCCGTAGTAGACGGCCGCCGTCCGCGTGTCCCCCGTCGCCTCGGCGATCGTGCCGAGGTAGAAGAGGCTGTCCTCGCACGCGGGATTCATGCGCACCGACGCCTCGAAGTAGGCCTGCGCGGCGCGGAGGTCCTTGCGCTGGTAGGCGTCGATCCCCTTCTTCAGCAGCGTCCACGCGCTCTCGTCGGCGAGCACGGGGCTCGCGGCGGCGAGGAGGAACGCGATGAGGGTCGTGCGCATGGGTTGCTCCTAGCGGCCCTTCCCGGGCGCCTTCGTCTCCTCGGCGGGCGCGATGTAGACGCCGAGCCCCTCGATCGGGCGCACCGTCTCCTCTAGGCTCGCGTTCGCGCGCACCTCCTGCTCGCGGTCCCGGTCGTGCTCCGTCACGAGGTCGAGCGCGCTATCGGGCTCGTCGTCCGGCGTGCGCGCCGACGTCGCCCATGAGGCCTCGGTGATGCGGCCGTGGGGCACGAGCGGCGCGATCTCGAGCGGCTCGGCTTCCGCGCCCGCGGCCGCCCCCCCCGCGCCCCCCACCTCTCCCTCGTCCTTGCGGAGGAGGAGCATCGCCGCGACGGTCGCCGCGACCACGACGGAACCGAGAATGAGGGTCTTGCCGTTGCCCATGCGTCCTCCCGCGAAAGCTATCTCTGGGGGGCCCGGGGGCAAGCGCCCGGCACGTGCGTCCGTCCCGAAACGGGGCGCGGCGGCCCTCCGGGGGGCCGCCGCGCGTGGAGCGTTCGCTCCGGGTTCAGTTCTTGGGGTGGATCGTCACGGAGTTCGCGTACCGCTTCCAGCCGTGGCCGTCGGCGGCGGGCTTGGCCGTGACGAGGGTGAGCAGGACGGTGCCGTCGGGCATCGCCTCCGCGTCGAGCGCGTCGACGTGGTTCGCGATGACCCGGGGCGCCTGGCCCTCGAGCGTGCGGACGAGCTGGCGTCGCGGGTTGACGCTGAACGTGATCCAGCCCGACCATTCGGGCATGATCGTCCCCGACGAGGCGTTGAACTGGTAGCCGATGACCTTCCGGAAGCGCAGGCGCTTGCTCTGGGAGATGTTGCGCTCCCGCGCCTGCTCCCTGGTCTCGCCGACCTCCCAGCCCTTCGAGGTCTCGACGGCGGTCCCGACCGAGTTGCGCTGCACGATCGTGCGGACCGTGTGGGCCGCGGGCGCCCCGTTGTCCGCGAGGATCTCGAAGACGCCCACCGGCTCGGTGCTGTCGAGGCCGTCGGTGTCCTGCGCCTTCAGCGAGGAGGCCTGCAGCTCGTTGTAGATCCGGGTGAGGGAGACCTTGTTGGCCGAGCCGAGGTCGATCTGCAGCGTCGCCGTCTGGCTGCTCTTCGTGACCCCGGCGAAGGTCGAGTAGACGAAGACCGATCCGGCCGCGAAGAGCGTGATCGCGACGGTCGTCTCGATCAGCGTGAATCCTGCGTGGCGGCGCATCCTGTGTCTCCTGGGGTTGGGGGTCTTGGTCCTAGGCATCGTTGTTGCGGACCATCATGACCGGGACCATGTAGGTGAGGACCGGCCGGGGGACCTCGACGAAGTTCGGCGGGGGGTTGAACAGCAGGTTGACGTCGAACTTCATGTTGCCGCGCTTGAAGCCGGCGTCCACCTTGCTCATGCCGTCCTTGTCCACCGTGACGTAGGTCTCCATGATGCGGTTGTTGGAGATGACCCCGCCGATGCGGCGCAGCGAGTCGCCGACGAAGGACTTCGTCCTCCAGTTGCTGTACTGGTCGTAGGCGCGCTCCTGGCGCTCCTGCTCCTTCGAGAGATAGGTCTGGCGGGCGGTGGTGCTGTCCTTGACGAGCTCGCCGTCCTCCTTCGCCCAGAAGGCGTCCACGCCGACGCGGCCGTTGACGCTCATCAGCGTGCCGTTGATCTCGGCCGACGTGGGCATCTTCGACGTGAAGAGCACGTCCTGCCGGGCGATCACGCCGAGCACGGTGTGGCCGGTGTACTTCTCGTTGCGCTCGTAGGCCTTGCTGTAGTCCGAGCCGTTCTTCATCGCCAGCTCGCCCTTCGAATCGACGTAGCGGATGTTGTTGCTGATGCGGACGGTCTCGTTCCCGACGACGGTGAGGCGGCCCTTGAGGTCGCCCTGCATGCGCAGGATGCGGCCGTCGATGTAGAGCGTGCTGCCCTTGTCCTCGCTGAGCGTGAGCTTCTTCTTCGGGAGGGAGACGGCGCTGACGAAGAACTCCTCCGTCCAGGTCTCGGTGACCGTCTCGTAGTCGTCGACCTTCTTCTGGACGGCGACCTGCTTGTCCTGGAAGACGTCGACGGTCTTGTACTTGGTGACGGTCTTGTAGACCGGGACATCCTTGTACTTCGTGACCTGCTTCATCTCGTAGATCGGCGTCGTCTTCGTCTTGGCCACCTGGCGGTTCTCGTAGACCGGCACGGTCCGCGTCTTCGCGACCTGGCGGTTCTCGTAGACCGGCTCCTGCACCGTGTAGGGGACCTGCGTCGTCGTGTAGACGGGCTCGGTCTTGTAGGTGGTCACGGTCTTGTAGCCGGAGATGTAGGTCTCCTGCTCGGTGTAGGGCTCCTGCACCGTGACCCATTCGCCGAGCGCGCCCGCGCCGCCGCCGCCGACCGCGGTGCCGCCGCCCGCATCGCCCGAGCTGTAGGGCACCCACACCTTGACACTGCGGTACTTCGTGACGGTGCGCGTGCTGTAGATCGGCTCCTGCGTCGTGACCGGGACCTGCTTCGTGCCGGTCTGGGTCGTGACGGTGTTGTACTTCGTCACGGTCTTCGTGCCGACCTGCACCTGTTCGGTCACGTAGTAGGTCTCGGTCTTCGTGCCGACCTGCACCTGCTCGGTCACGTAGTAGGTCTCGGTCTTCGTGCCGACCTGCACCTGCTCCGTGACCGTGTAGGGCTCCTTCACGTAGTAGTCGATGACCTGCTCGGTGTAGGGGACCTTCTGCGTGCCGACCTTGACGCTCTGGGTCTCCATCACGGTCTCGTAGTGGAACCCGACGTACTTCTGGTAGGTGTTCGACTTCTCGACGACATCGTAGCGCGGCGGGCTCCACGGACGCACCTCGAGGCCGCCATTCGAGGAGAAGAAGATCTCCGCGTCGATGCCGGCCTCGCCGGTGTAGATGTCCGCCTTGCCCTTCAGGTCGGCGAAGTCCACCTGGTCGAGCCCGATCGCGGTCGCCTCCGCGTTCGCGTCGCGCAGGCTCGTGTTCGCGGTCGTCGCGCCGGCGCTGTACTCGAAGCCGCTGACGGCCGAGACCGGATCGACGTAGTTCCCGTTCGGGAAGTAGAAGGCGAGCTTGTTGTTGCTGTGGATGAGGCCGCGCGGCGCGCCCGAGACGCCGAGCGTCGCGCGGTTCTGGAAGAAGACGAAGGAGCTGAAGGGCTCGTTCTCGCGCACGAGCGCGCTGACCATGCGCACGGTCTCCCCGGCGCGGCCCGCGGCCTCGATGACGAAGTAGCTGTCGGAATCGCCGAAGGGATCCACCTCCGTCTGCGTCCGCCCCTTCAGCGCCTGCAGGCGCTGGATGTAGTCGCGCGCCCGGTAGCAGCGCACGGTCGTGTTCTCGATCATCCCGTGGGTGATCCCCTCCGGGTCCTCGAGCCAGCTCTTGGCCTCCTCGACGACCCCCTTGGTCGCCCGGTAGCCCGTCTCGACGACCTTCAGGCCCTCGATCTTCTTCTGGAGTTCGAGGGTCTCCGCCGCCGTCGCGATGGTCCCGCCGAAGTCGCCGTTCATGGCGCCCCGGATGGCGAGGTTTCTGTTCTGGTCGTCGTAGGCGCTGTTGTTGATGACGTTCATGGCCATGCTGATTTGGGCGTACGCGGCGTTGAACGCGCGCGACTCCTCCTCCATGACCCGCTGGTGCTTCGTCTCCGCCACGACCCGACCGCTGCTCAGTGCCGCGAGCCCCGCGATCGCCGTGGCGAGGAAGACGACGACGAGGAGCAGTGTCCCACGCTCGCCGCTTCGCCCCGTGCCTGTGTGTCTCATGGTGTCTGTCCTAGGTGTATGTCGAAGTGGGTTGGGTACCGGTCAATTGAGCGCGTCCGCCTCGTCGCGCTCCTGCGGGGTGCGCGCGCGGATCGTCTTCAGCACCGTCTTGCCGTTGCGCCGGATCTCGATGCGCAGGATGTCGGTGCGCCCCTCGCGCGTCTCGACCCCGTCCACGACGGGCTCGATCCTCCCGTTGCCGTCGAGATCGCTGTCCACGAAAACCTCCCACTCGCCGGCGTCCTCCACGCCCTCGAGCTTGAACCGCGCCGGACCGCTGTCCACGACGCCGTCGCCGTTGTCGTCGGTCTGGCGGAGTTGCGTCAGACCGAGATTGCGCACGTCCTTGTCCGTGCCGAAGAGCGTGTCGTAGTCGCTCCCGCTCATCGAGCCCTGCGACGGGGAGCCGAAGGGCATGCGCAGGATGCGCTCCATGAACGCCTGGCCGCGCGCGAACGCGATGTCGCGCTCCTTCAGGTGCTGCGACCGCTTGGCGTTGCCCAGCTCGACCAGCCCGAGGGCGGTCGTCGCGACCGCGAGGATCGCGAAGGTGATCATCACCTCGATCAGCGTGAATCCGGCCTCTGCCTTGGCTCTTGTCACCGTGTCACTCCGGGCCGCCCGCAGGCGGCGTGGGTCGCGGGAGCCTCCGAGGGTGCCCGCGGCCGATGTCCAGTCTGGCCCTTCCCCGAGGGAAGGCTGCACAGAATGGCTATCACAGGGGCCGGGCCAGGCAATGTGCCCCTCCCCATCGGCCGGAAGCGGCCCTGGAATCCGCCCCGAATCGGTGCACGGGAGCGGACGCGTCTCCATCCGGGACGCGGCGACCCCCGGGCGCACCTCCGCTACTTCTTCGCCTTGCGGGGGGGCGCCTTCTTCTTCGGGGCTTTCTTCGGTGCCTTCGCCTGGGTCTTCGCCGGTGCCTTCGGGGCGGTCTTGGGGGGGCGCGGGGGCCGGCGCGGGGCCTTCGCACGCTTCTTCTTCGGCGGGGGCGGCGGAGCGAAGCCCTCCATCAGCAGCTTGTTCCCGGCGCCCTGCGTGGAGAGGTCCTCAGGGAAGCTCTTCACGAGCCAGCGGAGGATCTCGCCTCCGAGCACGCGGTCGGCCAAGGGCCTCTCGGCGAAATGGCTGCCGATCAGGTAGTAGTCCTCGGCGAGCAGGTAGCCCTTCTCCTTCCGCAGGCGCGTCAGCAGGTCGAACGCGCTCTCGGAAGCGAGCAGTTCGAGTTCGAAGAGGCCCGGATGGTTGAGGCGCGCTTCGCGCACGACGTTCTTGGGCCCGCGCACGACCTCCGCGAGCGCGATCTCGTACCGCACCTCGGCCGGCGTCTCCCCCTCCTCTCGCACCAGCGGCCTCATGAGGTTCAGGATCTCCCCGGGCTTCCTCGCGCGCTTCAGCTTCCTGAGCCGCGCCTCGGCGGCGGTCCGGAGGGCGTCGAGGTGACGGCTCCGCAGCACCGACAGCACCGCCTCCGCCCTCGGATCCCCGGGCTCCAGCCACTTCGCCGCCGCGGTGGCGAGCGTGGCCGCCTGTTCGGCCTTCAGGTGGTGCGACCGCGGGAGGAGGATCTTGGCGAGCAGCCACGCCGTCGGCGAGTCGCCGGCCGTCGCGAGGGAGGCGACGACGGGAGCGACCCCGGCCGACAGGTTGGCGAGAGCCACCGCCGCCCGCTTCTGCAGGTCGGGATTGTCCCCGGCGAGCACCGCGAGCAGCGCCTCCGCGCTCTTCGGGGTGTCGAGTTGGCCCAGCGCGCCGATCGCGAAGCGCCGCAGCGCGGGGTCACTGCCGTTCAGCAGCGCGAAGAGAGGCGGGCCGTTGGCGGCGGTCAGCTTCGCCCGCTCCAGCACGGCCATCGCGGGGGCGACGATGTTGGTGTAGTCGGCATCCTCGAGCAGGGAGAGCAGGCGCGCCACATGCTCCGGTGCGAGCGGGAGGTTCGCCGTCTCGCGCGCCAAGGCCTCGAGCGCGCGCCTGCGCACCATCGTCCCGCGCTTCGAGTCGGCGTAGCCGACCAGCTTGGCGCTCGCCTCGCTCCCGAGGATGCGGGCGAGGAAGTCCACGCCGGCCGCCGCCGCCTCGCTGCCGTCGCGCGCCGCCTCCGAGTCGAGGAAGCGCTCGATCTTCGAGACGAGCTGGGTGCGGTCGCGTCCCGTCGTCTGCGCGAGCTTCCCGGCGAGCCTCTCCCCGAGCTCGAGAACCTGCTGCGCGTGGCCCGACTCCAGCGCCTTCAGGATCAGCCCGATGCCCGCCGCCCCGCCGATGTGCGTCGCGACCGCCAGAATGCGCCGCCGGGCGAGCGGGGAGGCGCGATCGAGCAGCTTCTTGAGCCGCACCAGCACGCTGGGCCCCATCGCGGTGAGCACCTCGACCGCGAGGCGCCCCACCTCGCCGTCTTCCGCGAGCAGGGGAGCCACGGCGTCGAACGCATCGGTGCCGCCGATGCCGGCGATCGCTTCGAGGCAGAGGCGGCGCAGCCGCGGGTCGGGATCGGCGAGCGCCTTCCCGAGCGCCTCGACCACCCCGCTGTTCTTGGGCTTGAGGGCGCCTAGAACCGCCGCCGCAGCCCTCCTAAGCTCCGCGTCCTCGCCGCCGAGGAGCGAGACGGTCTGCCCAAGCCAGCGCTCCATGGGCGCCGCCGAGCCACCGCCAGCGTCGTGTCCTTGCTCTTGAGGACCCATCTTCGCTCCCCACCGTCCGTCCTCCCCCCGCTGCCCCCCACCTGCCTCCCAACAGGTGAAAGTCGGCGCTTCGGGCCGGCATCGATGCCTCAATGTAACAACTGAGGCGGAGCGAAGCCACGAGCGTTAATTATTCCGTTTCTCGGAGGAGTCGATTTCCACAACCTGTTGCAACTTAACAGGTTGCATCAGCGCTTGGCTTCGCTGACCGCGTCGATCCCGTAGCCGAACCGGACCGTTGAGAACCCGGCCCGGAGGCTTGCGGCATCCTTGGAGTGATCCCGCCCGGAGACGAGGATGCCGCGCATCCACTCGGCGATCGTTGCCATCTGCGCCGGCCCCATGCCGAACCGCGTCATCTCCTGGACCCCAAGCCTGATGCCGCGGGGATTGCGGGCGTTTTTGCCCGGTTCCCCCGGCAGCAGGTTCATGTTGCAGATGACCCCGCCCCGGGAGAGCCGCGCCGACGCTTCGCGCCCGCCTCCGAGATCCCCGACGTCGACGGCGACCTGGTGGCTCTCCGTGTAGCCCAGATCCTTGGCCGCGACGACAAGGCCGCAGGCCTCCAGCGCGGCGGCGAACGCTTTGGCATTCGCGATGACCGCCCTGGCATAGTCCGCGCCGAAGTCGCAGACCTCGAGCGAGGCGACCAGCAGCGCGGGCAGCGTGAAGAGATGGTGGTTGCTCGTGACCCCGGGGAAGACCGCCCGGTCGATCGCCTTCCAGAGGTCGTCGTCGACCCCTTTCGCGGCGATGATCCCGCGCTGGGGGCCGAAAAAGGTCTTGTGGCAGGAGGCGGTGAGCACATGGGCCCCCTCCGCCAGCGGATCCTGGAAGCGCCCCCCCGCGATCAGCCCGAGCACATGCGAGGCGTCGTACAGCAGGATCGCGCCGACCTCGTCGCAGGCGGCCCTCATCTCCCGGACCGGCTCCGGGAAGAGGAAGAGCGACCGTCCCAGCACGACCAGCCGAGGCCTCTCCTTCCGGATGAGCTCAGCCCCCGCCTGGGCGTCGAGCCGGAATCCGTCCTTGAGGCGGGGCAGTTCGAGAATGCGGTCGGCGCGCTTCCCGAGCGCCCCGATCATGGCGTGGCTGATGTGGCCGCCCCCGGCGATGCCGTGGGCGAGGGCGGTTCCCCCCTCCTTGAGGAGGGCCGAGAAGACCGCCTCGTTGGCCGTCGTGCCGCTCGGGAGGCGCACGTCCACCCGGTCGGCCCGGAAGATCTCGGCCACGACGCGGCTCGTCCGCGCCTCGATCTCGTCGATGAAGCGGGTCCCCTCGTAGTAGCGGGCGCCCGGGTGACCCTCCGCGTACCGATGGTGGAAGTCGCTGTCGAGCACCGCCCGGGCGGCCGGGGAGAGCACGTTTTCGCTCGCGATCAGGTTGATCGTGCTCGCGCGCCAGAGATCCTGGGCGCGGCAGGTCTCGGCGACCTCGCGGACCTCCCCGCGACGCATCACCGGCTCTCCACGAACGCGATCCCCTGCTCCGACAGGCGGTAGCTGCTCCCGTTCTCGTGCGGCAGCAGGAAGTTGCGCCGGACGAGGCCGCCGATGGCGCGGTTGAAGTTCCGCGTATCGACACCCGCGCGGAGGCAGCACCGGAGGAGGTCGCCGATCCTGAGCGACTCGACACCCTCGCGCCGATGGAGCCAGTAGGCGAAGAGCAGCGCCGCGTCGGACTGCTGGTCCTTGCCGCGCAGCGGGTGGGCGCGGCAGAACTCGAGAAAGGCGTCGCCGGGCTCGGGGGGGCGTTCGATCGCCTGGCTCGCAACGGGGGCGGACGCGTGGTGGATGCCGTTCGCCACGGGGGAGCGGGGTTCGCTCGCCTCCTCGGAGGGCGACGCCGCGGCCGGCTCAGGGAAGGGGGGGGAGGCCTCGGAGGGGGGGAGGTTACCCGGCGGCGGCAGTGAGGCGAGCGCCCCGGGATCGACGCGGCCGAGGAAGGGTGCGAGTGACTGCAGTTGTCGCAGGACGAAGGATTCGGAACCGTGAAGTTCCAGATCCACCCCGCCTGAGCGGAAGCGGACAGTTGTCATGGAATCGGGGGGGAACGGGGGTTGGGGGATGCGAACGGACTCGCGGTCTTGAGGCCGTTCCCCGAATGACTGTACCCTACGGTACAAGGGCCGCGGTTCAAGCTTTCCGTAGTAGGGAGACGCTCGTGGGCACGGTGTTCCACAGGATCAAGTTCGCACTGCTCGTGATCGCGGCGATCATCGCCGCGGGCACGGTGGGCTACCGGATCGGCGGGCTGAGCTGGCTGGACTCGCTCTACCAGACGATGATCACCGTGACGACGGTCGGCTATAGCGACCTCGCCGCCACGCCGACGCTGAAACCCTTCACGATGGCACTGCTCGCCGTCGGGACGGTCTCGATCGCGGCACTGATCTCGATCGTCACCGGCGCGGTGGTCGAGACGCAACTCCGGGACCTCTTCGGGAGACAGAGAGTGGAAAACAGGATTCGCAAACTCGAGGGGCACGTCGTGCTGTGCGGCTTCGGCCGCTTCGGCCGGATCATCGCTTCGCACCTCGCGGAGAGCAAGACGCCCTTCGTGGTGCTCGACCGCGACCCTGCCCACACGCAGACGGCGCTGGAGCACGACTATCTCGCCCTCGTCGCGGACGCCACGGAGGAGGAGAGCCTCACGCGCGCCGGCCTGCCGCAGTGCTCCGCGCTGCTGACGGCGCTCGACAGCGACGCGGCCAACGTCTACGTGACGCTCACCGCCAAGCAGATGAAACGAGGCATCAAGGTCGTCGCCCTCTCCCACGACGAGAGGGCCGATGCGAAGCTCCGGGCGGCCGGCGCCGACGAGGTCGTCTCGCCCTACCAGCTCGGCGGGAACTGGATGGCGAAGGTGGTCACCTCGCCCAACGTCGCCGACTTCGTCAAGATGGCCACCGGGGGGAACCCGCTCAACTTCTTCATGGAGGAACAGCGCGTCGGCCCCTCCTCCCCGCTCTGCGGACGCGAGATCCGCGCGACGCCGATCCGCAGCGAGTTCGGCGTCATCGTGGTCGCGGTGCGCCGCGCCGACGGTTCGCTCGTGACGAACCCCCCGCCCACGCTCGTCATCGCGGCCGACGACACGCTCGTGAGCCTCGGGGAGGCGGAGAAGCTCGCGGGCCTGAAGGCGGTGGCGGCGGGCTAGCCGCCGGCGCGAGTCGGGGCGGGGCGTGATAGGCTCGTGCGCACCATGTGGAAACTCGTCAAGTGGATCCTCGGCATCGTCCTGCTGCTTCTGGCGCTCGTCTTCGTCGGCCTGCCGCTGCTCTTCAGCTCGGAGAAGGGGCGCAAGGAACTCGCGGATGCGCTGGGCAAGAGCCTCCACCGGCCCGTCGAGATCGGCGGCCTGAACGTGGGCTTCTTCTTCAGCTCCGTCGGCGTCGAGAACCTGAAGATCAAGAACCCCGAGGGCTTCCCCGAGGGCAACCTCATCTCCGCCGGCCACCTCGGCTTCGACGTCGACCTGAAGAAGATCGCCGGGGGGGAGATCCGGGGCAGCGTCAAGGGCGACGGCCTCACGCTCCACCTGATCCGGAAGGGGGGCAAGACCAACCTCGAGGGGTTCGGCGGCGCCACCCCCCCGGCGCCCCCCCATGATCCGGCCCCCCCGCCGCAGGGCGAACGGAAGCCCGAGCCCCTGCCCGAGGGCGGCGGCAAGACACCCGACCTCGACCTGAGCCTCGACATCACAGACTCGCGCCTGAAGATCGAGGATCTGGACAAGAACGAGGTGCTCGAGATCGAGGGGGCGAGCCTCTCGATGCGGCTCACGAACCGCAAGGGGGCCCAGGACGCGACGCTGAAGATCCGCATCAAGTCGGTGGACGACAAGACGCTCCGCGTGCGCGACATCGAAGTGGACGCGAAGACGGCGGGCGACTATCTCGAGCTCGAGTCGCTGAAGGCGCTGCTCGCCGGGCAGGGAAACCTCGAGGGCAAGGGCCGCCTGCGCGTGAAGGGAGGCGACGACTGGCAGGCGTCGCTGCACGCCAAGCAGGTGGGGATCGACGAGCAGTTGATGCCCTTCGTCAGCGCGGTCTACCCGATCGCGGCCAAGGGCGGCGGGCAGGTCGCGGGGAACCTGAACGCGGCGTTCGAAATCCAGGGCAACGGCCTCACGTGGGCGCAGATCAAGAAGGCGCTCACGGGCACCGGCAAGGTGACGCTGGACGGCATGGCGCTGCCGACGGAGTCGGTGCTTGCCAAGGTGGCGAGCCTCGCCGGGCGCGCCGCGGGCGACGGCCCGATCACGCTCAATTCCGCCGGCGCCGAGTTCCAGATCGGCGGCGGGTGGCTCAGCTTCGCGCGGCTCTCCGCGTCGGGCAAGGAGGTGCGCTACGACTTCGCGGGCAAGGTCAGCCTCGACGGCGAGATGAAGCTGACGATGGACCTGCTGCCGCTCGCGAAGATCTTCGGCGGCGGCGCCTACAAGGAGGCGTCGAAGTACGTGAAGGAGATCCCGATCGGCATCGAGGGGACGACCGCCGCGCCGCAGATCAAGGCGCCGAAGGCGGAGGAACTCGCGAAGGGGCTCGTCGGCGGGCTTCTCGAGAAGGAGGGCGGCGGCCTCCTCGACAAGATCAAGGAGAAGATCAAGTAGGGAACTTCGGGAGCGGGGCGGCTACTTCGGGGGTTGGTCGCCCCGGGGGGCGGGGGGGGCGGGCGGCCTGTCGGCGGCGTCGACGACGCCGTCGCGGTTCCTGTCCTCGCGCTCGAAGATGCGGGCGGGCCCCGTGAACTCCTCGCGGGTCACCTTGCCGTCGCGGTCGAGGTCGTAGATCTCGAAGAAGCCGTAGCCCTTCTCGACGTTGCGCTTCTCCATCGACTCCGCGATCTCGGTCGCATCGAGGATACCGTCGGCGTTGGCGTCCATCTCGGCGAAGCGGCGCTCGTTGGGGAACTCCTCGCGGGAGACCTTGCCGTCCTTGTCCGCGTCGTGCTTGGCGAGGAAGTCCGCGCCCTCGCTGCCGGTACGCTCCTCCTTGCGACCCCGGCGGGGGCCCTGCGGCATCATCTCGTCGGCGCTGACGAAGCCGTCCGCGTTGGCGTCGAAGCGGTCGAACTGCTCGGGAGGGAGCGGCCACTCCTCGCGCGAGATCCTGCCGTCCTGGTCCTTGTCGGCGCGGCGGAGCAGGGTGTCCCCCGCCTTGCCGCGCCAGCCGCCCATGCGATGGGCGATCTCGTCGAGTTCCTCGCGCGTGACCTTGCCGTCCGCGTCGCGGTCGATCCTCGCGAAGAGTTCCTCGGGCCCCTTCCACTCGTCCCTGGAGAGGTCGCCGTCGCCGTTCGCATCCATCTCCCGGAGGCGCTCGAGCATCTCGCGACCGCGGGAGTGGCCGTCGCCCTCCCGCGGCGGGCGACGCGGGCCGGTCTCCTGCTCGTCGGGTCCGCCGGGCCCCATGCCCCATCCGCCGGGGCCGTCCCGGGGTTCGGGCCGCGGCGGCGGCGCGAGTTCGCGCGAGTCGAGGTAGCCGTCCCGGTTGCGGTCGAGCAGCCGGAAGATCGCGTCGCCCGCGCCGAGTTCCTTGGCGTCGAGGCGCCCGTCGCCGTCGGCGTCCTTGGCGGCGATGGCCGCCTGCGCGTCGGCGAGGGGGTCATCGCCCGCAAGGAGGGGGAGCGCGAGGGCCAGTACGGGAAGGAGGATTCTCTTCATGGCACTCCATCGAACCCCGCCCGCGACCCGCGGTTTCGGCGCCTCAGCGGAGGGCTTCGGGGTTGACCAGCCTGAGGGCGTCGCGGGTGAACCACTCCGCGACCCACCCGGGGTGGGGATGGCCCTCCTTGGACTCGTCGTACGGGTAGGCACTCATCCCGCGGAAGGGCAGCGGCGTCACCGACTCCCGCACCGCCTGGTTCAGGTCGGCGTCCTTCACCCATCCCTCGGTCGTGAAGCAGTAGTCGCGGACCCACCCCTCGGGCAGCGGCGGCAGCGCAGCGGCATCGAAGGTCAGCTCGACGACGTCGCCGCTGGCGAGGACCGGATAGCGGTCGTCGATCTCCCGCAGCAGCGCCGCCACGTCCCCGTATCGCGTCAGCTTGCCCATCGGCATCTGGTCCCAGCCGTGGAAGCTCTCGAGCTCGTCGTGGCTGTAGCGCCACGGCAGTTCGCGCCCGGGACTCTCGATCCGCTTCCCGAGGCCGCGGAACCTGTGCTCGGCCGCGAGCAGGGCGAGATCGGCGAGGCGAACCTCCGCCCCGGGCCCGGTGCTGATCTGGAACGCATCCCAGTGCAGCCGCTGCGTGCTCGTGATACGCAGGCGCCCGTCGCTCCCGGCGAGCTTGCCCGTCAGGTCCACGAGGACGGACTTCCCCTTGCCCGCCGGGAAGCCGGGATCCTTGTCGATGACGGTCCACCCGCCGTCCGTGCCGATCGCCTCGAGCACCGGAGGCTGGAACCGGACCGTCTCCGAGCGCGACGCGGCGATCGACGCGCTCGCGGTCGGGAACTCGACCCAGCCGTCCATCACGAGCAGCACGCGCTCCGCCTTCGACAGGTCGCCGAAGTCCAGCGTGATCGACCATGGCTTCGCGAGCCCCTCGTACTGCCCGTCGAGCCGCTCGAAGACGACCGCGTGCGTCTCGTCGCGCCGCGACACCAGCGGGAGGATGTCGCGCCCCTTGTGGTCCACCGCGGAGAGGGGCGGCCGCAGGTCCGCGAGCCCGTGCACGCCGAACTCCGGGAACGTGAAGATCCGGAAGGCCTCGTTGAGCACGGGGCGCACCGACGCCGGGTGGTCGATCGCGCGCAGCACGACGCCGTCCACGTAGAAGACCTCCCGGAGTTCCTCGGTGAGGTCGAGCCGGAGGCGACCGTCCACCGGCCGGAGCTTCCGGCCGTCGATGAAGATGGTCTCGTTGCTTCGGGGCGGGAGGTACTTCCCGTCGGCATAGGGGAGCCCGAGGGGCGTGCCGCTGTGGCAGTCGGCGATGAAGTGCCAGCGCTCGCCGTCGAACGCATAGAGGAACGGGCAGCTCTGCACCTCCCCTTCGCGCTCCTCGATCTCGAGGCAGGTCGCGACCTCGGGGCCGACGACCCCCTGCTCGACGCCGTTGGTCCAGCGCAGCAGCAGCGCGTCGATGCGCGTGCGCCTGCCGAGCCCGAACGAGAGGAGACCGTCGCGGCAGGTCGCGGCGAGGCGGAGGTCGCCGCAGAAGAGGCGCACCTTCGTGCCGATGCCGAACTCGTTGGTTCCATGGCCGCGCGGACGCACGTCGATCCACGCCGCCGGGACCTTCGGCCGCGAGAGGAACTCGCGCAGGCCGTGGGCGTCGAGCAGCAGCAGGTCGCCGTCCCCGTCGCGATTCAGGTCCGCGCCGATCGCGGTGACGATCTCCCCCGGATTCGCGCCGATGCCCCGGAGCGGGTCCGCATCGGCCACGCCGTCGCCGTCGAGGTCGAGCAGCAGCGCGCGCTCGGGGCCCGGGACGAGGCGCCCGCCTCTCCACTCGTGCACCCGCCCGCCGAGCAGCACGTCCTCGCGCTGGTCGTTGTCGTGGTCGAACACCATGAGGCCGCGGCCCGCGGGGAGCGCGTGCCGCTTGAACCGGAGTTCGCGCAGGTTCTCGAACCAGGCGTTCCCTTCCGGCCCCGCGAGCAGGAGGTCGATGTCGTGGTCATCCTCGACGTCGAGGAGCGTCGCCTCCGCGGCGGGCGGCTCCTGCATGCCGAGACCCGCGGCAATCTCCTCGAACCGGAGGTACTTGCCGCCCTCCGCGGGCGCCTCGATGACCACGCGCCAGAGACGGTTGGGCTTGCCGCCCGCGAAGAGGTCGAGGTCGCCGTCGTGGTCGAAGTCGAGCAGCAGCAGGCAGTCGGTCGCCACCGCCCCTCCCGTCCCGAGTCGCGGCCTCCCCTCGGCGTCGTCGGTGTAGTCGAGGAACTTCCACTTGGTCCGCTCGTCCTCCCCGGTGATGTTGAGGAAGAGGCGCACTCCCCCCGGCCCCCCCACGACGAGATCCGCCCTCCCGTCGCCGTCGAGGTCTCCGGAGGCGCCCGCCCCGACCGCGAGATCGGCCGGAAGGCCCGAGGAGGCCGTCAGATCCTCGAAGCTCGCATCGCGCCGGTTGCGCAGCGCGCGCAGGCCCTCCTTCGACATCATGACGACATCCCGCGCGCAGTCGCCGTCGAGATCCGGGGCGATCAGGAACCGCGGCGTGCCCGCCTCGGGCAGGCCGGAGCGCGCGGTCACGTCGAGCCAGCCGAGCGCGCGCGGGTCGGGGCGCGTCGGCGGGGCCGGCGCGAGCTCGCGAAGCCGCGTGTGCGCGCCGCGTTCCAGCGCGTCGGCGGAGGGGCGCGCCCGGTCGGGGTGGTCGCGATTGAACTTCTCGATTTCGGCGACGCCCCTGTCGCGGTCGATGCGGATGAGCGCGTTCGCGCGCTTGCCGAGCGCGACGGTGTAGAGCGTCGCCGGGACGTAGTCGCGGCCCAGCGCGACGATCCGGGAGTAGGCTTCGAACGCGCCCTTGGCGTCGCTCGCCTCGTCGCGGAGGTCGCCATGGAGGAGCAGCGCGGCGGGGTCCGGACGCTCCAGCGCGACGAGCGTGCGCAGGCACTCCTCCGCCGCCGTGCGCAACGGCGCGTCGTCGCGGGCGAACGAAGCGAGCTTGCGGTAGGTTCGCGCGAGGTTGTAGAGGACCGCCTCCTGCCCCGGGGAGATCGCGCGGGCGCGTTCGAGATGCTCGCGGGCCGACTCGAGCAGACGCAGGCCGTTGTCGCCCTTGAGGCGCCCCTCGTCCTGGACCGGGTGGTTGTACTCGGCGAGATCGATCAGGGCCATGTCGAGGCGCCACTCGACCGTGTCGCCGAGGCTCTCCTCGAACGCGAGCAGCTCGAAGCGGGCGCGCCGGTCGTCCTGGTTGGTCTCGTTCTGGTAGTACGCCAGCGCGCGGGCGTAGGCCCCGGGCAGGTCGCGCGCCTCGGGGTGCCCCTTCGACCGCAGCGCGAGGAAAGCCGCGGTCGCCCCGGCGGCGACGGCGAGGAGGAGGAGCGCGAGGCGGTTCACGGCGTGGAATTCTATTCTCGGTCCGAGCGCCCCACCTCACCTGAATACGCATGCCCGGAAACGATGGCGGGGAATTCCCCCCCTCGGGGGGGGAGAATTCCCCGCTCGGAAAGCGACAGAGGCGACAGGCCTACTCGTCTTCCTCGTTCTCGTCGAGCAGGTAGATGCCGAGCCACATGGGCGTGGGCGGGATGATCTTGCCCGACTTGGTGCGATCGAAGCCGATCCCGCGCTGGGCGTCGAGAAGGTCGGCCAGCAGATCGCGCTGCTCCTCCTCGCGGTTCGCGAGGATCTGGAGGAAGGTCCGGATGTAGCGGTTCTCCGCGGTCGGCGCGAGCTTTCTGTAGTACTCCGCCGCCTCCGCCTTCATCTGCACCGCGGTCAGCAGCGCGCGGTAGTACCCCATCTCGTTGCGGATCTCGATGTGCGTCGGCAGGCTCGGCCTGCGCGCGGGGACGGCGGGCATCGGCGTCTCGATATCGAGATCGATGCGGTGCCGCCGCAGGATACGGCCGTGGTCGCGGTCCTCGAGGGCCATGCGGTGGAGGAAGCTCTTCACCGGGGGAGCCTCGACGCGGCGGCTCACGTACTCGAGCCAGCGCTCCAGGCGCTCCTCCTCGGCGATCGCCCGATCGAGCGCGAGGCCGAGATCCTGCGCCTCACCGGCCTGGAAACGCGCCACGCGCAGCGCGCCCCGCCGGGCGCGGCCGCGCGCCACAGGCGGCAGTCCACGCGTGGTCGGCGTCGTGGGTCGTGCCGCGACATCGCGGAAAGGCGAGGGCCGCGTACGGTCCTGCGCGCGATCGCGAATCACCTTGAGGGGGCCCATCCGTCCGGACATGTCTCTCTGACTCCTCTGCTCGAAAACTGCTCTCTTACGAGGCCTGTGCCAATGAACCGAACAATCGTTCGGTAGGCTCTATCGTGTTGCGTGTGGGACCTTGATGCGGGGGCCAGGGGCTTCAGGGACGAAGGCTAGGCCTCACCCTACCCACAAGGCCCAATATATCGCCAGATGCCTACGTAAAGCCCATAAATTCTGGAATTTTCGTGGCCCGGGGGGGGTCGCTGCAGAGCTGGCCTTGAACCCGAACCGGCAAGCCTACGCCGCCGCAGTGACCAGCAGTCGCCCCCTCCCCCCGCGCCCCCCTCCGAGCCCAAGAGCAGATCGGGGTCCGGCCCTGCGGACCCCTACTTGCTCCACTCCACCCAGTCCTTTTCGAGCTGGTCGAGGTCGATGCCGCGGAAGGCCTCATCGACGGCGGCGTCAAGCGCGCTCGTCACGCCGGTGATCTGCGGACCCGCGACGCTCTTCGTCTCGCCGCGCGGCTTCTCCTCGGGGGCCGCCCCCGCGAGCGGGTGCTCGCCGGGGAAGGGGTTCTCGAGTCCGGGGGGGCGGGGCAATTCCGTCGAGGGCGCCGGCACCGGCCCCGCGTCCGGGAGCGGGGGGACGGGAAGCGGGTCCGGAGGCGTCTCCGGGAGCCCTTCCAGCGCGTTCTCCTTCACGGTCGCGACGTTGCGCTTGATCGCGTCGAAGTAGCGGTCGAGCAGCCCCCAGTACTTCTTGTACTTGGTGATCTTGCGCGCCTCGACCTCGCGGAGGAAGTAGACAAACGACCAGCCCTGCGCGTAGCAGAGCCCGGGGTTGGCGTAGTACTGCGCCTGCGTGTACTTGAGGAACTTGCTCAGCGGCGTCACGTAGGTGCCCTGCCCCAGCGCGTTCGCGATGATGCCGGTGCGCCAGCGGAAGGGCGCGGACTTGAACTTCCCGCCGGCGTAGTTGTGGCCCGCGAAGTAGTCGCCGTGCCCCTCGTTGAACCACGAGTGCGGCGAGACGTCGCCGACGGCGTAGTGGATGTACTGGTGGAACGCCTCGTGGTAGAGCACGCGCAGCGAGTCGTTCTTGTTGGACCTGTCCTGGTAGAAGACCAGCTCCTCGTCGCCGCGCGCCCAGTAGCCCGCCGAGCCGCCCGGGCCGCCGTAGCGGTGGTACTCCTCGGCGTCCTTGCAGACCCGCACGACGGAGATCGCGGTCACCGCCTTCGACGGGGGGAACATGCCCTCGTAGACCTGCTTGCGGATCGCCTCGATGTGCTTGGCGATGTTGCGCAGCAGGTCGCGCTTGACCTCCTTGTTGTAGACGATCAGGTAGTTCTGCGTGTCGAGCGCGTCCCAGCCGGGGATCAGCTTGCGCTTGCGCGCCTCGCGCCACTGCTCGGGCTTCTTCTCGCTGTCGACGAAGATGTCCGCGTCGGTCACCGGCGCCTCGCCGCAGCCCTCCTCCCCCTCCTCCGCGGCCTCCTCCCGGTCGCTCTCCAGCACGCGGAAGCGCTTGATCGACGACTTGAACGTCGAGACCATGTCCTCCGCGTCGGCGACGCTGCACCTGTAGAGCACGCCGATCGTGGAGTCGCTCTCCTCGACGGTCTGGATCTCGGCCGCGAGCACCCAGAGCAGGCGCGCGTCGACCTGCCGCCCCGTCGGGCCGCCCGGGATCGTCTGGCGCAGGATCTTCACGCGCGCCCCGAGGTTCTTCGCGGTGACCTTGAACTCGGGATCGTCCTCGACGACCTCGACCTTGCCCTGGCGCCACTGGAAGATCTGGTCGACGTACTCCCAGACGTCCTTGGGCTGGAAGCGGAGCATGTCGCGGTAGTCGGGGACCGTGCCGGGCGCGAGGGCGTCCGCCGGCGAGGCGGGTCCGGTCTCGCGCGGCTTGAGGAAGCGGAGCACCTCGAGGATCGGGTCGGGACCGTTCTTGCCCTTGCCGCTCCAGCGCCCGAGCACCGCGATGTCCTGGAACTTCGTCGGGATCTGCTCCCACTTGCGCGGGATCTGGATCTGGAAACCGTTGCTCTCGTCCTTGTAGCGGGGGCCGAGGGTGAGCGGGGCGCCCTCCGTGCCGACGGTGGCGAGGAGCAGCGGAAGCAGCAAAAGTCCGGTGCGTTTCATGACTTCCCTCTAGCGTACGCAGGAATCGACGGCGTTTGCGTGATTTTTGGGGGGGGCCGGGGGGCCGCCGGGCCCGGTGAGGAGGCAGGGTCTGGCCGGTTCCGGCCCGTTCGGGGATAATCGGCACCCGATGGAACTGGATGGAGAAGAAGAAACGGCTGCCGGCCCGGGGCCTTGGTTCAGCCACGAGGAGCTGAGCCGCTTCTCCGAGTTCCTGACGGGCGATTCGGCCCGCGACCAGCGCAACTTCGCCGACCTGCTGGCGACGGTCACGGAGGTGCTCGGCGAGCCCGACCTCGAGATGCTGCTCCGGAAGCTCGTCGACCATGCGGTGCAGACGACACGCTCGGAGCGCGGCATCCTGATGATGCGCGACGGCACGAAGCTCAAGGTGCGCGTCGGGCGCGACTCGAAGGGCAAGGATCTCGGCGCCTCGCCCGCGCTCTGCCGCACGGTGCCCGAGGCGGTGCTCCGGGACGGCAGGCCCATCATCGAGCGCGTCGGGGGCGACCACGAGATCCTCGACCTGAGCCAGTCGGTCGCGAGCCTGCGGCTTCGGCAGGTCATGTGCGCGCCGCTGCGCGCGCGCGGCGTGACCACCGGCGTGATCTACGTCGATTCGACGATGCGCGGGCCCCCGCAGACCGCGAGCGACCTGATGCTCTTCCATGCGCAGGCGGGGCTGATGGGAATGGCCATCGAGAACCACCGCCTTCTCAACAAGGCGCTCGAGAGCCGCCAGATGGAGAACCAGTTGCAGGTCGCGCGCCAGATCCAGGCGCGGCTGCTGCCGGAGACCCCCGCGCGTTTCGGCCCGCTCGAGCTGGCCGGCCTGAGCGAGCCGAGCGACCGCGTCGGCGGCGACTACTTCGACTACTTCCCCCTCGACCTCGACCGCGTCGGCATCTGCGTGGGGGACGTCTCGGGCCACGGCGTCGGCCCGGCACTGATCATGTCGAACGTGCGCGCGCACCTGCGCAGCCTCCTGCAGACGCGCCGCGCGCTCGGCGGCATGTACGGCCTGCTGAACCGCGCCCTCTGCGCCGACCTGAGCGACGGCATGTTCGTGTCGCTCTTCGTCGCCGTCTACAACCCCGCCGCCGGGCTGCTCGAGTTCCAGAACGCCGGCCACATGCCGCCGCTGATCTACATGCCCGACAAGGACGAGTTCGAGGAGATCGGCAGCAACGCGCCCGCGCTCGGCGTGCTGAGCGACGTGTCGGCGGGCCCCTGCCCCTGCGTGCGCGTGCGCAGCGGCGACTACCTCGTCTGCTACACCGACGGCGTCACCGAGATGCGCAACGGCGACGGCGACCTGTTCGGCGACGAGCGCGTCAAGGCGACGAGCCGCGCGGCGATCCGCAAGGGCGCGGACCCGGGCGGCGTGATCGCCGCGATCAAGGGCGAGCTGGCCCGCTTCTCGGACGGGCTGCCCTCGCGGGACGACGTCACGCTCGTCGTGGCGCGCTTCTAGGCGGTCACGCGCCGCCTGCGTCGCGAAACTCGGGGGGCCGGGGGGCGGCGGCGCGGGGTCGCGGGCTCGCCACCGTCCTCCCGGTCGTCGTCGGCCGCGCCGCCCGCGACCGGATCGACCCAGTAGTCGAGGCCGATGAACGCCGCGCGCGACCATCGGAAGAAGAGCAGCGACAGCGCCGCATGACCGACGATCGCACCGAGTTTCACCCAGAGCGGGTCGCCGAAGAGCACGAGCACCGGCACGAAGACCACCACCGAGAGCCCGTACGAGAGGAACATGTGCACCTCGGCGCCGCCGACCCAGAACCCCGCCTCGCGCTCGAAGCGCCACCCGCAGTGGCCGCAGGCGTTCGCGCGCACGAAGTAGCTCCGGAAGATGCGCCCCCTCCCGCAGTCGGGACAGCGCAGCGTCGCGACACGCAGCAGCAGGGACCGCCTGGTGGGAGCGGGCACGGCGCCATCGTATCGGAGACGCGGACGGCTTGCCCCGCTACCCCCCCAGCTTCGTCACCGCGTCGGGCACGCGCGGCAGCGACTCCAGCACCCGCTCGATGATCGCGTCGGGCGCGATCCCGTCGGCCTCGCCCTCGAAGCCCAGCACGAGGCGGTGGCGCAGGCAGGGCTTCGCGGAGGCCGCGAGGTCGCCGTACGAGACGTGGATGCGGCCGGCGAGCAGCGCGCGCGCCTTCGCCCCGAGCACGAGCGCCTGCGCGGCGCGCACGCCCGCGCCGTAGCGCAGGTACTTGCGCGCCACCGGCGCGGCTTCCGGCGCCTCCGGCTGCGTCGCGCGCACGAGGTTGGCCGCATAGCGGAGCAGCGGCGCGGCGATGGGAGTCTCGCGCACGAGCCCGCGCAGCGAGAGCACGCCCGGGCCGTCGAGCACGGCGACCGGCTCCGCCCCCGGGCCCCCTGTCGTGGACTCCACGATCTTGACCATCGTCTCGGCGTCGGGGGAGTCGACGAGGATCTTCATCAGGAACCGGTCGAGTTGCGCCTCGGGCAGCGGGTAGGTCCCCTCCATCTCGATCGGGTTCTGCGTCGCGAGCACGATCAGCGGCGGCTCGAGCGGGTGGCGCACGCCAGCGACCGTCACCGCCTCCTCCGACATCGCCTCGAGCAGCGCGCTCTGCGTCTTCGGCGTGGCGCGGTTGATCTCATCGGCGAGCACGACGTTGCCGAAGATCGGCCCCCGCTGGAACTCGAACCGGCGGCCCCCCTTTCCGTCCTCGAGGAGGATGTTGGTGCCGGTGATGTCCGCGGGCATCAGGTCGGGGGTGAACTGGATGCGGGAAAACCTGAGCGCGAGGCAGCGCGCGAGCGTCCGGACCAAGAGAGTCTTGCCGAGGCCTGGCGCACCCTCGAGCAGCGCGTGCCCCCCCGCGAGCAGGCAGACGAGGATCTCGTCGACGACCCGCGCCTGGCCGACGATCGCCTTCGCGATCTCCGCGCGCAGCCGCGTCACCGCCTCCGTGAACCGAGCGATCTTCTCGATGGGCTCCATCGCCATAACCCATACATCGGGTGATTGGGGTCAGACCCCATTGTCCCGGGAACTGGGGTCGGGCCCCTTTGTCCCATATCCTTTGGGGATGGCGAAGAACAACCGGCGCCCGAAAAAGGCGAACCACTTCAAGCGGCCCTGTTCGCACCTGATGCGCCAGTCCAAGCGCGTCAAGACGAAGCGCTAGCCCCCCTCAGCAGGTCCAGCAGCGCCGCGAGGTCGGCCGGCAGCGGCGCCTCGAACGTCATGTCGGCCCCCGTCTTCGGGTGGCGTACCGTCAGCGACATCGCGTGCAGCGGCTGGCGCCCCAGGACGACGGGGTTCCTCCACGTCCTCGGCAGATCGGGCCGGAAATCGAGCAGCCGCATGCGCCGGCGCCGGCCATACACGTGATCGACGCACAGGGGATGGCCGAGGTGCGCCAGATGCGCGCGGATCTGGTGGCGGCGCCCCGTCCTGGGCCGCAACTCCAGCCACGAGAACCGCCCGAACGCCTCCAGCACCCGGTATCCCGTGCGCGCCGGCTTGCCGTGCGGATCCACGCGCACCCGCTCCCCCTCGTGGCGCGTGTCGACCAGCGGCGCGTCGATCGTCCCCACCGCCGGCGAGGGCACGCCCACGACTAGCGCGCCGTAGCTCTTCTCGACATCCCCGTCCCGGAACGCCTCCGTGAGCCGCCGCGCCGCCTCCGGGTGCCCGCGCGCGGCGACCACGACCCCGCTCGTGTCGCGGTCGATCCGGTGCACGAGGCGGGTGGATTGGCCGAAGTGGCGTCGCAGGATCAGGTCGAGCCCCTCGTCCTCGTGCTCGGTACCGGGGTGCATCACGAGGCCCGGGGGTTTGGCGACGACGACCATGTACTCGTCCTCATGGAGCAGGGCGATGTCGGGGGGCACGGGGGGCGGGACCGACGGGTGGCCCTCGGGCTGCCCGCGGCCTATGCGGTCAAGCGCCGCATCCAGGTCGGGCAGTTCGATCTCGTCGCCCTCGCGGACGAAGAGCCCGCCGCGCGCGCGCCGGCCGTTCAGGAGGGCCTTGCCCTCCTTCAGGTACTTCATCACGGCGGCGCGGGAGACGTCGGGGAGCGCGGCGGCCAAGTAGCGGTCGAGCCTCCCCCCGGCCCCCCCACCATCCACAACCAGCTTCATGCGCTCGGCGGCTACTTCTTGCGTTCCTTGTAGACCGTGTGCTTGCGCAGGAGCGGGTTGTACTTCTTCAGCTCGAGCTTGTAGCCCGTCTTGTGGTTCTTCTGCGTCATGTAGGTGCGCTGGCCCGTCTCCTTGCACTCGAGGATCACGTAGCCGCGTGCTTCTTTGCTCTTTTTCGCCATGGCTTGACCGAACCGCGGATTAGATCATGGTTTCGGGGCTCTCGCCAGCCCTCTCGAGGTAGTAGGTGCCGAGCAGGTCGAGCAGGCGGTGGTACTCCTCGGGCGGGTGGTCGCCCTCGACCGCGCCCTGCAGCACCGCGATGGCCCCGTCGAGTTCGCCCCGCGCGCGGCGGCACTCCGCCACCCGGGCGAGCAGATCGCCCCTGTCGCCGCCGTGGCGGATCGCCTCCAGGTATTCGCCCTCGGCCTCCTCCGGACGCGCGAGGGCGCCCTGCAGCAGCGTCGCGAGCCCGAGGCGCGGGAGGATCGCGGTCGGCTCCGAGGAGAGCGCGTTCCGGTAGAGGCGCTCCGCCTCGCCGAGGTGGCCGGGTTCGCCGCCCCCGTGGTAGTGGTGCACCCGGGCGCGCTCGTAGGGCGACCCGTCGCGGGCGACGCGGCTGAACCAGGCGGTCTGCTTCTCGACGAGCGCGACGGCGTCGTCGAGAAGCGTCCCGAGATGGCGCCCGTCGGGGCCGAAGAGTTGGAGGCGTACGTCGGGGGGCGTGCCCAGAGGGAGATCGGCCGCGACGAAGCGCCCGTCCGGGAGGACCGCGAGATCGAAGGGGAACTCGACATGGCCCCCGCGCTCGCCCGCCTCGACCAGCCATCCGCGGAAGGCTCCGTCGCGGGAGATGCGCGCGATGCCGCAGGCGGCCTGCTCCTCCTCCGTCTCGGGCGCGAGCAGGAGCAGGGCGCCGCCAAAGCCGTCGGCCGCGATCCGGAAGGGGCGCCGGAGTTCTCCATGGAGCGCGACGTTCCCGAGAAATGACGTGCCCGAGAAGCGGCGCAGCGCGTTCGCGCCGCTCTCGGAGACCCAGATCTCGTCCTCGACGAGCGCGAGGCCGAGCACGGAGCGCCACTCCGCGGCGGGCCCGACGAGGGAGTCGACGTAGGCGCCTTCGCGGTCGAAGCGCTGCACGCCGTGCTGCATCGCGGCGCCGCCGCAGCCGACGAGGAGGCCACCGTCGAGGGGCAGCAGCGCGCAGGGGTCGTCGAGCACGCCCGGCCGGTCCTCGATGGCGATCCCCGGCGTCGCGCGCACGCCGAACCGGCCGAGCGCGCGGCCGTCGAGGGCAAAGCGCCGGACCGTCTTGTGCAGGCGGTCGGCGAGCAGCAGCGTGCCGTCGCGATCCACGGCGCACGCGGTGATCCCGACGTGCACGGGCGCGCTGGGGTGGAGCGTGAACTCGCCTCGGACCTCCCCCGTCTCGACGAGCAGCGTCACGACGTGGCCGTCGCTCGTCGCGAGATGGATGCGGTCGCCGGCCGGGCCGGCGGCGATGCCTCCGAACATGTTTTCATTATGCATCGGGCGCTTGCAGCGGACGGCCTTGGCGGGCCGCCGCTGAAGCGCCGGGGGGCGGGGGGGCGGGGGGGCGGGGGGGGTGGCGGGGGACTCGAACCCGCCGATCCGCGAAGCCGCCTTCGGCGGCTGCGCGCCTGCGGCGCGCTGACCCCCAGAGGCCGCGTCGAACGCAACGGGCGAAGCCACCCGTAACCTTTGGCGAAGGGTGGCGGGAGTGACGGGACTCGAACCCGCCGACCCGCGAAGCCGCCTTCGGCGGCTGCGCGCCTGCGGCGCGCGGCGCGGGTCGGAGTCGATAGAAGGGGGGCTTCGCCCCCCTTCGCGCGCCTGCGGCGCGCTGACCCCCAGAGGCCGCGTCGAACGCAACGGGCGAAGCCACCCGAAGCCTCTGGCGAAGGTTGGCGGGAGTGACGGGACTCGAACCCGCGGCCTCTAGCTTGACAGGCTAGCGCTCTAACCAACTGAGCTACACCCCCGCAAGGGGCAAGCGCTCAAGTCTAGGCGCACCTCCGCCGCTGTCAATTCCGTCCCTTTCCCGCCCCCACCGCCACCCCTCCCCTCATGAAAACCTGGCGGCCCGCGACCCAGGCGGTCCGGACACGCGCGCCCGCCAGGTTTTCAGACGAGATACTTGCGCATCGCGTCCTCAAGCTGGTTCTTCAGGATGATCTGGAGGCTCTTCTCCGTCTCCTGCAGGAACTCGCAGAGGTCGCGGGCGCTGCGCTTGCGGTTGTAGGTCTCGATCATCTTCCGCACCTGTTTGGTGAGGCGATCGAGATCGAAGACCTCGGGGTGGGACTCGCGCGAGAGGCGCACGACGAGCTTGCCGTCGTGCACGGTCAGCTCGGCTTCCTTCTCCGCGTGGTGCGTCTCGGCCTTGGGGGTCACCTTCTTGAAGCGGGGCTTGACCTTGCTCCCCGCCTTCGACTTCGTCCTCGAGCTTGTGGCCATGCGTTCCTATCGGCCGCCCGGGGCTCCCGGTTGACCCGCCTCCCCGGGAGTCAGCGGCGATCGGAACTATCGGAAATCCGGATGCTTCTTCCTGCTAGAATCGGCTTCACCGGACGAAAGGAGCCCGCATGCGACGCGTATCGATCGGAGTCCTGGCGCTGGCACTGGTGATCGGCTTCGGAGCGGGTTGCGCCACCGACAAGAAGGCCGACACCTCGAGCACCCAGGCGACCTACAAGTGCGCCCACGCAGGGTGCGCCAAGACCAAGACGGCCCCCAGCGACGCACCTGCCCCCTCGTGATGAGGGGCGACGATGGTGCCCAAGTAGGCTACTTGGGCTGAGAGGAGCGGGGCGGGCCACGGCGCCCGCCCCGGCGCTTCCATCCGGGGAGATCAGCGCACAGCGGGTGCGCGCCGGTTGTGACCGACTTGCAGCGTGAGCACGGCAACGGCGGTGGAATAGACGCGACCGCCGTCGGGACCCCAGGGGTCGGCTGGATCCCATGAGCCCGAGGCGGGACCGCCCGAATGATCGCGCTGACCCGCGAGCAGCGCGCTGACCACGCTCGGGTACCAGCGGTTCCACTCGGTGCCGCCGGTGTGGAAGAGCGCGTGGGTCGCGAAGTACCAGTAGTAGAGGTCGATCTCGCCGCTCTCGCGATTCCAGACCGGAAGCCGGTCGAGGCAGAGGGCGATCCCCTTCTGGATCGCGGGAGTCGCGCGCGGGTTCTCGCCGCAGTGGATTCGCGTGAGGATGCCGCTCGCGGTCATCGCCTGCGTCTTCTCCGGCGGGAACCGGTCCTGCTGGCCTTCGGGCCTCGCGCTCATGCCGCCGCGCGTGTGGTAGCCCACCAAACCGCTCTCCGGGTCGGACATCTTCTGCACCCACGCGAGCGCGCCGAGGAATGCGTGCTTGTCCACCGCGAGTCCGGCCTGCTCGGCGGCGCGCAGGGTCAGGATGCAGAGCCCCGTCACCGAGGTGTCGTTCTCGCCCCCGCGCGGCAGGTAGCGCCAGCCCAGATAGGGGTTCTGCGCCTGCAGGATGAAGTTCACCGCGTGCTGGGCCGGGGCGTGGTATCTCGGGTTGCGCGTCCGGGCATAGGCCTCGACCATCGCCAGCGTCGCGCAGACGTGGTTGTAGATGAAGTGCTGCCCGGCGCGTCCGCCAAAGCACCCCTCGTTGTCCTGGCACGACAGCAGATAGCGCAGCCCGGCCCTGACGTTGATCGCGTACCGATTCTTCTCCGCCTCGCCCCGGTCGGTGTGGGCGTTGCCGAGGAAGGCGAGCAGGGCGAGCCCGGTGACGCCGACGTCGTAGAGGGCACCGCCGGGACCCTCGCTCGCCTGCCCCGCCGGATCATGGCGCGCGAAGCCGTCGGCGTCCCACTTGCCGTCCTCGGCGACATCCTGGTGGGCGGCGAGCCAGGCGAGGCCGCGCTCGATCGCGCCGCCTTCCGTGCGCGCGGCCTCCGGCTCGACGGGAGCCTCCGCGGCGGGAGGGCGCTCCACCCCCCGCGCCCCCATCGACTCGTAGATCGCGATCGCCTCGCCATAGGCCTTGAGCGCCCCCTCGAGATCGCCCTTCTCGCGGAGAAGGTCGCCGATCTTCAGCTTCGCCTGCATCGCGAGGGCGGCGGGGCTGTCGGTCTCCTGCGCTCCGGCGGGCAGGATCAGCGCGAACAGCAGGGTCAGGGCGGGGAATGTGCGTCGCATCCGGTACCTCCTCGCCAGAGTAACGTGCGCGGCCGGGCGCGGTTCGGAAGCGCCGCTATTCGGCCGCCCAGTACTGGTCGATGTCGCGGGAGCCGAGCGGCGGGATCGACTTCGGTGCCGCGCTCGCCGGGAGGGCAAACGCGATCGCGAGCGTGTAGCGGCCCTTGGGCCCGAAGTGCGTGTAGCGTCCCTGCCCCCACGCGGCCCCGCGCGCGACGAGGTCGAAGCGGGTGATCGCGCCGTCCGGACCGGCTTCGACAAATCCCAGCAGGTCGGCGTCGAATCCGCGGCTGCCGTCCGCCGTCGCGAGCGCGGCGTTCCCGACGAGACGGTAGCGGACGGCGCCGCCCTGCGGCGCGCCCCCGTCGCGCGCAAGGCGCATCGCGACGGACTTCACCTCCGCGCCCGCCCACACGGGGGGGGTGCCACGCGTGTTCTCGATGAGGTGGAAGCGCGCGATGCGCCGCTGCAGCGCCACGGGCAACTCGCCCCTCGCGAGCGCCTTCGTCTCCTCGGCGCGGATCCAGAGTCGGTCGCGACCCGTCGACTCGCGGTAGAGGCGTCCCTGCTCGCCGTCGGGGCCCTCGGACCAGTCGCCCTCGAGGATGCGCGCGAAGACGTCGACCACCAGCCCGCCCGCGGGAGGCGTCCGGTCCAGCCTCGCGTCGGGTACCCCCGCCTCGCCGCGGGCGAACCGGCCCGTCTCGACCACCTTCTCTTCGCGCAGGCGGCGGAGCGCGCCCCCGAGGTGGGGCCCGAGGATGCCCGGGCCGCGGTTGTACCACGCGGCGACCAGCGTCCCGTCGGCGAGCGCGACGTAGAAGCCCTGCGTCGAGCGGTCGGGCGTGATGTCGGCGTCCTGGCTGACGATGCAGCGGTAGAATTCGCCCTCCGTGTCCTTGCGCTGCACCTCGTACCAGCTGTCGACCGCGACGGGGATGAACTCGTCCTTCAGCAGGCGGATGGCGATCGCGTCCTCGAACGTGGATGCACGATCCACGACCCCGTTGTTTCACGAGCAGCCGAGCGGATGGCCGTTGAGCGCCCAGAGGAAGAGCGGCATCTTCTCGCGCCGCGCCTCCTCGCGCGCGGCGAGCAGATCGACCCGCCACGGGATGCGTTCCCATGCGAAGTCCCGATCGGGCTCGAGCGCCGCGTGCAGCGCGGCGAATTCCGCGTCCGTCAGCGGCGGGCGGGCCGGCTCGTCGGCGCGCGCGGAGCCGGCGGCGATCAGCGCGAGCAGCAGCGCGCAAGCGGGCGATCGGTTCATGGGTCCATCGTAACCGCGCCGCGCGCGCGAACGACGCGCCGCCGTCGGCGGGTGTCCCGGAACGGGACGGGTCAGGTCTCGATGTCGGTGGCCAGCACGGCGTCTCCCGCCGCGTCGATCGCCTCCATCGCTGGACAGCCGCGGCCCGCTCCCCTAGTGTCATGCGCGAGGAGACCGCGATGAACCACCCGATCCGACTTGCCACGCTTGTGCTTGCCAGCGCGATCCTCTTCGCGTGCGGCGGGGAGGAGCAGAAGCCCGCCGCGCCCGCGAAGACGCCCGCGGCCCCGACGCCCGAGCCGGAGGCGCCCGCGGTCAAGCCGCCCGAGCCCCCCGCGGAGCCCGCGCCTCCCGCGACAAACCTCGTCGAGGACGCGAAGGCGCTCCTCGCCGACGCGGCCCAGATGATCAAGAACAAGGACTACGAGGGCGCGAAGGGCCTGCTCGCGAAGCTGGGCGAGATGAAGGGCAAGCTGCCGGCGGACTTGCAAAAGCAGATCGACGACGCGCGCACGGCGCTGACGACGACGCAGGCGCTCGGCGGGTTCGGCACCAAGTAGCCGCGGGCGCGCCCGCATGATCCGGATCGAGGGGCTCGAGTTCTCGTACGGGGAGGGCGGCTTCCGGCTCCGGCTTCCGGAACTCGCCGTCGCGGCGGGGGAGCGAGTCGCGGTCGTCGGCCCGAGCGGCTCCGGCAAGACGACGCTGCTGCATCTCCTCGCGGGCATCGAGCGACCGCAGGCGGGGTCCATACGCGTCGGCGACACCGTGGTGAGCGCGCTCGGCGAGGCGCGCCGCCGCGACTTCCGCATCCGGAACATCGGGCTCGTCTTCCAGGAGTTCGAGCTCCTCGACTACCTCGATGTGGAGGGCAACATCCTGCTGCCCTGCCGCATCCATCCGGCGCTGGCGCCGACGGCCGCCCTCCGTGCGCGCGCCGCCGCCCTGGCCGATGTCGTGGGGGTCCGGGGGCTCGCCGCGCGGAGGCCGGACCGGCTCTCGCAGGGGGAGAGGCAGCGCGTCGCGCTCTGCCGCGCGCTGCTGCTGTCGCCGACGCTGCTGCTCGCCGACGAGCCGACGGGAAACCTCGATCCCCGCGCGAAGGAGCGGGTGCTCGACCTGCTGCTCTCCTCCGCGCGCGACCTGCGCGCGACGCTGCTGATGGTGACGCACGACCACGGGCTGCTGGGCCGCTTCGGGCGCGTCGTGGAGTTGCCGGCTTGAGCGGCCCGCTCTATCTCGCGTGGCGCGCCCTCGCCGCCCGGAAGGGGCGCGCGGCGCTGCTCGTCGGCTGCGTGACGATCCCGCTCTTCCTGCCGCTCGGCCTCTCGGTCGCCGTGGAGCGCATGGGGCGCGAACTCGGCGCGCGCGCGGCCACGACGCCCCTGGTGGTCGGCGCGAAAGGCAGCCCCCTCGACCTCGTCCTCGGGGCGCTCTACTTCGAGACCCACGTGCCGGCGCCCACGGCGATGGCGCAGGCGGATCGCATCCGGGAGAGCGGCCTCGCGCAGGCGATCCCGCTCCATGTCGGGTTCACGGCGCGCGGCTTCCGCATCGTCGGCACGACGCTCGACTACTTCGGATTCCGCGGGCTTCGCGCGAGTGCCGGACGCATGCCGGGGCTGCTCGGCGAGTGCGTCCTCGGCGCCGAGGTCGCCTCGCGGACCGGGGCCGGCCCAGGGGACAAGCTGCTCTCCTCGCCCGGAAGCCTCTTCGACCTCGCGGGCACCTATCCGCTGCGCATGCAGGTCTGCGGCGTGCTCGCGCGGGCGCACTCCCCCGACGATCGCGCGGTCTTCGTCGACATCAGGACGGCGTGGATCATCGCCGGGCTGGCCCACGGCCACGGGGCGCTGCGGCCCGGCGAGATCCTTGCGCAGGAAGGAGGCACGACGGTGGCCAACGCCTCGGTGGTGCAGCATGGGGAGGTGACGCCGGAGAACGCCGCGAGCTTCCACTTCCACGGCGATCCCGGCGATCTGCCCGTGCATGCCCTGCTCGTGCTGCCCGAGGACGCGAAGAGCGCGACGATCCTCAAGGGCCGCTACCTCGATCCCCGCGACCCCTGCCAGATCCTCGCCCCCTCGGAGGTGATGAGGGAACTCGTCGCGACGATCGCCAAGGCGAAGCGGATCGTCGCCGCGGGCTTCGCGATCGTCGGCGCCGCGTCGCTGCTCGCGGTCGCGCTGATCTTCCTGCTCGGCTACAGGCTCCGCAGGCGCGAGTTCGAGACGCTGCGCAAGATCGGTTGCGCGCGCCGCACGGTGGGCGCGATGGTGGCGTGGGAGGTCGCCCTCGTGCTCGGCAGCGGGGCGATCCTCGCGGCGCTGCTCGCGGCGGCGACGGCGGGGCTGTCGCCCGCGCTGCTCAGGACCCTCATCCTGTAGCGCCCGGAAAAGAGACGGGGCGGGAGAGGCTCGCGCCCCTCCCGCCCCGGGTTGGATTGTCGTTCTCGCGCGGACTGCGCGATGCGACTAGTAGCGACCGCCGCCGCCGCCACCGTAGCCGCCGCGGCCACCGCCGCCGCCGCCACCGTAGCCGCCGCCACCGCCGCCCCGACGGCCACCGCCGCCGCCGCCGCCGCCG
>CAZMXP010000048.1:0-37437 GCA_964570285.1 uncultured Planctomycetaceae bacterium
CCGCCTTGATGCGCTCCTCGAACTGGCCGCGGTACTTCGTGCCGGCGACCATCATCGCGAGGTCGAGCACGACGAGCCGCTTGTTGCGCAGGATCTCGGGCACCTCGCCCTTGACGATCATCTGCGCGAGCCCCTCGACGATGGCGGTCTTGCCGACGCCCGCCTCGCCGAGCAGCACCGGGTTGTTCTTCGTCCGGCGCGAGAGGATCTGCATCACGCGCTCGATCTCGGGCCCGCGCCCGATGACCGGGTCGAGCTTGTTCTCGCGGGCGAGGTCGGTCAGGTCGCGGCCGAAGGCGTCGAGCGCCGGCGTCTTCGACTTGCTGTTCTGCTGCGGGGCGGCCGGCTCGGCCTCCTCCTCGGTCTCCTGGCCGACCTCGGCGCCGAGCAGCTCGAGCACCTCCTCGCGCACGTCCTCGAGCCGGACCTTGATGTTCTGGAGCACCTGGGCCGCGATGCCCTCCTGCTCACGGATCAGGCCGAGCAGCAGGTGCTCGGTGCCGATGTAGTTGTGGCCGAGGTTGCTCGCCTCCTCGAGGGCCAGTTCCAGCACCTTCTTCGCCCGCGGCGTGAAGGGGAGCTGGCCCATCGTCACCATCGTGGTGCCGTGGGAGACGAGCTTCTCGACCTCCTGCCGGATCTTCTTCAGGTCGACGTCGAGGTTCTTGAGGACGTCGGCGGCGACCCCGGACCCCTCCTGGATGAGCCCGAGCAGGATGTGCTCGGTGCCGATGTAGTCGTGGTTGAACCTCTGCGCCTCCTGGCGGGCGAGGCCCATGACCTTTCTCGCGCGGTCTGTGAAGCGGTCAAACATCGCTGTCTCCGGGGGTTCCACTTCGGCCGGAAGGATCCGTCGCACACGGCATACCGGAGGGGCGCCCCTCGCTGCACATTACATGAGTATATCGGACGAATCCAAAACCCCTCGCGCGTCCCGGGGCGGAGAGCCGATCCGGCGCGAAATGGGGCGGTCCGCGCGGACCGTCTCGGTGGGGGCGCGGGGGCCCGGATCGTGCCAAAACGACAGGGACCGCTCGGGGCGCCGCGCGGGGCTACAGCCCGAGGTGCCGGCGGATGAACTCGGCGCGGGTCGCATCGCGCTCGGTCGCGCTCAGGTCGCGCTTCTCGAGTCGCTGGAGGTGCGCGGGCTGGGTGAGGATGAACAGTTCGTTGACGGTCGCGATGTCGACGTTCTCGAGCAGGCCGAGGTTGACCCCGAGCCGCACCGACGAGAGGAGGTCCATCGTCTCCTCGGACGTGATCGTGCGCGCCCGTTCGAGCTGGCCGAACGCGCGCCACACCTTGTCCTCGAGGCTCACCCGCTCCTGCTGCATCAGGTGCCCGCGGACCTCCCGCTCGTAGGTGACGATGCGCGGGACGACCCGCTCGAGGAGTTCGAGGATGCCGCCCTCGCCGATGCCCAGCGTGATCTGGTTGCTGATCTGGTAGAAATCGCCCGACGCCTGCGTGCCCTCGCCGTAGAAGCCGCGCACCGCGAGATTGATCTTGGTGACCGAGGCGAAGACCTTGTCGATCTGCTTCGTGAAGACCAGCGCCGGGAGGTGGAGCATCACCGACGCGCGCATGCCGGTCCCGACGTTCGTCGGGCAGGCGGTGAGGAAGCCGAACTCCTTGCCGAACGCGAAGTGGAGGTCCTCGTCGAGGCGCTCGTCGAGCTTGCGGATGTCCTCGTAGGCGTCGCGGATCTGGAACCCGGCCCGGATGGCCTGCATCCGGAGATGGTCCTCCTCGTTCACCATCACCGCGAGCATCTCGGTCCGGTTGAAGAGCACCCCCCGGCCCCCGCTCCCGTTGGCGAGCTCCCGCGAGATCAGGTGGCGCTCGAGCAGGAAGCGGCTCGTCGTCTCGGAACTCTCGGCGAGGTCGACGTAGCAGTGGCCGTTCTGCGTGAGGCCGAGCAGGTCGAGGGCCCTGCGGATCGCCTCGTGGATCTCGGCGCGCTGGCTCTCGGTGGCCCGCGTCAGGAACGGGAAGCTGGCGAGGTTCCTCGCGAGCCGGACGCGGCTCGAGATCACGATGTCGCTGTCGGGGCCCGACCCCTTCAACCACTCGCCGCTCTGGCCGATCAGTTCGTCAAGGTTCAACGTCCGGCTCCCCCGTGAGGCTCTTGATCCGGTCGCGCAGCCGCGCGGCGCTCTCGTAGTCCTCGGCCGCCACCGCCGTGGCGAGTTCCGCCTCTAGCTTCGCCATCTCCTCCCCGCTGGCGAGCGTCCTCCGCAACCGCTCCGGGATGCGCCCCGTGTGCCTCGCCGAGCCGTGCACCTTCTCGAGCAGCGGCACGAGGACCGGCGAGAAGGCGTCGTAGCAGGCGGGGCACCCGAGGCGGCCCTTCGCCTTGAACTCGCCGTAGGCGAGGCCGCACTGGGGGCAGGCGGCGGGGACGGTATCGACCTCTCCCCGCCCGGCGAACGGGGTCCCCTTCACGATGTGCGTCAGCAGCGAGGGGAAGGCGTGGGCCATGTTCTTCTCGTGGGCGCAGGGCTCGCAGACATGCACCTCCGTCGGCTTGCCCTCCTTGCTCTTGTCCCAGAAGTGGATCTTCGCCTCGCGCTTCCCGCAGTACTGGCAGAGTTTGCCCATCTCTCTAGGTATTATCGGGCAGTTTCGCCCACAAGCTCCCGGAATCGGTCGCCGCGGACGTCGAAGGACGGAAACTCGTCGTAGGAGGAGAACCCGGGGCTCAGCAGCAGCACGTCCCCGGGCCGCGAGACCGCGATCCCGCGCCGCACGGCCGCATCGAACCCCGGCTCGAGGGCGCTGCCGGGGATCTCCCGGGCGAGCCTCGGCCCCATCTCCCCGTACGCCACCACCGCGCGCGCCCGCCGCGCCGACTCGACCAGCGGCCCGAGCGGCAGCCCCTTGTCCCGGCCGCCGGTGAGGAGCACCACCGGCCGGTCGAAGGAGGCGATCGCCGCCGCGACCGCCTCGGGGCTCGTCGAGACGGAATCGTTGATCCTCAGCACCCCCCCCACCTCGCCGAGCGGCTCCAGCCGGTAGGGGAGCGTGGCGAAGGAGGCCATCGCCGCTTCGCAACCCTCCTGCGTCGCCCCCGCGGCGAGCGCGGCCCGGCAGGCGGCGGCGGCATTGAGGAGGTTGTGGGCCCCGCGGAGGCGGAGGGATGTGAGGGGGACCGGGGGAGCGAGATCGCGCCCGAACCACTCCACCTGCCCCCGCGCCCCCTGACCATAGGCCCTGCACGTGGGATCGTCCGCGCAGAGCACGACGGTCCCCCCGCCCGGCACGGAGTCCACGAGCCGCCGCTTCGAGGCCGCGTAGTGCCCGAAGGTCTTGTGCCGGTCGAGGTGGTCGCCGGTGACGTTGGTGACGACCGCGGCCAGCGGGCGCAGCAGGCCGCTCTCGAGCCAGTGGAGCTGGAAGGAGGAGATCTCGAGCACGGCGACGGTGCCGGGCTCGTGGGCCTGCGCCTCGTTCAGCAGCGAGTGGCCGATGTTGCCGCCCAGCGCGACGCTTCGCCCGCTCCGCTTGAGCATCGCGGCGATCAGGGTCGAGGTGGTGGACTTGCCGTTCGTGCCGGTGACGCCGACGACCGGCCCCCGGAGGCGCCGCAGCGTGAGGCCGAGTTCCGTGACGATCTCGGCGCCGCTGCGGCGCGCGAGATCGACCATCGGGTGGTCGAAGGGGATCGCCGGGTTGACGACCAGCGTGTCGCACGCGCGGAAGTCCTCCTCGCGAGGCGGCCCCAGATGCAGGCGAACGCCCAGCGGGGCGACCTCGGCGATCGAGGAGGCGAGCTTTTTCTCGTCGGCGCTGTCGGTCGCGACGACCTCGGCGCCGAGCGCCGCGAAGTGGCGGGCCGCCGCGACCCCGCCGCCGAATCGGCCGAGGCCGAAGACCAGCACGCGGTTCATGGCGTCTTCCGCGCGTCGCGGCGCGCCCGGGAGGCGGCCTCCGCGAGGCGGCCCATCTCCGCGGCGATCTCCTCCTCGGTGAGGTCGCGCAGGGGTTGGAGGCGCACGGCGACCTCGTGATCGTCGCGGATGCGCTTGGGCAGGAGCACGTCCGTGAAGAAGTCGGCCACCGGGCGCTGGTACCAGGGCGTCTTGAGCTCGACGACGCGCTGCTCGGGTTCATGGCCGGGCAGGGCGACCTCGACGAGGACCGTGCCGTAGTGGTGGAAGCGCCAGACGGCGGGCGAGGTCCCGGCGTCGCGGCCGTTCACGCGGACCGCCGCTCCCTCGGGATCGGTGCGGATGTGAAGCCGACGTTCGACGCACGCCCCCGTGAGGAGGAGCAGCGCGAGGAGGGCAGCGCGACCCACGACAAGAGTGTACGTCCCTTCCCCAACAGATCGGCACGCCGCGCGAGTTCGTCCATTCCGTCGTGGCTTCGAGTCGTAGCTCCCGTCTAGAATCCGCATGGAGCCCCCCCTGAAATCCATCCTCAGCGACAACGCCACCCTCCCGAGGGCGGTCGACGCGCGCCGCACCGACCGCGTGCTCTCGCGCTGCCTCGCGGACCTCGACGCGCGCGGCGAAGTGGCCGCGCCCTTCGACCGGGCGAGCGAGTTCCTCGCGACGCTCGTCCCGGCGCTGCTCGCGGGCGACGCGGACGCGGCGCGGGCCGTCGTCCTCGGCAGCGACCTCCCGACGCGGGAGGTCCTCGACCTCGCGTTGCGCGCGCGTTCGGGGACGCGGGGGCACCGCGCGCGCCCGCACGAGCGCGCCGACCGGGAACGCGCCGCGGATGCGGCGCTGCGGGCGCTGGCCGACCGCGAGGATCCCGCGCGACCCGAGGACCTCGAGCGCCGACGCCAGATCGCGACGGTGCACCGGCGGCTTCTCGCGCTGCTCACCGACGGCGTGCTGACCGCCCGCCTCGACGGCCGGATCCAGCACGCCAACCGCGCGGCCCGCGAGGTGCTCGGCCTAAGGCTGCGCGGGCTGCGCGAGACGGCGCTCCGGGGGCTCTTCGCGGATCCGGCGGAGGCGGACGCCATCGCCTCGACGGCGGTGCGCGAGGGGACGGCGCGGGCGCGGGAGGTCGATCTCCGGTCGATCCCGGGCTCGACGATCCCCGTGCGCATCGTCGCCGCGCGGGCGGACGGGCCCGAGCCGCGCCTCATCGTCGTCTTCCGCGACCTGACCGAGATCCGCCACATCCGCTCGCGCCTGCTCGAGACCGAGAAGCTCGGCGCGATGGCCAAGATCGCCGGCTCGGTCGCGCACGAGATCCGCAACCCGCTGAACGCGCTCTTCCTGAACGCCGACCTGCTCGAGGACGAACTCCACGAGGGGGAGGGGGTCCCGCCCGCGATCGAGGAGATCCTGCGGGTGATGCGGGAGGAGATCGAGCGGCTCAACGAGATCATCAAGAACTACCTCTCGCTCAGCAAGCTCGGCAGCGCCAACTTCGAGCGGCTCGACCTGAACCAGGTGGTCCAGGAGTTCTCGGAGGAGGCGGAGGAGGCGGCGGCCAAGCGCGGGCTGGCGCTCGACGTGCGCCTGGCGCGGGGGGAGACGAACGTCCGCGCCGACCGGAACATGCTCCGCCGGGTGCTCGTGAACCTCGTGCAGAACGCCTTCGACGCGTCGCCGGCGGGGGGCAGGGTGGTCGTCGGCACGCGGCGCCTGATGCACAAGGTGAAGCTCTGGGTGCGGGACATGGGGAGCGGCGTCGGGCGCGACGCGGAGACGCAGCTCTTCCAGCCCTTCTTCTCGACGAAGGAACGGGGCACGGGGCTCGGCCTCTACCTGATCCGGGAGATCGTGATGGCGCACGAGGGGGCCGTCGCGCTGCGGTCGCTCAAGCCGCTCGGCGCGCAGGCGACAGTGCTCCTGCCGCGGCTCCGCGAGGAGGCAGGGGAGCGAGGGGGCCTGCGATGATCGCCGAGCGCCCCACCGTGCTCGTCGTGGACGACGACAAGAACACGCGGGAGACGCTGAAGCGGGGGCTCGCCCGCGAGGGGTACACGATCTTCACGGCGGAGGACGGGTCGAAGGCGGTGCCGATCCTCCAGGACGAGGAGGTGGACCTCGTCATCACCGACTACAAGATGCCCGGCATGGACGGGCTGCGCCTCGCCTCGACCGCGAGCGTCGTGCGCCCGAGCGCGGTCGTCATCATGATCTCCGCCTTCGCGAACGTGGACACGGCGGTCAGCGCGATCAAGCAGGGCATCTTCGACGTGATCGAGAAGCCGGTCAAGATGCGCGACGTGAAGAAGGCGGCGGCGCGGGCGCTGGAGACGCGCCGCCTCGTGATCGAGAACCGCCGGCTGCGCGCCGACCTCAAGGGCAAGGAGGAGCGCGCGCGCATCATCGGCCGCTCCCACGCCTTCCGGGAGTGCCTCTCGATGATCGAGCAGGTCGCGCCGGTCAAGTCCACGGTGCTGCTCACGGGCGAGAGCGGCACCGGCAAGGAGGTGCTGGCGGCGGCGGTGCACCGCCTCTCCCCCCGCGCCGACGGACCCCTGATCAAGGTGCATTGCGCGGCCCTCGCCGAGGGGCTGCTCGAGAGCGAGATCTTCGGCCACGAGAAGGGGGCCTACACCGGCGCCATCCGCTCCCGGAAGGGGCGGTTCGAGCTCGCCGACCAGGGCACGATCCTGCTCGACGAGATCGGGGAGATCCCGCTCCAGACGCAGGTGAAGCTCCTGCGGGTGCTGCAGGAGGGCGAGTTCGAGCGCGTCGGGGGCACGGAGACGATCCGGGTGGACGTGCGCATCGTCGCCGCGACCAATGCCGACCTCCCGCGCGCGGTGGCCGAAGGGCGCTTCCGCGAGGACCTCTTCTACCGCCTCAACGTGATCACGATCCAGGTGCCGCCGCTGCGCGAGCGGCGCGAGGACATCCCGCTGCTCGTCCAGCACTTCCTCGAGAAGTACACGCTCCTCACGGGGAAGAGCGTGAAGGGCATCGCCCCGGAGGCGCTCGACCGGCTCCAGACGTGCGACTGGCCCGGGAACGTGCGCGAACTCGAGAACGTGATCGAGCGTGCCGTCGTGCTGGCCACCGGGGAGCTGATCACGTGCGCGGACATCCCCGAAAAGGCGGTGGGGAGGGAGTCGCTCGGCGGCATGATCCCGTTCCGTCTCGGGCAGTCCCTCGCCGACCTCGAGCAGGAGGCGATCCAGCGGACGCTGCGCGCGCTCGGCGGCGACAAGGACGCCGCGGCACGCATCCTCGGCATCGGCGTCGCGACCCTCTACCGTCGCCTCAAGGAGATGGAAGAGCCCGAGAAGCGCCAGAACGGCGACGGCCCCGCCGAGTCCTGACCCGCCGGTCGGGCGGGGGGGACTGCGCTTCGCCCCGCCCCCCCGGCGCACAAATGCCGAAGGCGGAGGGAGGGGCTCTCCCCTCCCTCCGCCTTGCGTAGGAAGAAGTCGCTGCGACGGCTTCGCGCCGCAGCGGCTTGTTCACTTCTTCTTCTTGCGAGTGGCCTTCTTCTTCGTGGCCTTCTTCGTCGCCTTCTTCTTCGTCGCCTTCTTCTTGGCTTTCTTGCGTGCGGCCATTCCAGAGACTCCTTTCAACACGTGGATTCGATCGGTCCAGCGTACGTACGTTCCCTCATACAAGATTCGTGCCACACGCGCGATTCGACCGGAAGCGCACCCGAACGCGCGTGAAACGGCACCGGATCACAGGTCGCGCGTCCGCGCATTCTCATTTTGATAGGCGCGCGCGGCGCATCGCGCGGCGCGCGCTCTCGCGTACGGAATCGCGCGTTGTCGCGTTTCGCGCAAGCTTGCCGCGCGTCGCGTGCGCGCGCTCGGACTCGTGTCCGCGCGCGCGCCGCGTGCGCGTGCGCCCGGCGCGCCGCTCCCGTCGCGCCGCTTCTCATTCTGAGAAGCGCGCGGCGCCTTGTTTTTCAAAATGAGAATGAGCGCTCGCGCAGGATGTCGAACGCTTGGTGTGTAATGGTCGCGCGCCCGCCGAGGTCGGGCGCGCCGTGACCGCACGCCGCACGAAGTCGAAACGCAAGCGGAAGCCCTCGCTCGAATCGCTGAGGGACGACGAGCTGCTCGATCTGCGCTTCTGCGACCTCGAGGTCCGCATCGAGGGCACGTGGCTCGAGGCGATGGTCGGCCGCCTGCACGACGAGCTGGCGCGGCGCGGCCTCCGCATGCGCCCGCACGCGTGGCTCTCGACGGAGTGGTTCTCGCCCGACGGCGTGCCGGGCATCGCGATCCCCTTCTACCTCGCGCACCCGCGGCTGATGCGCCTCGAGCGGCGCGAGATGCTCGACGTGGAGGGGGGGACCCGCGAGAGCTGCATGCGCATCCTGCGTCACGAGGCCGGCCACGCGGTGGACAACGCCTACCGGCTGCGCCGACGCCGCGAGTACCAGAAGGTGTTCGGCCGCGCGTCGCGCCCCTACCCCGCCTCCTACCGGCCCAACCCGTTCCGGCGCGACTTCGTGCTCCACCTCGACTGGTGGTATGCGCAGTCGCACCCCGCCGAGGACTTCGCGGAGACGTTCGCCGTCTGGTTGCGCCCCGGGTCGCGATGGAAGCAGCGGTACCGGGGCTGGCCCGCGCTGAAGAAGCTCGCCTACGTGGATCGCGCGATGCGCGAACTCGCGGGAACGGTGCCCCCGGTCCGGACGAGGGAGCGCAGCGAGCCGCTCTCGCAGGTGCGGCGGACGCTCCGGTCGCACTACCGCCGGAAGCGCGACGCGTACGGCATCGACGATCCCGAACCGTTCGACCGCTATCTGCTGCGCCTCTTCGGCGAGAGCGGGACGCGCCACGGCTCCGCCGCCGCCTTCCTGAGCCGCCTCCAGCCGGAGCTCCTCTGGACGGTGGCCCAGTGGACGGGGGAACACCCCTATGTCGTCGAGCAGTTCCTCCGGGCCATGATCCACCAGTGCCGGCGGCTGAAGCTGCGGGTGCGCCGCACGGAGCGGCAGGTGCGGCAGGAGGCCGCCGTCCTCCTCACGGTGCAGGTGATGCACTACCTGGAGCGGGGCGGCCGGAGGATCGCGCTGTGAGCGCGATGCGCGTGCTCGCCCTCGTGTCGGAGGGGGGCCGGCCTCCGGACGACCCGTCCGCCCTCTCGCCCGCGGAACTCGCCGACATCAAGATGGAGCGCGACGTGCTCGCGACGCTGGCGCTCCTCGGGCACGAGACGCGCTGCCTCGAGGTGCGCAGCGACCTCGGGCCCATCGACGAGGCGCTCGCCGGCTGGAAGCCGCACATCGTCTTCAACATGCTCGAGGAGTTCCACGGACAGGTCCACTTCGACCAGCACGTCGTGAGCTACCTCGAGCTGCTGCGCCGCCCCTACACCGGCTGCAACCCCCGCGGCCTCGTGCTCGCGCGCGACAAGGCGCTCACGAAGAAGATCCTCTCCTACCACGGCGTCCCGACGCCGCGCTTCCGCGTCTTCCCGAGGCGCCGGCGCGTGCGGGGCCCGGGCGAGCTCTCCTATCCCCTCTTCGTGAAGTCGCTCACCGAGGAGGCCTCGTCGGGCATCAGCCAGGCGTCCATCGTGCATACCGACGAGCAGCTCCGCACGCGCGTCGAGTTCATCCACCAGCACACCGCGAGCGACGCGATCGCCGAGGAGTACATCAAGGGGCGCGAGATCTACGTCGGCGTGCTCGGCAACGCGCGCCCCCACGCCCTCCCGGTGCGCGAGCTCATCCTCGACGACCTCCCGGAGGGCGCGCCGCGCATCGCCACCGCGCGGGTGAAGTTCGATCTCGCCTACCAGAGGAAGCACGGGATCACGTCGCGGCGCGCCGAGAACCTCCCGAGCGGCCACCTCGCCCGCATCCGGCACCTCGCGCACGGCATCTACCGCGCCCTGGACCTGAGCGGCTACGCGCGCATCGACCTGCGCATGCGCGAAGACGGAGCCCTCTTCGTCCTCGAGGCCAACCCCAACCCCGACCTCAGCAGCGACGAGGACTTCGCGCTCGCGGCGGAGGACGCCGGGGTCTCCTATCCGAAACTCATCGAGAAGATCCTGCGCCTCGGCGTGGGCTACCGCCCCCCGTGGTCCGCCCCGTGTTCCGCCCCGTGACCAAAGTGAAACGCCCATGAAAGCACGAACCGTCCGCGAGTCCTGCGTCGTCATGACCGAGCTCGTCCTCCCCAACGACACCAACCCCCTCGGCAACTGCATGGGGGGCCGGGTGATGCACCTGATCGACATCGCCGCCGCCGTAGCCGCGCGACGGCACGCGCGGACGACCTGCGTCACCGCCGACGTGGACGGGATCACCTTCCACGAGCCGGTGCCGATGGGAAGCGTGCTCGTGCTCCTCGCGAGCGTCAACCTCGCCGGCCGGACCTCGATGGAGGTGGGCGTGCGGGTGGAGATGGAGTCGCTCCAGACAGCCGCCCGCCGCCACTGCGCCTCCGCCTACCTCACGTTCGTCGCCCTCGACGAGACGGGACGCCCGACCCCGGTCCCCCCCCTGCGCGCCTCGACGGCCGAGGAGAAGCGGCGCATGCGGGAGGCGGGGGAGCGCCGCCGGCTGCGCCTCGAGCGCCGGAAGGGGGGGTAGCCGCGGGGGGGGTGCGGGGGCTGGCCCCCGCGCCCCCCTCGACATATACTGGACGGCTCTCGCACGAGACTTAGGGAGGGCCCCGCCGCCGGTGCGGGGCCGTCGTCGTTTCTGGAAGGTCAGGAAAGTTCAGGGAGGGCCCCATGGCCGTCGAGGCATTCCGTTCGCGCATCGGAAGCGCGCTGGCCAATCGCGACTTCACCGAGGCGGAGGCGGCGTGGAGGGAGTGCGCGAGCCTCCATCCGGAGGAGCAGGAGTACCTGCTCAACGCCGCGCAGCAGCTCTCCCGGCACGAGCGCGGCTCGCTCGCCGGCGACCTCTGCCTTGCGCTCGCGCAGTCGCAGCTCGAGCGCGGGGACCCGGCGGCCGCGCTCGCGGCGGCGCGGGCGGCACTGCGGGCGAGCCAGAAGACGGAGGGGCTGCGGGAGTTCATGGTCGCCCTCTACGGCAGGATGCACGAGGGCAATCCGCACCTCGCCGAGTTCGTCGCGAAGGCGGGCATCGAGGCGGACCCCGCGGGCAGCCTGCGGCAGCAGGTGGAGAACCTCGACCGGTACCTGGTCTTCGCGGAAGGCACCCACGTCTACCACCAGGGCGGCTGGGAGTACGGCCTCGTCGTGGAGTTCGATGCCGCCGAAGAGGCGATGGTCGTGGACTTCCAGCGCAAGAAGAACCACCGCATCTCGATCCTCTCGGCGACCAAGATCCTCCAGCGGCTCGACCCGGAGCACATCGGCGTCTACAAGCACTACCGCCGTCCCGAGCTGATGAAGCTGATCGAGGAGGATCCCGCGAAGGTCTTCCGCCTCTACCTCGCGTCGCGCGGGGGATCGGCGACCCTCAAGCAGGCGCGCGAGGAGTTCGTGCCGGAGGTCCTCGCGAAGGAGCAGTGGAGCCGCTGGTGGGGGCGCGCGAAGAAGGCGCTGCTCCAGGATCCGAAGATCCGCATCGGCAAGGGCTCCTCGCCCCTCATCGAGCTGCGCGCGAAGGCGAAGACGATCGAGGACGAGGTGAAGGACCGCATGCGCGCGGCGCCGGACGCGCTCCGCCGCTGCGCGACGGCGCGCGAGTACCTGCGCACCCTCGATCTCACCGACGCGCTGCGCGACGCCATCGGCGAGGTCCTCGACGAGGGCCTCGCCAAGTCGACCGGGCCGACGCCGGGCCGGCTCGCGATGCTCTACCTGAAGAGCGACCTCAAGGGACCCGGGGCGGAGGAGGCGCAGGCGGAGGCGCGCGCCATCCCCGGGGCGGTGGAGAAGATCGTCCCCTTCCTCGTGCCCCTCGAGCCGGTCGACCGGAAGCGCGCGGTGGAGGACCTGGTCGAGACCGGGAGCGGCGACTGGACCGAGCGGGCCAACGCGCTGCTGCGCTCGGGCGACCCGGAGATCCTCGACGCCCTCTACGGCCACCTCCGCAAGCGGCGCCCCGACCTGCTGATCGCCTTCTTCACGGAGCTGAGCGCGCAGCCCCAGGCCGCCCCGAGCGCGTTCCTCTGGTACGTGCGCGGCTACCTCGCCGGGGACATCCCGGCGGAGCTCGCGCCGGCGGAGCGCGACACGACGGCGATGGAGAAGCTTCTCACGCTCGCCAACCAGGTCGGGCTCGAGCAGAAGCGCTCGGGCGACGCCGACCTGAAGGAGTTCCTGCGCCAGCTCCGCGCCTTCCTCACGTCGCGGCGCATGAAGTCCTTCCGGGCCTTCGTCGAGAAGAAGCCGCTCGACTACTGCCTCTTCCTGCTGACGAAGATCCAGCGCAACCGCGGGTTCACCGACCAGGCCAAGCAGGCGCTCGTGGACGTGCTCGAGGACTTCCATCCCAACCTCACGCAGCCGGCCGCGGCGCCCGCCTCCCGCGCCGGCGAGGTCGTGCCCCGCGAGGACGTCATCTGGACGACGATGGCCGGCTACCGGAAGAAGGAGTCCGAGCTGCGCTACCTCCTCGACGTGGAGGTGCCCGCGAACGCGGAGGACCTCGGTCGCGCGGCGAGCTTCGGCGACATCTCGGAAAACGCCGAGTACACCGCGGCGCTCGAGAAGCAGGAGTTCCTGATGCGACGCGTCGGCGAGCTTCGCGATGCGCTCGAGAAGGCGTCGATCCTCAACGCGGCCGACGTCTCGACGGAGCGCGTGGTCATCGGGACGCGCGTGGAACTCCGCAACGTGAGCCGGCACCGCGACGAGGCCTTCTCGATCCTCGGGCCGTGGGACGTGGACCTCTCGAAGGGCATCATCTCCTACCTCTCGCCGGTCGGGCGAGGCCTGCTCGGGAAGGCGCAGGGGACGGTGGCCCAGATCGAGCTGCCCGAGGAGGGCAAGGTCGACTACGAGATCCTCTCGATCGGCCCGGACCCGACGCTGGCGGCGGAGTAGGTCCGGACGCCCGGCGGGGGGCGCCGGTCCGGGCGGGCGTGGGAGGTGGAGCAGGTCTGGATGCTCCCGGCGGCCGTGCCGGATCTGGTGCCCGAGGGCCACCTGGCGCGCTTCGTACGGGACACCGTGCGGCACGAACTCGATCTCTCGGCATCCTCGCGTGCGACGGGGAGGACCGTGGCGATCCGTCCTCTCGCCCCGCGATGATGACGGCCTTGGCGAAGGTCGCGGGCCTGCGGCTTGGCGTGCACCGGACACAACCTCCTGAAGCTGGCAGCCGCGAGCGCGTGACGCGGAGCGCCGCACCTCGCGCAAGAGCCCCCCTCGATCGCGGCGCTGGCTCGTGGAGACCCACGACTCGCGTCGCGTCGAATCAGGAGCTTGTCCGGGTCCGGTTGGCCCCGAAGCGTGGCTGAAGGCCGTTACCCGGACAAGCTCCTAGCCGACCGCCGCAAGCGCCGCGTCGAGATCCGCGCGGAGGTCGGCCACGTCCTCGATGCCGACCGAGAGGCGCACGAGGCCGTCGGCGAACCCCGCCTTGCGCCGCTCCTCGGCGGGGATGCTCGCGTGGGTCATCGAGGCGGGGTGCTCGATCAGCGACTCGACGCCGCCGAGGCTCTCCGCGAGGCTGAAGACGCGCGTCGCGCTGCAGAACCGCTTGGCCTCCTCGACGCCGCCGTCGAGCTCGAGGCTCACCATGCCGCCGGCGCGGGCCATCTGCCCCGGGAAGCGCGCGACGTCGGGATAGTAGACGCGCTTCACCCGCGGGTGGCGCGAGAGCCACGCGACGAGCGCCTCGGCGTTGTCGCAGTGGCGGTCCATGCGCACGTGCAGCGTCTTCAGGCCGCGCAGCGTGAGGAAGGAGTCGAGGGGGCCGGGGACGGGGCCGGTCGCGTTGAGCAGGAAGCGGTAGCGGGTCGCGCGGGCGTCGTCGGAGAGGCAGAGGCACCCGCCGATGAGGTCGCTGTGGCCGCCGAGGTACTTCGTCATGGAGTGGAGCACGACCTCCGCGCCGAGACCCAGCGGCCTCTGCAGGTAGGGCGAGGCGAAGGTGTTGTCGACCAGCACGGGCACGCCGCGCTCCCGCGCCAGCGCGCTCGCGCCGCGCAGGTCGGTCACCTTGAGCAGCGGGTTCGTCGGGCTCTCGAGCCAGAGCAGGTCGGCCTTCCGTTCGAGCGCCCGGGCGACCTGCCCGAGATCGCTAGAGTCGATGTACTCGAAGGTCTGCCCCAGCTTGCGGAAGACGCGCTCGAAGAGGCGGTAGGTCCCGCCGTAGAGGTCGTTGCCGGCGACGACCCTCGCCCCGGCGCCGAGATCCGTGAGCACGATCGTGCTCGCGGCAAGGCCGCTGCCGGTGGCGATGGCGTGCTTTGCCCCCTCGAGCGAGGCGAGGCAGCCCTCGAGCGCGCGGCGCGTCGGGTTGTCGCCGCGCGCGTAGACGTACCCCTTGTGCTTCGCGGGCGCCTCCTGCACGTAGGTGGAGGTCTGGTAGATCGGCGTCATGATCGCGCCGGTCGTGGGGTCGGGGGCCTGCCCCGCGTGGATGGCCCTCGTGCCGAAACCTTCGCCGCTCATGATGCGCTCGCTCGTATGAGGTCGAACTTCGTGACGACGACGAGGTCGCCGCCGCCGCGGTCCACGAGGACCGCCTTCTGCCCGCGCGCGATGATCGCCGCGATCTCCTCCGCGGAGGTCTCCTTCGGCACGACCGGCAGCGGCGGGCCCATGACCTCCCGCACGCGGAGCGCGGAGAGGTCCTCCCCGCTGAAGAGCAGGTCGATCGCCCGGTTCTCGCCGATGCATCCGACCAGCGCGCCGTTGACCCGGACGGGGAGCTGGGAGAGGTCGCGCGCGCGCATCAGCTCGATCGCCTCGCGCACGCTCGCGTCCCCCGCGACCGCGATCATCGGCTCGAGGTCGCGGCCGCGCTGGGCGACGATGCCCTCGGCGGTGAGCGACCCCGCCTCCTGCAGGAACTGGTTGTCGCGCATCCAGTCGTCGTTCCACTGCTTGCTCAGGTAGCGCTCGCCGGTGTCGCAGACCAGCGTCAGCACGACCGCCGACGCGGGCAGGTGGCGCGCCACGTGCAGCGCGGCGACGACGTTGGTGCCGGTGGATCCGCCGGCGAAGATGCCCTCGTCGCGCGCCAGCCGCCGGGCCATCTGGAACGACGCGCGGTCGGAGACGGTGATGCAGTCGTCGAGCAGCGAGACGTCGCAGGTGCCGGGCACGTAGTCGTGGCCGATGCCCTCCACGCTGTAGACCTCCGTCGGCCCCTTCTCGCCTGTGCGCACGAGCGACGTGTAGATCGACCCGTGCGGGTCGGCGCCGACGATGCGCAGCCCGGGGATCTTCTCCTTCAGGTAGCGCCCCGCCCCCGACAGCGTCCCGCCGGTGCCCATCGAGAGCACGAGCGCGTCGATCCGCCCGCCGAGCTGCCGGTGGATCTCCGGGCCGGTGAGTTGGTAGTGCGCGGCGGGGTTGTCGGGGTTGTTGAACTGGTCGATGTAGATCGCGTTCGGGGTCTCCGCGGCGATGCGTTTCGCCGTCTGCACGTAGTGGCGCGGGTCGTCGTAGTCCACGGCGGTGGGCGTCACGACGACGCGCGCGCCGTAGCCGCGCAGCATGTTGATCTTCTCCTGGCTCATCTTGTCGGGCATCGTGCAGATGAGCCGGTAGCCCTTCACGCAGCAGGCGAGCGCGAGCCCGACGCCGGTGTTGCCGGAGGTCGACTCGACGACCGTCCCGCCGGGCTTCAGCGTCCCGCGCCGCTCGGCCTGCTCGATCATGAACGGGCCGATCCGGTCCTTCAGCGAGCCGCCGGGGTTCTTGCTCTCGAGCTTGACGTAGACCTTGCAGGCGATGCCCTCGGTCACGCGACGCAGGCGCACGACCGGCGTCCCGCCGATCACCTCGAGAACGCTCTCGCGCACGTCCATCGGGACAGTGTAGCGGCTCACCCCTCCGAATTGGCGTGGCCCGTCGCCGGGGGAGGCGGGGAGGGGGGTCCGGGGGGAGGGCGCGTCCTCGGCATCGCGAAGAGTAGGAGGAGCAGCGCACCCGCCGCGTAGAGCGCCACCCAGAGCGGGTGGACCGAGCCCTCGCCGCCGGGGGAGCCGCCGGGACCGTGGAAGGTCAGGAGCCAGCGACCGGCCCGCAACGAGCGCGCGATCTCCTCCCGCGGCGCGTACTCGGCGAGGAAGAGCTTGAGGGGGTCGGGCTCGCCGGCGTGGGGACGCTCGAGATCCGCACGGAACCGCAGCAGGAACGCGCCGAGGTCGGCCTGCTGCCGGGCGACGTCGAACCGGGCCTTGGAGGGGTCCGCGAGGTAGGCGCGCACCTGCTGCGTGAGCACAAGATCGAGGGTCTCGGCCCGGTAGAGATCGGGGGAGAGCGCCGGGCCGTCCGCGGAGCCGTCGCTCAGCGCGAAGAGCGTGCGCGGATCCCCCCGCGGCCCCCTGAGAATGCCGTCCCGGATCGTCTCCGGCGTGACGAGCCGGCCCGCGACGGTCCGGCTTGCCCCCGGGTCGAGCGCCTGCGCGAGCGCGAGCGCGTTGTGGGCGTTGATCCAGAAGGCGCACTGCGCCGCCCCCTCCCCGCCCGGGTCCGCGGCCCCGAGGGACTCGACAAATCGATCGAGCACGTCGCGCCGTGCGCGCAGCAGCGCGGTGTCCACGCCGCCGGGGCCGACGATGTCGCGCAGCAGCCCCCGGTACTCCTCCGTCGGAGGGCCCTCCGCGCGCGCGGGCGCGGCGCACAGGAGCAGGCCAAGGCAGAGAGAGGCGGCGAGACGGAGGGCCGGGTCGGTGCCCGCACGCCGGGGGCAGGACGGCTCCGCGGTGCGCCGCCGCTTCCCGCGCCCGACAGCCCTGTTCGACTGGCCGCAGGCGGCGCCCGGTTCACGATCCGTTCCTGTTTTCCCCAGGTGCGAACCCCGGCGATCCTGGCGCGGGATTCCCCTTTTTCCACCCGATGTCGGGTGCAAGGGTGTAGATCGGTCGCGGGCGCCCCGTTCTTGAAGGGCTACTCCCACGAGTAGAACACGCTCGGGTTGTGCCACACGAGCGTCTCGATGGATGCCTCCGGGAAGCCGCGGCGGCGCAGTTCGCGGATCGTGCGGGGGACCGACAGCGGATCGCTCGGCCCCCAGTCGCAGGAGGAGTTGACCGTCATCTTCTCGACGCCGTGCGCCTCGAAGATGCCGGCGGCGCGCTCCGGGGAGAGCTTCGTCACCGGGTAGACGGTATGCCCCGCCCAGCAGGCGCTCTCGCCGCGCACGTAGCCGATCGTCTCCTCGGTGTTGTGGTCGATGAGGATCTTCTCCTCGTCGAGGCGCATGTCCTTGATGATCGCGATCGTCCGGCGGATCGACTCGAGCTTGTTCCTGTGCGCGCTGTGCACGAGCACCTTCTTGCCGTTCTCGAACGCGATCTCGAGCTGCCGCCGGATCGAGGCCTCCTCGGCGTCGGTCAGGTCGTCGAAGCCGATCTCGCCCACCGCGGCGCAGTTCCGGTGCGCGAGGAACTCCGGCAGCTTCGCGATGACCTGTTCCCGGAGCAGGTCGTCGTTGGACTCGCGGGGGTTCAGCGCGATCGCGCACTTCTGGTCGATGCCGTACTGCTTCGCGCGCTGGTGCTCGAAGTTGAGCAGGTGGTGGAAGTAGTCGAAGAACGAGCCCGGGTACCGCCGCGGCTCGCCCAGCCAGAAGGCGGGCTCGAGGATGCGGGCGATGCCGGCGTTCGCCATCCGCTCGTAGTCGTCGGTGGTCCGCGCGTACATGTGGCAGTGCGGGTCGCAGATTCTCATGGTGCGTTCTCCTCGGGGCCGAGCGGGACGACGCGCTCGATCTCCGGCACCTCGGCCGTGATCGCGCTCTCGATCCCGTAGCGGAGGGTGATGTCGGCCCCCGGGCACCCGATGCAGGCGCCGATGAGGCGCACATAGGCGGCCCGGCCCTCGATCCGCGCCAGTTCGACGCCGCCTCCGTCCACGCTGAGGGAGGGCGCGAGGCGCCGCAGCACCTCCCGCACGCGCGCATCCAGTTCCGGTTCCATCGTCGGGCAGGGCATTCTACTCCGAATGGGCTCGGCCTCCCGCAGGTAGGAACGGCGCGGGCACGAAAGGGATCGGACAACCCCCCGGATACACTGCCCGGGACCCATGGCGGACGAAACCCCTTCGGCGGAAGCCTTCCATCTGGCGGGGGACCGGCTCGGCAAGTTCGTCATCATCGCGGAGCTGGGGCGGGGTTCGATGGGGGTCGTCTACGAGGCGTTCCAGGAGGATCTCAAGCGCAAGGTCGCGATCAAGGTGCTGCCGGCCAACATCTGCCTCGACGCGAAGCAGGTGAAGCGCTTCCACCGCGAGGCCGAGTCCGTCGCCCGCCTGCGCCACGCCAACATCATCCAGATCTTCGAGGTCGGGGCGGTGGGGAACACCCACTACTTCGCGATGGAGATGGTGGACGGGCAGCCCTTCGGCGCCCACCACGGCCGCGACCGCGACTCGGTCCGGGAGGCCGCCCGCGTCGCGATGGAGGCGGCGCGGGGCCTCGCGCACGCCCACGGGCGCGGCGTGATCCACCGCGACATCAAGCCGGGCAACCTCCTCGTGGACCGGAGCGGCCGCGTCGTCGTCACCGACTTCGGGCTCGCGCGCCTGACGGAGTCGGCGAGCCTGACGTCGACGGACGCGATCGTGGGCACGCCGAAGTACATGAGCCCCGAGCAGATCCTGCCGGGCACGCAGCCGCTCGACGGCAGGACCGACGTCTACTCCCTCGGCGCGACGCTCTACGAGGTGATCACCGGCCGCGCCCCCCTCGAGGCGCCCTCGGTGCAGGCCTACATCACCGCGGTGCTCGAGGAGCGCCCCCCGAGCCCCCGCAGATTCAACCGGGCGGTGCCGATCGACCTCGCCACGATCGTGCTCCGCTGCCTCGAGAAGCGTCCGGCCGACCGGTACGCCGACGCGGAGGCGCTCGCGCAGGACCTCGAGCGCTTCCTCGGCGGCGACCGGATCCTCGCGAAGCCCCGCGGCGCCCTCGCGCTCGGCTACGAGGTCGTGCGGCGACACCGGCTGCTCTTCGCCTTCGGCAGCATCGCGGCCGTCACGCTGCTCGCGAGCCTCGTGCTGACGCGCAAGGTGTCGGACACGCGCCGCATCGCGCGCATGGGCGAGCGCATCAACGAGATCCACACCGGGTCCCGCGACGACCTCGACGGGGCGCTCGGCGCCGCGATCGAGCTCACCCGCGAGTTCCCGGACCAGCCGGGGCCGCGGGATCTCGTCGCGGAGCTGAGCCTCCGGCGCGCGCAGACCGACCTCGAGGCGATCGAGGTGGACTGGCCGAGGGTGATGCGCGACCTCTCCGCGGGGGGACAGGAGGGCGGCTTCTGGCACCTCATGGGCCTCATCGAGGTGGGCAAGCGGGAGGAAGCGTGGGGCCGCGCCGCCCGCCTCCCGGCCGCGAGCTGGCTCGCCCATCTCGTGCTCGCCCGGCTCGCGTACGAGGCGGGCAGCTACCGGGAGACCCTGGAGCACCTGGCGGGGACGGCGCCCGCCGACGCGCTGCCGGCGGAACTCGCGTTCCGGGAACTCCTGCTCGGGCTCGCCGCGGAGGGGCTCGCGCGCGGGGAGGACGACCCCGGGACCGCGCACGCCCACCTCGTCGAGGCACGCTCCCACCTCACGGCGGCGCACGGACGCAGCGACGCGCTGCGCGAGCGGTGGCTCACGTCGCGCATCATCCTCGCCCTCGCGAACGTGCGCGGCCAGCTCGGCGAGTTCGTCGACCTGCGTTCCATCCTCCCCGACCTCGCGAGCCGGCGAGACGAGGTGCTGCGCGGGCTGAGCCGCTTCTGGATCAACATGTCGCCGCCGGAGTCCGCGTCGGTGCGCCTCTTCGTCGAGCGCATCCTGTCGCTCGCCGGGGAGGAGGGTACCCCGCACTCGCTCCTCGCCCGCCGCGCGCTCGAGCGCCTCGAGGCGCCCGGGGCGGACCCGGAGGAGCGGGTGACGGCGAACCTCATGCTCGCCATCGCGCGGCTCGGGAGCGGCGATGCGGAGGGGGCCCGGGGGGCGCTGGACTCCGCCGACGACCTCGGCTTCCGGGCGCTGCTCCCCTACATCTACTGGGGCCAGTCGCTCGTCTCGCGCGTGCGCAACGACCTCCCCCAGGCGGTGAACTACGCGGTGCTCGCGATCCAGTCGGGCCGGGCCGCGGGGGAAGCCTTCCCGGACATGCCGCCGCTCGTCGACCACGCGACGATGCTCGCGGAGGAGGCCGCCCGCCGCGGCGGCGACGATGCCGAAGGCGCTACCGGCCTCCTTGATCGGGTTCGCGCCGCAGCAGGGCTTCCAGTTCGGCCTCCGTGAGCCGGCGCAGCACGAGGTCGGTGGTCACGACGCAGAGGCGGTTGTCGGCCCCGTTCGCGTAGCCGTGCAGCAGCACGCCGCCCTGGCCCTTGGGCCCGAGGTAGACGTAGGGCTTCTCGGCGCCCGGCACGGTGAAGTTCTCCTCGGCGACCTGCTGGTCGCGGAGCGCGGCGAGCGCGTCGGGGAAGGCCTTGTGCTGGTCGCGCCAGATGCGCAGCCCGCCGCGCAGCAGCCGCACGCGCGCCTCGCAGAGCGCCGCCTGCCTGTCGCGGCTCTTCGGATCCTCCGGCTCGACGCCTGCCACCGGCCCTGCCGCCACGCGCTCCGCCGCCGGCTGGCGGAGGATCGCGACCGTCGTGGCGGCCCCGGCGGCGGCGCCGATCGCGAAGCCGCTCATGTCCATCGAGGAGTAGGCCTCCCAGTGCAGGCCGCGCGCATCGGCCCTCGTCCAGCCGACGCGGCCGAAGAGGTGGCGCTCCAGCACGCGCGCATCGGGCAACTCGTAGATCGGCGGCGCCTGGGGGCCCTCGGCCACCATGCCCTGCAGGATGGGCATCATCGTGTCGTAGACGAGCGAGACGAGCCTCGGGAGGTCGAGATAGGAGATCGCGATCGCGTCCGCGGGCACGCGCGGCCGAAGGGAGGCGAAGTCGCGGTTGGCCGTCAGGTCGGGATAGTCGCCCCGCTTCACCGCGACGAGATGCTGGAAGGTCAGCGGGAAGGGCGCGAGGAGCAGCTTGCCCTCGACGACGCCGAAGGTGGGCGCGAGCGGCACGCCCCCGAGCCGGCGATGGCCGAGCGGCAGGACATGGGCGGAGATCCCTCCGATCTCCACCGGCCGCGGGCCCGTGCCCGGCGGCCAGTCCACCATGGCGAGCAGCCTGAGCAGCGACCTCTCGAGCCGCGCGGGGTCCTTGCTCCCGAGCACGAGCCCGACGTCGGGGATCAGCCCGCGCGAGGGCGCGAGAATCAGCGCGGCGTCCGGCCCGGCGAGATCGAAGAGGTCCTCGCGCAGTTTCATGCCCGTCTGCTGCTCGAAGGCGGCCGCGCGCATCGCGACGAGCATCCCCCCCACCTCGAGGGTCGCCTGGTAGAGCTGGCCCGGGTCGAGCCGCCCGCAGGTGACGTAGTAGGAGTCCTGCGGCGCGAACGAGAGCGCGTCGAAGTCCACGGGGTCGCCGCCGGCGAAGAGCCTCCCGAGCCCTGTCCGCTCGCCGTCGATCAGTACCGAGGTCGTCGAGGAGAGCCCGGCCCCGTCCGCCCGCGTCACGCTGGAGAACCCCTTCAGCCGGCCGAGCCCCGCCTGCGCGAGGCCCGTCGCGATGGCCGCGCTCTCGGCGGGGAAGCGCGCCTTGAGCACGTCGAGCGCGCGGTCGACGTGGGCCTCGAGCAGCATCGTGACGGTCCCGCTCCCGGCGCGGGAGGCCAGCGTCTCCAGGTGGCGCGGGTCGGTCGCCAGCGACGGACGGCCCTCGTCGAGCGTCCGGTCGATCATGTCGCGCACGCGCGCCTCGCCGGTCGCGAGCACGAGCAGGCGCCCCAGCGGCACGAGGAAGAAGGACACGCCGTGGAAGGTCCCCTTCACGTAGCGGCGCTCCCGGTGCGCCTCGCCGACGAAGAGACGCTCGATCTCCTGCTCGATCGACCCCTCGGCGTCGTCGCGCATGTGCAGCGAGGCGGCGGCGATCATCCGCTGCAGCGTCCCGATCGCGCTCTCGGCGTCGGTGTCCAGATCGAGCGCGGCCACGAGGTCGACCGGCAGCGGCCCCTCCAGCAGCCCGACCCACGCGAGGGCGACCCGGTTCTGCATGCGGAATCGGCGCTCCCCCTTGTCGTCGAGCCAGCGCACGGTCATCAGCATCGACGGCTGGCGCACGTCGGTCTGGAGCAGCAGGCGACCCCGGCGGAAGGGCATGGCCACCGAGCTGAACGAGTCCTCCGCGTCGGCGATGCGGTCGAGAACCCGCTTCAGCGAGGGCTCCTCGAAGCAGCGCATCGTCGCCTGCAGGCGGTTCTCCTCCGCCGTGGGCGTCCTCGCCTCGAAATAGAGGGGGGCGCCGGGGGGGAGGAGTTCGGCAAGCGACTCGGGATCGCGCGCCTCCGTCGCGGCGGCGGCGAGCAGCACGAAGAGGAGGATCCGGAACCGGGGCTTGGGGGACATGCCCCGTCCCGCACACATGGCGTGCCGCTCGGGCGCCTTGGGCCCGGCTCCAAGTCGTGATCCGGCAGGCACTTGCGGGCGGCCCCCCGACCCCCCCCGCCTCGCCGCGTACCGGGAAAGCACGGTGCGCGAAAGACATACAGCCTCTTCGGGGCCGCTGCCGATAGGGGGAACACGGATGGATCCCTACGCGCTCGGAAACCTCTGCATCGAACGCGGTCTGCTGACCCAGGGACAGCTCGACCAGTGCCTCGACCTGCAGCGCCGCAGCGAAACGTGGCGGAGGCTCGGGGAGATCCTGCTCAGCGAGGGCTTCCTGACCGGGGTATCGCTCGCGAACCTGCTGAGCATCCAGCAGGCGATGCGCCGCTCGATCCCCGGGAGTGCCGCCGAGCCGGCGCCGGAACCGCCCCCGTCCGAGATCGGATGGCTGCTGCGCGAGTGCGCGGCCCACGGCGCCGACTCGCTGCTGCTCGGGCCGGGGCAGCCGCCCGCGTTCCGCACGCAGTCGCTCACGGAACTCCTCGAGGGGCCGCCGCTGCGCGCCACGCAGATCCAGAAGATGCTCGCGGAAGCCTTGCCGCCGGAAGCGATCCAGGCGCTGGACGCGCACGGTTCCGTCACGACGACGCTCGAGCTCCGCGGGCAGGGGCGCGTGCGCGCCGACCTCTACCAGTTCTCGGGCGGCATCGGGGCCGTGCTGCAGGCCCTTCCGGGCCACCCCGCCCCGCTGGCGAGCCTGCCGGTGCCCCCGGGGGTGCGCGTGCTGGCCGACGCGCGCGACGGGCTCGTGCTCGTGGGCGGTCCCGCGCGCGCGCTCGCGACCGAGACCGTGGCGTCGATCCTCGACGCGATCTCGGCCGCGCGCTCCTGCCACATCGTCCTCGTGGAGCGCGGCGCGGAGCGCCCCTTCCCGGCCCGCAAGGCGTGGTTCACCCGGCGCGAGGTGGGGCGCGACGTGCCGACGTTCGCGGCGGGCATCGACGCGGCCCTGCGCTCGGACGCCGACGTGATCTCCGTCGGGGAGCTCCGCGAGCCCGCGGCGATCGGGCTCGCGCTCGATGCCGCGTCGCGCGGGCGCCTCGTCTTCGGCGTGCACCCGACCGGCGGCGCGCAGCAGTCGCTCGAGCGCCTGCTCGACAGCCTGCCGGCGGAGCGGGTCGCGGCGTCGCGCGTGCTGCTCGCCCTGGCGCTGCGCGCCGTGCTCTCGCTGCGCGTCTTCCCCGGCAAGGGGGGCGCCGAATCCTCCTGCGCGGTCGAGTGGCTCAAGACGACGCCGGGCATCGGGCACCTGATCCGCGACGACAAGCTCTCCCATCTCGGCATGGTGCTGCAGACGAGCCGGTCGGACGAGATGCTCTCGATGGAGGAGTCGCTCGCGCGACTGCTCCGGAAGGGCCGCATCTCGCTGGCCGAGGCGCTGGAAGCCGCCAACGATCCCGAACGCCTGCGACGGCTCGCGCACGCGGGGAAGGAGCCCACGCGTGGCGGCCATTGAGCCCTACCTGCAGGCGCTCGCCGAGGGCGATGCGACGGCGCTCCATCTCCGGGGCGGCGACCGCCCCTTCTGGCGCGTCGAGGGCGAGCTGATTCCCAACGGCGATCCGCTGCCGTGCGGCGACGCGTTCGCCGCGATGCTCGACGAACTGGCGCTCCTCGCCCGCGTGGAGGCGTGGACGCGGGACCGCGACTTCGAGTTCGTCGTCGCCGCCGCGGGGGCGCGCTTCCTCGCGAGACTCTGCCGCACCGGCGACGGACCGACGGCGATCCTCTCCCGGCTCCGCGACGTGGCGCCGGGCGCGGAGGCGCTCCGGCTCCCGGACGCGGCGATCCGGGCGGTCTCGGGCCCGCCCGGGCTCGTGCTCGTCATGAGCGGCAGGCTCGGCGGCAGGAGCACCGCGCTCGCGGCCCTCCTCTCCGCGGTCGCGCGCAGGTCGCCACGCTACGTCCTCGCGTTGCAGGCGCCCGCCTGCTGCGCGATCGACGCGGGCCGATCGGTCGTCCACGCCCTCCAGGTCGGCCGCAACACCCCGAGCCACGCGGAGGGCATCGCGACCGCGATCCGGCTGGGCGCCGACGTCATCGGCGTGGACGAACTCTGCACCCCGGAGAGCGCGGCGCTCGCGCTCGAGGCCGCCGACGGCGGCGCCCTCGTCCTGGCGGCCATGCACGCGCAGAGCCTTGCCGACGGGCTCGACCGGCTCCTGGCGCTGCTGAAGGGCCCGTCGGAGAGGATGCTGCGGAGCATGCTCGCCCAGGCGCTCCGCTTCGCGATGCACCAGACGCTCGTACCCAGCAAGAAGGGGGGGCTCGTCCCGGTGGCGGAGTGGCTCGGCGGCTGCCGCCCCGCGAACGACATGCTCAGGGCGGGCAAGGAGGCGGAGATCCCCGCCCTCTTCCACGGCGCGCGCGTCGCCGGGGTGCACCCGTTCGACGACTCGCTCGAGGAGCTGGTCCGCTCCCACGATCTCGACCGGGACGAGGCGCTCCGCCGCGCCGCCAACCGCACGCGCTTCGAGCAGAAGACGACCGGCGCGTAGCGCTACTTCAGCCCGTACTTGCCGAGCTTGTCGTAGAGCGCGCGGCGGCTGATGCCCAGTCGCTTCGCGGTCTCGGCCTTGTTCCCGGCGGTGAGCTTGAGCGTGTCGACGATCGCCTGCCGCTCGATGTCGCGCATCGAGCGCCCGCCGAGCCCCCCGCGCCCCCCCGACGCCGGCGCCGGGACGCCGGCCTGCAGCCCCGAGAGGAGCTCCGGCCCGATCACCTCGTCGGCGAGCGCCACGAGCCGCTTCACCTCGTTCTGCAGCTCGCGGATGTTCCCCGGCCACGTGTGGGCGGTGAGCAGCGCGAGCGCGGCCCCGGAGAACTTCTTGCGCGGGCAGCCCGCCTCGTCGCACGCGAGCGCGAGGAAGTGGTCGAGCAGGGGTTCGATGTCCTCGCGGCGCTCGCGGAGCGGGGGGAGGCGGATCCCGACGACGTTGAGGCGGTAGAAGAGGTCCTCGCGGAATCCGCCCTCCGCCATCGCCTCGCGCAGGTCGCGGTTGGTCGCCGAGATGATGTGCACGTCGACGCGCTCGACCTGCGTCGCCCCGACCTTGCGGACCTCGCCCTCCTGCAGGGCCCGGAGCAGCTTGGTCTGCATGCCGGGGCTCATGTCGCCGATCTCGTCGAGGAAGAGCGTCCCGCCGTGCGCGCGCTGGAAGAGTCCGTCCCGGGTGCGGTCGGCGCCCGTGAAGGCGCCCCGCACGTGGCCGAAGAGCTCGCTCTCGAGGAGCGACTCGGGCACGGCGCTGCAGTTCTCGCTCAGGAACGCCTTGCCGCCGCGCGGGCCGTTGCGGTGGATCGCGCGGGCGACGAGTTCCTTGCCGGTGCCGCTCTCGCCGTGGATGAGCACCGGGAAGCCGAGGGGGATGACGCGGTCGAGCACCGAGAAGATCTCGCGGATGGCGGGCGAGTTCCCGATGATCTCCTTGTAGTCGAACTTGTACCGGTCCCGGGGCTTGAGTTCGCGGAGCCGCTTGCGGTAGGCGTCCATCTCCGCGTTCTGCTCGGCCACCTCCTTCGCGAGGCGGCCGTTCAGCTCCTCGAGCCGCTTGCGCTGCCGCTCGTTCTCCTCGAAGAGCCGCGCGTTGCCGATCGCGATCGCCGCGAGGTCGCGGAACTCCTCGACGAGCGCGATGTCCTCGCGGCGGAACTCGCCCTGGTGGAAGCGGTGGTCCACGTAGATCGCGCCGATCCTCTCCCCGTGCAGCAGCAGCGGCGCGCAGAGCACCGAGCGCAGCTTCATCTCGCCGACGCTCGCGCTGCCGAGGAAGTTCGCGTCCTCGGAGGCGTTGTCGGTGAGGATGATCTCGCCGCTCTCGATGCAGCGGCCGAGGATCGACCGGCTCACCTTCCCCTCCGGCTTCTTGATGTACTCCTGGTCGAGGTTGCGCGCGACGGCGACCGACCCCTCGTCGGCCGTGCCGAGCCAGAGGAAGGCGCGCTCGGCGCGGGCGAGCCCCACGATCGTGTCGATCGCGAGGGTGAGGACCTTCCGGAGATCGCGCTCGGAGGCGAGCGTCTTCGCGACCGCGAGCAGGTGCTTGTAGCGCGACGCAAGCGCCGCATCGTCCGACCTGGACTTGCCGAAGAGCGCCATCAGGCCCCCCGCCGTGCGCGAACCCGTGCCCGGAAGTATTCGACGAGGTGGGCCGTCGTCTCGTAGTGGTTGAACGGCGTGATCACGTAGGCGCGGGAGCTGTGCTCCGCGATGACGTCGAGCAGCTCCTCCGCGATGCGGATACCCTCGCGCCTCCCCTCGGCGCCGGAGAGGCCCTTCATGCGCGCGCGGACCTCCCCGGGCACGGTCATCCCGGGGACCTCGTTGTGCAGGAACTCGGCGTTGCGCTCGGAGACGAAGGGCATCACGCCCATGTGGAGCTGCACCGGCAGCCCGCGCGTCTGGCGGTAGATCTCCGCGATGCGCAGCGGGTCCCAGCAGGGCTGCGTGAGCGCGAACCTCGCGCCGAGCCCGAGCTTGGTCTGCAGGCGCTCGACCTGCGTGTGGAGGTGCTTGACGTTGCTGTTGAACGCGACCCCGATGCGAAGGCGCGTGGCGACCTGGATCGAGGCGCCCGCGGCGTTCACGCCGCGATTGAGGCCCGCGACCATGCGGATGAGCCCGAAGGAGGTGACGTCGTAGACGCCCTTCGCCCCGAACTCGCCGGCGAAGGGCACCGGATCCCCGGTGATGCAGAGGATGTACTGCAGGCCCAGCGCGGCGGCGCCCATGATGTCGGACTGCAGCCCGATGAGGTTCCGGTCCCGGCAGGTGAAATGGACCAGCGGCTCGACCCCGGCGTGGCGCTTCATCAGGAGCGCCATCGCGAGATTGCCCATGCGGGGCGAGGCGAGGGGGTTCTCCGCCACGCTGACGAGGGCGATCCCCGCCTCGCGCAGGCGCGCGGCGCCCTCGACGACGGCACCGTAGGCGAGGCCGCGCGGCGGGTCGAGCTCGGCGATGACGGTCGGCTCCGTCTCGGGACCGTCGAGCGCTCCCGGGGGAAGCTCGGCGAGGGGGCCGGCCTCGACGCGGAGCCGCGCGGGAACGGGGACCTTCGCGCGGGGGCGGATCCTCCGGTCCCCCAGCCGCTGCACGATCGCGGCGATCACCTCCGGCGTCGTCCCGCAACATCCGCCCACGAGGTTCACGCCGACCTCGACCATGCGTTCCGCCATCTCCGCGTGATAGCCGGGATGGCTGAGGTACATGTAGCGGCCCTCGACCAGGTCGGGCGAGCCCGCGTTGAAGAACGCGGAGAGCGGATGGCCGGTACGCGGCGCGAAGTCCTCGAGGATCTCGAGGATGAGGCGCGGTCCGCGCCCGCAGTTGATGCCGACGACGTCCGCGCCCATCCTCCAGATCTCGGTGAGCGAGGCGATCGGCTCGTCGCCGGAGAAGGTGCCCGAGCGCTCGAGGAAGGCCATCTGGGCCACGATCGGCAGGTCGCAGCATGCCCGCGCCTCCTCGTAGGCCAGGCGGAGCGTCGCGAGATCGGTGAACGTCTCGATCAGCAGCAGGTCGGCGCCGCCCTCGGCGAGCGCGCTCGCCTGCTCGCGGAAGAGCTGCCGCTTCTCGTCCTCCCTGAGTCCGCCCGCGCGCGTGGATGCCGGCGTGAGGGGGCCGATCGCCCCCGCGACGAAGACTCCGCGCCCCCCCGCGGCCTCTCGGGCAAGGCGCACGGCGGCGATGTTGATCTCCCGCACGGCCCCCTCGTGGCCGTGCCGCGCGAGGCGGTCGCCGTTGGCTCCGAAGGTATTGGTCTCGAGCAGCCCCGCTCCCGCCTCGACGTAGCGCCGGTGGACGTCGGCGACGAGGCCTGGGCGTGCCAGATTCAGCGACTCGAAGCACTGGTCGACGGGGACCCCCATCGAATAGAGCATCGTTCCCATCGCGCCGTCGCCGACGAGCGGCCGATCCGAGAGAGCGTCTAGAAACTGCACAGCAGAGTGTGCATTTTCCCAACTCACGACCGGGAGCGCAACGGGCCCGCCCTATCGCCCCTCAAGGGCCAGGGCGCGGAAGGCGAGCGCCGCCGGGCTCACGAGGTGTTCGGGCCGGGAGACGAGCAGGAGCGGGCGCCTCACCTCGAACCCCTTCAGCTTGAGAGGGACGAGACGGCCCGCCGCGAGATCCTCCGCGACCGCGAGGGAACTCACGAACGCGATCCCGAGCCCGTGACGCACGGCGGCGCACATCGCCTCGGTACTCCCCACCTCGCAGGCGATGTTCAGGTCGAGGTTTCCCTCCTGGCCGGCGAGCCTGCGCAGCGCCTTCTCCGTCGCGGTCCGGGTCCCGGAGCCCTCCTCGCGCATGACGAGCGGCGTCGAGGCGATGTCCGCCAGCGCGAGGGCGCGCTTGTCCACCAGCGGATGGGAGGACGGCGCGACGAGCAGGAGACTGTCCTCGCCGATCTTGTCCGAGACGAGGTCCCGCTTCCCCGGCGCCGCTCCGACGACGCCGATCTCGACATCGGCACTCGCGACGCGGTCGAGGATCTCCCTCGAATCGCCGGTGACGAGTTGGAGCGCGACGCCGGGGTACGCCGCGTGGAAGCGCGCGAAGAGGGCGGGCAGCACGTAGCTGGAGGGGATCGTGGACCCCCCCACCAGCAGGTGCCCCTTGAGCAGGCCCGACAGCTCCTCGATCGCCATGCGCGCGCCCCGCTCCGCCTTCAGGACCTCGCGGGCGGGGCGCAGCAGCGCGGTTCCCGCGGCGGTGGGCCGCACGCCGCTCCGGTCGCGGTCGACGAGACGCACGTCGAGACGCCGCTCCAGGTCGGAGATGTGCCCGCTCACGGTGGACTGCGAGAGCCGCAGGTGGCGCGCCGCCTTCGTGAACGACTCGCGCTCGACCAAGGCCACGAAGACCTCGAGCTGCCGGATCGACAGCGGTTCCGTGGCGGGAGGGGAGGACTCTCGGGGCTTCACGCTTCCCCCACGAAGCTAACGAAAAGGGGGCTGCCTCCGCGAGGGGGCAGCCCCGGAATTCTGGATTCGGGACGAGCGACGGTCAGGCGGCGGGCTTCTCCGACCCGCCCTTGAGCCGGAACCCCAGAAGCGCCTTGTGGTCGGCTTCCCACTTCTGGGTCTCCTCCTCGATCTCCTTCGCGTCGCGCTCGAGCTTCTTCGCCTTGCTCGGATTGGGCTTCTCGGCGAGGCGCGCCTGCTGGTCCGCCAGCGCCGCCTTCTTGCCCTCGATGCGGTCGCGCTCGTTGAGCAGCTTGCCGTACTCGCGGATCATCGAGTCGAAGTTGTTCTCGTACTCGTCGCGGACGACCTGCGCCATCACCTTCACGAGCTTGCCCGCGGAGATGCCCTTGCCCTCGAGGACCGAGTGGACGGTGTAGTCGCGCTTCAGGAAGACGATGCGCGGGGTCTCCTTGCCCGCACTCGCGAGGACGCGGTCCTGCAGCGAGTCGCCGGCGCTGATCTTCACGGTGTCGAAGAACTTCGCCCCGATCGCGAACTGCTCGTTCGCGAAGACGACGTCCTGGACCTTGCGCATCGTGCTCTCGGTCTCGTCTTCGCCGGGGATAAAGACCATCATCGGCCGCTCGAGGTGCGTCGCGGTGTTCGCGGTCGCCGCCTCCTCCGCATCGCCGGTCGCCGCCGCCTTGGGGGCCACCGTGCTGCTCGCGCGCCAGTCGATCCGGATGAGGGCCATACTGGCCCCGGAGCGACCGCATCAGCCGGCGTTGGCCGGCACCACCATCGCCGCGATGGCCACGAGGGCCGGGGCGGCGACCAGCGCCATACGACTAAACGTCATCACACATCCTCCTGTACGGGCATCGACCGCGTCGACCGCGACCGTGCGGACCTAGGGGCTACCGCAATAGTCTACGACAAGCGGCATCACAATTTCAGGGTCGCGCGGCATTTTGCGCAACCCGGAGCGATCCTATCACATAAGTCATTAATCCGCAAGAACTTACGCGACGGCAAGGCCTCCGGCCCCCGCGAGCCCCCCTGCCCGGGGCTTTCCGACGGCGGGCCCTTGCCTGCCTTGCACGAGAGGCGTCCCCGTCGGGCAAACCTCGGGTAGTCTGGACCCCCCGGGCCCCCCATGCCTCGCTTCCTGCCGCTCGCCGCCGTCGTACTGCTCGCAGCCCCTGCCCTCGCCCTCGAAGTCCCGAGCGGCCCCGCGCCCGCCATCGACGGGGTGCTCGCCCCCGGGGAGTGGGAGGGCGCCGCGAAGCTCGCGACGGAGAGCGGGCGTGCCTACCTGCGCGCCCACGGTCGCACGCTCTCCCTCGCGATCGAGTTCGACCGCCCCTACGGGGGAGAACGCATCGACTTCGTCGTCGCCGACGAGGCGGGCGACGTCTGGTGCTGGCACGCCTTCCACCCGGCCGCGTTCTTCCCGCAGGGCCGGTCCGCGCCGATCGCGCCGGTCATCGCCCGGCGCGCGAGCTTCGCGCAGCGCGCGCGCGCGGCGATGCAGGGCCCCTACGGCTGCCTCTTCCGCGCGCGGGTCTTCCGCAAGGCGGCGGCGTGGAGCGCCGAGATCGCGCTCTCGATGGAGGCGCTCAACGCGATCCCGGGGCGGACGATGCGGTTCCTGCTCGAGGTCGGCCTGCCGGCGGAGACGGGCGGCAGCGCGCGCTTCGCGTCCGCCCCCGAGCCGTCGTCCCCCCCTCCGGCGTGGCCCGTGCTGGACATCCGCTGGCAGGCCGGCGAACCCGTGTTCGAGACCCCCGAGGAGGACGTGCGGCGCGGCCTCGAGATGGACCTCTTCCGCGAGTGGCTCGACCAGACCCTGGGTCGCGAGGTGCGCAACACGCTGCTCGGCGGCGCCCTCGACGGGCGCAAGGACAACGCCCAGATCCTCGACCTCCAGCGCCGCCTCGAGGGTTGCATCGCCGCGGACGAGGGCGACTTCTTCGCGCACTGCTATCTCGTCCACCTGCTCCGCCGCGCGAACCGCACGCACGAGGCCGCGGAGGCCTTCGACCGGATGTCGCGGCGGTTCCCCTATGCCGGCGACTACCCGCCGGTGGTGCAGGAGCGGGTCGCGATCCTCGCGCAGGAGTCGCGCTTCGACGAGATCCTCTCGCCGAAAGTCCCGGCCCCCATAGGCGACGCCTTCCGCGACTTGGCGGGCCTGTGGCGGCGGGAGCAGGAGTTCCGCCGCCGTGAGGAAGAAGGGGAGGGGGCGCGGGGGAGGGTGGTCCTCGAGACGACAAAGGGCCGGATCCTCGTCGCGCCCTTCCCCGGGGAGCAGCCGCGGGCGGCGGCCGCGCTTCTCGCGCTCGCCCGTACGGGAGCCCTCGACGGGCTGCCCGCCTCGAGCGCCACCGGGGGCCTCGGCACGGAGTTCGACCTCGGCTCGACCGAGGGGCTCCCCGGGCGCGAGGAGCGCGCGCGCCTCGCGTGGGCGGGCACGGTCTCGTTCCCGCTCGACGCGGCCACCGGCGCGGTGCTGCCGCGCCTCCTCATCGCCAGTGGCCACGCGCACCTGTCGCGGCCGCTGCTCGCGGCGGGGCGCGTGACCGACGGCCTCGACGTGGTCGGCGCGCTGGAGGCGAGCGACAGGATCCTCTCGGCGCGCGTGGAGGAGTAGACCTGCTCGCCACGCTGCTCGCGCTGTTGCTCTCCGGCGGCGTGGACGTCGTCGCCGAGGGCGCCGCGCGCGTGCGGGTCGCCACCGACGGCAGCGTGGCGGCCGAGTTCGCCGCGGAACTGGTCCGCTCGCACGTCGTGCTGATGACCGGCGCGGCGCTTCCGGCCGGGGGCGCGCTCCCGGTACTGCTCTTCGAACGGAGCGCGTTCGAGGGCTACGAGGTCCTCGAAGAGCCGGGAGGCGCGCTCTCCGTCCGCGGGAAGGACCTCGTCCGCGCGGCCTACGATCTGCTCGACGCGTGGGGCTGCCGCTTCGACCGCCTCCCTCCGGAGGTGCCGCGGCGCGAACGCCTGGCGCTGGAGCCCGTGCGCCGCCCGCGCGAGCGCGAACTCTGGATCGACGGCGAACGGTTCGACGCGAGCCTGCCGGCGAGCGGCTTTCTCGCGATCGGGCTTCGGGCCGCCGAGGGGGCGGACCTCGCGCGCGCGAAGGCGCTCGGATTCGCCGTCGGCGCGGCCAGCACGTCGTTCGACGACTTCCTGCCGCCTACGCTGCATGCGGAGCACCCGGAGTACTTCGCGCTGCGCCGCGGGCGGCGCGAGGCGCGGGGCAACTTCGCGCTGACGAACGCGGCGGCGCGGGATGCCTGCCTCGCCGCGGTCGGCCGCTGGCTCGACGCACACCCCGACGTGGATCGCCTCGGCCTCTGGCCCGAGGTGACGTCGGTGTGGTGCGAGGAGAGCGAGGCGCTCGGCCATGCCGAGGCGTACGCGCTGCTCTGGCGCGAGGCGGCGGCCCGCTTCCCCGGCCGCACGCTCGAGATCCTCGCCACCGGCCTCACGCTGCGCCCGCCGCGGGGGAGCGTCCCCGCCAACGTCGTCGTGCGCGTACGGCCGGGGCGGGAGGCCTCGGGCCTGCAGGGCATCGCGGGGCAGCCGATCGAGGCGGTCGTCGGGGAGTGGGAGGCGCGCGGGGCGGCGGTGCTCTTCGAGATCGACGCGGCGCCCGCCTCGTGGTGCGGGATGCCCTGGCCCTGCCACGAGGCGATCCGCGAGAACGCGGCGCGCCTCCGATCCGCCGCGATGCGCGGCGGGTCGTACCGGGAGGCCCGGATCTTCCTGGAACCGGAGTACCGGACGGAGCGTGCGCCTCGGGAGAAAGCGCTCGACGAGCGCGCGCGGACGGTCCGCTCGCATGGAGACCTGCGCGACGCGGCGCTTCTCTTCGTCGACGAGGCGGCCGGCCTGCCGTTCCGCGTCGGTAACGTGGAGCGCCTGCTCGCGCGCGCCCGCGACCCCTCGCTCGGGCCCGACGCGCGGCGCGCGGCCGCGGCGGACGCGTGGTTCGGCCACCGCGCGCTGCGCCGGGAACTTCCCCCCGCCTACGTCACGCATCGCGCGCGCGACTTCGAGGCGATGCTCGCGGAACTCCTTCCCGCGGGGGCGGAGCGGCGCGTCGGCCCCGCGCTGGTGCGCGAGGGCCCCTCGCGCGTCACGGTCGAGACCGACCTGCTGCGCCTCGAGATCGACCGCGCGTCCGCCGCGGTGGTCGCCGTGGCGCGGCGGGCCGCGGAGGCGTGGCATACGCCGGGCGAGGGCCGCTACTTCTCCGTCGTGGCCCTGTCGACGAAGGGCGAGCGCTCGGGCGGGTCCATCGAGTTCGAGGCCCCCGACCCCACATCCATCCTGCTCCGCCTCGGGGGGAAGCTCGGAAGCAGCGGTCCGCGCTTCGAGAATCTGTTGCATCTGCGGGGGGGCTCGGGGGCCGTGGCGCAACGCGCGCGCATCGACGCGCCCGACCGCGTCGTCGCGGGCTGCCGCTGGGAGGGGGCCGCGCTCGACCGCTGGATCTGCCCGGCGCACGCCGCCGAGGGGCCGGTGGACGGCGTGCGCGACCTGCGCGTCGCCTTCGCGATGCCGCCGGGCACGCTGCTCTACGCGCGCAAGGGGGAGTGGGGCCTCGGCCTCGCCGCCCGGCTGCCGGAAGGCGGCGTCCTCTCGCTGACCGGGACGGCGCAGCCGACGCTGGCCGCGATCGGCCGCGCCGCCGCGCTCGACGTCGAGTGGATCCTCTTCGCCGATCCGGGCGAACTCCGCGCCGGCCGCTGACGCTCCCGCGCGCGAGCAACGGAGAACGAAACACGGGACGCCGCGACCGGGAGGGCGGCGGCCGAAGGCCGCGCTGCGCCCTCGCGCTCGTCCCGGGCGCGGCCGACGTCCTGGACTCGCGGTTCAGAGGAGCGCGGCGAGGAGGGCGGGGGAGGTGAGGGGGACGAGATGGCCTTCGTCCTCCCAGACCTGCGTCCGGGCGTCGGGGCGGAGGCGGGCGAGGCGCTCGAAGTGGCGCCGCGGGACGACCGGATCGAGCGCGCCGTGCGCGATCACCAGCAGCGTGCGGTCGGCGGCGATGCGAGGGCCGAGATCGGTCGCGTGGATCAGGCGGATGCGGCGGCGGAGCGTGCGGAACGGGGTCTTGCGCGACCAGTCGGCGAGGAGCGTCCCGAGCCCGGGCGCCTTCGCCTCGAGCAGGCGCACCTCGCGCCCGCGGAGGACGCGGCGCGCGAAATGGGCCGCGCCGAGATCCTGCGGCACGAGGGCCGTCGCCGCGAGCAGCGCGCGGTCGCGCAGGCGCAGGGGGAAGCGGGCGAACGCGCCCTGGGCGACGACCCCCGCGACGCGCGGGTCCCCCCGCGCGGCATAGGCCATCGCGAGGGCGCCCCCGAAGCTCGTGCCGAGCAGGGTCGTCTCCCGAAGATCCAGCGCCTCGAGCAGCGCGCCGAGGTCGTCGAGCAGGTCCTCGAAGTCGAAGTCGTCGCGCGGCCGCTCGTCGCCCCGGAGCGGCGGGACGACGACGCGCCGCCGTTCCGCGAGCATCGGCGCGAGGCGGAAGAAGATGCGCCGCGAGCCCGCGATCCCGTGGAGCAGCACCGCGGGCGGGCCCGAGCCGAGGTCCCACACGGGTGCCCGGCCCCAGGGCAGCGCGAGATCGCGGTGGGGCACGCCGCCCACGAAGCCCGCGAACGCGTCGACGAGACCCAAGGGGGTTCAGGGCGCTTTCGCGGCGGCGCTCTCGGCGTGGTACTCCTGCAGCGACTTCACGCTGAGCCCCCGCGCGAGCAGCGCGGCGATGCCGTTCACCGCCGCGGCGGCACCGCTGATCGTCGTGACGATGGGGATGCGCTGGCCCACCGCCTCGCGGCGGATGCGCCCCTCGTCGGTGTGCGCCCCCTTGCCGGAGGGCGTGTTGATGATGAGGTCGATCTCGCCGTTCTTGATCGCGTCGAGGATGTCGGGGCGCCCCTGCCCCACCTTGTGCGTGCGGTGCACCTCGATGCCCGCGCGCCGGAGCGCCTCGTAGGTGCCCCCGGTCGCGACGATGCGGAAGCCGAGGTCCGTCAGCTTGCGCGCGAGGAACGCGATGCCGCGCTTGTCGCTGTCGCGCACCGAGAGGAAGACCGTCCCCTCCCTGGGCAGCTCCTGGCCGGCCGCGTCCATCGCCTTCGCGAACGCGACGCCGAACTCCGAGGCGATGCCCATCACCTCGCCGGTGGAGCGCATCTCCGGCCCGAGGATGATGTCCGAGCCGGGGAAGCGGGCGAACGGGAAGACGGGCTGCTTGACGCTCACGTGCCTCGGGAGGACCTCCTCGAGGAAGCCGAGGTCGCGCAGCGAGCGGCCCGCCATCACCTTGGCGGCGATCTTGGCCAGCGGGACCCCGATCGCCTTCGCGACAAAGGGCACCGTGCGGCTCGCGCGCGGGTTCACCTCGAGGGCGTAGACCTCCCCCGCCTTGACCATGAACTGGATGTTCATCAGCCCGCGCACGTCGAGCGCGCGCCCGATCTTGCCGGTATGGTTGCGGATGCGCGCGAGCACGGCCGCCGGCAGCGTGTAGGAGGGCAGGCTGCAGCCGCTGTCGCCGCTGTGGATGCCCGCCTCCTCGACGTGCTCCAGGATGCCGCCGATCACGACGCGCTCGCCGTCGCAGACCGCGTCCACGTCGAGCTCGATCGCCTCCTCGAGGAAGCGGTCGAGCAGGACCGGCTTGCGGTTCGAGACCTCCACGGCGAGTGCCATGTAGCGCCGCAGCTCCTCCTCGTCGTAGACCGTCACCATGCCGCGCCCGCCGAGGACGTAGGAGGGGCGCACGACGCACGGATAGCCGATTTCCGTCGCCAGCGCGACGGCGCCCTCGACGCTCGTCGCCGTCCCGTTGCGCGGCTGCCGGATCTCGAGCTCCTGGAGGAGCGACTGGAAGCGCCGGCGATCGCTGGCCCGGTCGATGGAATCGACGGACGTGCCGAGGATCGGCACGCCTTCCGCCTCGAGCGCGTGGGCCAGGTTCAGCGGCGTCTGGCCCCCGAACTGCACGATCACGCCGATGGGCTTCACGCGCTCGACCACGTGGAGGACGTCCTCGACGGTGAGCGGCTCGAAGAAGAGCAGGTCGCTCGTGTCGTAGTCGGTGGAGACCGTCTCCGGGTTGCTGTTGACCATGACCGTCTCGATGCCGATTTCCGACAGCGCGAAGGCGGCATGGCAGCAGCAGTAGTCGAACTCGATCCCCTGGCCGATGCGGTTGGGGCCGCCGCCGAGGATCACGATGCGCGGCCGCGAGGAGATCTCGATCTCGTCCTCGACCTCGTAGCTCGAGTAGTAGTAGGGCGTGTAGGCCTTGAACTCCGCCGCGCAGGTGTCCACGAGCTTGTAGACGGGGCGGATGCCGCGGCGCCGGCGGTCGGCCCGCGCCTCCTCCTCGGTCGTCCCCGTCAGCCACCCGATCTGGCGGTCGGAGAAGCCGTCGCGCTTGGCGGCGAGGAGCAGGGCGTCGTCCATCGCGCCGAGGCTCCCCCGCGCGAGGATCTCGGCCTCGCGGTCGAGGATCTCGCGCATCTGCCCGATGAACCACGGGTCGATCTTCGTGTACCCCGAGACCTCCTCGACCCCGAGGCCGGCGCGCAGCGCCGTGGCGACCCAGAAGATGCGTTCCGCGTTCGGCACCACGAGCTTCTGCCGGAGCTGGCTCTCGTCGAGCGTCTCGGGGTCGGGATCCTTGCCGTCGGCCCCGAGCCCCCCGCGACCGGTCTCGAGGCCCCGCAGCGCCTTCTGCAGCGACTCCTTGAAGGTGCGGCCGATCGCCATCGTCTCGCCCACGGATTTCATCGACGTCGTCAGCGTCGCGTCGGCGTCCACGAACTTCTCGAACGTGAAGCGCGGGACCTTCGTGACGACGTAGTCGATCGAGGGCTCGAAGGACGCGGGCGTCTCCTTCGTGATGTCGTTGCGGATCTCGTCGAGCGTGTAGCCGACGGCGAGCTTGGCCGCGAACTTCGCGATCGGGAAGCCGGTGGCCTTGCTCGCGAGGGCGCTCGAGCGGCTCACGCGAGGGTTCATCTCGATGACGACGAGGCGCCCGTCCTCGGGGTT
>CAZMXP010000049.1:0-37160 GCA_964570285.1 uncultured Planctomycetaceae bacterium
CGGAAAGCTGCTGCCCGGATTCGCCATGAGCGTTCACGACGTGTTCGCGTAGCGTCCCACAGCGTCGCCCAGTGAGGTTGGCGCCCCCCGCGGCGGCGCGCCCCCCCGCCCCCCCGCAATCGCCGCGCTGAGCATTTCTCGTAGGGGCGCGCTCTGGCGCCCCTACGAGAAATGCCGCCAGTGCGTCTTCCAGAGCCAGACGTCGCCCTCGTGGTTGGCGAAGACGCGCAGATCGCCGTCCTGGGAGACAACGAAGGCGAGCGCGCCCGGCCGCTGGCGGCAGATGTTGTAGGCGGCGCTGTGGCGCGTGCCGAGCTCGAACTCGTGCAGCGGGGCGCGGCGCTCCACGGCGAGCGTGGCCGGGTTGCCCACGGTCACGAGCGACTTCGTGCCGCTCGCGGTCACGAGCGGGAGGCGGCCGCCGAAGCCGAGGAGCGTGAGCAGCGGGTCGAAGACGACGCTGCCGTCCACGCGCGAGAGCGCGGTGATCGCGAAGAGCGTGTCGAAAAGTCGCTCGCGGCTGCGGTTCCAGCGGAGCAGGTTCGGGGCGGCCGACTCCCCCATGTGCATCACGTCCCAGAAGCTTCGCGAGCTGCGCCAGAAGGAGCGCAGCACCTCGCCGAAACGCAGGTCGGTGCTGAGGTGCGGCAGCGAGATCCCCTCGAGCGAGGAGTCCGGCAGCACGAGCAGCATGCCGCCGTGGCGCTCGTGGACAATCATCCCGAGCAGGTCGGACCAGCGCCCGGCGAGCCAGCGCGCGAGCCCCTGCGCGCTCTCGGGGGTCTTCGAGGCCGGCGCCTCCTCCTCCGAGGCCGGCCCCTGCGCGATCAGTTCCTGCGCGAGGCGCCGGTACCAGTCCGAGACCGGCTTGATCGCGCCGACCGAGGTGAGGCGCGTGATGCGCGCGTCCTTCAGTTCCCAGTTCGGCATCGGCTCGCCGGCGAGCATGTGTCCGGGGTCGAGCACGACGATCTGCAGGCCCGCGATCGGGCTGTGCAGGTCGAGGGCGGAGGTCCCCGGCAGCGCCTGCGCGAGCCGGTTCATGCCGAGGTCGGTCAGCGAGAGCACGCCGTCGGTCAGGAGTTCCCCGGTGCGGCGGTCCTCGTAGACGTGCAGCGCATGGCGATCGTGCGAGATGGCCGGCGCGAGCTTCACGAAGAGGTTGAGCCGGAGCGGCCGCGCCGGCACGAAGCGCGGGCTCACCTGCGTGCGCGCCGGCGAGAGCGGCGTCGACGCGAAGATGCGGAAGCGCGGGAAGCGCCCCTCCTCCTGCGCGATGCCCGCGTGGTAGGCGAGGTCGACGAGTTGGCGCAGCCCCGCATCGCTGATGTCGCCGAACTGGCTCTCCGGGCTCGCCCGCGCCGCCTCCCGCGACGCGATCAGGATGTCGGCGAGCGCGCCCGGGCCGGCGATGCCGGGAGGGGGGCGGATCTCGGGAGTCTCGGCCATGCGCGCCGCCCAGTCTAGCCGCTACCGCCACGCGTCGCGGTCGCCCGTCGGATGGTAGGGGTGGCAGGTCACGCAGGTGGTGCGCGCGCCCTGCTCGCGGTGGCACTCGCGGCAGGTCGCGATGCCCGGCAGCGTCAGGTCGCTGGTCTTCGTGTTGAGGCTCATGTTGTGGCAGCGGCCGCACGAATCGAAGCGGTGGGTCTTGTGGTCGAAGCGCGCCTTGCCGAGCCAGCGGAGCGGCACGCGCGGCGGGAGGATGCGCCCGCCCTCGGCCAGATGGCAGAGCATGCAGCCGCGCCCGGGCTGCATCAGGGCCCTGAGGGAGGCGTCGGTCTTCGCCTCGATCGCCTTCGCCCACTCGGGCGCGTTCAGGGGGTCCGGGGGCGTCGGCTGCGCGAGCGAGGGCTCCCGGCCGATGCGGCGCAGGAAGAGCGCGGCGATCCAGTCGCGCAGCGGCCTCGGCTGCACTCCGTGCGGCACGGTCTCGTCGCCGACGTCGGGGTCAAGGCGCTCGGTGTGGCAGCGCGCGCAGTGCTCGGCGAAGGCGATGGGGCGGAATCCGTCGCCCTGCGGCACGTGGCAGGCGCCGCAGTCGAGGGGGCCCTCGAGCAGGTTCGGCGCGAGGTGCTGCACGTGCGAGAACTTCAGGTACTGCTCGTAGGGGCGGGGCCGGAAGTCGTCGTGGTCCTTCAGGTCGCGGATGCCGCCGTGGTCCTCGTGGCACCGGTTGCAGTGGCCGTCGGCGACCATGTCGAGGCGGCCCCTCCCGCCGTGCTCCTTGTGGCAGGAGGCGCAGGAGGGCTCGCCCGGCCTGCCGGGGGGCAGGTGCGCGCCCGCGACGTGGCACTCGAGGCAGGCGCCATCCCGCACCGGGCCGAAGCGCTCGACGTGGCAGCGCGAGCACTCCTGCTCGAAGAGCGCATGGCTCGCACCGAGGGGGCCGTTGCTGAAGATGCGCTCGCGGCCGCCCTCGAGCGCGCTCGCGACCCAGAGCGCGCCGAAGAGCGTGCCGCCCACGCTGAGCAGCCAGCGCGTCCGCCGGAGCCAGTGGGGCTTCCTGTAGTAGAGCGCGTCGATGCGCTGCGCGAGGTCCTTGGCTTTCTTGTCGCGGGCCACGTCAGTAGGAGAGCGAGATCACCGCGTGGAGGAGCCCCAGCACGATGACGGTCCAGGAGAGGGGTACGTGCACGAGCAGCCAGCCGTGCAGCCAGAGGTGCAGGCGCCGCTGCATCTCGAGCTGTTCGCGCTGTCCGCAGAGGGCCTCGAGGTCGGCGCAGGCGGGGTGCAGCGCCGGGGGGAGCATGCGGGCGAGCTCCCGGAAGAGCGTCGCGCGCCGGTGCGGCTCGGCGAGCGCCTCGGTGCGCGCGCCGTCGGAGCGGAAGTAGGGACGCACCTGTTCGTCGAGGAAGCGGAGCAGCGGCGCGCGCTCCTCGCTGGTCTCGGTCTCGGGCGGGCCCGCCGCGCGGCTCTTGACCACGCGTCCCTGGATCGTGCCCGCGCTCTTCGCCTGGGTCGCGGCCCCCGCGCCCCCCCTGGCGATCGCCACGCACTCGGCGAGAAGCTGCTCGCGCACGTGGTCGATCTGCTCGTAGACCGTCTCCTGCACGACGTTCTTCGTCATGTACCGCGGCAGGAACTGCTGCAGCAGCAGGCCGAAGATGCCGGTCACGAAGACGAGGAAGAAGCAGATCATCAGCGTGCGCGTGAGCGGCCCCCCCATCGCGAAGCCGCCGTGGAAGAGCACGAGCGGCAGGCTCAGCGCGCCGAGCCAGAGGTGGCCCTTGAGCCAGCCGCTGACGCGGCCGAGGCGGTAGTGCGGCCGCCGCTTGCGCACGCCGAGAAGGGCCGCGAAGAGCATGCAGAGGCTCGCCGCGCCGCCGAAGAGGATGCCCTCCCCGGTGCCGCCCGACGCGCCGCCGGGGGTGCGCATCGCGTAGTTCGCGTAGAAGAGGCCCGACAGCACGAGCAGGAGCGAGGTCACGAGCGCCCAGCCGCGGTGGCTCCGGTCGAGGATCACCGCTTGCCCTCGCGGAAGAAGCGCTTCGGGTCGATCCGGAAGGCGGCGTCGTGGGGGCAGGCGTAGACGCAGGAGGGCTCGGGCAGCTCCGCGCAGAGGTCGCAGGTGATCGCCTTCTTGTCGGGCTTGCCCTCCGCCTTCCGCGCGCCGCCGTCGAACTCGTGCATGTTGATGTTGCCGTAGGGGCAGTTCTTCGCGCAGAGGCCGCAGCCGATGCACCAGTCCTCGATGACGATCTCGAGCGTCTCGCGCCGCCGGATGCTGCCGACCGGGCAGCCGATCATGCAGAGCGGGTCGTGGCAGGAGCGGCAGCTCGTCGGGACGAGGTAGTTCTCGTAGCGCAGGCCGTCGCGGATCAGCCGCGTGACGCCGTCGTGGCTCGCGGCGCAGGCGCGCACGCAGTCGTCGCAGCGCGTGCAGCGGTCGAGGTCGATCAGGAGCAGGCTCTGCGCCTCCATCAGCCCCTGGGCGAGGAAGTCGTCCACGCTGTGCGCCCGCGCCTCCTCCGCGCGCCTCGCCGACTCCTCCGCGTGGCCGCGCGCCTTCTCCTCCATGCCGGCGCGGATGTCGGGGAACTCCCGCATCATCCGGTCGAAGTCCTCCTTGCCGATGGTCACGAGCTCGACATGGTCGAGCGCGGTGCAGGTGGCGGTGCGCACCCCCGCCTTGAGCAGCCCCATCTCGCCGAAGAAGTCGCCGCGGTGGAGGTACTGGAGGATCACCTCGCCGCCGGGGCTCTCCTGCGAGACCTTCACGAAGCCGATCCGGATCAGGTAGAGGCGGTCGGCGGCGTCGCCCTGCTTGCAGATCGCCTGCCCCGGCTCGAAGGAGACGAGTTCGACCCTCTCGCGCAGGCTCGAGACGAACTCCTCCGTGAGGCCGGCGAGCAGCGGCAGGCTGCGCAGGTGCGAGGCGAGGGCGCGGTCGCGGTAGTTGCGCAGCAGCTGCTCCTGGAAGGTCTTGCTGCCCCGCTTCAGGATGTCGAGCACGTTGCGCAGCATCTCCAGCACGACGAGCGGCGTCTGCGCGCGCACGCTCGCGCTGCGCGGATAGAAGGAGAGGCAGGTCATCTCCCCGAAGAGTTCGCCGGCGCGCAGCGTCGCGACGGGGTTGTCCATCGACAGGTCGACGGGGGCGTCGATCGGAATGCTCCTCGCCCCCGCACCCCCTGAACCTCCCTCTTCTGTCCGCCGGACGAGCGACTGCAAGAAGGTCCTCATCGTCCCGAAGAGACCCCTCTTGCGCTCCTTCCCCTCGAGGTGCGCCATCGGCGTCGCGATGTAGACCTCCGCCTCCCCCTCGAGCAGGTAGAAGGCCGTCGAGCCGAACTCCCCCTCGCGGCAGACGATCTCGCCCGGGCGGTAGCTGCGGCGCACGACGGCGCCGACGTTTTTCCGCAGCAGCGCCTCGGAGCAGCCCTGGAAGACGGGCAGCGCGAGCATGGCCTCGACCGAGAGCGTCTCGCCTTCGAGCCGGCTGGCCGGGGTCTGCTCGGTCTCCGCCACGGTCGCGATTCTACGGGGGGTGACCCCCGGGGCCGTCGCCGCCCCGTCGCACAATGTCGTGACGATGCGCGGCGCGCCGATCCTGCTCGCACTGCTCCTCCTCGTGCTCGTCCTGCCGGGCGGCGGCGCGGGGCGCCGCGCGGCCGCCGCCCCCGCGCGCGAGACGCACCTCGGCGCCGGCTCGTGCGCGGCGCAGGCGTGCCACGGCAGCCATCCCGAGCGGATGGAGTACAAGACCTGGAAGACCAAGGACCGGCACAGCCGCGCGTACGAGAGTCTCGAGGGGCCCGTCGGGCGGCGCATCGGCGAGCGGCTGGGCATCGACCCGACGAAGTCGGAGATGTGCCTCAACTGCCACGGCACGACCGGCGCCGAACTCGCGCCGTCGTTCGACCCGGTGGACGGCGTCTCGTGCGAACTCTGCCACGGCGCCGCGTCGGGCTGGCTCGGGCCGCACGCGACCGCCGCGTGGAAGGAGCGCACCGCGGCCCAGAAGGCCGAACTCGGCATGCGCGACCTCTCGACGCCGGAGGCGCGGGCGCAGGCGTGCGTCGGATGCCACCTCGGCGCGGCCGGCCGCGAGATCCCGCACCGCATCATGGCGGCGGGCCATCCGGCGCTCGCGTTCGACGCGGCCTACCACCTCGTGCGCATGCCCCCGCACTGGAAGGACGCGGAGGCGGCGAATCCCGTCGCGACCTGGGTCGCGAGCCTGCGCACCGCCGCGGCGGCGTCGCTCGAGCGCACGGCCCGCGCGGCGCACCTGCGCACGGGGTGGCCGGAGTTCGGCGTCTTCGACTGTTATGCCTGTCACCACGCCATCCACTCGGGGGGCGCCTACGAGCAGGGTCCATTGCCAGGGGGTCCGGGGGAATTGCCGCTCGATGTCGCGGAGTTGCGCGTGCTGCTCGTGGCGCTCGGCGACAAGGGGCTGCTCGACCGGCACGCGGGGCTGCTGTCGCGGACGCTGCGCCCCGACGAGCAGCAGCGCGACTTCGCGGCCTATGCCGATGCGATGGCCGCCGAGGTGCGCGCCCTCTTCGCCGACGTCGACCGCTACGGCGCCGCCGACGGGCGCCGCTTCCTCGAGAACCTCGCCGCGCACCTCCAGCGCGCGCTGGCAGGCGAGGTGCGGCTGCCGCTCCACGAGATGCAGCAGATCGCGATGGCGATCGCGAGCCTCGCCCCCGCCCGGGGGCAGGCGCCCTTCGAGGAGGCGCACGCCCGGCTGATGGCGCTGGTCGGGCCTGGCCGGCCCTACGACGTGGCCGCCTCCGCCCGCGCCGCCCTCGACGCCCTCTCCCTGTCCGGCTAGCGGGACAAAGGGGTCAGACCCCGTTGTCCCGCTCCGGGACAAGGGGACGACGGGTTCGTCAAGCATTCCCGTCCCGAGTCGATACTAGACCTGACGCGAGACGCGCAACGCCGTGACGAGACAGCTGGAGGCATCCCCCTGGGCCCTCGAGGAGGGCCTCACTTCGACCGACACCGCGACCGGTACGTCGTCGGCGACCGCCTCTGCCTGCTACCTGCACGTCGAGCGTCCCATCGGCGGCACCTATGATCTCCCGCTCGCGGGCGAGTCGGTGATGCTCGGGCGCGGCGAGGAGTGCCGGATCGTCCTCGACGACCGCATGGCGTCGCGCCGCCACGCGCGCATCGACCGCACCGCGGAGGGCTACCGGCTCCGCGACCTCGACTCGAAGAACGGCACGATCGTCAACGGGCGGCCGGCCAGCGAACGCATCCTCGCGCACGGGGACGTCATCGAGATCGGCGAATCGGCGATCACGTTCCACGCGCCGTCGGCCCGCGCGCGCCTGCCCCTCGCGCCGCCGACGCTGCCCGAGGACCTCGACCCCTGCGCGCTCGCCGCGCTCTCCCGCCTCGGCGCGGCGCTCGCGTCGGCGGAGCTCGATCTCGGGGAGCTCGAGGCGGTCGCGGACCTCGGTCGGACCGTCGTCGAGTGCGACCGCGTGCTGCTCCTGCTGCTCGAAGAGCGCACCGGCGAGCCGCTGCTGCACTTCGCGACGCCAGGCACCGAGGCGGAGCCCGACGCCGAGATCCTCCGCGCCGGCGCGTCGGCGGAGGAGCCCCGCTGCCTCAGCGCGCCGCGCCCCGGCTCGCCGATCACGTCGGCCCTCGGCCTCACGCGCCACATGCTCGTCGTGCCGCTCAAAGCCCCGCCGCGCCGCTTCGGCGTACTCGTGCTGGAGCGCGGCGCGACGTCGGAACCCTTCCCCGACGAGGCGCTGCTGCTCGCGACGCTGCTCGGCGCGCAGGTGACCGCCTTCCTGCGGCTCGTCGTGGCGCAGGGGGTGTAGGGAGCGCCCCGCGCGAGCGTCAGGGGCCGCGCCGCGCGACGACCCCCCACGAGTAGAGGAAGTCGCGGTTGAACGCGAAGAGGGAGTAGATCGCGCCCGCCGGAGCGGAGGCATCGTCGAACCGGTTCATCTGTCCTCTCGCGAGGATCACTCCGTTCGCCGCGCTGTCGCCGACGGGCTCGTTCCCGAAGAAGCGGTCGCCGTCGTGCGGCCGCCAGCGCAGCGACGCGCTGCTCCTAACGAGGATGACGCCCTCGAAGTCGTCGGAGGGGTTCTCCCAGCTCACGCGCACCTTGCCCGCGACGGTCGAGACGGAGAGGTTCCGCGGCGGGGCGGGCCAGACGGCGTCGGGCCGCGCCTTCGAAGCGAGGGCGACGCGTACGGCACGGCCCGCATGGACGCGCCCGTACCCGTAGCGGATGTCATGCGAGGTGACGGGATCGTACTTGGCGACGGTCACGCTCCCGAGCACGCGGTCTGCGGTGTGCTCGAGGATCGAGCGCACCTGCACGGCGCTCAGCGTCGGGTTCGCGGAGAGGATCAGCGCCGCGATGCCGGCCACTTGAGGACAGGCTGCGCTCGTGCCGCCGAAGGGCCGTTCGCCAACGGCCGAAGTGTAGTCCCCGATCTCACGCCCGCGCTTGGCACCCGCCGCGTCGGTCAGATCCGTCGTGACGATGGCCGGGGGTGGGTCGCTGCCGACCGCGCTCAGGTCCCCGCCGCCCGGCGCCACGACCGAGATCTCGGGACCGAAGTTGGAGTAGCCGGCGAAGTCGTCGCGATGGTCGGTCGCACCGACGCAGATCACGCCGTCGAGCGTGCCGAAGTACTGGTCGTACGCCACGAGCCTGTATGCGTTGCCCGCGGAGAAGACGACGATGCACCCTTTCCCTCCGCGACCGGTTCTCGCGACCTGCTCGATCGCCAGCCCGATGTCTTCCACATCGCCGTCGAGGCTCCAACTGCACGACAGCACGGCTGCCCCGCGCTTCTCGCAGAGAAAGATGGCCCTGCGGAACTGGGAACTGGCGGCCCCCCACGTCGCCACGGCGAGCAGCGAGCAGCCCGGCGCGACTCCCCGGACCCCGATCTTGTTCGCCCTCGCGAGAGCGACGCCGGCGCAGCAGGTGCCGTGATCCTCCGACGGTGACAGCGGGTCAGGGCTCCCCAGCGGGTCGAACCGCGAGAACTCGAACCGCCATCCGCCGACGAAGGCCTCCTTCAAGTCGGGGTGGACGCTCTCGACCGCGTCGTCGATCACGGCGACCCTGACCCCGGCTTGCGGCGTCACGAGCGACCATGCCTCCATAGCCCCGATGTCGCAGCACGGCTGACCCTTGTTGTCGAGGTGCCACTGGTCGACGAAGCGCGGATCCTCGATCAGCGCGCTCTTCTTCATCAGCGGTATGAAGTCTGGATGGCTGGAAAGGACCTCGGGCGGCTTCGTCTTCGTGCCGTGCTCGTAGATCGCGTTCGCGACCGCCAGCACCTCGTGGAAGGCGAAGGGAGCCTTCGCGGAGACGAAGACATGCCCGTTGCCGCCCGACTGGTCGACCGAGCTGATACCGAAGCGCGTCTCGTACGCCTTCTCATCGGCCTTGTCGCTGAAGACGACGGAGATGCGGTCGGTCAAGAGCATCTTCGATGTCGAAGGGGGAGGGGGGGTTCCCGGTGCAGGAGGCTCCTGCTTCGCCAGTACGACGGGGAAGACCACCGGGAAGAGCTTCGGATCGAGGCCGAGGATGCCCGCCGGGCCGCTTGTGTCGATCAGCACGACCTTCTCCGCCGCAAGGTCCGCCGCGACCGCCGCGAGCGGCTCGCCCTTCGGGATCTTGAGCAGCCGCTTCTGCACCGCCGGCGCCTCGGGCTCCGGCACCTGCGCCAAGGCCTGCCCGCCGTCGAGGAGGTAAATCTTCCTGCCCTTCCGCCCGTAGTAGAAGAGCTGCGGCCCCGGCTCGCCCTCCTTCAGCGAGGGCCCGACGAGGGGCTTCTCCTCGGGCGGGGCGGCCGCGGCCTGCACCGCGATCAGCGCCGTCAGTACCAGCAAGAGCTTCGAGCGGAGGACCGACATCGCAGGATGCTCCTACGGGACCGGCGTCGCCACGTGGACGAGCCTTGTCCCGAGCTCGTTGGACAAGATCGGCCCGTCGCTGACGTCGCCGTCGTCCTGGATCCACTGCAGGAAGGCGGCGTAGTCCGCGTGGTCCTTGATCCCCCCGGCGGACGCCGGCACGAACAGGAACTGCATCGAGACATCCTGGTTCGCCTGGTCAGGCGAAACGAAGGAAGTGAACGGCGCCATTGCCGGCGTCGGGTCGACGCGCAGCACCCAGTATTCGAGCCGCGGCGTGTTCGTCGCGAGGTCTTTGGCACGCCACACCCACGCGGTGACGAGGTTGTTCTGCACGACCCGGAAGGTCCCGCGCCCGAGTTGCGGGGCGTGCTTCTTCATCGGCTCCGGCGGCTTGGGCCCTCCGCCTCCCCCCCCGCCCCCCCCCTGCTTCCCCGGCGCCTTGCAGGCGCAGAGCGCGCCGATCAGCGCCGCGATCAAACCCGACTTCAGATACGTCATCTCCGTTCTCCTTTCAGGCTTCGCTTCCCAAGCTTCAACGACTTCCCGGCACGGACCCCGCCATCACTTCTGCGGCGGCGGTGTGCTTGGCCTCGACGGGAATCCGTGGCGGAGGATCCTCGCCCGCCCCGCCTCGTCCGCCTGGCCATAGATCTGGCTCATCAGGCGGAACTGTTCCGCCTCCGCCTCGGCCTGCTTGAGCCGCGCCTTCGCGTCCTCGCCCTTCGTCACCGCCTCCTCCTTTTCGGCAGTGGCGATCTTGCCGACCTCGACGAGGATCTTCTCGAAGAGAGCCTTCGCGTCGCCCTCCTTCAGCGCGCCGTTGTGGACGAGTTCGCCGAGGCGGTAGAGGCTCTCGCGCAGGACCATCACCGCCTCGGTGCGCTTCCCGAGTTCGACGATGCTCTCCGCGAGCTTCACGCTGACCTCGCCGCTCTTGGTCTTCGCGGCGATGTCGAGCGTCGCGGAGAGCGCGGCGTCCGGCGAGGGCTCGGCGAGAATGCGCGTCGCGGCCTTGCCGCCCTCCCCCGCCGGGAGCAGCAGCGCGCCCCGGCGCGTCGCGTCGTACTCCATCCAGTAGGCGCCCTTGCCGTCGATCGGCTTCGTGCGGGCGGGCCGCGAGAGCAGCCTGCACCCGGGAGCGGCGAGCGTGACCCCCATCAGCGCGAGCAAGGTAGCGTGTCGCATCGTCTCCTCCTTCCCCGTATGCCTTCAAGGAACGTCATCGGGCGGGGAATCCCGCCAAGTCCGCCGGGGGTCACGCGAGCGCCTCGTCCACCGAGAGCACCTCGCGACGCTTCCCGTGGTGCTCGGAGTCGAGGCTCCGGGCGTGCCCGGACGCGAGCCCTCCCAGCGCGCCCGCCGACGCGACGCCGGCCCGCCCGAGCAATCCGATCGCCTGCAGGCTGAGGCCGGGCAACGGGCACTCGGTCGCGAGCCGCACGAGTTCTTCGGTCTCGCCGCTTTCGGGGGTCGCGCCGGCGACGAGCTTGAGGCAGCGCGCGAGCATCCCCCCCCAGCGTTCGCCGGCGGCGTGGAACCCTCGGGCCGACTCCACCGCAAGCTGTTGAGCGAGGGCGGACCGGCCGAGGCGCCACGCAATGGCCGCCTCGTTCAGCGCGCAGACACCGACGAGGTGCCCGACGCCGAGCATTTCGACCGCCTCGACCAGTTCGAGGTCGGGCTCCCCGTGATCGCCGGCGCGGTAGGCGGCGCTCCGCGCGAGGATCTCCGCCCTCGCCTCGTAGTGGGCGTGGCGGCAGAGCGCCGCGGCGGCGAGCGCCCGCATCGCGAGGTCCTTGACCGCGTCGAAGTCGAAGGTCTCGAGCGATGCCCACGCCGCATTCAGCAGCGCGGAGGCGCGGCGTGCGGGGTTCGCCGCGAGCGCGGCGGCCTCGGCGTGCAGCCGCGCCGCCTCGGGATACCGCCCCTCGCGGTAGCGCAACCAGCCGACCCACTCGCAGCGCGCCGCGCGCCCGACGGGGTCGGCGGCGCCGGCCCCCTCCGCCCATCGCACCGCGCCGGCGACAACGTCGCGATGGCTCTCGAGCGGGCAGGCCGCGGCGGCGATGCAGCGGATCGCGTGGCGCCAGACCTCGAGATCGGCGGAGCGCGCGTTGCGCGTCAGCTCCAGCGAGCGGACGGCATCGCCCTGCAGCGCGAGCTGCGCCGCGCGCGCGAGGTCGGCGACCTCCGCGATCAGCGCCGTCTGGCGCCCGGCGCGGGCGACGTGGTAGAGCACGAGATCGAGCGAGGTCGGCGTGCCGGCCAGCAGCGCCCCCCGGAGCAGCAGCGCGAGAAAGGTCTCTTCGTCGGCGGTGGAGACGCCGGACTGACGCAGCATCCGCAGCCCCTCGACGAGCGTCGACTCCGCCGCGGCGACCATGCCGCGCGAAATGTGCCGGTCCGCGACGAGGACCGCCTCCCTCACCGCCTCGGCCTGCGCGTGGCCCGCGAGCAGGTGCCTCAGCCGGTCGCGATGGCCCTCGGGGATCTGCGCGGCGACCCTGTCGTGGAGGGTCGCGAGCTTCTCCTTCGGCCAGGCGTGCCCTTCGTCGGTCGACACGAGCGGCTCGTAGCCGCCGTCGGGGAGCTTGCGAACCGCACCGAGGCGCACGAGCTCGTCCAGGTGGGCGCGCACGCGCCATCGGGGGAGCTTCGTCACCTCGCCGACCAGCTCCTCGCTCGCGAACTCGCGCGCGACATCGACGCAGACGAGGACATCGCCCACTTCCGCATCGCCGGGCGCCGTCAGCGGCGCGACGGCGGCTTCCGGCGCGGCGACTCGCGGCCCCAGGTGGAGGCGCTCCAGCGCGCGGCGGCTCACGACGAGCAGGCCGCGATCCGGGCGCGCGACGCCGGCACGCGTCCACGCCTCGGTCTCGCGGATGACGGCCGCCGGCCATCCCCCGGTGCGTTGCCACAGCTCGCGGGCGGCGTCCTCGCGCAGGTGGTGCAGCCGGTCGGGACCCTTGAACAGCGGGCGCAGGTCGCGCTCGCCGAGCGGCGCCATCGTGATGTCGCCGCCGCTGGCGCCGGTGCGCGCGCGCGCGATGCAGCCGCGGCGCATCGCTTCGCGGAAGAGCGAGGCGCTCCACCGGTCGACCCGCTCCCAGTCGTCCACGAAGAGGACGCCGCCCCGCTCGAGGAACCCCCTGAGCCGCGCGCCGAGCTGCTCGCGCGCGACTTCGAGATCGCTGCTCAGTTCGTCGCCGCCGGCGGGAAGCGCCGCGAGCAGCGTGGCGAAAGGCTGAGGCGCGGCCCGTGCGACCACGGCCTCGATCCCCTCGGCGGCGAGCAGTGCCGCGGCCTCGCGCAGGCAGCGCGACTTCCCGCTGCCCGGGAGCCCGACGAGGTCGACGCTCCTGCCGGCGTGGCCCGCCTGGGCGAGAGCCCCGATCATCGCGGGCGGGCCGAGCAGTGGACCGGGGGGGGACGCGGGGGGGGAAGGTTCGCCGGCCTGCAGCGCCGAGAGCACCTCGATCGCGGAGGCGGGGCGGAGCGCCGGATCGCCGGCGACCATCCGATCGACGAGGGCGGCGATCGCAAGCGGCGTCTTCGGCGCGCCGGTCAGGAGCGGCGCGAAGAGCCAGCTGAGGCCGGGCGACCGCGGCGGCCCGAGGATGGCATCGTAGATCATGACGCCCACCGCGTAGATGTCGCCGCGCGCGTCGGGCACCGCGCCCGCGAAGCGCTCCGGTGCGACGTAGCGCGGAGTCCCGGCGACCTCGTCCCGCGCCTCGAGAGCGGCGCCGAGCGAGGGGCCAGAGGCGATGCCGAGGTCGAGGATGACCGGAACCCCCGACTTCGTGACGAGCACATTCGAGGGCTTCAGGTCGCAGTGGAAGATCCCCGCCCAGTGGAGGCGCACGAGCGTCTCCAGCAGCGCGCGGGCGACGACGGCGACCCCCCTCCAGCTCCCCCCGTTTCCCTGCCCGGGGAACGGCGTGCCCTCGACGAATTCCGTCACGAGGAAGGCGTGGCCTTGGTCGATCCCCTCGTCGAGCAGCTGCACGACCCCAGGCAGGCGCAACCATCGCAGCGTGGCGACTTCGCGCCTGACGGTCGGCGCGCTGACGGCTTCCGGCGCGCGAAAGAGTTTGACGGCGACCGTCGCGCCGGAGAGCGCGTCGTGCGCCTCGTGCACGACTCCGTAGCCGCCGCTGCCGAGGAGGCGGCCGAGGCGGTAGCGGCCGGCGACGACGCGGCCCGACATGTCGCCCTCCTCCTCCGCCTCCGGCTGCCCCTCGCCCGGCGGCTCGAGGAAGGAGCCGGCGCGATCGCGATGGGCCAGGAGTTTCAGCACTTCCGCCGACAGCTCGCCGTCTCCGGCGCAGGCGGCCCGGACGAACTCCTCGCGCTGCTCCGCCGGGCGTTCGAGCGCGCTGGCGAGGAGGTCCTTCGACCTTCGCCAGAGGTCCTCCCTCACGTCATCTCCCCGTGCAGCCAGGCGCGGGCGTGCTCCCAGTCGCGCTCGACGCTCCGGAGCGCCGCGCCGAGCGCGGTGGCGATCTCCGGCAGCGACATCCCCCCGAAGAAGCGCATCTCGACGATCGTCGCGGCGCGGGAGTCGACGCATGCGAGGCGTTCGAGCGCTTCGTGCAGCAGCAGCAGGTCGATCGCCCGCTCCTCGTAGCGGGCGCAGAGCGCATCGAGCGGCACCTCGTGCCCCTCCGCGCGCCGCTTGATGCGTTGCCGCCCGCGCGCGTGATCGACGAGCACGCAGCGCATCGCGCGCGCGGCGACCGCAAGGAAGTGGCCCCGGTTCTTCCACGCCGTGTCGCGGGAGCCGACGAGCCGGAGGTAGGCCTCGTTGACGAGCCCGTCGGTTTCCAGCGTGTGGCCGCGCGGCTGCGAGCGCAGCAGCCGGTGCGCCCGCTCCCGCAGATCCCTCTGGATCGCGACGAAAAGCTCCGCCTCGGCCGCGGAATCCCCCGCGGCCATCCGCGCGAGGAGGCTCGTGATCTCGCCGCCAGCGGACTCCGCCATGACCGACCCCGGCGCCCCCGCACACCCGCGGGAGCGCCGTGCCACATTCTCGACGAGTCGCCTCCGCGTTGCAACCGCGGTTCGCGACACCTTCACGTTGATGTTCCGGGCTTCCATCGCCCCACCGCAAGGTAGTAACGACGGCGGGCCGCCGACCCCGCCACGTGTGGCGCCTCACCGGGGGGGCGACGGGAAGAAGATCTCCCCCCCCGGCAGCCGGTAGAGGCGCGCCATCTCGGCGAACGTGAAGGGGCGCGCGCCGACGCGGCCGAAGACGGCGAGCTGGTTGCCCGACTCGTCGACGGCGCGGTCGCGGTCGAGGCCGCGGCTCACGCAGAGGGCGCGATGCTTCGTCCTGAACGTCGCGATCAGCCGGGGCTCGGGCACCGGCGAGAAGCCGTGGGCGGTGGCCTGCCGCTCGGGGTCGGTCAGTTGCACCACGCGCAGGCCGTTCTCGCCGTCCGCGAGATAGGCGAAGAGCGACGTGTTCGTGATGCCGATCTTGACATCATTGCAGTCGTCGATCGCGCCGCCGCCGTCGAAGCGCATCAGCGGCCGCATCTCCTCGGGGCGCGTGACATCCACGATCCAGAGCCCCTCGCGCCCGCCCGCGACATACGCGTAGGTGCGCGCGACATAGACCTGCCGCGCCTCGGCGATCGCAACCTCCGACACGATGCGCGGCGCCTTGCAGAAGCTGCCGTCCGCCTCCGGAGTGACCTCGATCGAGAGGAGGCCCTTCTCGCAGGCGACGAAGGCGTAGCGGAACTGCACGGTGACCCCCCGCACCCCCCGGACATCCTCCATCACAGCGGCCACCGCCGGACGGAGGGGATCATTGACATCGACAATGACAAGCCCCTTGTCGCATCCGACATAGGCGAAGCGTCCGGCGACCGTGACGAACGACGCGCCGTCGAGCAGCCCCTCCGGGTTGAACGTCACCGCCCGCTCGATGACATTGTTGCGCGGGTTGCCGTCGAGCAGCGTGGCGGCGGTCGTCAGCACGAGCCCCTCCGCGCGGTCGGCGACGTAGAGGTAGGCGTAGAGCGGGTGGATGGCCTGCTCGCGGTTCTCCGGGAAGCGCGTGCGCGTGGGATCGACCGCCATCGTCGAGGGGGAGGCGACGCAGGCGGCATCCTTCGTGGCCACGAAGAGCCGCTGATCGAGGGGGCTCACGGGGGCCGTGACGATGCGCTCGGAGAAGCCCTTCTGGTCGATTTGCGCGACATCGAGGATCCGCAGGCCCCCCGGGCCGTCGGCGACATAGAGGTATTCGCCGCGGAGCTGGACCGACCGGGCGCCCTCGGTGGAGTGGAAGACATGGTCCCGGTCGAGCTGGCGGCCGGCCGCCGCGTGGCGGCGGTGGTTCGCGGGGTAGGCCGCCTCGTGCAGCGACGATCCGATGACCGCCTGCGGCTCGTCGCGCTCCGTGACGACGATGGCCTCGACGCCGCCCTCGGTGCCGACATAGACCCAGCGGAACATGAAGTTCATGAAGCCGGTACCCTGCATCAGCAGTTGCGCCATCAGCGCGTTGTTGTCGCCGGCGGCGCTGAGGTGGCAGTCGGTGCACGTCTTCGTCTCGGTCTTGCGCACCGTGTGCGGCACGTGGGTGCTGAACGCGATGCCGCTGAAGCCCTCCGCCGAGACGGTCTGCTGCTGGCTGTAGACCCACTCGCGGTTGGTGTTCTGCGAGCCGACGAGGACCGCGCAGGCGGAGCGCGCCGGCGCGACGCGGTTGCCCGTCACGTCGCCGTCGATGCCGAGCATGAAGGTGTCGGCGCGGACCGTCTGGAAGTTGTAGGGCGTGAAGTTGCGCGTGAAGTCGCCCTCGTTGTGCAGGTAGGGCGTCTTCTGGTTGGCGCGCATCGGCAGGTGGCAGCCGAAGCAGGAGGCGACCCAGCTCGAGTGGCAGGCGAAGCAGGTGACGGCGGAGCCGTCGTGGGCGAGCGGCGCGGCGGGGTCGCCGAAGGAGCGGTTGTCGCGCTGGACCGTCTTCGCGTACCAGGAGAGCGGGTTTCCCTCGCGGTCGGCGATCTGCGGGACCGTCCACTCCTTCGCGCCGTCCACCATCGAGCGCTGCACGATCCGTCCGGCCGACCGCTGGAAGCGTCGCTTGCCGTGGGGGGTGCGCAGCAGCGAGAGGTCGTGCCCCCCCGGCGGCGCCGCGGGGCCGCTCGTGCGCAGCGTCGCCCGGGCCGCGATCGTGCCGTGGCAGTCCTCGCAGCGGATCTCGACCGCGTCTCGGACGCTGCCGTGGAGCGCGCCGCTGCCGTGGCTGTCCTGCTCGAAGTGGCAATCGACGCAGTGCATCCCACGCTCGAGGTGGATGTCCCTGAGGTGCACCGCCTTGCGGAATCTTTCCGGATCGTCGGGGGAGACCGTGCGGCCGTGCTCGTCGAGCAGGTTGCCCGCCAGGTCGCGCTTGTAGACGTTGCGGAAAAGCCAGCCGTGGCCGTGGAAGTCGGCGAGTTGCACCTTCCCGAGCGTAGGGTTCATCTCGCTCGCCCGCTTCAGGAACTCGTAGTCCGACCAGAGGCCGCGGGCCGCCGCCTCCTCCGGGTTCCTCTCGAGCGACCGGAGGCGCTCCTCCTCCGTCGGGTCGCGCTGCACCTCGGGGTAGAAGCGCTTCGCCTCGGTCTCGTTGTCCCACCAGATCGTGCCCAGGTAGGTGTTCGTCACCGTCGTGCCGGGGTGGATGTGGCAGACGATGCACTGGCTCGTCGGGATTGCGCTGGTCAGTGTGTGATGCACCGGATGGCCCCGCTCGCCCTTCGGGATCGTCGGGTCGCCGCTCGCGCTCATGCCCTCGTTGCCGTGCCGCGCCAGCGCGCCGCTGTGGACCGGATCGCGGTCGTTGGCGTAGAGCACGTGGCAGGCGGTGCATCCGCTCGAACGGTAGTCGCCCGGATGGTCGTTGGTGCCGAGCATCCAGAGCATCGGGTCGAGCAGCCGGGTCTTCTGGAGATTCAGCCAGACCGGGTCGGTGCGGTTGCCGGTGCCGAGGCCGCGCGGCGAGAGCCCCTTGTCGGGCTTGCCGGGCTCCTGCAGGGGATTGGCAAGCCCCGGGATCGGCCCTAGGAACCTGCCGCCGCGCTCGAAGACGCGCAGGATGTTGCCCGGCTGGCCCACCTCGAAGCGCGGCAGCGGGTCGAGCCAGGGCAGTTCGCCCCTCGCCGCATCCGGCTCCCCGGTCGCCACCATGCGCACCGGCGTGCCGTCGGGCGCGTAGGCCTCGCCGAAGCGCGGGTCCTTGAAGGGCACGACGCCGTTGTTGTAGAGCGCCGCCCCCCACAGCATCGCGCCGTGCGCCATCATGCTCTTGCGCACCTTGCGCACCTCCTCGGCATGGCAACGGCCGCAGGTCACGCCCGCGACGCGCAGGTCGCCCGGATTGACGAAGCGGATGAACTCCGGGTCGAGGCGGTTGATGCCGCTGGCAAGCCGCTCCGGGTTCGCGCTCGACACCCACCCCTCCGGCGGCCTGACATGCGCCTTCTCCTTCTCCGTGGCAAGCCCGTCCCCGCCGTGGCAATCGGTGCAACCGAGATCCACCGCCGGCGAGAGGTGCATCGTCGGCGTCTCGATGCCGGCGTGGCAGGAGAGGCAGCCGGTCGATGAGCCCTGCGACACCTCCGAGGTCTGGGGGGCGCGGGGGCGCGAGCAGGCACAGAGGAGCAGCAGGGGGACAAGGCGCCACATCAGTAGGTCACCGTGAATTGCAGGAAGAGCGAGTAGAGCGCGCCGCCGGACTCGTAGAGGTCGCGGAATCCGCTGCCGGGCAGGAAGACCGACAGCCCGCCCGCGAGCTGGATGTTGTTCGTCAGCTTCGGGCGCCACTGCGCCGAGAGCGAGAGTTCCCAGCCGATCTCCTCGTCGACGTCGTTCTGGTTCAGGAAGGGCTCGAGCGCGCCGGTGCGGGAGAAGCGCAGGTGGCTCAGGTTCACGGAGGCGCGAAGCTCCTGCATCAGTTCGGCGTCGAGGCCGGCGGTCAGGAAGAGGATGCCCGGATTGACGAAGTTGGCCTGCCCCTCGGCCTTGCTCGACCGGAGTGTCGGGAAGGCGGAGAGGCGGTGCACGAGGCCGACATTGAGGATCCGGAGCCCCTGCCGGATCCAGTAGCTCGACGGGCCGCCCGCGAAGTTGGGGTTGTCGAGGATCGAGTCGAAGCCGCGGGCGGTGGAGTCGAACGGGTCGTCGTCGCCGCTCGCCCAGAGCAGCGAGACGCGCGGCCGGTACCAGTCGAAGTCCATCGACAGTTCGAGGAAGAAGAGGTGCGCCTCGATGTCGACGGGCCGTCCCGCGAGCGGGTTGTTGCTGTCCTCGCCGAGCGCGAGGAAGTACTCGTGCGTCAGGTTCACGCGCCCGATATGGCCGTCGCCCGCGAACCCCAGGTAGAAGACGTCGAGCCGGTGCGGGTCGGCGTCGCCGAGCAGCGGCGGCCGCACGGGCACGCCGTTCGTGTCGAGATGGACCGACTTGTCGTCGCGGTTGTAGTGCAGCGACCCCTGCACCGTGTAGCCGAGCCAGACGAAGTCCTGCCGGAAGAGGTTGGCGACGACGACCACCTGGTCGCGGGCGTCGAAGGTGTTGAGTTCGCTGTTGGTGTCCTTCTCGAGCATGTAGAAGGCGGCGAGGCTGCCCTGCCAGCGGTTGCTCCCCGCGTTGAAGCTCGCGCGCAGGCCGAGGTTGTTGTCGAGGAAGAGGAGGCCGCGGAAGTCGGAGACGAAGGGCTGGATGCCCGCCGTCAGCGTGACGAAGTCGTAGTTGACCGAGAGGTCGCCCAGGTGCTTCTCGACGAACGCCTCCTGCAGTCCCACGTGTCCGTCGGTGCGCGTCGTCCGCTCGCGCACGTCGATGTTGACGGCGTTGTTCTCCTCGACGTGGAGGTAGGTCGCGTTCAGCACCGGCGTCACGCGCACGACGTAGTCCGGCGGCTTGAACGCGGCGTTGCCGTGCAGGATCTCGAACGAGAGCAGCAGGTTCTCCTGCAGGAACCACTGCCCTCCCGAGCCGAAGAAGGGCGCCCGCCCCGGCCCGGCCGTCGAGACCGCGCTCGGCGTCGGCACGTCGCGCGCCTCGACCAGCGTGTCGCTCGTCGCCGTCAGCACGAGGAAGAGGTGCTGTCCCCAGAAGGGGTAGTCCCCCTTCAGGACGTTCTGCCGGTAGGGGTTGGTCGCGCGCCCGAGGGCGTAGGGGCTGTCGGTCGAGGTCAACTCCTCCGACGGCACCGGCGTCCTGTCCCAGCGCGGCAGGCCGACGCGCCAGCGGTCGGGCACGGGCAGGAAGCCCCCCTCCTCGTAGCGGTACTGCTTCAGGTAGTCCTCGACCGCCCGCTTCCGCGCCCCCGAGCCCCCTGCATGTCCGAGAGGTTCCTCGGCGACGGCCTGCGCGCAGAAGAGCGCTACGACAAGGAGGCGCACCACTGCGCGGATTCTAGGCGACGCCCCTGTCACGTTGCGGCGTCCCCGCCGGGCCGTAATCTCAAGGCGTGCCCCGCCGCGCGCTGCTCCTCCTCCTGCTCTGCGGCTGCGGTCCCGCGACGCCGACGGCGGTGCCGCTCTGCACGGCGCCGGTGCCGCTGACGGCGGCGGAGGTCGAGACGATCCTCGCGCAGGGGGCCGCGCGCGCGCTCGCCGATGGCGCCGCCTACACGCTCACCGTCGTCAACCGCGACGGCGTCGTCGTCGGCGCCTTCAGCATGGCGGGCGTGCCCGCGGGCGCGTTCGTCGACTCCTGCCGCAGCAAGGCGCGCACGGCGGCCTTCCTGAGTTCGAACGCCCACGCATTCAACACGCGCACCGCGCTCTTCATCATCGGCGACCACTTCCCGCCCGACATCGACAACACGCCCGGCGGCCCGCTCTACGGCGTGCAGTTCAGCAGCCTCGCCTGCTCCGACACCGTCGGTGAGACGTCGGGCACCGTGTCGACGACGGGCAACGGCCTCAGCGGCGACTTCGGCAGCGTGCCTCTCTACAGGGACGGCTGCCTCATCGGCGCCGTCGCAGCAGATGGAGGGGGGCCCGGGGGGAGCAAGGAGCGCGCCGCGTGGGCGGCCGCCGCCGGGTTCAGGCCGAGCCCGGCGATCGACGGGGGCAACATCTTCATCGACGGCATAAGGTTGCCGTTCGTCGAGGAGAGGCCCGACGACCTCCCTCCCCCGGGCCCCCTCGCCTCGTTTGCCGGCACGGTGCTCGTGCCGCCGATGGCCGCTCCGCCCGACCTCGCCTTCCCGACCGGACTCTTCGGCGGCCTATCCTGCGAGATCCGCTATCCGGTGGTGTCGAGCCCGTCGGCGGCGGCGACGAAACTGCTCGCCGCGGACGTGGCGGCCATCCTCGACGCGGCGGCGGCGCTCTCGGACCGGCTGCGCGCGGCGATCCGGAGGCCGCTCGGCGCCGCGGCGCGCATGTTCATCGCCGTGGTCGATGCGGACGGCGTCGTGCTCGGCTGCATCCGGACGCCGGAGGCGACGCTCTTCAGTTTCGACGTCGCGGTGCAGAAGGCGCGCACGGCGGCCTTCTTCTCGTCGGCCTCGGCGGCCTTCAGCACGCGCGCGCTGGGCTTTCTCGCGCAGGGGCTCTATCCGCCGGGCATCAACGACACGCGCGCGGGGCCGCTGAACGGGCTGCAGGATGCGCTGAACCCCGCGTGCAGCGTGCTGCCCAACGGCATCACGGTCTTTCCCGGCGGCATCCCGCTCTATCTCGGGGGCGTGCTCGTCGGCGGCATCGGCGTCAGCGGCGACGGCGTCGACCAGGACGACTTCGTCGCGAGCGCGGGCGGCGACCTCTTCCCGGCGCCGGCGGGGATCCGGTCGGACGCGCTGGGCGAGGCGGTCGCCCTCGCGGAACTGAAGGCGCGCCTCGCCGACCTCTCCGCCTCGACCGCCGACCCGGCCCTGCTCGCCGCGATCGCGCTCGCCGACTCCCGCCTCGACCTCGGCCTCGACGGCCTCCGCCTCCCCTGGGTGAAGTTCCCGCGGGTGCCGTTCCGGTAGCGCTGGTAGCGGAGCCTGGCTCATTAGTACCGCTCATGGTGGAAATTCCCCATCCTGATGCCAGAGCGGAACTAATGAGCCTGGCTCGAGTGCCAGGCCTCGACGCCATCCGCCTCCCGTGGGTCAAGTTCCCGCGTGTGCCGCTCCGGTAGGGGCGGGGGGGCGCGGCAGCCGCAGCCGCAGCTTGGTCCCGGCGAACTCGATCGACCCCCCCATGGCGAGCGAGAAGCGGCCCGTGACGGGGAGGTCGTTCGCGCGCACCGGACGCGTGCCCGGGGGGATCGTGACTTCGACGCCGTCCCGGTGCCATGCGAAGGCCGGTGGGCGTGGCAGCCGGTCGTTCAGGAACAAGGCGAGGCGCTCCTCGTCCCCGGTCTCGCGGCCGGGCGGCGCGAGGAGGAAGACCTCGCGGCCGAACTGCGTCACCGGGGCGCGCACCACTTCGAGGAAGCGCAGGTCGGCCTCGCCGTCCCAGTCGCGGCCGCACTTCGGGCAGGCGACGCGCGCGACCTCGGCGCCCGCGGAGCGGAGCGCCCTCGTCCCGCAGGCGGCGCATCGCGCCTCCGCCCTCTCCGCGAGCGCGATCCGGAACTCCAGCTCGGACCGGATCTGCCGCATCGCGTCCGCCTCCCGCTCGGCGCGCGTCGCTTCCCCGTGCTCGCCCGCCGTCGTGCAGCTCTCGGCAAGGCTGTCGAAGCGGGCCGCGCGCTCGGAGGCCTCCGCCTGTGCGCGGCGGAGATGTCCCCGCCGCAGCAGGTCTTCCAGCCGCTCGCGTCCCATCTCACTCTCGCAGCGAAGACTTCAGGAACTCCCGCACCTTCCCCCACGCGTCCTCCGCCGCCTCGCGGTCGTAGCGGCCGCCGGAGGGGTTCGCGAAGGCGTGTTCGGCGTCGTAGCGGAGGATCTTCGCGTCGACCTTCGCCTCCTTCAGCGCCTTCTCGAACTTGTCGACGTCGGCCGGCGGGATGCCGGTGTCGAGGTTGCCGAAGACGCCGAGCATCTTCGCCTTGATCTTGCCCAGTTCGGCAGGATCGAAGACGAGGCGGCCGTAGTAGATGACAGCCGCGTCGAGGTCCTTCGCGGCGATCGCGAGCTGCAGCGAGTACGCGCCGCCGAAGCACCAGCCCAGCGCGGCGCGCCTCTTCGCCTGCACGCGCTCGTCGCCCTTCAGGAAGTCGTGGGCCGCCTTCAGCCGCTCGACCGCCTTCGCCGGGACGACGGCCTTCATGCTGGCCATGGCCTCGTCGCGCGTCGTCGCGACCTTGCCCTCGTAGAGATCGACGGCAAGCGCCGCGTAGCCGTCCGCCGCGAGCCGGTCGGCCCAGAACTTGATGTGCTCGTTGAGCCCCCACCACTCGTGGATGACGGTCACCGCAGGGAACGGCGGCTTGCCCTTCGGCAGGCTCAGGTAGGCCTGCATGTCGCCGACCTTCACCAACTCGCCCGCGGGCTTGGGCCGCTTCTCGTCCGAGAGGTCGTGGAGCTTCTTCCACTCCTCCTCCGACAGCGCGCCGGTGAGGCCCGCCTCTTTCGCGGGCTCCTCGGCGAACGCGACGAGGCAGAAGAGCAGGAAGGCGGCGGCTCGCATGGCACTCTCCGTGATGGCAGGGGGGTCCGGGGGGATTCTACATCGCGTAGGATGTGCGGCCCATGCCCGACCGCGTGAAGTACGACGCGACCGCCGACGACTGGCTCGTCTGGAGGTATCCGAGCGAGGAGCTCGCGTTCGGCACGACGGTCATCGTCCACGACAGCCAGTACGCGGTCTTCGTCCAGGAGGGACGGGTCGGGGACATCCTCGGCCACGGCCGGCACGTGCTCTCGACGGGGAACCTGCCGCTCTTGTCGCGCTACCTCAAGCGCGCCTTCGACGGCAAGACGCCGTTCCCCGCCGAGGTCTGGTTCGTCAACCGCCGCTGCAAGGGCGGCCTCAGGTGGGGCACGGGGACGCCGGTTCCCTTCGTGGACCCGGTCCATCGGGTGCCGGTCCAGCTTCGCGCCTACGGGACGTGGGAGGTCGAGGTGCGCGATCCCGCGCTGCTGCTGCGGACGCTGGTGGGCACGCTGCCCTTCTGCACCGCGGAGCGCATCCGCGACCACTTCGAGGCGGAGATCGTCCGGCGCTTCTCGGAGGTCGCGACGACGATGCTCGCCCAGGGCGGGCGGTCGGTCGTCGACGCGGCGGCGCTGCTCGGGCCGCTCGGGGAACGGATCGCCGCCGCGCTCAGGCCCGCCTACGAGAAGGTCGGCCTCGACCTGCGCGCGCTGACGGTGCAGAGCGTCAGCGTGCCCGAGTCCGATCTCGCGAGGCTGCGGTCCAAGCCGTCGGTCGAGGAGCGCCTGCGCGAGGCGAAGCGGCTCCGCGAAGAGGGCCTGATCTCGGCGGACGAACACGAGGCGCGGCGGAGGAGGATCCTCGCGGATGGCTGACGCCTCCTGCCCCTCCTGCGGCGCGCCTGCCGAGCCCGGGGCGGAGCGGTGCGCCTACTGCCGCGCGGCGCTGCCCCCCGGGCCCCCCTCCGATCCGCACGCGGCGGCGCGCGCGCACTTCGCGAAGGGCCTCCACCAGCTCTCCCTCGCCGAGTACGCGCTCGCGCAGCGGGCGTTCGAGGCGGCGCTGCGCGCCAACACGCGCTCCGCCGACGCCTACGCGCACCTCGCGCTCGCGCTGCTCGCGGGGCGCCACCCGCGGACGCTGGCGCTCGGCGTCGCGCGCGAGATCGCGCGCCATGCGAACGCGGCGCTCGCGCTCGACGGCCGGCACGCGATCGCCACCGCGGTGCTCGCGCTCGTGGTGCGGGAGTACTTCGAGGGCGGGAGCGTGCGCCACGAGGGGCCCACGGCGGAGGAGCTTTGCCAGAGGCTCGGGCCGCTGATGACGCCGGCGGTCCGCGAGGCGCTGCGGCCCCACGTGCGCACGTCGGATGCACTCTTGACCAAGACACTGCTCGCCTGAGAAGGGATGTCATGGAGAATTCGGACCACGCGACCGCTTCGATCAACCGCTGGAAGGTGCTCTCGCTGCTGCCGTGGGAGACGCTCGGCCTCGGCGGCTTCGCGCTCGCCGTCTGGCACGCGCTGTCGGAGAAGAATGAGTTCGGCCGGTGGGCGCGGCACGAGTACGAGGGCGGCACGACCGCCGTGGGCGCGCAGGCGTGGGACCAGGTGCGGCAGATCCCGTGGGCGATCGGCCTCGGGCTTTGCGCGCTCTCGCTGCTCGTCTTCCTCGTGCGCTGGGGGCGCTGGCAGAAGAAGGAGGCGCCCGAGCGCAAGGGGGAGTTCAAGCGCGCCTGGTTCCGCGGCGACCGCGTGCGCTTCCCGCTGAAGCGGCTGCTGCTCGCGCTCGCCGCGTTCGGCGCGCAGTACTTCGTCCGCGGCAAGCCCGACTTCGTCGACGAGGCGAGCTGGCCTCTGCTCCACGACGGGCTCGGGCTGCTCGGCCTCGCGCTGGCGGCGGTCGCGGGCAGCGCGCTGCTCGGCTGGCTCGCGCGGAAGCTGGCGATTCCCTCCAACGCGCGGATCGACCTCTGGCTGCGCGACCTGATCACCTCCACGCGCGACCAGTCCCTCGCGAAGCTCGGCCTCGTCAAGGAGGAGCTGACGAAGGAGGAGATCATCCTGATCGGCTTCACGGATGACATGCAGCTGATCCCCGAGGGGGACCGCTGGCTGCGCAAGGGGAAGGACGACGTCATCCGCTTCACGCCGCTCTCGCTGACGATCCTGCAGTTCACCGAGCGCCACCTCGGCGTCTACCGCGCGGTGCTCAACTTCATCCGCGACGTCACGCTCAACGAGCGCACCGACGAGTTCTTCTACAAGGACGTCGTCTCGGTGACGACGCAGCGCGAGAGCCACGCCTTCACGCTCTACAGCGTCAAGGTGGACGAGGCGCTCCAGTTTTCGCTCGCCGTCAGCAGCGGCGACCGCGTCACGCAGCGGCTGCCGATCGGCGAACTCGACCGCTTCGTGAGCCCGGTCTCGACGAAGGCGGAGCAGGCGGTGAACAACATCCGGCAGATGCTCAGGGAAAAGAAGTAGTGGGGCGTGCCGGCGGCGGCATGCAGCGGACGGCGCTTCGCGCCGCCGCTGATGTCGCGGGGGAAGGGCGGGGGGCGCGGGGGGCCCGAGCCTGGCTCGGCTTCCAACACCGGCACCGGCGCGCCAGCTTCCGTTCACGCCGCGCGCCAAGCAGGTGCTGCAGCGGGCTCTGGCGCTCGCGACGGAGTCGGGGCGGACCGCGATCGGGCCCGACCTGCTGCTGCTTGCGCTTCTGCACGACGACAACTCGGTCGCGGGCTGCGTTCTCGGCAACCTAGGGCTCGACCTGCGCGCGACGCGCGAGCGGGTGCTCGGGAACACACCCGGAACCGATTGAAGCGATCCCGTCCATCGCTGCCGCCGATCTAGCGGGTGAAAGGGGTCAGACCCCTTTCACGCGGAGGCGGTCGTTGATCAGTTTCAGGTCGAACGCCTCGGGATCGAACGGCTCGCCCCCGAGCCACTCGACGAGTTCGTCGCGGCGGGGGTGGCGCGGCTGCTTCATCGCGGCGACGAGTTCCTCGTAGCCGCCGACACCGCCGCAGTCCTCCGGCGGGCAGGCGCGCACGCCGTCGAGGCAGACGGGGTAGTGGATGCCATCCTCGGTCGGGCAGAGGTCCTCGACGACGACGCGATGGAGCCAGCCGTCGCCGAAGTCGTACTCGAACTCGAACTTGTCGCCCTCCTTCGAGACGATCTCGCCGAGGCTGTACTTCGACTCGTCCTCCGCCTCCTCGAGCTCGAACTCGGTGTTCGAGTAGTAGGAGTTGCCCTGCTGGAACCGGTGCAGGTGGCCTCCCATCCAGCCCATCGCGTCGAGGAGGATCTGGCTCAACTCGTCGAGGCGCACCTCAGCGGGAACGAGCAGCCTCCGGTAGATCGGCGGCTCGATGCCGTCGAGGGTGACGCGCAGGCGGAAGACCCCCTCGTCCTCGACATGGCGCGGGCCGCCCCGCTTCTTCTTGCTGTTCGCCGCACGCCCGGCCTCGGTGCGGTCCTCCTCGTCCCCGGAGGGGGGTCGCATGCCCTTGGACATGTCCGTAAGCCTACCCGAAGGGCCGACGCATTGGGAGCGGCGCCGCCGCTGGACCCGCGCCAAACCCGTGATTCAATGGGCCGTCCGGAGGAACCCCATGAGCCCTACCCGCGCACGCCTCTCCCTTCTCGCCTGCATCCTCGCCGCCTGCGGCGGCAGCGGATGGAGCCCGAAGGAGGACGAGGCCGCCAAGCAGGAGACCACCGAGAACCGCTCCGTCGCCGAGACGATCGCCCGGTTCAAGACCGCCGATCCCGGCATGCAGCGCTTCTTCGACGAGGCGCAGGGGTACGCCGTCTTCCCGACCGTCGGCAAGGGCGGCATCGGCCTCGGCGGCGCCCACGGCGCGGGCGAGGTCTACGAGAAGGGCAAGCTCGTCGGCTACTCGACGCTGACGCAGCTCACGATCGGCCTCCAGCTCGGCGGGCAGGCCTACAGCGAGATCATCTTCTTCAAGGACGCGCGCGCGCTCGACGACTTCCGCGGCGGCAACTTCGAGCTCGGCGCGCAGGCCTCCGCCGTCGCCGTCACCGCCGGCGCCTCGGCGGATGCGGCCTACGACGGCGGCGTCGCCATCTTCACGCACGTGAAGGGCGGCCTCATGTACGAGGCGAGCGTCGGCGGCCAGAAGTTCAGCTTCGAGCCGAGCCGCTAGCGCGCCTCACCGACGCCGGAGGATGATCGAGCGGCCCTTGAGGCCAAAGCGCAGGCGCGAGCCCTCGACGGAGAAGACCAGCTTCTCCTTCTCGACGCCGGTCAGCGCCGTCTCGATCGTGACGCGCTTGCCGTCCACCGCGGTCACGGTGTAGGCCGCCTCCGCCGACAGCGAGCCCCAACCGTAGCCCATCGACTGCTCCCACTTGACGCGCTCGCGCGTGAAGGTCACGTCGAAGCGCGTCTCGCGGATGCGCTGTTCGAGTTCCGCCTTCGGCCACGCGCGGATCGACGCCACGAGGTCGAAGGTCGCCGGGTCGAACTCCCACGAGCCGACGAGCCCCTCCGCCGCGCCGCCGCAGGCCGTGATCAGGAGCGCGACGGCGCTGGCGAGGCGGATCACCTAGTCCAGCCGGTGGAACCGGAGCTGGTGGATGTGCAGGGGGTTCGGGGGCGGAAGCGGGAGCGTCAGCCCGGGCGCCAGCGGGGGCGGGTCGGCCGCGGTGAAGTCGGCCGCCGCCGGCGCGCCGCCCTCGGCGGTGAAGACGACGTCGGGCGCGCCGAGCGCAAAGAAGTAGCCGTCCCAGGTCTGCTCGTCGGTCACGACGACCACGTCGTCGCCGTCGAGCGTCGCGTCGTAGCCGAACCAGGCGAGGCTCGTCATCTTGAAACCGCCGCCCGGCGGCACCGGCGCGAAGCCGGGGCCGACGCCTCCGCCCCCGCCGCCGCCGAGGTTCTCGCTCGTCGCGCGCGTGAGTCGGTGGTCGGTCGGCGGCGTCGTGCCGAAGTCGTCCCAGTGGCGCAGGTGGAGCTCGCTGCCGAACTCGCCCTCGCCGATGTAGAGAAGGTCGACGCGCGTCTGGCCGCCCTGGTCGCGGGCGAAGACCGAGGGCGCGTAGCCCCCCGGGCCCCCCACGGATTCCGGCGCCGAGAAGGTCGCGCCCGCGTCGGAGCTCGTCCGCAGGCGGACCCCGTCGCGCGCCTCGTAGGCGTAGAAGATGCGCATCGTGGGGCCGCTGCCGAGCACCGAGACCGACGGGTCGCGCCCGATGAGGCGGTCCTCCTCGACGAGCACGTCCTCGAAGGCGGGGGCGCCGAAGAGCCGCGTCGCGCAGCGGAACTGCGTGAGGCTCTCCCAGGTGAAGTCGGGCAGGCTCGTCACCGAGCTGAAGGCGTAGCCGATGACGAGGTCGCCCCCGGTGCTGTAGGTCGCGCCCATCAGCAGCGGCGAGACGTCGCCCGCCGCGCGGTGGACGAGGCGCGGGGCGCCGAAGGCGTATCGCGTGGGCGAGCCGGTGCCGTCGAAGGCGGAGACGCTCCCCTCGACGAGCAGCAGGTCGCTGCCGTGCCAGTAGAGGACCGCCATCGAGTAGTCGAGCGCCATCGCGATCTGCACGAGGCGGACGCTGTCGGGCTGGATGCCGAGCGAGCCGAAGGAGAGCGTCTGGCCGAAGGTCGCGCCGCGGTCGAAGGAGATCTTCAGGCTGGCCCTGGGGCCTCCGCCGGTGACGATCGCGAGCACGTTGAACAGCGCGGCCACCTCGTGATCGCGCCAGTTGCCCATGTCGGGGCTCGGGTCGTGCGACCCGCCACCGGTGACGGCGCCGGTGAGCAGGTCCACCTGCATGCGCATCTCGTAGCGGATGCCCGACCAGGGGTCGGTCTGGTCCCCCTCGTAGGCGGCGATCGTCGCGCGGTCGCCGCTCACCGCGACGACCGGCTGGCCGAAGGCCCACGAGTCGCTCGAGTAGACATCGAGGGTCGCGAGGACGCCGGGGTAGTCGCCGCCGATCACCGGCGGCAGGTTGATCTCGGAGGGCAGCCCGATGCGCACGCGCACGAGGGCGGTCGTCGTCTCCCCCTCGCTGCTCGTCTCGATCGCGAGGATCTGCTCGCTGTCGATCGCGCCGCGCATCGTCACGCGCGCGAAACCGTCGCCGTTGGAGTCGAGCCACGGCGTCCGGCTCGCGGCGCCGCTCGCCGACGGGACCAGGCCTGCCGCCGCGAGCGTCTCGGGCCCGCCGGGGGGCAAAAGGCCGCCGTCCTTCGCGTGGGCGACGGAGACGCGCACGGGCCCCGTGTTGCCGCCCGCGCGGCTGAGGATGTCGAACGTGAAGGGGGTGCCCGCGGGCGTCGTCAGGTCGTAGACCTGGCTGATCGCGCCGAGGCCGAGACGCGAGAGGTCCACGCCGCCGCTCCAGTCGTCGAAGAGCGCGGGGGTGAGCTGGACGAGGCCCGCCGCGAGCAGCAGCGGCGCCCCTCCGGTGGGCGCGGCGGGAACGGCCCCCGAGCCCCCTCCGCATGACACGATGAACAGCAGGCAACCGATGGCAACCGAACGGATCATCGAAAGCTCCTCCCGAAGTCGACCGCACCATTCTAGCCTCGATTGTCGCGGATCGGGACTCGCTCCCGGGCTATACTCCGGACCATGCGAAAAATCGCCCTATTCCTCCTGTTGCTCCCGGTCGCCGGCTGCGGCGGGGGCGGCGGCGGCAACCCCGTCGCCACGCTGGCCGCCCTCTTCAAGCTCTTTGGCGGCTTCCCGATCGAGTCCAGCCTCGAGGGGGCGCTGGTGCAGTGGCCGTTCGCGGCCAACCAGCCCACCCGGTGGAGCAGCACCACGCTCGGGGTGCCGGACAAGGTGCCGAACGGGCGGACGGACATCCTGCGGATCGGGGTCTCGGGCGGCTACCTCGGGAGCAGCGACATCTCGAACTTCCAGAGCAGTTTCCCGGAGGGGAACGGGGCGATCGGCACGAGGGTGAGCGCGAGCCCCGGCCAAGGGCTGCTGCCCGACTTCTACATGTTCTTCTTCATGCAGCTCCGCGACAACTTCCCGGTAGGCGTGGACAACCGCCACTTCCAGTACGCGTTCGTCTTCGACCAGGACGAGGACGCGGCGAACAACTACGTGCCGAACGCCCCGTTCGACGAGGACTTCTTCAAGGGGACCGACCTCTGGGCGCAACTGCTGAAGACGCCGGGCAACCCGTGGACCCTCGGCCTGAGCGACGTGCGGTCCGGGTCGCCGGTCGCCGAGCTGAGCCGGGCGATCGCGCTCGCCTGCGACGACATCCTGCTGATGATGCTGCCGATGTCGGAGTTCCCCGATCTCAAGTTCTACCCCACCTACCGCGGCACGGCGTTCGAGCACGGGGGCGACTTCGGGCAGAACGCGCCCCACGACTGGTTCGGGAGCGACCGCCCCCGCCGCAACGACCCGCTCGCGCGCATCCCGACCTCCACGCTGCTGCGGCTGGCGCCGCGCGTCTCCCTCGACGTGCACTACGCCGCGGTCGAGACCGACTTCTTCAGCAACATCGGGCTCACGCTCGATCCGCTCGCCCCCTACAGCTTCAACCCGCTCATCGAGGACCAGGTCAAGAGCCAGCATACGAGCAACGTCATCGCGGACGGGGGCCTGCTCGGCGGATTCATGGACAGCCGCAAGCTGATCGCGAGGGACCTCGGCGTCGGCTTCCCCTTCACGGAACTCGCGGGCGCGACGCCGACCTCGGCGGACTACGCCGACTACCCGACGCCTCCCGGCGAGCGGACCTTCTCCCTCGACGCGAGCGACCTGAGGCCCTTCTCGCCGGCGCTGCAGCGCAACTACAACCACCCGATCCTGCCCGGGGGCATGTCGGTGATCGGCAGCCTCTTCGGCAAGCGCCTCACGGCGGGCACGCTCGCGCCCATCGTCGCCGACATCGACGGCGACGCGGGCCGGGCGCGGTACCCGATGCCGGAGGGCTACGCCTACAACGGCCAGCGCTACCTCACGCAGTTCCTCGACCGGGTGAGCCCGCTGAACAACATGGAGTCGATCTTCCAGACCCGGATCCAGAGCGAGTTCCCCGGCGTCGCCGACGCGTGGACGGGGCCGATCCTCGACCTCCAGCCCTTCATCAACGCCGACCGGTCCGTGGATCTGACGATCCGGCTCGACACGCGCGGCTTCACGGTGGTCTCCCCGGAGACCGTCAACGTGCAGGGGCAGTCGTTCGGGCTCCGCGTGCCGATCCTCGAGACCCGGTCCACGCTGACGATGATCCATGTCCCGGCCGGCGAGACGATCCTCCTCGGAGGCATGCAGAACAGCGGCGAGCCGTCGGTCACCCACGACCTGCCGCTGCTGCGCGACATCCCGGTCCTGGACAAGCTGTTTGCCCCGTCGCAGAAGCTCAACGACACCCGGGCGCTCGTCATCTTCATCACGCCCCGCATCGTCAACTACGACGAGTAGGCGACTGTCCGGGGGGCGGTCGGGGAGGATGTGCGGCCTGTCCGCCGCCTGGCCTGCGCGGGGGGGCCCGGGGGGGAGGGAGGCGAACGATGTTCTGGACGATTCTCGGCATTCTCGGGGGGCTCTTCGGGCTGCTTCTGCTCGTCGCGCTCGTGCTCTATCTCGTGGGCCGGCGCATGGACCCGAACCACGAGTTCACCTGCACGATGCGGCTTCGCCAGCCGGCGGAGAGGGTCTTCGCGACGATCGACGACGTCGCCCGGTGGCCCACGTGGGACAAGGGCGTCGCCAGCGTCGAGATGCTGCCGCCCACCGAGGGCAAGGAGACCTGCAGGATGCTGATCGGCAGGAATCCGATGGTGCTCGTGACGACGCGGCGCGAGCCGCCGCGCCTGCTCGAGCGGACGATCCGGGACGTCGGCAAGCACCAGATGTTCAGCGGCTGCTGGATCCACGAGATCACGCCGGACGACGAGGGGTGCGTCGTCAAGCTGACCGAGCGCGGCATCATCCACATGGCTCTCCCCCGCGCGATGGCGAGAAAGCTCGCCGACCCGGCGATGTACCTGAAGCGCCACCTGAAGGTGCTCGCGGCGAGCTTCGGCGAGGAGGCGCGGATCGCGTAGCGGTGCCGGGGAGGAGGACGCAGCACAGGGGCGCAGCGCGGCTTGACGCCGCAACCAAATCAGCGACGGCCGAAGGCCGCGCTGCGCTTAGTGGGGAGCCGCGTGATCCGGGTGACGCGCGCGGGGCGGAGGGCTGCGTGCGTCCCTCCCCCGCCGCAAAGGATGGCTGCGAAGCGGCCATCGTGGCTCGGTTCCAGGCGCCGCACGAGGGCAGCCCGAGAATTTGCGCAGGGAGCGCGAAATCCGAGGGTTAGTAGTACAGGGACGCAGAGCGGCTCCACGCCGCAGCCGAAGGAGTGCGGGTCCCGGCACGAGTCAGGTTGACGAGTGACCACGAAGACGCGAAGGCACGGAGACAGGGAAGAGTCGGACTGGCGCGCGGCCCCCGTCGGCAAGGATTCATCGTGTCTTCGTGCCTTCGTGGTTTTCCTGCCCTTTGGGCGCGGTGCGGTGGACCACAGCCTTAGTCGTGAGGTTGGAAGAAGGAACCCAGGAAGCTAGGAACCGAGGAAGGGGCGGATTCGACCATCCGAGTCCCGGGATGCTCCCCTTTCCTCTCATGGGTTCCTCCCTTCCTGGGTTCCTTATCAAATCCGATACCCTCGGCCCTGATCGCTCGTACTCCATGCCCGCAGAGTCCTCGCCGCTTGCGCGAATCCCGCGAGTCACTGAAGGCGAGCGGGGAGAACGAAAACCACGAAGGCGCGAAGACACGAAGGGGCTCCCGCGATCCGGTGCGCGCTCTGCGCGCAAACTCGTCCCTTCATTTCTCCGTGCCTTCGAGCCTTCGTGGTCATTGCTGAATGTGACCCGTGCGGCGGCCTGCGCTCGTTTGGTTGCGGCGTCAACCCGCGCTGTGTCCCTGTGCCTCTGTGCTACTCGCCCCCTCATGCCCCCCCCGTGACTTCGTGGTCCTCGTTCAAACCGCCGAAACAGGGACCCGCACCCCCCCCCCGCACCCCCTCCCCTTCCCCTGCGTCCCTGTGCCTCTGTGCTCCTCGCCCCCCCTAGTCGACACGCTTCAGGACGACCATCGTCAGGTCGTCGTCGTTCGCCGCGTCGCCGGTCCACTCGCGCAACGCGGCGCGCACCTGGGCGAGGATCTCCTTCGGCTCGCGCGCGGCGGCGGCGGCGAGCGCCGCGCCGAGGCGCTCCTCGCCGAAGAGTTCGCCGTCCCTGCGCCGCGCCTCGGTGGCGCCGTCGGTGTAGAGAAGCAGCACATCGCCCTGCGCGAGTGTGAGCGGCGCGCCGGCGCGGTAGCCGGCGTCGGGGAGGATGCCGAGGATGCGGCCGGTCGCCTTCAGCTCGACGATCTCCCCGGTCTCCGCGCGATGCAACAGCGGGGCGTTGTGCCCCGCGTTGCACCACTCGAGGTCGCCGGTCTTCGTGTCGACGACCGCGGAGAACATCGAGATGAACTTGCCGCCGGACATGTCGGGCACGAGGAAGTCGTTGAGCAGGTCCATCGCCTTCGTGAGCCGGTCGGTCGTGCGCACGAACGCGCGCAGGTAGGCGCGCGCCTCGGCCATCACGAGCGCGGCCTGGAGGCCGTGGCCGCTGACATCGCCGATGGCGACGCCGAGGCGGTTCCCGGGCAGCGGCACGAGGAAGTCGTAGTAGTCGCCGGTCGCGTCCTCGCAGAGCTCGTTGAGCCCGGCGACGGCGATCCGCCCCACCTCGGCGCCCCGCTCCGCGGGCTGGAGCTGGCGCTGCACCCCCTGCGCGAGCTTCACCTCGCGGTCGTAGCGCTCCTTCTCGAGCGCGCTGCGGTGCAGGTAGGCGTTCTCGACGGCGAGCGCGGCGTGCACCGAGAGCGCGTCGAGGTACTCCTCGTCCTGCTCGGTGAAGGGGCCGTCCGCCTTGTTCAGGAGCTGGAAGACGCCGACGATCTGCCTCTCGCGGTTGCGGATCGGGGCGCAGAGGATCTGCCGCGTGCGGTAGCCGCTGCGCTCGTCCCAGCTCCGGTCGAATCGCCGGTCGAGGTAGGCGTCCTCGATGCGAACCGTCTCGCCCGAGGCGGCCACCGAGCCCGCGATGCCCTGCCCCACCGGCAGGCTGATCTCGAGCGTCGCGTCGCCGCTGAGCACGCGCGACCAGAGCTTGGTCCGGTCCTCCGACAGAAGAAAGACGGTGCCACGGTCGGCCCCGACGCCGCTCGACGCGACGTCGAGGATGAGCGCGAGCAGTTCGTCGAGATCGAGCGTCGTGTGCAGCGCGTAGCTCGCCTGTCCGAGTTTCTGCTGGCGCGCGAGCTCGCGCCGCAGCGTCTCGATCTCACGGTCGTCCGCCATGGCGGTATTATGGCCGACCGCGCCTCCCATGTGCACGACCCTTTTGCTGCTGCTCCTCTGCGACCTGCGCGAGGAGGAAGCCGCGGCCGAACGGTTCGCCGCCACGCTGCGCGAGTTCGCCGCGGCGCTGTCGGGACGCGAGGGGTACGCGGCGGCGGTCGCGATCGAAGGGGTGCCCGAGAGGGGGCCGAAGGCGGGCCGGCCGATCTCGCGCCATGTGCACGAGATCGATTGGGAGGGGGCGCGGGGGCCGGGCGCGATCGATCGGCTCTCGCGCTTCGTCCATGCGCACGGCGAGGTCGAGTGGGTCGGCATGAAGCCCAAGGGCGGGGAGAGGGTGAAGTTCGAGATCGTGGGCAGCCGCGTCTGGACGCGCGGCGTCGCGCGCGTGCGCGAGGCGGGGGGCAGGATCGCCTCGTTCGCCGTGGAACGGCTCGAGAGCCTCGGCCGCGCGCGGCCCCTCTTCACCGAGGTGGGCCTCCCCGGCGAGGATCCCGCCGTGCTCGACCATCCGACGCTCGGCCTCGCCGCCTACGGCGCCGCGGCGGCGGACGTCGACGGCGACGGATGGATCGACCTGCTCTCGACCGGCCACGACGGCAACACGCTCTTCCGCAACCGCGGCGACGGCACCTTCGGGAGCATCGCCGTCCCGAGCCCTCGCGTCGCGACCGGCCCGCTCTTCGTCGACATCGACAACGACGGCGACCCGGACCTCTTCCTCTCGTGCAACGGCAAGCAGATGCTGCTCGAGAACCGCTTCGTCCCCGACGGCGTGATCCGCTTCGTCGACGTCTCCGCCCGCTCGGGCGTCGACGTCGCGTCGATCGCGTTCTCCGCGGCGGCGGCGGACATCAACGGCGACGGCATCCCCGACCTCTACGTCACCGCCTACAACAACTACGGCCCCGTCGCACCCGACTCCTACGTGCGCGCGACCAACGGCCTGCCGAACCTGCTCTTCGTGAGCCGCGGCGACGGGCGCTATGTCGAGGAGGCGGCCAGGCGCGGCGTCGCCGGCCGCGGCTGGAGCTATGCGGCCCAGTGGTGCGACCTCGACCGCGACGGGCGGCAGGACCTCTATGTCGCCAACGACTTCGGCGGCGGCAACAACCTCTACCTGAACCGCGGCGACCGCTTCGAGGACGCGGCGGCGGACTTCGGGCTGCGCGACGACGGCTACGGCATGGGGGTCGCCTTCTCCGACTACGACAACGACGGCCTGCTCGACCTGCACCTGACCAAGATGTCCTCGACGGCGGGCAACCGCATCCTCGACCTGACCGGCCACGAGGACCTCCGCCCGCTCGCGAAGGGCAACTCGCTCTACAGGAACCTCGGCAACGGCCGGTTCGCGGAGGTCGCGACCTTTCCCGCGGGCTGGTCCTGGGGCGGCGGCTTCCTCGACATCGACAACGACGGCTTCGACGACGTGCACGCCCCGAACGGATTCCTCTCCGGCAAGTCGGAGGCCGACACCTGAAGCCAGTTCTGGTGCCAGGTCGTGGCATCCAAGCAATGCAAGCCCGGCGAGGAGCAGAAGGGCATCGAGCGCTTCCTCGGCGAGCATCTCGCGCTCCTGAAGAGCAACCTCTCCTTCAGCGGCTACGAGCGCGACCTGCTCGCGCTCAACCTCGGCGGCAAGGGGTTCCGCGACCTCTCGGGCCTCTCCGGCGTCGACTCCATGAGCGACGGGCGCGCCGCCGTCTACGTCGACTACGACAACGACGGCGACACCGACATCTTCCTGCGCGCGATGCACGGGCGCGCGCACTACCTCTTCCGCAACGAGATCGGCGCCGAGAACCGCTGGCTCCGGATCGCGGTGGCGGGGCCCCCCGGGGCCGAGGTGACCGTGAAGACGGGCGCCGGACTCGTGACCCGCCTCGCCGCCTGCGGCGCCGGGTTCCTCGCGCAGCACGACCCACGCCTGCTCTTCGGCCTCGGCGCCGACGAGGCGTGCGAGTGGATCGAGGTGCGCTGGCCCGGCGGGAAGCGGCAGCGGCTCCCGGGCGCGAAGGCGGGTTCGTTCCTGAGGATCCCCCGGCCCGCCGAATAGGATCGGGCACCGTGGCCGGCCGCACCGGAGTCCTGCTCTCGAACCTCGGCACCCCCGATGCCCCCACGCCCCCTGCCCTTCGCCGCTACCTGCGGGAGTTCCTCTCCGACCGGCGCGTCATCGACCTGCCCCGCTGGAAGTGGTGGCCGATCCTGAACCTCTTCGTGCTGACGACGCGGCCGAGACGCTCCGCCGCCCTCTATCGCGCCATCTGGACCCCGGAGGGGTCGCCGCTGCTCGTGACCGGGCGCGCGACGGCCGCGGCGCTCGCGCGCGAACTCGCGCGGCCCGTCGCGCTCGGCATGCGCTACGGCAACCCGTCGATCCCCGCCGCGCTGGACCTGCTCGTCGCGGAGGGGTGCGACGCGGTGCTGCTGCTGCCCCTCTACCCGCAGTACGCGGCCGCGACGACCGCCTCGACCTTCGACACCTTCTTCGACGCCGTGCGCGCGCGCCGCGACCTGCCTGCGGTGCGCACGCTGCACGACTACCACGACGAGCCGTCCTACGTCGCCGCGCTCGCCGCGAGCGCGCGGGAACTCTGGGAGCGCGAGGGGCCGCCGCGCCGGCTGCTGATCTCGTTCCACGGCATCCCGCGCCGCTACGCCGACGCGGGCGACCCCTACCCGCGGCAGTGCGAGGCCACCGCGCGCCTGCTCGCCGCGGCGCTCGGGTTGCCCGCGGGCGCGTGGGCGCTCGGCTACCAGTCGCGCTTCGGCAAGGAGGAGTGGCTTACGCCCTACACCGACGAGACGCTGCGACGCTGGGGCGCCGAGCGCCTCGACGCGGTCGACGTGATCTGCCCCGGCTTCGCCGCCGACTGCCTCGAGACGCTCGAGGAGA
>CAZMXP010000050.1:0-35666 GCA_964570285.1 uncultured Planctomycetaceae bacterium
CCTCCCCATGCCGCGTTGGGCTGGGGCGAAGCCCCGCTGGGAGCTTGTCCGGGTCATGGCCTTGAGCCACGCTTCGGGGCCAACCGGACCCGGACAAGCTCCTGATTCGACGCGACGCGAGTCGTGGGTCTCCATGAACCGTCGCCGCGATCGAGGGGGGCACTTGCGCGAGGCGCGGCGCTCCGCGTCACGCCCTCGCGGCTGCCAGCTTCAGGAGGTTGTGTCCGGTGCACGCGAGGAGGCCGAGAGATCGAGGTCGTGCCGGACGGTGTCCCTTGCGAAGTGCGCCAGGTGGCCCTCGGGCACCAGGTCCAACACGGTCGCCGGGAGCATCCAGACCTGCTCCACCAGAACCTCTCGGCCGCGCCCGCTGTCTTGGCCATGCCCGCAACCTACGGCCGGGCACCGACCGCGAACCCCCTATCACTTAGGAGTTTGTCCGACGAATAGTCGGACAAACTCCTAGCGCTCCGTGAGTCTCGCGCGCACCGTGAGCGACGCGCCCTCGCGCGTCACGACGATCTCGACCTCGTCCCCCACCGCGTAGGCCGCGACAATCTCGCGCAGGTCCGCGGCGCGCCGGAGGGGCCGTTGGTCGATCGAGACGAGCAGGTCCCCCTCCCGGAGGCCGGCCGTCGCCGCCGCCGAGGCCTCCCCCTTGGAGTTCTGGGCGGAGACCGAGGTCACGCTGACACCCTCCGGCACATCGTCCACCCCCACGCCGAGGAACGCCGCGCGCAGGATGTCCCCGCGCCTCAGCCGGGGCAGGATCGCGCGCACGACGGCCATGGGGAGCGCGAAGCCGAGCCCCGCGTTGCCCGCATAACCGCCGCGCACGCGCATGCCGTAACCCATCGGCTCGGTGTCGTTCACGTCGAGCAGCACGCCGAGCAGGCGCCCTTCCGCATCCAGAAGCGGTCCTCCCCGGTTCCCGCCGCCGACGCCCGCGTCGGTCTGCAACGCGCGAAAGCCCGGGTGGAGCCCGGAGAGGGCCCCGGTACGGGAGAGGATCCCGGCGGTGAGTTGCGGCGTCTGCCGCCCGGGCGCCTCGTGGGGGAACCCGAGAGCGACCGCGAGCCTTCCCGCGCGGAGATCCGCCTCCGGCGCATCGGCGAGCACAGGAAGTCCGCGCGCCTCCACCGAAAGCAGCGCGACCCGCAGGCGCTCGTCGTAGCCGAGCAGGGTCGCCGGCAACGATCGGCCGTCGAGGAGGTCGATGATCAGGGGGCGCGGGGGACCCGGCCAGCCGACGACGCGCAGCGGGCAGAGGATCAGTCCGTCCGCATCGACGATGACGCCCGAGGAACGGTCGAGCCCAGGCAGCGCCCCCGGGACGGGATCGGGCATCGGAGGGCCCTGGGGCGGCGTCGCGGCGGGCGGGGCACCGCCTTCGGCAGGAGGGGGCGGAGGGGCGGCGACGGTCCCGCCTGCCTCCGGCTGGGCGCGCACCGCCACGAGCACCTTCGCGCCCTCGGCAGCCGCCGCTTGGGCCACGGTGCCGAACGCGTCGGCGATCTCGCCGCCTGGACGGCGCGCCACCGGAACGGCCGCGAACTCCTTCGCGGCATCGCCCCCCTTCGCGCGGTAGGCATCGCGGATCAGTTCGAAGGGCACGATCACGCTCTGATGGCCCGCCGCGGTCACCGCCGGTGCCGTGATGCCGACGAGCGCGCCCGAGAGGTCGAGCAGAGGTGCCCCGAAGGAGCCGGGATTCACGAGCGCGCTCGCGTGGAAACGCGTCGTCGTCTCGCCGCTGCGCTCGATCCCCGAGATCACCCCGAGACTCGCGGTGGCCGTGCTCTCCCGGCCCGCGCCGAACGCGTTGCCGACGAGCAGCACCCACATGCCGTGCTGCACGTCGGCCGCCCTGCCCGCCTTGATCGCGCGGTTGCGCGCCCCCTTGGCCCGGAGCAGGATCGTGTCGGTCGCGGCGTCCTCGCCGACGACGGTCGCCTCCTCGGTGTCGCCCTTCCCCGGGAAGCGCACCATCACGCGCTCGGCGACCTTCCCGCCGGCGCCGACAAACGGGGAGCGGAGCGTCAGGATGCATCCCCCCGACGAGATCACGACGCCGCTCAGATCGAAGTCGTTCTTGTCCTCGGTGAAGACGGTCACGACCGAGGGGCGCGCGCGTTCGAGCGCCTGGATCACGGCCCTCTCCGCCGAGCGCATCTCGTCGGCGGGCGCCCGTGAGGAGAGCGCCGCGGCGAGGAGCCACGGGAGCAGGCGCGCGGCGCGTCTCACCCGCCGAGCCCCGCGGCCGCCGCCGCGTCGCAGAGCCCCACCTTCGCGCTTCGCGCGCGCCCTCCGCGCTGGTAGCCCAGCTTGACGGTAGTGCCCACCGGCAGCGCCGCCAGGAGTTCGGCCAACTGCTTCGTCGTCGCGATGGCGGTGCCGTCCAACTCGGTGATCTGGTCCCCGACGCGCAGCCCCGCCTTGCCCGCCCCCGTGCCCGCCACGATGGCGGTGATCCACACCCCCCCGCGCCCCCCCTCCCACTGCACGCCGAGATAGCCGCGCTCGTGCACCGGAAGCGGCCCCGCCGTCTCGCGCGTCATGCCGACCTGCGCGAGGTAGGCATCGTAGCCGCAGAGGCGGAAACTCTCCGTGCGCAGGCTCCGGCCGCGCTTGAATCGGATGCGCAGCAGGCTGTTCTCGGGCAGTTGCCCGACGATGTTCACGAAGTCGGTGCGGTTCGAGATCTTCGCGCCGTTGACGCCAATGACGATGTCGTCCAGGCCGAGGCCCGCGAGGGCGGCGGGCGAGCGGGGCGCGACCCGCACGACGCGTGCGCCCGCCTCGCCCTCGGTCGAAACGACCTCCAGACCGTGGAAGCCGTAGCCGACCCCGCCCCCCTCGTCGCGAATCAGCCTGCCCATGAAGAGCTTCACCTGGTCGATCGGGATCGCGAAGCCGACGCCGCTGTTCGAGCGGCCCTGCCGCGAGTTCATCAGGCCGTTGATGCCGACGAAGTTCCCCCGGGAGTCGAAGAGCGGCCCTCCGGAGTTGCCGGGATTGATCTCGGCATCCGTCTGGAGCGCATCGATGTAGAGGTAGCCCGCCTCGGCGGCGGCGCGACCGCTCCCGCTCAAGATGCCCATCGTGACGACCGGGATGCCGTCCAGCGCGTGGCCGTGCGGGTTCCCCATCGCGAAAACGAAGCTGCCGGGTTCGAGCCGGCTCGCGCTGCCCCTGCGCCAGTCGACGAAGGGGAAGCGGCGGCTGCCCCTCAGCCGGAGCAGCGCGATGTCTCCCTTCACCGCGCCCTCGCTCGTGTCGGCGTAGAGCGTCGCCGGGTACCGCTCTCCGTCGGGGAGCGCCACGGTGATGTAGCCCGCCCCTTCCACGACGTGGACATTGGTGAGGAAGAAGCCGTCCGGGGAGACGATGCAGCCGCTGCCGAGGGAGCGGGGGCTCATCGAGACGCGCCCCGTCTTCTCGTCGAACGCGGCGGTGTGGTTCATCACGGCGCCGACCGCCGGGCCGACGCGGCCGATCAGGGCCTCGATCTCCTGCTCCAGCGCCCGGACCCTCGCCCGCGCCTTCGCCAGATCCGGCGAGGCCTCGTCGGCCGCCGCAACCGCGATCAGCAGCAGAAGCGGCAGCGCGGACCTCACGCCGCCAGTCTACCCGCTTCCGCTCCCGCGCCCGTTCGCGCCGGAAAAAGTGCGCGCCCGGCCGGAGGCCGGGCGCGCCTGGTGACCCTAGGGGGACTCGAACCCCCGTCTCAGCCTTGAGAGGGCTGCGTCCTAACCGCTAGACGATAGGGCCTTCTGTCGTTCTGGGTGGCTGGCCGGGAGCGCCGCCGGGGCGCCACTCCCACGCGAGGCCCGGAGCTGGCTGAGGAGGAAGGACTCGAACCTTCAACTTCCTGATCCAGAGTCAGGCGTTCTACCAGTTGAACTACTCCTCAATCGAAACGGCAAGACAATACAGCAAGACAATACGGCAAGACGGCAAGACGGCAAATCGACGAGCAGGTTCGGAAGGCAGGGTAAGACCTCGCCTACCCATGTCAAGAAGCTCCAATCCATTCGCGCGCGGCGAGGCGTTCTAATAGGGTGCATGGCGATCCTGCTTCTACTGCTGCTCCTCGACAAGCCCGACCCCCCGCCGGAGACCGACCAGGTCCCGGAGTTGGTCCAGCTTCTCCAGGCGGGGGAGAGCTCGAAGGCGCTGGCCCTGCTGAAGGAGATCGGCGGCCACAAGCAGAACCACACCGAGGCGCGGGCCCTCGTGAAGCTGGTCCGGAGCGGGAAGCCGGCGCTCTCGGCCGAGGTGCGCGAGGCCCTCTTCCTCGCGCTGAAGGGCATCGGCAGCCGCAAGGCGACCAAGGACCTGCTCGGGCTGCTGAAGCACAGCACCCTCAAGAAGGAGGTCGAAATCCGCATCGGCGTCTGCCGCGCGCTGGGGGGATCGGCGGACCCGCTGGCGGTGGACGCGCTGACCGACCGGCTCCGGGACGTGGACGACGCGGTCATCGCGGCGGCGGCGGAGGCGGCGGGGGGCTACCGGTACGAGCAGGAGGCGGTGCGCAAGGAGCTCTTCCAGACCGTCTGCGACATCTACGAGTCGACGTGGAACCTGAAGAACAGCGTCAGCCCCGACCCGAGGGACAAGGTCGGCAAGGTCAAGGCCGAGCGGCGCTGGGAGATCATCGAGGCGCCGATGGAGAAGGCGCTCCAGCTCCTCTCCAACGCGTCCGAGAACGACCCCCCCTCGTGGCGCCGCTGGTGGAACAAGAACAAGAACAGCCGCTGGGCCGACCTGGAGAGATAGGGGCCGCGTCGGGCCCCTTGAAGCGGCCCGAGGGCGGGCGTTAAGCCGGGTTCTGTCGTGGACGGTCATTTGTCTGGGACGGCGGTTGCCCGCCGCCGCAAACGGCCAGCCCGGAGGTGCTGACGGGACGGGCCGCCCCTTCCTCCCTTTCTGGCCTTTCACCGGGTGGGGTTTGCCGTGCCGGGGATGTCGCCATCGCCCGCGGTGGGCTCTTACCCCACCGTTTCACCCTTGCCCCCCGGCCGGAGCCGGAGGGCGGTCTGCTCTCTGTTGCACTTTCCCTATCCTTCCGGACGGTGGCCGTTAGCCACCACCCTGCCCTGCGGTGCCCGGACTTTCCTCGGCGCGAGGCCGCGACCGCCTACCCGCCCTCGGACCTTGTTGTCAAAGAGAGGCGGGATTCTAACCCCACGCGGCGTGGAAGGGGAGGGGCCGTCGATCTCCCCGCCGATCAGAGCGCCAACCGATTCACGGCCTCGAGGATATCGCCCGTATCGATGCCCTGGTGACCCACCTGCTCCCCGAGACCGCCGCATCCCTCGCGCACGACCCCGAGGTGGGCGTAGCGCGGGGCGAAGCCCCGCTCGAGCAGCCATGTCCCGTAGCGCACGCCGAGACCGCTCTTCCGGTTCTGGCTCTCGACCAGGAGCGCGAAGCGGCTGCGACCCACGACGGCGAGCAGCTCCTCGTCCACCACATTCAGCGTCGGCTTGTTGATCAGCCCCACGTCGAGGCCCCCGTCGCGCAGCCGTTCGACCGCATCCAGCGCGCGATAGAGCATCTCGCCATAGCTGACGACAAATCCCGCGCGGCCTTCCCGCACGATCTCGTCGCGCCCGGGCTCGAAGCGGTATGCGCCCGCGTACATCGGCGCGCCCCCGGGGTCGAGGATCTCCGGCGTGCCGGAGCGCGTCGAGAAGACGAAACGCAGCCCCGCGTCGGGGAAGACGCGGCGGACGAGCGCCCGCATCTGGTGGGCGTCGGCGGGGAAGTAGAGGCGCGTCGTGTCGCCCTCGGCGAGCCCGCCGTCGGCGAAGCAGTTGTTGATGCCGAAGTGGCAGGTGTTGTCGGCCATGTCGTCCACGCCGGCATGCGAGAAGTGCGCGAGCACGTTGGCTCCGTTGAGGCGCGCCATCGTGATCTCGGAGATCACCATCTCGAGGAACGCGCTGAAGGTGCCGAACACGCCCTGCCGCCCCGGTTCGGAGCCGAAACCGGCGGCGGCCGAGAAGTTCCCGCGCTCCATGACCCCGCCCGCCACGTAGACCTCGGGGAAGCGCTTGCGGATGTGGTGCAGCCCGCACGAGCCCTCGAGATCGCTGTCGATGACGACCACGCGCGCCTTCCGGTCGCCGGGGGACATCGAGGCGAGCTGGTCGCAGACCGCCTCGCCGAAGAGGTCGCGGTTCTTCGCGAACACCCCCGAACTGCCGCGGAAGGAGGGTGCCGCCTTCGGCTTGACCACGGCCTTCAGGGCGCGCACCGCCTCGGTGCGCCCCCGCTCCTCGAGATGGGCGATCGCGAGGTCGACCCGGATCACGTCGTGTCCCTTCGGGCTGCCTTCGATCCCCTTCACCCCGGGGGCCATCGTCCGCCGGTTGATGAGAGCCACCGGACCCGGCCGCCGGCAGGCCGCGCTCATGCGCGCGTAGAGCGCGGCCAGATCCTCGCCGTCGCCGCTGTCCACGGGAATGCCGTGGCCGTCGAGCGTGCGCGCGACGCTGAATCCCGGGAGGTACTGCGTCGGGTGGCCCGCGATGGTCACGTCGTTGTCGTCGATCACGAGTTTCACGTCGAGTTGCCGCGCCACCGCGAGGCGCGCCGCCTCGGCGTCGTTGCCCTCCTGCTGCGAGCCGTCGCTCCCGAACAGGAAGAGGATGCGTCCCGGGTTCGCGAGCGCGACGCCGTTCACGTAGGGCCAGAGGTGGCCGAGGCGGCCGGAGGAGAAGTGGATGCCGGGCGTGAGGCCACGTTCGGGATGGCCCGGGAGCCGCGCGTGCGCCTCGCGGTAGTGGAGCAGTTGCCCGGCGTCGAGGTCGCCGTGCAGCACCGCGAGCAGGTAGTGCAGCGCGACGCGGTGGCCCGCCTCGTCCCAGCAGACCGGCAGCACGCGGCCGCCCGCGCGCATGAACCCCTCCGCGATCAGGACTTCCGGGACGATGTCGTAGGGGCCGCCGGTATGGCCCCCGAGCCCCCTCGCGTCGGCCACGGCGGTGAAGAAGATGATCGCGTCGCGGCAGACCTCGACGTTGCGCGAAAGCTGCGCCAGCGCACCGGCACCCAGCTCCGCTTCCGCGAAGTCGAGTGCGAGCGGCCGGTATTCACCGAGGTCGATCGGGAAGCGCATGCGAGGAACTCCGGCGGCAGGGCTGGCGGGGGCGGCTTCGGCGGGCTTCGTCCCGGATCGCGTACCGGCCATGGTGCGGCGCAGTGTACGGAACCGCAGGGTCAGGAATGCCGCGCGGGGTCACGGCACATAGAGGACGCGGACGCACGACTTGCACTGCACGAGCCGCTTGCGACCGAGCACCTGGACCGCATCGTTCGGCGTGATGCCGATGTAGCAGGCCGCGCAGTGGACGTCGTTGGCGATCCGCCCCGCGGCGCGGTCGATCGTGCCGTCCATCACCGCCAGCGCGTCGGGATGCTTGCGGCGGACGCGCTCGTAGACCTCGAGCGCCTCCCGGTCGATCGCGGGGGTCATCGCGGCGCGCTCCGCGGTGCGCTTCTCCAGTTCGGCGGTCACCCCCGAGAGCGCCCCCTCGAGCTTCTCCTTCTCGGCGGCGTGGAGCATGCCCGACTCCTCCCGCTTCCCGCGCAGGTCGGCGAGCGTCGCCTCGGCCGTCGCGATGCCCTCCATGCCCTTCAGCGCCTTGTCGCTGAGGCTGCTGATGTCGGCGAGGACGCCGGCGAGCTGCTCCTGGAGGATCTCGTACTCGCGGTTGCTCAGCTTCGGCGCGTTCATGTTGCGCTTGATCTTCTCGCGCTCCTCCTCCTTCACCTTCAGGTCGAGTTCCGCCCGGCCGGTGTCGGCGCGCAGGTGGAGGAGAAGCCTCTCCTGCTCCTGCAGCGCGCCCTCCAGCGCGGCGATCGCGTCGGTGTGCTTGCGCAGCTTCTGCGGGACCTCGTCCAGCCTCCGCTGAAGCCGGTCCCTCACGCGGTCGAGTTCCTGCAGTGCGATGAGTTGGGCGATCACGTCGGTTTGCATGCTGGTTCGCGTTTCCATTCGCTCTCCTGGCCTCGTGGCTGCGCCCCCCGGGAAACGAGCGGGGGTCCGCCCTGCGGACCCCCGTCGCCTTGGGTCGGAGATCGCCCCGCGCCGCAAGGCGCCTGCGCCTCCCTCCCCCGCCGGTGGGCCAGGCTCACCGCTCCCCCGCCCCCTCGAGGAACCCCTCGAGCTTGCGCGCGCGCACGGGATGCTGGAGCTTGCGCACGGCCTTGGCCTCGATCTGACGCACTCGTTCGCGGGTCACCTTGAAGATCCTACCGACTTCCTCGAGCGTATAGGTATAGCCGTCCCCGATGCCGTAGCGGAGCTTGATGATCTCGCGCTCGCGGAAGGTCAGGGTCTGGAGCACGCCTTCGATCTTGTCCTTCAGCATCTCGTGGGAGGCCGCCGTGACGGGCGACTCCGCCTGCTCGTCCTCGATGAAGTCGCCAAAGTAGCTGTCGTCGCTCTCGCCGATCGGGCGGTCGAGGCTGATCGGGTGCTTGCTGATCTTCAGCACGCGCTTGGTCTCCTCGACGGAGATGTCGGTCGCGGCCGCGATCTCCTCGATCGTCGGCTCCCGCCCCTTCTTCTGGATGAGCCGCTTGGTCACGTTCCGGAGCTTGCTCATCGTCTCGATCATGTGGACCGGGATCCGGATCGTGCGCGCCTGGTCGGCGATGGAGCGCGTGATCGCCTGGCGGATCCACCACGTCGCGTAGGTCGAGAACTTGTAGCCGCGGCGGTACTCGTACTTCTCGACCGCCTTCATCAGGCCCGTGTTCCCCTCCTGGATCAGGTCGAGGAAGGTCAGTCCCCGGTTGCGGTACTTCTTCGCGATCGAGACGACCAGCCGCAGGTTGCCCGAGCTGAGCTTGCGCTTCGCCTCCTCGTACTCCTCGAAGCGGGCGCGCACCTGGTCCACGCGCTGGCGGAACCGCTCGTGCGTCTCGCAGACCTTGAGCTGGAGCTCCTCGAGCCGCTCGCGGTGCGCCTGGATGTCCTCCTCGGCCCCCTTGCGCCCCTGCAGCTCGCGGATGCGCGAGGCCCGGTCGTCCATCTCCTCGAGCAGGTCCTCGAGCTCCTCCTTGAGGGGACGGATCTTCTTGACCTGCAGCGCGAGCTCCTCGAGCAGCACGACGTTGCGCTTGCGGCGCCGCCGGATCAGCTTGTCGAGCTCCTTGCGGCGCGTCTGGGAGGTGCGGGCGCGGTGGAGTTCCGAGAACTCCTCGCGCGTCCGGTCGAGCACGAGCTTCGCCGTCGTGAGGTTCACCGGCAGGCGCGTCGCGAGCTCGTCCTTGTCCGTCTTGCCGCTCGTATTGATCTTGAGCGTGCGGTCGAACGCGAGGTCGCCCGCCTGGACCTCCTCGAGGATGCGGAGCGCCCGCTCCTGCGCGTAGGCGCACTCGAGCACCTTCACGCGGTAGCGGCGCCGCGTCAGCTCGATCTTCTTCGCGAGCATGATCTCCTCGTCGCGGCTCAGCAGCGGGATCTCGCCCATCTGCGTGAGGTACATGCGCACGGGGTCGTCGATCTTCTCGGCGGAACCGCTGCCGAACGGCGCGGTCTCGTCGGGCAGCGGGAGGTCCTCCTCGCTGTCCTCCGCCGGGGCGACCTCCGCCTCCTCGTCGCTCGCGCTCTCGGCCTCCTCCTCGCTCTCGACCTCCGCCTCGTCGAGAAGCTGGATGCCCATCTCGTCGAGCTGCGTCAGCAGGGTGTCGAGCTTCTCGGGGGAGACGAGATCGTCCGGCAGCACCCGGTTGATCTCCTCGTAGGTGAGATAGCCCTTCTTGCGGCCCTCCTCGATGAGGAGGCGCACGTCAGGGTCGAAGTTCTCGATCGTCATTTCGCTCCGTGCCCAACTCTCCGGCGATGCGACCGCCCCGCGCCCGCACCCTCGCCTCTAACCCGCTCGCGCCTCCGCGAACCGCCCTCTCGATCCTGCGGGGCTCGCCGAGCCGTCGCAGGTGCTGTTCCGCGCGCGCCAGACACTCCGCACCATCCGGCTCCAGATCGATCGCGAGCAGCGCCCGGACCACGCTGTCCCGATCCGCGACCGCCGAGAGGAGCGATTCGCGGCTCAACGATTGTCCCCCACGTCGCAAATCGCGGAGCGCCTCCGCCGCCGCCCGGAGGTCCGGGTCGCGGAACGCCTCCGGCGGGTACTCCTCCTCGAGCCGGGAGAGGAACGCCCCGTCGAGGAGGCAGGCCGCGAGGAGGTCCTCCTCCGCCGCGCGCCATCCCGACGGGAGCGGCGCCTCTCCCTCGGCCCCCGCCACGGCCGGGGCAGCGGCCCGCGGCCGGGGCAGCCGGTCGCGCAGCGTGGGCTCGGGGATCTCGAGCCGCCAGGACAGCAACTTGAGGGCCGAATCCCTGCGCAGCGCCGTCGGAAGGCGCGCCACCCCCTGCAGCAGTTCATCCACACCCCGCTGCCGCCCGTCGAGCGTCGCCATGTCGTGCCGCTCGAGAACCCGGGCGACGCGGTACTCCCACAGATCCTGCGCGGCAGCGAGCGCGCTCTCGATCCCCCCCACCCCCTGCTGCACGACGACGTCCGCCGGATCGAGCCCCGGCGGGAGCAGCGCCACCGACCCCGGGATCTCCTCCTCCAGCAGCAGCGCGGCCGCCCGCTCCGCCGCCCTGCGGCCCGCCTCGTCGCCGTCGTAGAGGAGAAAGACCGGCACCGCGAAGCGCCGGAGCTGGGCCGCGTTCTCGGGGGTGAGCGCCGTGCCCAGCCCCGCCGCCACCTCGAGGAGCCCCGCCTGCTGGCAGTGGAGGACATCGGTGTACCCCTCCACGACGAGGATGCGCCCCGCGCGGAGCGCCTCGGGTCGCGCGAGGTCGAGGCCATACATCTCGCGGCCCTTCCGGAAGAGCGGCGAGTCGGGGGAGTTGAGGTACTTGGGCTGCGCCTCCCCCATCGCCCGGGCGCCGAACCCCACGACCTGCCCGCGCAGGTCGCGGATCGGGAACATCACCCTCCCGCGGAAGAAGTCAAACGGCATCCCCTGCTCGTTGCGCCGCACGAGGCCGGCGTCGATCAGCACCTCGTCGGAAATCCCCTTCCTCGCCGCGTACTGCCGGAGCGCCCCCGATTCGACCGGGGCGAATCCCAGCCCGCGGGCGTCGATCGTGGCCTCGGTGAAGCCGCGGCCGACGAGGTACTCCAGCGCGAGCCGCCCCGTCGGCCGCCGCAGGACCGCCCGGTAGAACCCCGCCGCGAACTCGAGGGCGGCCACCGCGCCCCGGCGCCGGCTTGCGTGGTCGCGCTCCTCCGCCGTCTCCTGCTCGGCGGGAATCGCGATGCCGCACTCGCGGGCGAGTTCCTCGACGGCCTCCGGGAAGGCGAGGCGGTTGCGCCGCATCAGGAAGGTGATGCCGTCCCCCGCCTCGCCGCAACCGAAGCACTTGTAGCGGCCGCTCTGCGGGAAGACGACGAACGAGGGCGTCTTCTCCTCGTGGAAGGGGCAGAGCCCCTTGTAGCTGCTTCCCGACCGCTTCAGCGTGACGAAGCGCGAGACGACCTCGACAAGGTCGATGGCATCCTGCACCGAACGGATCACATCTTCGGGTATGTGCGCCACGTGTCTCCAACCGGGGTCGACGCCCCCGTCCCAGACCCCCGACTTTGTCTCACTGCCGGGGGACGGTCAAGAGAGAGAGCCACTGCGCCGGCGCAAGCTGCTGGGGCCGCACGTCCGCCGAGAACCCCTGCGCGAGCAGCAGTTCCCTGTCGAAGAGCCTGCGGAGCGCCTTCCGGCGCTGACCGAACGCCTCGTGCAGCCGCTCCGGGAACCCCTCCCGCGCGAGCCGGCGCGCGAGCGCGGTGTCCCGCGGGACGAGCCGGAGCAGCGCCGACTCGACCTTCGGCTCGGGCCAGAAGACCTGCGGCGGCACCGCCCGCAGCACGCGCGCCTCGGCGAGCAGCGCCACCGCGATCGCCATCGGCCCGTACTCCCGCGCGCCGACCGGCGCGGTCATCCGCTCCGCGGCCTCCCGCTGCACGAGCAGCGTGGCGTCGGCGAAGTCGATCCCCTGCCACAGCAGGCAGGCGACCACCGGCGTCGCGATCGCGTAGGGAAGGTTGGAGACCACGCGGCGGCGGAGCCCGGCCCCCGCGCCCCCCCAGACCTCCAGCACCGCCGCGTTGAGCCGCCGCTTGCCGTCGAGGATGTCCGCCGTGACGAACCGCACCGAGGCGGGCCAGTCGCGCAGCGTGCGCGCGAGGGCCTGCAACTCCGCGTCGATGTCGACGCTGACGACGAGCCCCGCGCGCCCGGCGAGCGCGTCGGTCAGGATGCCGGTCCCGGTGCCGATCTCGAGCACGGCATCGCCCGGCCCCACGTCCGCGTCGCGCACGATCGCGTCGATGAGGTTGCCGTCGACGAGGAAGTTCTGCCCGCGCAGGCGCCGCGGATGCATGCCGTGGGCCCCGAGCAGCGCGCGGACGCCGGTCTTCGTGCGCGGGACCGCCACCGTCAGTTCGAGACCGACAGCGTGCCCGAGGGCACCGCCACCGCCGGGGCGGCGAGCGGCGCGGCCGGATCCCCCGCCGACGTGAAGGCGACGACATCCCCCGGCGCGATCGTCGCCTCGAACGTGACGATCGCTCCCGCCGGGTTGAACGGACCGTTGCATCCCGAGCCGCCGCCGCCGCCGCAGGAGAGGGGCAGGAGCGCGAGGAGGAGCAGCAGGAGCGCGCCACGGCGCCTCGCGAGCAGGAGAAGGGGGAGGAGCGCGAGGAGGGGGAGCGCCGCGCCCGCCGTCGAACTGACGCTCTTCACCGTGACGTTGTAGGCGACGAGCAGCTTGCGCGTCGTGCCCGGGTTGAGCTCGAGCCCGAGATCGCCGAAGAGCACCGATCCGTTGTCGGCGCCGAAGGTGCCGCTGGCGAGCACCGGCTCCCCGCGGTCGATGGTCCCGTCGCCGTTGACATCGAGCACCAGGTCGACCGACGCGACATCCGTGACGTCATGGCCGCTCCCCTGCGCGCGCACGCGGAGGCTGTCCACCCACAACTCCTCGTGGCTCGGCGGGACGAGTTCCACCGCGAGGAGCGGCAGCGCGCAGACGGGGCTCGCGAACTGCTGGGGGCCGGGGGGCGAGGCGGCCACGGTGATCGAGGCCCCGGTGACGGCCGGGGGGGGCGGCAGGGGCCCCCCCGCGCCGGTGAGCGAGAGCGTGTAGGCGCCGGTGCCGCCGGGATTGCCTGTCGTCGCGCGCGCCGCGACGAGGATCGTGTAGACGCCCGTCTGCGAGAGGGTGCGGGTGATTCTCGCCGTGGGCCCGAGCACCGGCGAGTCCTCCGCCTCCTCGAGCAGGTCGCTCGGGCGCATCAGGCCGAGTTGCGGCGTGAACGCCGCCGACTGCGCCGTGATGACGGCGGTCTGCCCGGCGGTGCCGTGGAAGACGTAGTAGTCGCCGAAGTGGAACCCTCCCCCGGGATCGGGCACGCGGCTGTCGCCCGCGGCGAGCGTGCGCGCGAGGATGTCGTCGGAGAGGATCGGCGCCGCATCGAGCACGAAGCGCACGGAGCCGGTGTCGCGGCCGGGCCTCACCTGCACGAGTGCGAAGTCTGCGGGATCGTCCGCGGCGGGATCGTAGGTGTCGCCCGGCTGCCAGCGTTCGTCGGGGGCGAAGACGAAGGGGTTCCCGCCGAGCGCGTCGCTGCCCCCGGCGAGCGCGCCCTCGTCGACGCTCGCGCGGCCGTTGATCGCCTCGAGGATCACGCGGTAGCCGCCCGGGGGCAGGTTCGGGATCGTGAAGGCGCCCACGCCGCGACCGTCGACGTTCGTGATGATCCCGACGTGCTCGGTCCCGGTCGCGCCCGGGCCGAGGACGCGCACGGCGATCTCGTTGATGAAGGCGCCGGAGAGCGCACGCACATCGCCCGAGATCGAGCCGAGGCCGCTCGTGTCGCCCGGATAGCTGCGCGTGAGCGCGGCCTCGTCGTCGCGCTCGATCGTCGCGCCCTCCTGCGGCAACGCGGGCAGGCGGAAGGGGTACATCGACGGCATGCGCGCCGGGCCCGCGAGGTCGAACCCGAAGGTGTTGATGTTCGCCATGCCCACCGGCGAGTGGCCGATGCCGAGGCAGTGGCCCAGCTCGTGGACCAGCGTCGCGCGGAAAAGCTCTTCGGTCGTCGCGCCCGTCCCCGGCGCCGCCAGCGAGCCGGGGCGCGTGTTGATGACGATCAGGAAGTCGAGAAGCTGTCCGCTCGCGCCGTTGACGCTCTTCAGCGTGATGCCGAGGACCGTGCTGCTGACGCCGAAGAAGGTGAGGATCTCGCCGTCGGCGTCGAACGCGACCTCGTGCTGCGAGTTCGTGAAGGTCCCGAACGTGGTCCCCGCGGTCGAGCCGTTGTAGGGCCCCCCCGCGCTCGCGACGCCGAAGATGTCGAGCGCCTCCGGGACCGCGTTCCACTGGTTCATCAGGTCCTGCGTCACCGCCCTCGGGTCGGCCACCCCCGCGACCGCCTCCGTATCGACGAGCAGGTTCACCGGGCGCCGGCTCGCGGGGACAAACTCCGGAACGAACTCCCCGCCCACCTGCGAGTTCGAGATCAGGAAGCCGCTCGCCGCGCCGGCGGCGAGCAGCAGCAGCACCAGAGGGCGCCTCACTTGCCGCCCTCCCGCGCCGCGGCCGCGACCCTGAGCACTTCGCCCAGCGCGGTGCGGAACTCCCCGAGGGCCACGCGGCGCTTCCCCGCCAGATCCTCGACGCCGGTCACGCGGCTCGCCAGGATGCGCGTGCCGTCCTCCTCCTTCCGGAGACGCACCACACCCCGCCCCGCATCGAGCAGCACCGGGTGGCCGAGCGCGTTGGGGGGACCGAGGAGCAGGATCGCCTCCTCCCCGAGGCGGAAGGTCGGCATGCCCGGCACCACGGTCCGGACACCCTCCGCCTCCCCGCCCGCGAGGCGCAACTCGACCGTGCCCGACGGGGAGACCCCCTTCATGTCCTCGAGCAGATCGAGGCGCACATGGGTGAAGACGATGCCGGTGCGGGGGTCGCGCCGCGCCTCGATGCTCGCGCACGAGAGGCAGCAGACCCGCTCCGCTTCGACAAGCAGATCCCGGGTCGTCCGGTCGGGCAGGGTGGTGGCGGGCGCCGCGGCGGCGAGCAGGGCGAGCAGGGCGCCCCGCCGGAGGAGACTCTGCATGGTGGTGGACGGATTATACGGGGCTGGGAGACCGTCGGACGGGCGATCCGGGACCGCGCGTGCGCTCCGGGCCGCCGGGATCACTCGGAGCGCCTGAGGAAGGCGGTCCACGCCTCCGGGTCGCGGCCGAAGGAGCGCTGGTGCTTTTCCTCCAGCGCGGCCAGCGCGGTCAGCCAGTAGAGCGCGTTGTCGGAGCGCAGCGCATCCACGAGGTAGAGATCGCTGTCGGGAGCGTGGAGGTGGTGCAGCACGAGCGCCGCCTCGAAGCGGACCGCGGCATCGGGGTCCTTCGCGAGCAGCTGGCGCGCGCGATCGAGCGCGCGCGGATCTCTCGCCTCCTCGAGCCCGACGATCGCGGCGCGCCGGACGTCGGGACTCGCGTGGTCGAGCGCGGCGATCAGGTCCTCGCGAAAGCCGAGGCGACCGAGGGCGGAGGCCGCCGCCGCGAGCACGCGGGGATCCTCCTCCGTCAGGAACAGGTCCCGCAGCCACGCCTCCCTCGCGGAGAGGCGCAGGCGGCCGATCGCCGAGATGATCGAGACCCGGGCGAGCCAATGCCGGTGCGCGCCCGCGGCCTCCAGCTCGACGATCGCCGTGACCGCCTCCTCCTGCCACCCGAGCTCGACGAACGCGCCCAGTACCGCGGAGCGGATGCGCATGCCCGGGTCGTCGGCCCCGTAGCGGAGGAGCGCCCAGAGCGCCTCGCGCTGGCCCGGGTCGCCGACGCGCCCGAGCGCGGTCGCCGCCGCGGCGCGCACCTCGCGCGAGGGATGGTCGAGAAAGGGGGCGATGTGGCGCGCCGCGTAGCTGCTCCCGCAGCGCGCGAGCGCGAGCAGCAGCGCCTCGAGAGCCGCCGCGTTCGACTCCTCGCGGAGGCGACGGGCGAGAAAGGGCACCGCCCGTTCGTCGCCGATGCGCAGCAGCGCCTCGGCCGCGGCCGCGCGCACCATCGAGCTGCGGTCCGTGAGCGCGACGAGCAGCCCCGCCAGCGCCCGGTCGCCGCTCGCGTGGCCGAGAAGCTGCGCGGCCCTCTGCCGGACCGCCGGGTGCGGGTGGCGGAGCAGGCGCACGCGTTCGCCCGTCGTCCGCCCGATCTGCACCACCTCGCCGCCGGGGGCGGAGAGGAGCAGGAGCAGACCGAGGAGGCCGGCGCTCACGCCTCCCCCCCCGCGCGGTGTTCGGAGAGCCTCCGGTACTCGTAGGGGATCTGGTGCGCGTCGTGGAGGCGGCGGATCTCCGCGTGCCACCGCTCGGTGACGCCGTTCGCCTGCGCCTCGTCCGAGCAGAAGTAGGTCCGGCAGGCGAGCGCACGCCCCTCCCGGTTCGTGCAGAGCCCGCGGGAGAGCCAGGGGCACTGCGCGACGCCATCCCCCTCCCCGGCCCCTCCCCCTTCCACCATCGCCTCGTACTCGAGCCTCGTCAGCCAGAGCTGATGTCCCGCCTCCTCGAAGCGGCAGCAGCGCCCGCTGAGCTCGCAGAAGAGCCCCGGACGTGCCGCGAGATCGTCGGCCACGGCGCGGTAGACCGCGTCGAGCGCTACGCGGGCGGCTGTCCGAGGATGCGGCATAGCGTCGCGCGCGAGGTGGCGCGGTCCTGGATGCGGTCGATCTGCTCGCGCGTGTAGAGGGGGCCGCTGCCGATGCCGGGGCAGCGCTGCGCCGCCTCCTTCCAGCGGTCGGGGGAGGCGAGCTGGCGCGGCCAGAACGGGAAGGTGACGCACTGGCGCGGCTTGTGCGCGTTCACCGCGCAGCGGCGGTCCTCGGTGAGGAAGACGCACTCCCCGGTGCGCTTCTCGACGAGGCTCACGACGCCGTGCACGAGCCGGGTATAGCGCGCGCGGAATCGCTCCTCGTCGAGGGCGAGGGCGTTGGCCAGATCGCGGATCTCCTCGGGCGAGACCCAGACGTACCCCGGCGACCCCGTGCAGCAGTTGCCACATCGGGTGCACGCGAACGAGAGGCCGCCCTCGTACCAGCTTGTCATGCCGGGGCGCCGCCGTGGGCCGCCGGCGGCAGGGAGCGCGGCGTCGGGTGGAACCCGCAGGGCCTCATGCGCGTCATGATACCCGCGCTCCCCGGACCCTGCGCTTGCTACGATAGGGCGCAACGGTCCTCCGCGACGCCCATGGCAAGCAAGCGCGACATCGAGATCGCCTCCCTCCTCTTCCGCAACGGGCTCGTGTCGCAGGAGGAGATCCAGCAGGCGCTGAGCCATCAGGGCAGGCTCCTCACGGAGGGGAGCGTGAAGTCGCTCGTCGCGATCCTCGTCGAGCGCAGCCTGCTGCCGGCCGACTCGATCGAGAGCTTCGCCGAGGAGCCGCTCGAGCGCATCCAGCCGTTCCCCGACTACGAGCTGACGGAGCACACCGGCGACGGCGCCTCGGCGAAGGTCTACCGCGGCGTCTACAAGCCGAAGAACCTGCCCGTCGCGGTCAAGGTGCTCCACCCCGAGCAGGAGCTGCTCAGCAAGCCCCGCAAGCGGTTCATGCGGGAGGCGCACCTGCTCTGCAAGCTGCGCCACGAGAACATCGTGCGCGGGTACGAGGTGCGCAAGATCAACGGGTTCCGCTTCCTGTCGATGGAGTGGGTGGACGGGCCGACGGTGCTCGACCTGATCGACCGCCGCGAGCGGCTCGAGGGGCCGCTCGCGCTGTACATCACGCAGCAGATCGCCTCCGCGCTCTCCTATCTGCACGGCAAGGGGATCATCCACCGCGACATCAAGCCCGGGAACATGCTCGCCGACGACCTCTGGAAGGTGAAGCTGATCGACCTGGGCCTCTGCCGCCTCACCGCCGAGGAGAACCCCGAGGAGAGCGCCGGCACGACCGTCGGCACCGTCGGCTACATCTCGCCGGAGCAGGCGAAGGGCGTCGAGGACCTCGACATCCGGAGCGACATCTACTCGCTGGGCGTGACGCTCTACCACATGGTGACGGGCGAGGTGCCCTTCAGCGGCGACGACGACTTCGAGGTGATGAGCAAGCAGATCATGCAGTCGCTGAAGAGCGACCGCCTGAAGGCGATCAACATCTCGCCGCACGTGCACTACCACATCGAGAAGATGATGGCGAAGGACCGCGACCTCCGCTACCAGCACCCCGACGAGATCGTGAAGGCGCTCGGCGACTACCTCGCCTCGATGCAGTTCCAGCCGATCCCGATCATGCGCCCGCCCGTCGCCGCCGAGGAGCCCCCGCGCAGGAAGCGCGCCGACATCGGCCCGAGCAAGCCGATTTCGCGGCGGAAGCGGCGATTCCGGTAGGGCTGGTGCGGCGGGGCGGTTCGGGGCCAACCGGACCCGGACAAGCTCCTTGCGGGCGCTTCCCCGTCAGCGGAGGGCCTCCTCGACCTCCGACCAAAGGCGCCGCCACTCGTGGCGCTCCCCCTCCGGCAACTCCGGCAGGCGGGGAGGGCGGAGCGACACGAAGGCGGGGTCCCAGCGGCAGACGCGGTAGAGGATTCCCCTGCAGATGCCACGTGCGGGGTCGGTTTCCTCCATCAGGAGTGGACGGTACTTCGCGAGCATGACGCGGAGCGAGCGCAGCGCCTGCGCGCGCCAGGCTGTGCGCTCCGATTCAGACGCGCCCGAGGCGTCGCCGTCGCCCGCTGCCGCGAAGGCGAAGCAGCGCGCAACGTAGTACGGGCCGTCGGCAGCCTTCGCGAACTCCGCCTCGACGTCGTAGGCCTCCGCCAATCGCGCAGCACCTCGGAAGAAGCGCTTGGCTGTGGCCGCCCTGATGAGCGAGAGTCGGTCGTCGACCTCCTCGCGGCCCGCGAGGACTTCGGCGAGCCGATCCGCAGCGCGGGCCGCACGACGGGTCGCCTCGCTTCTCAGCGACGCGCGTCGTGGGTCCTCCGCAGGGATCAGGCGCTCGGCCGCCGAGATCACCTCGACCGCCTCTGCGGGTCGACCAGCGTTCAGAAGATACTGCGCAAGCCAGTTGCGGAACGCCACGTTGTCTGGTTCGATCTCGACCGCGCGCCGGCATGCGGCGATCGCGCCGTCGAGGTCGAAGGCGTCTTCAAGCACGAGGCTTAGGTTGTATTGCGCGTTGGCGTTGTCCGGCAACAGGGTGACCGCCTTCTCCGCGTGCTCGCGCGCGGTCTCCCAGTCGAGGAGAGAGCGCAGCGCCATGGCGAGATTCGAGTGGGCTTGGCCCGAGCCCGGCTTCAGCGCGATCGCCGAGCGTAGCGCCGAGGCGGCGGCCTCGTGCTCGCCAAGGGCCTTGAGCGCTATGCCGAGTTGGTTGAACGCATCGAATTCCATCGGGTCGAGCGCGATCGCCTCGCGGTAGGCGGCGAGGGCGCCCTCGGTGTCTCCCGTCCGATTCAGGGCCATGCCAAGGTCCCTTCGGATGGCCCCGCTCCTCGGATCGAGTTCGGCCGCCCGCCGCAGCGAAAGGAGCCCTTCGGCGGCTCTGCCGGATTCGCTGAGCACCACGCCGAGGACTCGATGGGCCTCGGCGTGCTCGGGGTCGCGATGGACCGCCGCCCGCAGCGCCGCGACCGCCTCCTCCCGCCTCCCCGCGTGCCAGAGCGCGCATCCGACATTGACGCGCGCCCCCGTGTACAGGGGTTCGAGGTCTACCGCCCGCTGATACGCGCGGATCGCCTCCTCCGAGCCGGGCCGAAGGGCGTTGTGCGCAGCGCCGAGGTTGACCCAGGCTCCGGCATTGTCGGGGCGCAGAGCTACCGCCGCATGCAGGTAGGGGAGCGCCTCTTCGCGCCGGTTCGAGTCCATGAGAGACCGTGCCAGACTCACATTGGCCCAGAACTCGGCGGGGTAGGCGTGCTGAGTCTTCTTCAGCAAGCGGACCGCGATGCCGACGCGCTCTCCTTGCAGGATTTTCGCGTAGGTCTCAAGGAACTCCCACGGTTGCGTGGACGCGTCCAGTTCGTCGATCAGGCGCTCCACCGAATCCCACTGCTGCGCGTAGCAGGCGCGCTCGATTGCTCTCCGCCAAGGGTCCGAGTCGATCAACCTGATCAGGTCCCGGAACCACGGCATTGCGGCACCGTCCGGCCCGATCCACGGGACAAGGAGGTAGTATCCAGTCCAGTACGCGTCAATGAGGCGCGGCTGTATTGTGGGGGGCCGAGAGGTAATCCGTGCCGCCACTCCAGCGACCGGCGTCGCGCCGCACTCGACGCCCCACTCGCGGAACGCCTCGAAGACGTCCGCGCTCTGAGGCCTACTCACGTAGTGTCCCGCACGCACATCCACACGCGCCGTCTCGTCGCGAATCTCCTCCAGCCGCGCGAGCAGGCGGCGGTCGCCCTCGTCCGCCGCGAGGGCGCGACCCGTCGCGACGACCTCGCGCGCGAGGGCGGCGCCGAGGTCCGCCCCCCCCTGCGCGGCGAGCGCCTCCGCCCGCCGCACCGCCGAGAGCGCGGCGGCGAGAGCGGCCTTCCACGCGTTGGCATCCCGGAGGGCACCCAGCGCCCTCTCGCGTTCCGTGCGCGCTTCGTTCAACGCGGCGATGACATCGCGCTCGACGCGCACGCGCCTTACGTCGCGCTCGGCGCGGTCCGCCTGCACCCGGAACGCGAACGCAACGCTGCCAGCCACAAGGGCCACGGCGGCGACCACCGCGACGCTCGCCGTCGGGTGCCGGCGCACGAACTTCCGCGCTCGATAGGCCGCCGCGGGGGGCCTCGCGGAGACCGGGTGGTGCGCGACATGGCGCTCGAGGTCTTCCGCGAGGGCGGCGGCCGACCCATAGCGCCGGAGCCTGTCCTTCTCGAGGCACTTCGCCGCGATCCAGCCGAGGTCGCCGCGCACCGTCCGCCTCAACCGCTCAGCCGTCGTGCCCCTGCGCAGTGCGACCTCAGCGACCGTCGTCGGCGCCATCGCAGCGAGCCGCGCGCCGGGCGACGGGGGCTCCTCCTCCTCGACGATGCGCAGCCCTTCGGCCAGTCCGCATCCCCGCAAGCGCTCGTGCGGCGTCGTCCCCGTCAGCAGTTCATAGAGGATCACGCCGAGCGCGTAGACGTCGGCGCGCGTGTCGAGGCCGCTCGGGTCGAGGCGCGCCTGCTCGGGTGCCATGTACTCGAGCGTGCCGACCAGTTGCCCCGCCTCGGTGTGGACCGTCCGGCCGGCGAGGCGGCCGCCGATCGCCTTCGCGACGCCGAAGTCGATGACCTTCGGCACAGGCTCGCCGCCGTAGAGGCCGACGAGGATGTTGGTCGGCTTCAGGTCCCGGTGGATCACGCCGCGCTCGTGGGCGTGCTGGACGCCCCGGCAGACCTGCATCAGCAGTTCGAGCCGCCTGCGCAGCGGCAGCATGTGCTCGTCGCAGAAGCGCGAGAGCGGCGCGCCGTCCACGAGTTCCATGACGAGATAGGGCGCATCGCCGACGCTCCCCGCATCGAACACCTTCGCGATGTTGGGGTGGTCCATCAGCGCGAGTGCCTGTCGCTCGGCCTCGAACCGCGCGACGAACTCCCGCGACGCCATCCACGAACGCATCAACTTCAGCGCAACCTCGCGCCGCACCGGCCGCTCCTGCTCGGCGCGCCAGACGGTCCCCATGCCCCCCTCGCCGATCGGCGCGATCAGCCTGTAGGGCCCGATACGCTCGCCCGCCTTGAACCTCTCGTCGAGCGGCGAAGGCGGAACGACCGCAGGCCGCTCGAGGAACGACCCGGCCTCCTCGTGCGAACGCAGCAACGCCTCGGCAGTCTCCCTCAGCCTCGCATCCCCGCGGCAGGCCTCGTCGAGGAAGGCGGGACGCTCCGACGGAATCCGTTCCAACGCAGCCCAGAGGATCTGTTGAAGCTCCATCGACCGCAGGCCCAGAATAGTCAAGGCGCCCCGCTAGCGCCAGCCGACCAGCCCCAGCCCCTGCGATCCCGCGGCCACCTCGGGCGTGAGGTTCGTGTTGCCCGAACCGCTGGCCGAGATGCGGTAGATCCGGTGCGTGTACTGGCCGGACTCCCGCACGACGTGCTGGTAGGCGACGTACGCGCCGTCCGGCGACCACCTGGGCGCGTCGGCGTACTGCGAGGACTGCGCCGACAGCCTGTGCTTGAGGAAGAGCAGCGTCGCAAGGCCACCGGCGTCGGGGCGCACCGTCTGGAGCGCGAAGCCCGGACTGCTCGACGCGATCCACCGGCGGTAGGCGATCTTCGTGCCGTCGGGCGACCAGTCCGGGGAGTCGCCCGTTCCGAGCGGCGTTACGCCGCCGGTCGTGGCATCGACCACGCGGATCCGCGGATCGGCCGTCGCGGGCGAGTCATCCCAGACGCCGTCGAGGCTCTGGACGACGAGTCGCGTCATGTCGGGAGACCACGAGTACCGGGAAGCATCCACCTGCTCTCCAGCCCCGGTGGAGACGATCCCCAGCCCATGGCGGAACGCGGGGGCGGAGTCGAGGCCGATGACATCCCCGGCGCCGTCGAACGAGATGTGCGCCGTGTAGAGTCCCGCCGTCCCCCCGACGACCGTGTCCGCCGTCGTCGAGCCGGTCCAGCGCCGCGCGAGCATGCTGATCGTCGCACCGTTCTGGTCCTCGTCAGGCGCCCAGTCGAGCGCCCAGTAGTACATCGTGCCGTCGTTGTTCGTGAGACGGACCTCGCCGGCCCCGTCCTCGCGCACGGCGATCAGGTCGTTCCTGCTGACGCCGGTCAGCGGCAGACGCACGGAACCGAGGAACCACCGCTTCCCGCCGTGGAGCAGGCGGCTCGGCCGGGCGACATCCGACGTGCGCAACAGCGTCGAACGGCCCCCTCCGCTCCCGTCCATCGAGCCGTAGACGAGGGAGTAGGACGGGTAAGCCTGGAATGTCGTGAGATCGCTGAAGTAGATCTTCCCCGTGGCCGGCGGCGTCCCACCCCCCGGCTTGCCGGCGAGGCCCTCCCTCGCCGCTCCGAGCGCCAGGACCAGTGCAGCCATTCGAATCCATCGCATGAGCGTCCTCCTGCCCCCTCGTGCGACGAAACGCCAAAGAACGCCTCACCCGCCCGCGTCGCTCAGCCTCCGGTGGAGCCACGCCCGTGCGTAGGTCCACCGCCGCTGCACCGTAGCGCGCGAGGCCCCGGTCGCCGCGGCGACCTCCTCGAGCGTCATCCCCGCGAAGTAGCGCATCGTGACGACGCGGCTGCACTCCGGGTCCTCGCGGGCGAGTTCGTCGAGCGCGCCGTCCAGCGCGACCAGATCCTCGGACAAGACGGGCGCCGGAAGATGGGTCAGCTCCAGTTCGACTCGTTCGCGCCCGCCGCCGTGCTTCGCGCGACCGACGCGGCGCGCCCGCTCGACGAGGATCCGCCGCATCGCCTGCGCCGCCGCGCCAAAGAAATGGCCTCGGCTGTTCCACGGCGCCGGGTTCGTCGGACTGACGAGCCGCATGTAGGCCTCGTGGACGAGCGCCGTCGGCTGGAGCGTCTGGCCGGGCTTCTCGCGCGAGAGCATGCGCGCGGCCACACGGCGCAACTCGTCGTAGACGAGCGTGAGCAGCCTCTCGGCGGATTGCGGATCGCCGTTCGCGACCTCGGCCAGCAGACGGTCGACCTCGCTCACGCCGCTGCATTCTATCGATGCGGGGGGGCCGCGGGGGGGGCCGCGCCTACCCCCCCGCGGCCCCCCCCGAGCGCGTCAACTCTCTTCGAGAAGTCGCAGGGCGAGGTTCCTCACCGCTTCCGGTTGCTGCGTATCTGTCGCGATGCCCGACAGCGTCCCCGCCGCGGCTTCGCCGAACATCGACGCGAGCCCGCGCACCGCCGCCATGCGCCGGGCCGGGTCTTCGGCGCCCGCGGCGGTCGCGGCGAGCCCGTCGAGGAGCTTTCGGCCCTGCGGCGTGGTCGCGTCGGGGCGGCCGTCGGGGTGGCGCGAGCCGCGCGGGAGCGGACTCGCGCGCGTCGCCACCTCGCGCGCGCGCGGCGGGGCGGTCTCCTCGAGCAGGAGCGGTTCCCCCACCATCGCGTGGGCCGCGATCCGCATGCCCTGGTAGAGCGTCGAGCGGGGGCGGATCGCGTCGAACTCGGTGACGTTCAGGAAGAGGTCGAGGACGAGCGCGATCGAGGCCACCCAGATCCAGAGGAGCACGAGGAGGAGCGGGCGGATGCGTCGGGTTTGCTGTTTCATCGTGGCCTCCTAGCGGTTCTTGAGCACGACGCTTGCCAGGGTGTCCACATGCCCGGGGGCGGAGACGCGGACGGTGACGCGGAAGCGTGCGCCGGGCGCGGTGGGCCAGCTCGTTGTGGAGAGGTTGTAGAGGTACTGGCCGTCCGCGGGCCGCATCGCGACGCCGTTGTCGTTGGACGCCCCGCTGTCTTCGACGAGTTCGTTCGCGACCGGGGTCCCTGAGCCGTCGATCCTCTCGACGCTGTCGATCATCGCCGACACTCCCGTCTGCGCGATGTTCTCGCAGTAGACGCGGATCTTCACCGGGACCGTGCGGCCCGGTTGGATGAGGTTGTCCACGTTCCCGTCCAGCGGCCGCTGGAAGCGGACGTCGAAGGGGCCCTTGAGCACGGTGACCGCGACGGTCATTTCGCTTGCATTCCCGTCGTCGTCGGTGGTCGTCACGGTGACCGGTGTGGTGCCGGGCCCGACCGACGCGGGGGCGACGACCAGAGCGGGCTCGGTGTCGCAGTTGTCACTGGCCGAGATGCCCAGCGAGGCCGCGCTCACCGTCAGCGGGCTCCCGCAGCAGTCGGTGACCAGCGTCACGGCGGAGGGGCCCGAGAGCAGGGGCGCCTCGCGGTCCTCGACGGTGATGTTGAAGCTGCACACGGATTCGTTGCCCGAGTGGTCGCGGGCCGTGCAGGCGACCGTGGTCGTGCCCACGGGGAAGGGATCCCCGGACTGCACCGGCCCCCACGGCGCCTCGCAGGTCACGCCCGCGTCGGGGTCGCACTCGTCCGTCGCCGTGACCTCGAAGGCCACGAACGCGAAGCACTCGCCCGCCTCGTTGCCGACGACGACGTCCTCGGGGCAGAGGATCACGGGCGCCTCGTCGTCGATGATGCGCACGGCGAACGCGCAGGTCGCGCTGTTCCCGCCGCCGTCGGTCGCGGTGCAGGTGACCATGTGCTCACCTACGCCGAAGGGGGTGCCCGACGGGTCCACGGGGCGACCCTCCTGGTCCTCGCAGGTGACCGAGACGGCGCCGCTCAGGTCGTTCGCAAGCACATCGAAGGCGACGACCGTCCCCCCAGCCTCGCAGTGCCGCTCGATGGGATCGGGGCAGACGAGGAAGACCGGTGGCGTCGTGTCCACGACGGTGACGTCGAAGACACAGGCGCTCGTGTTTCCCGTCGCGTCGCGCGCCGTGGCGGTGACGGAGGTCCTCCCGAGCGCGAGAGCGCCGGGTGCCAACGTGACGATCGGGTTGGGGTCGCACGCGTCGGTGGCGCTGATACCGAGGAGCGCCGCATCGACGGGTGTCAGGGGCGCCACCAGCTCGATCGTCTGCTCTTCGCAGCCCGCGAGCACCGGCGCGATGGTGTCCTCGATCTGCACGGCGAACTGCGCGCTCGCGACGACCGTCGCTCCGTCGAGCAGCTCGATCCGCACCGTAGACGCACCGTGCGGGAAAAGGACCGGTCCGACCCCGTACTGCTGCTGCACGGGGTTCGAAACCTGGAGGAGCAGGCGGTTCCCCGTCACGTCGTGGACGCGCAGCAGATCGGCCGTGCCGGGCGTGACATCGAAGAGGAAGTTCACCGTCGATCCCTCGCCGTCCGGGTCGTCACACTCCTGGACGATGGCGGCGGGGGCGCCGATGCTCGCGGTGAGCGCCTCGGAGTCGACCCTGCGGATGCGCTGGTTGCCCGTGTCGGCCACGAAGAGATTCCCGGCACCATCCACGGCGACTCCCGACGGGAAGTTGAGGCGCGCTGCGATCGCAGGCCCCCCGTCCCCCGCAAAACCCGCTCCGGTACTTACGACGGTGCTGATCGTGCCGTCAGGCGCCATGATGCGAATGCGGTTGTTCCCCCTGTCCGCGATGTAGACGTTCGCGTCCGCATCCACGGCGACGCCGCACGGCGATCTCATGCTGGCGGCCGTTGCGGGCCCGCCATCTCCCGAGAAGCCGAAGATGCCATTTCCCGCGACGGTACTGATCGTGCCGTCCGGAGCAACCTTCCGCAGCCGGTTGTTGCCCTGGTCCGCGATGAGGAGGTTCCCGCCGCCGTCCACGTCTACCGCGGACGGGAAGTTCAGGCGCGCGGAGGTCGCCGGCCCGCCATCGCCCGCGAAACCGCCGATGCCGGTGCCAGCGACGGTGGAGATCGTGCCGTCGGGCGCGACCCTTCGCACGCGGTTGTTCTGGGAGTCCGCGATGAAGAGCTCGCCGCCAGCACCGACGACGACTCCGACCGGGAATCTCAGGCTCGCAGACGTTGCAGGGCCGCCATCGCCGAAAGCGCCGGCAAAGCCGTTTCCCGCGACGGTTGTGATCGTGCCGTCGGGCGCGATCTTCCGGACGCGGTTGTTCCGCGTGTCCGCGACCAGGACATTCCCCCCCGCGTCGACGTCAACCCCGGACGGGTCTCCGAAGCTGGCGGCCGTCGCGGGCCCGCCGTCTCCCGAGAAGCCAAACGTGCCGTTTCCGGCAACCGTGCCTATCGTCCCGTCCGCCGCCACCCTCCGGATGCGCTGGTTGGTGGTGTCTGCGATGAAGAGGTTCCCGCTGCCGTCCACGGCGACTCCGGCCGGGTCTGACAGGCTCGCCTCAGTGGCAATTCCGCCATCACCTGAGAAGCGATTCGTCCCGTTCCCCGCGACGGTTGTAATGGTGCCGTCCGGGGCCACCTTGCGCAGGCGCCGGTTGCCTTGGTCCGCTATCAACAGGTTTCCAGCGCCGTCCGTGCCCACCCCGCGCGGCTGATTCAGCGTCGCCGAGATGGCGGGTCCCCCATCGCCCGCGAAGCCGCCGACGCCCGTGCCCGCGACCGTGGTGATCGTGCCGTCAGGGGCGACACGACGGATGCGGTGGTTGCCCGTGTCTCCGATCAAGAGGTTCCCGCCTGCATCGAGCCCCACGCCCCGCGGGCTGTTCAAGCGCGCCGAGGTCGCGGCGCCACCGTCGCCCGAGAAGCCGACGCTCCCGGTACCGGCGATCGTGGCGATCGTTCCGTCCGGCGACACTCGGCGGATGCGATGGTTGTTCGTATCCGCGAAAAAGGTGTTCCCTCCCCCGTCCACAGCGACGGCCTGCGGAGCGCTGAGGCGAGCCGAAGTAGCGGCGCCGCCGTCGCCGGAGAAGCCGGCGGCCCCGGTGCCAGCGAGCGTGCTGATGGTGCCGTCCGGAGTCACGATCCGGATGCAGTGGTTGCTCTGATCCGCGACAAAGACGCTCCCGGCGGCGTCGAGCGCAACGCCACTCGGGAAGTTGAGGCGCGCCAAAGTTGCGGCGCCGCCATCGCCCGAGAAACCGGCAGTCCCAGTCCCGGCCATGGTGCTTATGGTGCCGTCCACCGACACCTTCCGGATGCGATGGTTGCCCGTGTCGCCGATGTAGACGTTTCCGCCCCCATCCACCGCAACCCCCAACGGGTTGAAGAGACGGGCCAGCGTCGCGAGTCCGCCATCGCCCGAGGAGCCAGCGATGCCGTTCCCGGCGAAGGTGGTGATTGTGCCGTCCGGAGACACCTTGCGGATGCGATTGTTAAAGGTGTCCGCGATCAGGATGTTTCCTCCCCCGTCGATCGCGAAGGCCGGAGGACTCAGGTTGGCGGCCGTCGCAGGCCCCCCGTCCCCCGCGCCCCCCCCCGCGACCGTCTGGATCGTCCCCGGCGGATCCGCCGCAAGCGCCCCTCCCACGGCCAGCATGAGGACCGCCGCCACGCCCCAGCGCCGCGCGCGCCTCGCCACACTTCCGCGCCCCTGCTCGAATCCTCTCATGTCTGCCTCCACCCGCACACGGGCAGCTTCTTCGACTCGTCTCGGCCGCCTTCGGGAAGACCGCCACTCAGAAAGTGCGACAACCCGACTCGGAGCGCCTCACGATTGCGCAGTCGTCCGCTACCGGGAGAGACGCGGTCGCGCGCCGAAACGGTCGGGCCTTCCGCACGCAAGTCTCATCGCCGTTTCGGGGACGGACCGAACGGGAAGACGGCGCGGCACCCGTTCGCAACGAAAGAAGGCCGCCCCGCGCGAGGCGGAGCGGCCCTAGCCTGAGCCGTTCCGGCCGTCAGCGCCAGTTCACGAGCGAGAGGCCGTACTGCCCGCTGACCGATCCGGTGGTCACCTCGGGCGTGAGGTTCGTGTTCCCGCTTCCGTTCGACGCCATGCGGTAGACGTACCAGGTCCACGAGAAGCCGTTCTGCTGGACCATGTACCGGTACGCGAGGTAGGCACCGTCCGGCGACCACCGCGGCCAGAACACGAATTGCGACATCGACGCGCTGATGCGTTCCTTCATGGAGAGCAGCGTCTGCCGGCCGCTCCCGTCCGCGTTCATCGTCTGGATCGCCCACTTGTAGGGGTTCTTGGCCGAGCCATCCCCGCTCTGCGACGCGAACGCGATCTTCATGCCGTCAGGAGACCAGTCGGGATCGACCCCCGAGCCGAGTTGGGAGACCGCACTGTTCGCGACCTCGACGACGCGGATCTGCGTCCGTTGCTTGTTGGAGACCGCGAGCCTCGTCATGCCGGGCGACCACGAGTAGGAGTGGACGTCGGGCTGCGGAACGCTGCCGCCTGCGAACGTGAGGCCGAGGTAGACGGCGAAACCGGGGTTGGCCTCGAGGCCGACGACATCGCCGCTGCCGTCGAACGACAGATGCGCCGTATAGAGCCCCACCGTCCCGTCGACGACCGTGTCCGAGGAGGTCATCCCCGTCCACTGCCGGCCGAACATGCTGATCGTTGCGCCGTCCGCGTCCTCGTCGGGGGCCCACTCGGCACCCCAATAGTCCATCATCGCCTGCCCGGTCAGCCTCACGTGGATCGCGCCATCCTCCCGCACGGCAAAGACCTCCTGCCGCACGCCTCCGAGGACCCCCTGTTCGTTCGCGACGATCTCCCTTGTAAGGAACCACCTCTTGCCGCCGTGCAACTGCCGGCTCGCGCGGACCTCCATGTGCGTCCGCTGCACGACCGCGCGGTTGCCACCGCCCCCGTCCATGGAACCCAGCACGTACGTGATGGGGAACCCGCTGACGACTTCGGCCGTCGCCAGTTCCTGGAAGTAGATCGTCCCCGTCGGCGGCGGCGGCGTCCCCCCGCCCGGCTTGCCCGCGATCACCTCGCTCGCGACCAGCACCGCCGCGAGCGTGCATGTCACCTGTATCCAACGCATGTCGTCCTCCCGGTCGGTTGCTCGCGCAGGCTCGTCCTGCCCGGCGCCGACAGGGGGAAAGACGCAAACGCGGTACAAACCGGTCGGTGCTGGCCGATGCAGGGGGGGCCCGGGGGCCGTGCCGCCCCGGCAGTGAGGCGCTCGGGCGAGCTACTTCGCGACTCCCAGCAACCTCCCGGCCTCCTCGCGGAATCGGACGAGCTCCGCGTCCGCGGGCTTCTGCTCCTTCAGCCACGCCACGGAGCGCTCGTACCACTTGTGCGCCTCCTCCCGCTGGCCCGCCTGCCAGTGCGCCATCGCAAGGAAAAGCCAGTCGCACGCGTCGCCGCCGTCGCGGAGCTCCGCGGCCTTCGTCAGCGCGGCGATCGCCTCCTTCCAGTTGCCGGAGCGGTAGTGCGCGACGCCGAGGGTGTTGAGGATGGCTCCGTCCTGCGGCGCGAGCGCCGCCGCCGCGGACGCCGCCGCAAGCGCCTTCTCCGCATCCCTCACGGAGTCGTCTTCCGACGTGGCCCGCAGCCAGGCGACGTGGTTCAGACGCTGTGCGTCGAGCGGTGCCAGCGCGTGCCCCCTCTCGAGCGCTTCTACTCCGTCGCGGACGCGCCCGACGGCGAGCAGAACGTCGCCACGCGTCGTGTGAGCCTGCGCGGACTCCGGGTCGATCGTGATCGCCTTATCGCAGGCCGCGAGGGATTCGTCGTTCTGGCCCAGGGCCAACAGCGCATGGCCCCGGTTGGCGTGTGGCAAGGCGTCGTTGCCATTGATCGCGATCGCGCGGTCGAAGGCGGCCAGCGCCTCCTCGTAGCGTTCGAGCTCGCACAGCGCAGTCCCGCGGCTGTTGTGGGCCGCGGCGTCCTTCGGGTCGATGCCAATCGCGCGCTCGAAGGCCGCGAGCGCCCCTTTGTGGCTGCCCAACGTCCAGAGCGCCTCGCCGATGCTCGAACACGTGCGCGCGTCGTTCGAGTCGAGTTCGAGCGCACGATCCAGCGCGGCGAGCGCCTTCTCATGGCGGCCCAACCTCGAGAGCGCAATGCCGAGCATCAGGCACGTGTGCGCCCGGTTCGGGTCGAGTTCGAGCGCACGATCCAGCGCGGCCAGCGCCTCCTCGTCGCGGCCGAGCTTGGTCAGGACGACGCCGCGGTTGGCATGCGCGATCGCGTTGCCCCCCTCCAGACCGACGGCGCGGTCGAAGCTCGTGAGTGCGTCGGCGGGGCGGCCCAGCATGTCGCTCAGAAGCAGTCCACGCTGGAAGTGTGCGGAGAAGTTCCGGGAGTCGAGCGCGATTACGCGGTCGAACGCCACCAGCGCGTCCTCGAAGCGGCCCATCTCCTTGAGCACGAGCCCGCGTAGGGTGTGCGCGCTCACCGATGCCGGATCGATCGAGATCGCCCTGTCGCATGCCGCAAGCGCGTCGTCGTAGCGGCCGAGCATCCCGAGCAGGCTCGCGCGGTTGCTGTGCGCATGGACGGACTCCGGGGCGACGTCGATGGCGCGTTCGTACGCGGCCAGAGCGTCCGCGTGACGACCGAGCCTCGACAACGCGATCCCGCGGTTGACATGGGAAGCGCCGTCCCCGGGAACAATGGCGACTACGCGGTCGTACGCGGACAGGGCATCCTCGTGACGGCCGAGAGTCAGCAGTGCCCATCCGCGGCGGCCGTGGGTGCCAGCATTGTTCGGGTCGATCGCGAGCGCGACGTCGTAGGCGGCGACGGCATCCTCGTAACGACCGAGGTTCTTCAGCACTTGCCCGCGGCAGCAATGTGCTACGGCGTTCCCGGGGTCCAAGGCAATGCCGCGGTCGAAACTCGCGAGCGCGTCGGCATCACGGCGCAGACCGTTGCAGAGGACGATGCCACGGTTCACGTGCGCCGAGGCGTCGCGGTCGTTGATCTCGATGGCGCGGTCGTAGGCCGCCAGCGACGCCTCGTAGCGACCCATCTTTCCGAGCGCGGCACCGCGGTTCGCGTGAGCCGCGCCTAGCCGGGGATCGATGGCGATCGCCTGATCCCACGCGGCGACCGCCTCCTCGTGCATGCCGAGCTCCTTCAGCGCACCGCCACGGTTGAGGTGAGCCTCGGCCAATCCTGGATCGAGCGTGATCGCACGGTCTGCCGCAGCAAGGGCTTCCTCGTAACGCTTCAAGAGGAACAGCACTACGCTGCGATTGTTGTGTGCCCCGACTTGATCGGCGTCGATCTCGATCGCCTTGTCATACGCAGCCAGCGCCTCGTCGCGGCGGTCGAGCTTCGAGAGCACCAATCCGCGTTGGATATGCAGCCACGGGATGTTGAGTTCCAACTCGAGTGCGCGGTCGAGCGCCGCGAGCGCCTCCTTGTAGCGACCGAGCGCCCACAGCGAGTGGCCGCGACCGCCGAGCGCCTTCGCGAGCCGCGGATCGAGCGCGAGGGCAATCTCGAATGCGGCCAGCGCCTGCTCCTGCCGACCGAGTTTGCTCAATGCAGCGCCGCGGGAGTAATGCGAGCTTGCGCGCCGCGGGTCGAGTTCGAGCGCGCGCTCGAACGAGGCCAGCGCCTTCTCGAAGTGGCATTGATGTTGGAACACCCAGCCGCGGCCCAAGTGAAGGGGCGCGGAAGACGGAAGGCGCACGATTCCCCGTTCGACCACGAGATCCAGCCATGCCCACTCGCTGCAGGCGAAGCACTCGCTCAGCAGGCCGCTCCACGCCTCCTCACTGCCGGCCAGCGATGCCTCTTCCAGCACGGAGGAGAAGAGTCCCGTCGCCTTGGCGTCGCGACCGAGCCGCCGCCAGAGCGAGGCCGTCCTCAGCGTGGTCGCGACCGTCCGGCCGACAACGCTCTCCGCCGTCAGCACGTCCGCGAGGGCTGCTTCGAGATCCCCCTCACTCTCGAAGAGCCGGCCCCTCCACCAGAGGGCCTGGAAGCGCGTGATCGGATGCAGGTCCGGGAGTGACAGCGTGCGCCCCATGTGCTCGATCGCGCGCTTGCGGTCGCCCCGCCGCATCGCGATGAGCCCCTCGAGAAGCAGCGACGGGCCGGTCTCCCCCCCGCTCTCCGCGAGCATCTCCTCGGCGCGGGCTCGCTCGGGCTCCCCTTGCAGAGCGAGCAGATAGGCCTTCGCCATTCGGACGGGCCGCCCGGCGAGCCCGCGGGAGCCTGCTGCCTCGATGTCCGCAAGGCGCTCGTCGAAGGTCCGTCCCGGGGCGAAGGCGCGCGAGAAAAAGGCCTCGGGGCGGGAGGCGTCGAGCCGGATCGCTCGCGAGAGAAGCTCGACGGAGCGCCGGGAGGTCGGGATGTCGGCGGCCACGGGCGATGCGAGATCCTCGATGCTCCGGGTGCCGATCGTCGCGTGCTCCCGCGAGATCGCCTCCTCGGCGTCGAACCAGAGCTGCGCGTACTCGAGCGCGACTCGCGTCGCCTGCTCCGCCGCACGGCGGGCGCGCTCGCGGTGGCCGAGCGCGAGCACGGTTCCCGCAAGCAGGACGATGAGCGCTGCCGCGGCGGCCAGCTTCCCGCGGCGCCTGATCCACCGCGCCGCGCGGCGGGCGACGCTCGGTCGGCGCGCGAGGACCGGCTTGTCCTCGAGATAGCGGCGCAGGTCGTCGGCCATCTCCTGCGCCGTCGCGTAGCGGGCGCCGGGGTCCTTGGCGACCGCCTTCATCAGCACCGTCTCCAGCTCCGGCGGCACGACGCGGTTGAGCCGCCGCGGCGGCACGGGGTCCTTGAAGGCGATCTGCTCGATGACGGCGTGGGGATCGTCGCCCGGGAAGGCCTGCTCCAGCGTCAGCGCCTCGTAGAGCGTCACGCCGAGCGAGTAGACGTCGGTGCGGTGGTCGACGGGAACCCGCTTCGCGAGAGCCTGCTCCGGGCTCATGTAGCGCAGCGTGCCGAGGATGTCCCCCGTCACGGTGAGGTTGGTGTCGCACCTGCTGCGCGCGAGGCCGAAGTCGGTGATCCAGAGATGGCTCCTGCCGTCCACCATCAGGTTCGCGGGCTTCACGTCGCGGTGGATCACCCCCTCCTGATGCGCATGCTCAAGCGCCTCCGCCGCCTGCACGCCGAGCTTCGCCACGGCGCGGCAGTAGTTAGGCGTCTCCGCCGTGCGCCCCTTGGTCAGCACCTCGACGGCCTCGGACGAGGCGGAGCCTCCGCCCTGCGCGAAGGCGCGAACCTCCCGGATCACGTCCGCCAGCGTCAGCCCCTCGACATACTCCATCGCGTAGTAGTGGACCCCGCGCTCGCAGCCGACGGAGTAGACGGGCACGATGTTGGTGTGGTGCAACAGCGCCGCCGCCCTCGCCTCGTGCTTGAAGCGCGTGAGCTGCCGCTCGTCGAGCACCGACGCGAAGGGCAGCACCTTCAGCGCGACGCGTCGGCCGAGCGAGAGCTGCTCCGCCTCGTAGACGACACCCATGCCGCCGCGCCCGACCTCGCGGATCAGCCGGAAGTCGCCGATCGTCCCCTCCGGCAGCGCCGCGCCTCGCCGCTCGTCGGCGGAGAGTTCCGCCCCCGCACCCCCCACGAATTCGAGCGCCCGCAGCGCCGCGCCGAGCTCCTTGCGCACCTCCTCGTTCGCGGCGAGCAGCGCCTCCCGGTCGGGCGCCCTCCCCGCCCGCGCCGCGGCAAGGTAGTCGTCGAGGATCCCGGCCACTTTCGCGTCGCGGTCTTCTACGGGGCGCTGCATCGCTTCTCCTCCAACACGTCGCCGAGCCGCTGGAGCGCGCGGCTCCAAAGGGATCGCACCGCATCCGTCGTGCGGTTCATCAGGCCCGCCACCTCTGCCCAGTCACGCTCCTCGAGACTGCGCAGCACGATCACCTCGCGGTCGTCCTCCTTGAGCGCCGCGAGCGCGTCGGCGACGAGGACTCCGACCTCGCGGCGATGGGCGCCCTCCGACGGCGACGTGAGGTTCGCGGCGGGCAGGCTCCGCAGCGCGTGCGACGAGCGCTCGAGGATCTGCTCGATCGACCGCTCGCGCCCCGCCTCCCGCCGCTGGTTGTCCACGAACCGGCGGTTCGCGTCGGCGAGCCGGTTCGCAAGGATCTGCTTCAGCCACGCGACGAGCTCCCCGTGCGTTCCGCCCCGGAAGGCGCCAAAGCCCTTGTGGGCGTTGACGAAGACCTCCTGGACGACATCGGACGCATCGAACTTCCCGCGGAGCCGTCGCGAGATCGACAGGCGCGCAAGGAGCGCGAGATAGCTCCGGTAGCGACGGAACAGCTCACCCTGCGCCGCGTGGTCGCCGCGCCGCGCGCGCTCGATCAGCTCCCGGAGTTCCGCCTCCGCGCCGTCCATCGGGCCTCCGCGCCCCGAGTGTGCCACCTCCCTTGCCTCCGAGGCAACGGGAGAGGTCGGGGGCCGCCCGGAAAGACGCAATCGGGACCGGGAACGGTCGAGGGGGGGGCGCGGGGGGTGAAAAGGCTGCTCCCGGCGACGGGCCGAACAATTCGCATCGTCCCATGGGGGAGCCTCAATACCGTCCCGACACCACGTCGTGAACGGTACAGGGAGCTGGCACCCCTCTAGGCCTCCGCTGCATGGTACGATCCTCGCAGGAACGAGTCGTCGCGGGTCGTAGGACGATCCCAATGCTCTACAAGGTGCCCCTTGTCCTCACCCCTCAACCCGAGGGAGGCTTCACCGTCACGTCGCCCGTGTTGCCCGAACTCGTGACCGAGGGCGACACCGTCGAGATGGCGCTCTCGAACGCGAAGGACGCCTTGGCCGCGGTGATCGAGATCTACCAGGACACGGGCAGGCCGCTACCCGCTTCCGTGCAACAGGACGAGCAGGCTGGGCCGCTCTGGCTCGAAACGCTGATCCAGACTGTGGCCTGACGCGTTCCGTGAACTATCGCTCCGTCGCCAGAAAGCTAACCAAGTTGGGCTGCGTCGAGATCGCACGCCGGGGAGGCGGTTCCCACCGGAAGTGGCGCAATCCGAGAGCCGACCGGACCACGGTCATCCCGGATTGGGGCGCGCGAGACTTGAAGATCGGAACGGTCCGAGCAGCCATCCGCCAGCTCGGACTCGACTGGAGCGAGTTCGCCGCGGCATGAGGATCATCGCCGGTCCGGGCAGACGGATCTGCGCGAGCGGGACCGCAATGCAGGAGGCGTCCACTCAACGCCACACGCGCAGCCAAGCGCCAACGGCCCCACCACCCGACTGCGGCAGCGCGACCTCCGGCGTCAGGTTCGTGACACCCGCGCCGTCCGCGCCGACACGGTAGATCGTAAGCGTTCGATGATCCACGTCTGGCGCGCAGCGTGAGATCGGGCACGATGGG
>CAZMXP010000051.1:0-34584 GCA_964570285.1 uncultured Planctomycetaceae bacterium
CGCCCGCGGCGCCCTCCCCCACCACCGCCCCCGCGCCCCCCGTCCATACAACCCGATCGGCAAACCGCGAGAGCGCCGCCGACCTCCCGCCCGTCCGCCCCTCGTCCGCGGCGAAGAAGAGCAGCCCCACCAGCAGCGCGCTCAGCGCGAGAGCCCCGAGCAGAACCAGTCGCTTCATCGTCGTTTTCCGGCCCCGCCATTCTATCGGGCGGTGCCCGCTTGACCAATGTATCAGACAATGATACATTTGCCGCATGATCGAGATCGACCCGCGCTCCCCGGTGCCGCTCGGCGAGCAGGTGCGGCTCGGGCTGCGGCGCGCGATCGCGGAGGGGGAGCTTGCGGTCGGCGACCAGCTGCCGCCGGTGCGGCAGCTCGCGGGCGACCTCGGCGTCAACCTCAACACCGTCGCGCGCGCCTACCGCGAGCTCGAGCGGGAGGGGCTCGTGAAGGCGGCCCGCGGGCGTGGCACCGTCGTCGCCGCGCTGCGCGCGACGGCCGCCCCCGCGCGGGACGCGCTGCGCGAGCGGTTCCGGGACCTCCTCGCCGACTGCAAGCTCGGCGGCTACCGCAAGGAGGACGTCAAGCGCCTCTTCGCCTCCGAGATCGAAAGGAGCTACGAATGAACACCTTCGCGATCCTCTATCCGGCGCTGATGATCGCCGCGCCGGCGCTCTTCGTGGGGCTCTGGTGCCTCTGGACCGGCGTGCGCGCGATGCGGCGCATCCTGCTTGCAACTCTTGGCATGCTGATCGCCTTCGCGCTGTCGGCATGGCTGCTCGGCCCCGAGCGGACGCGCCATCCGCTGCACTTCCAGTTGTGGGGGCTCGGGGGCCTGATGCTGCTGGTCTGGGGCTTCGCCGTGCCCGACATCCGGCGCGCCTTCGCGGCGCTGCCGGCGGCGCCGCGGGGCGCGAGCCTGCGCCCGCGGCAGCCCGACCTCTTCCCGGGCGCGTTCGCCTGGCCCGGCTTCGCGTGGATCTCGCTCGTCGTGTGGCTGGCGATGAGGGGCGAGATGACGCTCCTGCTCTGGATCGGTCCCGCGCTCGGCGGGGCGACGCTCGTCGCGACGCGCCTCCTGTTGCGACTGGCCGCGATCGAGCCCGAGCCGCTCGGGGGCCGGGACGCGGAGAGCCTCGCGCGGCGCTACGCGGAGTTCCGCAGGCGCCGCGTGCGCGGCCTCTACTGGATGAGCGTCTCGCTCGCGCTGCTCGTCACCGCGGGCCCTCTCCTCCCGTCGATGGGCTCCGCGATCGCCGGCACCGCGCTCGGCGTGCTCGGCGCGCTCTTCGGCACCTGGGCCGATGCGCAGCGCTACCTGATCCGCCGCCAGCTCTCCGGTGCCGAGCCGCCCCGGTAGGACTCCACGGTAGAATCCGTGCATGAACCCCATCGAGATCACCGTCTCCGACCACGGACCGCTCCGCGTCACCGGCGAGAAGATCGTGCTGAAGGACGCGCAGGGGCGCGCCTTCAACCTCGCGGGAAGGCCCGCGGTGTCGCTCTGCCGCTGCGGCCACTCGGCGAACAAGCCCTTCTGCGACGGCTCCCACAAGGCGAAGGGGTTCCAGTCCCAGTGCGCGGCCTCCTAGTCCTCTGCCTCGCCGCGCTGGCCCAGGGAGGCGAGCCGAAGTGGCTCGACTACCTCGTCCCGCCGCAGCGGGAGCGCGACTGGGAGGAGATCGGGTGGCGGCCGACCCTCGCGCAGGCGATGAGCGACGCCCACGAGGCCAAACGCCCGATCCTGCTCTGGGCGATGAACGGCCACCCGCTCGGCTGCACGTGAAACAACGGAGTCCGGGGCCGACGGTCCGTCTGGTCCGACCCGAAAGTCAAGAGGCTCGCGGAGAAGTTCATCCCCTGCGCCGACGAGGTGTGGTACCTGCAACACCGCCCGGGGCCCGAGTGCGACTTCTTCCGCCTCTTCTGCGAGCAGGGCCACTACGGCGGCCGCACCGTCCCGACCGACACGCGGCAGGGCATCTACTGCGTCGCGCCGTCGGGCCGGTTCCTCGCGTCGATCAACACGACCGACCCCCGCGCGATGGCGAAGATGCTCGAACTGGCGCTCGAACGGTGGGAGCACCTCCCGCGCGCCGAGCGCCTACCCGCCGCCCCCCCCCCCGCCCCCCCGGAATCGGTCAAGCTGAGGGGGGAGGCCCGCTACCCGGAAGGCGGCCTCGCCCTCGCCGTGCACTCGCGGAACCTGCCGCGCGAGAAGGGCCCCACCGACTGGCGCGCCGAGGCGCGCAACCGCGACTACGCGTGGTTCACGGCGGAGGAGGCGCGGTCGATGGCGAAGGGCGGCGCGGTGCCCGCGGCGCTCGTGAAGAGGCTCGCGCGCTGCAACTTCGTCGACAACGTCTACGGGCAGACGCACGGCTACCACGAGCGCGAGATCGAGAAGGCCGAGCTGACCGCGACCGTCGCGAAGGTCGCGGGGCAGAAGACGCACCTGCTCTTCCGCGGCGCGACGCGCGCGGCATCGGGGGGCCGGGGGGTCGAGCTCAAGCTCGACGGGCGCGCGGTCTTCGACGGCGAGACGGGGCGCTTTGTCGAGTTCGAGATGGTCGCGGCCGGCGAGCGGTGGGGCGGCACGCAATACAACTGCCGCGACGACGACCCCGGGCCGTCGGGCATCGGCTTCGCGCTCGTGCTCGCGGGCGAGAACGAGCGCGTCGCGCCGGCGCTGGTCTGGCAGTACTAGAGCACCTTCGACAGGAAGGCCTTCGTCCGCTCGTGGCGCGGGCTTCCGAAGAGGCTCGCGGGCGGGCCCTGCTCGAGGATCCGGCCCTTGTCGAGGAAGAGCACGCGGTGGCTCACCTCGCGGGCGAAGCCCATCTCGTGCGTGGCGACGAGCATCGTGCGGCCGCCGGTCGCGAGCGCGCGCATGACCGCGAGCACCTCGCCGACCATCTCGGGATCGAGCGCGCTCGTCGGCTCGTCGAAGAGCAGCGCCTTCGGCTCCATCGCCAGCGCGCGGGCGATCGCGACGCGCTGCTTCTGGCCGCCGCTCAGCATGTCGGGGTGGACGTGCGCCTTGTCGCCGACGCCGACCTGCTCGAGCAGGTCCCGTGCGAGGGCCTCCGCGCGCGCGCGCGGGAGGCCCTTCACCTGCATCGGCGCGAGCGTGACGTTGTCGAGGGCCGTCAGGTGCGGGAAGAGGTGGAAGAGCTGGAAGACCATGCCCACCTCGGCGCGCACGGCGTCGATCCCCTTCGCGTGGGCGTCGACGCGCCTTCCGTCGACGAGCACCTCGCCCGAGTCGGGGATCTCGAGGCCGTTGACGCAGCGGAGCAGCGTGCTCTTGCCCGAGCCGCTCGGGCCGATGCAGACGACGACCTCGCCCTTGCGGATCACGAGGTCGATGCCGTCGAGCGCGACGACCCCGCCGTAGCGCTTGCGGACGCCCTTGAACTCGATCACAGGTGCTCCGGCAGCGGGGCCGCCTGCCCGAGGCGCCGCTCGAGGCGGCGGGCGAGCAGCGAGAGCGGGAAGGTGACGCAGAGGTAGAAGAGCGCGACGACCAGGTAGGCCTCGAAGGTCGCGTAGGTGCGGATGCCCGTCTGCCGCGAGACCGACATCAGCTCGACGACGCCGATGTAGAAGAGCAGCGAGCTCTCCTTCGTGAGCGCGATCAGTTCGCCGGTGAGCGGCGGGATCATGCGCTTGGTCGCCTGCGGCAGGATCACGAAGCGGAGCGCGCTCTTCCGCGTGAGGCCGAGGGAGCGCGCCGCCTCGACCTGCCCGCGCTCGACCGACTCGATGCCCGCGCGGAAGATCTCCGCGATGTACGCGGCGGCGAAGAGGCCCAGCGCGGCGATGCCGACGACGTACTTGTTGTCGAGGCCGACCAGCGGCGCGAACCCCCAGTAGGCGATCGTGAGCTGGACGATGAACGGCATCCCCCGGATCAGCTCGACGTAGAGGTCGCCCAGGTGGCGCACCGGCAGGGAGCGCGAGAGCCGCGCGAGCGCGACGGCGATGCCGGCCGCGAGGCCGATCAGGAAGCCGCCCGCGGTGACGCCGAGCGTCATCAGCAGCCCCTCGAGGAAGAGCGCCCTCGACTGCCACGCGGGCGCGAAGTCCCACCGGTAGCGCGAGAGCGCGAGCGCGCCCGCGACGAGCAGCACGACCGCGCCGGTGATCGCGGCGCGGACGCCGAACGCCCTATCTCGACCCATCGGGCAGGTCGCGCAGGTAGCGCTCCCGCAGCGCCGCGTAGCGCCCGTCGGCGCGGATCCTCGCGAGGAAGGCGTTCACCTGGTCGAGCAGCTCGCGGTTGCCCTTCCTCACCGCCATCGCGTAGGGCTCGTGGGTGAGCGGCTTGAGCAGCGCGCGCGTCGTCTCGGGGTTCTTCCTGTGGTGCTGCACGACCGAGAGCTGGTCGTAGAGGAAGGCGTCCGCGCGGCCGTTCACGACCTCGAGCGCGCAGGCCCCCTCGGTCTCGAAGGTCGTGATCGTGGCCTTCGGGAAGCGCTTCGGCGCGTCCGCGGCCCCGGTCGTGCCGAGCTTCACGACGATCCGCTTGCCGTCCGCGTCCGCCTCCGTCTCGATCCCCGAATTCGCGCCGACGAGCAGGCAGAGGCCCGTCTCGAAGTAGGTGTCGGTGAAGTCGAGCTTCTGCGCGCGCTCGGGCGTGTGCGTCATGCCCGACGCGATCAGGTCGATCTGGCCGTTGTTCAGCGCCGTCGGCAGCGAATCGAAGGCCATCTCCTCGATGCGCAGCGTGCGGCCGAGGTCCTTCGCCAGCATGCGCACCATGTCCATGTCGAAGCCGACGAACTCCCCCTTCTCGTTCTTCGACTCGAAGGGCGGGAACTCCGGCTCGGTGCCGACGACCAGGTCGCCGCCGCCGCAGCCGGCCAGCAGGAGCGCGAGGGCGAGCAGTTGGCGCACCATCGGGGCATGACTATACGGTATATGTGGGCCTGCGATGGGAGAGTTCCTCTACGGCACGTCGAGCTGGTCGGAGAAGAGCTGGGTCGGCCCCTTCTACCCGGAGGGGACGGCCCCGGGCGACTACCTCGCCCACTACGCGACGCGGTTCAGCGCGGTCGAGGCGGACGTCACCTACTACAGGATCCCCGACGCGCGGATGGTGGACGGCTGGGCGCGCAAGACCCCGGACGGGTTCGAGCTCTGCGCGAAGTTCCCGCGCACGATCGTGCACGGCGGCGAGGAGGCGCGCCCCGACCCGGAGGCGGTGCTGGTCCCGGAGCGCGTTGGCGGGGATGTCGAGCGCTTCACGAAGGTGATGTCCCGCCTTGGGGAGAAGTGCGGGCCGCTGGTCCTGCAGTTCCCCTACTTCAACAAGACGGTCTTTGGGGGGCCCGGGGACTTTCTGGCGCGGCTCGACCCCTTCCTCGCGGCGCTGCCGAAGGGGCACCGCTACGCCGTCGAGGTCCGGAACGGCGCGTGGATCAAGCCGCCGCTGCTCGAGATCCTCCGACGCCACAGGGTCGCGCTCGTGCTCGTCGAGCTCTCCTACCTGCCGCACCCCGCCGACCTCGCGGCCAAGCTCGACCTCGTGACGACCGACTTCGTCTACTGCCGACTGATCGGCGACCGGAAGGCGATCGACGAGAAGACCGACACCTTCGACAAGATCGTCCTCGACATGTCGAAGCAGCTCGACAAGTGGGCGAGCCTGCTGCGCACGCTGCGCGAGCGCGTGCCGAAGACCTACGCCTTCGCGAACAACCACTACGCCGGCCACGGCCCCGCGACGATCCGCGACCTCGCGGCGCTGGTCGCGGGCTGACCGCGGTCGCCGCGTCACCCCCCCCGGCCCCCCCGATCCGCAATCCACGCCTCCACGCGCGCCTCGAGCAGCGCGAGCGGGATCGCCCCCTCCGCCAGCACCATGTCGTGGAAGGCGCGCTTGTCGAAGCGCTCCTTCAGCGCCGCCTCGGCCTTCGCGCGGAGTTCGCGGATCTTCAGTTCGCCGATCTTGTAGGCGGTCGCCTGCCCCGGCCACGCGATGTAGCGGTCGACCTCGCGCTCGACGTTCTGGCGCGTGAGCGCGCTGTTCGCGAGCATGTACTCGATCGCCTGGTCACGGCTCCAGCCCTTCGCGTGGATGCCGGTGTCCACGACGAGCCGCATCGCGCGCCACATCTCGTAGGAGAGGCGGCCGAAGTCGTCGTAGGGGTCGGCGAGGAGGCCGTCCATCTCCAGCGCGAGGCGCTCGCCGTAGAGCGCCCACCCCTCGACGAACGCCGTGTAGCCGAGCGTCGTGCGCCACTCCGGCAGCCCCTCCATCTCCTGCGACAGCGCGATCTGCAGGTGGTGGCCGGGCACCGCCTCGTGCAGCGTCAGCGGGATCATCTCGTACCGGGGGCGCTGGTCGAGCCTGAAGGTGTTCGCGATGAACCATCCGGGCCGGCCCATCTCGATCGAGCCGCGGTAGTAGTAGGCGGTCGGCGACGCGGGGGCGATGTACTTCGGCATCTCCTTGACGCCGTAGGTCAGCCGCGGCAGCCGGCCGAAGAGCGCCGGCATGAACGCGTCGATCCGCTTGCCGATGTCGCGGTAGGCCGCGAGGAGGTCCTCCGGCTTCGTGAAGTAGAAGCGCGGGTTCGTGCGCAGGTACTCGACGAAGGCGGGAAACTCCTTCCTCGGCGCGTCGGTCCTCGCGATCACCCCCTCCATCTCCCCCAGGATGCGCTTCACCTCCGCGAGGCCCGTCTCGTGGATCCGCTTCGCCGTCAGGTCCAGCGTCGTGTGGTGGCGCAGCCGCGCCTCGTACCACGCGAGCCCGTCGACGCCGTCCCTCGCGGCGACGCTCGCGCGGCACTTCGGCACGTACTCGTCGCGCAGGAACGTGCCGAACCTCCGGAAGGCCGGGATGGCGCCGTCGACGATGGCGCGCCGCAGGCGCGGCTCGTGGATGCCGGGGGGGACCGGGGGCCAGAGCGCGTGCAGCGTCGGGTCCTTCTCCTGGTCCGGCGTCGCCTGCATGAACGCCTGGTCGGCCGCGGGGCCCATGACGACGCGCGGCGGCGTGCGGCCCGCCGCGAGGCCCGCGCGCAGGTTCGCGGCGACCTGGTCGAGGTGCGCGGGGATCGCCTCGAGGCGCGCGATGTAGTCGACGAGGTGCTTCTCCGTCGTGAACGTGAGGTCCGACGGGAGCTGCGGCAGGTCGCGCTGCGGTCCCGAGAGCTGGGTCACCGCGGTCTGCTCGGGGTGGAACGCGGCGCTGCGGAGGCGCTCCTCGAGCTCGAAGGCGAGCAGGTCGGCGTTGGTCTGTTCCGCGGGCGAGAGCCCTTCGCGCGGGATCTCGCGCAGCGCCGCGAGGCGGAGCCGCACGTGCTCGAGCCACGCGGCGCGCGCCTCTGCGCTCTCGTCGTCGAGCCGGTCGTCGAAGCGGCGGTCGCCGCGGGAGGTCGCCCACGTGGGCGAGCGGCGCATCTGAGCCTCGAGGTCCTCTGCGAGCAGCGCGCGGAGCCTCCCGTCGGCCTCGCCGGCGCCGGCGCGGGCGGCGAGCGCGACCAGCAGCAGCGCCCGGAGTGTCCGCGTCACGGGCTCACTCCCCGAGCACGTAGGCGAAGATCAGCGGCGCGACGATCGACGCGTCGGAGTTGATCGCGAAGCGCGGCGTGCCGACGTCGAGCTTGCCCCAGGTGATCTTCTCGCCGGGGTTGGCGCCGCTGTAGGAGCCGTACGACGTCGTCGAGTCGCTGATCTGCGCGAAGTACCCCCAGCTCGGGCACTCCCGCTTCATGTCCTGGTGCAGCATCGGCACGACGCAGATCGGGAAGTCGCCGGCGATCCCCCCCGCGATCTGGAAGAAGCCCATCGAGACGCCCTCCTCGGACTCGCGCAGGTACCACTCCGCGAGCTCCTGCATCTGCTCGGAGCCGTTGCGCACGACCTGGTGGCTCGCGACGTTGCCCATCATCACGTTGGCCGAGAACATGTTGCCCAGCGTCGAGTCCTCCCAGCCCGGCACGAGCACCGGGATGTCGGCCTCGTGCGCCGCGAGCACCCAGGAGTGCTCCGCGGGGATCTGGAAGTGCGGCCGGAGCGTCTCGTCGCCCGCGACGGTGCGGACGTAGTGCCAGTGGGAGTGGCGTTCGCCCTTCCGCCCCGCCTCGCTCCAGAGCTTGAGGATGCGCTTCTCGATGTGGCGCATCACGGTCTCGGGGATGCAGGTGTCGGTCACCCGGTTCATCCCCTCCTCGTAGAGCTCCCGCTCGAGCTCCGGCGTCAGCTCGCGCCAGTGCGGCACGACGCGGTAGTCGTTGTGCGCGACGAGGTTGAACAGGTCCTCCTCGAGGTTCGCGCCGGTGCAGCAGATGCCGTGGATCTTCCTCTGGCGGATCATGCGCGCGAGCGAGATGCCGAGCTCGGCGGTGCTCATCGCCCCCCCGAGCGTCAGCAGCATCTTGCCGCCCTTCTCGAGATGGCGGATCCACCCCTTCGCGGCCTCGCGGGTCTCGCGCGCGTTGAAGTGCCGGAAGTGCAGGTCGACGAAGTCCCGTATCCTCATGCGCGCCAAGCTACCGGGGTGGCCGGGGGTGTCAAGCGGGGTCCGGCCCGCTACTTGGAGGTGAGCCGCAGCACCCCGTCGAACGGCTCCCCGGGGGCCGCCCGCGCCGCGTCGATCTGCGCGAGGTAGAGCCCGACGAGCGGGGTGTCGCCGTGGCCGGCGCGCACGCGCTCCCAGAGCGCGCGCGACTCGTCGAGGCGGCGGGCCGCGAAGGCGGCGACGGCCTCGGCGGTGAGCGCCGCGAGCGCGCGCTGGGCCTCGGTCTCCCTGCCGCGCAGCGCGAGGACCTCGTGGACGCTCGTCGCCGACTTCTGGCCCGACACGGCGACCTGCCCGAGCGGGCGCGTGAGGATCTCCTCCGGCAGGAGCTCCTTCGCGCGGCCGTTGATGACCAGCCGCGTGCCGAACTGCTTGTTGGCCGACTCGAGGCGCGCGGCGAGGTTGACCGAGTCGCCGATCACCGTGTAGTCGCGCAGGTCGGGCGGCGCGCCGCAGTCGCCCACGGTGGCGACGCCGGTCGCGATGCCGATGCGCATCGAGAGCCGCGGCAGCTTCTCGAACTCCGGTCGCGCGAGCATCTTCTCGAGCCGCTCGAAGCAGCCGAGCGCCGCGCGGCAGGCGCGGTCCGCGTGCGGCGTGCCCGTGTCGAACGCGCCCCAGACCGCCATGATGCCGTCGCCGAGGAACTTGTTCACGTAGGCGTGGTACTTCGTGAGCTCGTCGTTCATCTCCCACATGTAGCGGTTGAGGATCGAGACCGTCGTGCGGGAGTCGAGCGACTCCGAGATGCCCGTGAACCCCGCGAGGTCGCTGAAGAAGCAGGTCACCTCGCGCTCCTCGCCCTCGAGGTTGACGAGCTCGGGGTTCTCGATCAGGTAGTCGAAGAGCCGGCGCGAGATGCGCGCGCCGAACTGGCGCCGGAGCTGCGCCTTCTCGCGGCGCTCGCGCACGGCGCGCATCGCCGTCGTGCCGGTCCACGAGAGGCCGATCGCGGCGAGCGGCGTGAAGAGCCCGAGCGCCATGCGCATGCCCGAGAAGACGACGAGCGTGTTCAGCGCGAGGTAGCCCACCGCGAGCAGCAGCGCGAGCAGGAACGAGAGGCGGATGCCCGTCGACGAGGTCAGCACCGCGACGGCGAGCCCGAGCACGAAGGCGATCGCCGCCCCGTTCCAGGGCCTCCGCTCGAGGACCTGGTACCCGGTCAGGAACGCGTTCGCGACGATCGAGTGCACGACGACGCCCGGCGTGCGCTCGAAGAGCACCGTCGGGAAGAAGTCGCCGAAGTTCCCGGTCGCGTTCCACCCGACGAAGACGATCCTCCCCTCGAGGGCGACCCGCATCATGTGCGCCGCCGAGGAGAGCTCGCGGCTTGCGCGTGCGACCTCCGCGGTGGACTCCTGCCACTCGCGCGCGGTCCTCGCGTTGCGGAGCGCGTCGGGGTCGTCGGGCTCCCCGGCGGAGAGCATGAACTCCACCTGCTCGTGCAGCGCCTCGAGCAGCTCCGGCGCGCGCCGCTCGTCGGCGAGGTCGGCCGGCACCCACCCGTCGCCGGCGAGGAAGACGCGCACGAGTTCCGAGGCGAGTTCGCGCTCGCGCGCCCGCAGCCGCGCCAGTTCGCGCTCGCGCCACGCCATCTCGAGCACGCGCCCGAGGGAGATGTGCACCGCGCGGCGCACGGCCTCGACCCGCGGCCACGAAAGCACCATCGGGTCGTCGTCGAGGACCACGCTCCGCCCGCCGGCCTCCACCTCCGCGCGCGTCGCGGCGAAGGCCGAGAGCGGGAGGTCGCGGAAGGCGGCCGCCGCGGCGAGGCCGAGCTGGAAGTAGACCTTGCCCGACTTCACCCAGCGCAGCCTCACGCTCCGGATCTTCCCGTCGGAGTCGGGCTCGGCGTTCACGAAGCCGGCGCCCTCCACGGCCTCGGCGAAGCGCGGCAGCGGCGCGATCACGTTGTCCGCCACGGGGAAGCTGTGGTGGGGGGGCGCGGGGGGGAGGTCGCGCTCGAAGCGGCGCGCGGCGAGCAGCGTCTCCATCTCGCCCTCCATCAGCGTGAGCTCGGGGAAGCTGCCGAACCGGTCGCTCCCCTCGGGCAGCATCGAGGCGCGCAGTGTCGCGAGGTCGAGCCGGTCCTCCGCCGCGAGCTCCGCGGCGCGCTGCCGGATCGCGATGCGCTTCATCTCGCGCAGGCGGAGGCGCACGCGCTCGGCGCGGTCGCTGTCGAGCCCCAGCTCACGGATCACGTCGTCGGCGCCGGCGGTGATGTCGCGGGCAAGGATGGCCTGCAGCGCGTGCCAGTAGCGCTGCCCCTCCGCGCCGAGCCAGAGCGGGCCGAGCTGGCTCCGGGTCGAGTCGAGGCTGACGGAGAGGACGACCTTCGCCTTCGCCGCGCGGAAGGCGCGCTCGAGCTCGAGGTCGTGGTCGACGACGGCGCCGTCGCTGGAATACTCGGGCTTCTGCGCCTCGGGGAGGAGCATGTCCACCGCGATCACCTTCGCGCCGAAGTGGTCGAGGGCGGCGATCGACTCGGCGATCAGCTTGCGCGGCCAGGGCCACCGGCCGATCGTGTCGAGGGAGCTGTCGTCGATGTCGACGTGGACGATCCGGTCGCTCGGCGCCGGCGGGGCGGGACGGCCGTACTCGAAGAGCAGGTCGGTCGCGTTGCGCTCGATGGCGACGACCCCCTCCACCTCGAGCAGGAGCAGCAGCGCCATGACGAGCGCGACCACGGCGCCGACGAGCCAGTCGGGCGCGCCCGCCCGCCGGAGCCCCACGAGGCGGCGGCGGAGGAAGGAGCGCGTTCCCACCGCCGTCGCCCGCGCGGGCTACTTGGGCTTGCCGCCCTGCTGTTGCGACTGGCCGTTGGGAGGCACCGGGGGGATCGGGGGGGTGCGCTTCGTGCCGCGGTCCGCGTTGCCGGTGTCGAGCCCGGTGTCCGAGATCGGGTCGGTCTGTCCCTCGTCGGGGAACTGGCCGTCGCCGCCGCCGCCCTCGTCCACCGCGCCCTTCAGCGGCAGGATGTAGGTCGCGTAGAAGGCGTCGAGGGCGGGCAGCTTGAACTCCTCGCTCGACGAGTCGGCGCCCGAGAGCGCGGCCTCGACGAGGTTCAGGTACTTCACGAGGATCGCGTTGATCTTGTTGTGCGGCACGCCCATCGAGCGGAAGCCGTCCACGACGTCCCACCAGATCCGGAAGGCGGTGCCGCGCACCGCGAGCGTCGCGGTCGGGGTGGCGACCTCGAAGTCGTTGACGAGGCCGATCCGGTCCACCTTGACGTCCGCCTTGCCGAAGTTGAGGTTCACGCGGGTACGCAGCACCTCGCCGTCCTGGATGATCTCGGGGATCGCGACGCGCGACTGCCGGTAGATCACGAAGGTGGCGTTCACGCCGACCCGCAGCGCGACCTCCGCCTTCGGCCCGGTGCGCACGACGGTGCCGGGTTTCAGCACGTCGTTCACCTTGAGCTCGGCCCACTTCCCCTTCCCGGACCCTTCCCCATCTCCCGTCGTCTCGTTGCGCGCCTGCGCGGTGCCGTCCACCGCGATCACGATCGCCTCGAAGACGCGCGTCTGGCCCGGCGGCAGCGGCTTGGGCCCCTCGCTCGTGGCCTCGCCGCCCGCCTTCGGCGAGTCGGGCACGGCCGCCTTGCCGGGCGTGCGGGCGACCGCCCCCTTCGGCTTGCCCTCCTGCGCGAGTCCCGCGGAGAACGGCAGCAGCAGGAAGAGCCAGAGGCCGAGGCGGCGCGTGTTCATTTGAAGTCCTCGCGGGGTTCGTCCGGCCGGCGGCTGGCGGCATCCTCCGCCTTGCTCAGCAGGGCGATGAGCTGCAAGCCCGACAGCGCCTGCTCCGGCGACATGCCGGGCAGCCACCCCCTGTAGTTTAGCTCGTTTACGGCGTAGCGCTCCCGCGGGCCGAAAACCCGCATCGTCAGGCCCCCCTTGACGCCCGACTCGCGGCAGACCGCGAGCGCGATCCAGCCCGCCCGGGCGGTCTCGGCGCCCTTCATCTCGGCGTCGGCGGCGATCCAGCCGCGGCTGCGCCCCATCTCCACGCGGCCCGCGTGGTCGGCGGCGGGCGGCAGCGCGTACTGGAGCGCCAGGGCGTGCAGCGCGTCGTCGTTGGTGACGGCGCGGTGGGTCGAGATCTCGTCCCAGAAGTCCATCTTCGCCATCTCGTCGGCGCCGCCGTACTCGTCCACCGCCGACTGCTTGAGGGTGGTCCGGGCGCAGGCCCCCGCGAGGAGCAGCAGGGCGAGCGTGCGTCTAGAAGCCATAGCTGACTCCGATGTAGAGGAAGTGCCGCGCGTCCCGGTCGGCGATCGCGCTGCCCGGCAGGAAGATCCCGTAGCGGAGGTCGGCCTGCAGGTCGCTCCAGACCTGCCACTGGAGGCCGAAGTCCACCTCGACGCCGACGTCGCCCTCGCCGGCGATCGTGGAGACGCTCATCGGGGCCATGTCATCCATCTTCCTCATCAGGAACAGGTCGAGGAAGAGGCGCATCTTCTCGAAGAGGTCGCGGCCCGGGAGCGGCGCGCCGCTGACGCCGAGGCGCAGCGAGAGGAGGTTGCTCAGGTCCGGCGCCAGCGCGTAGCCGGTGCGCGAGTATCCGAAGGCGTTGAACCCCTCGTCGTCGGTGCCGGCGAGGTTGCCCCCGATGGTCTGCGCCGAGTGCGTGCGGTCGGGGTCGCCCGACGCGAGCAGGATCTCCGCCTCGAAGCGCAGCTTCGTCCCGCCGCGGAAGCGGTGCGGGATGTGGATCAGGCGGACGCTCGCCGCCCACGCGTCGATGTCGTCCACCGTCTGCGGCGGGGCGAGGATGTCGCTCGTCGAGCGGCCGAACTCCTTGGCGAACTCGGCGCGGTAGAGCCACTGCCCCGTGAACTGCCCGGTGCTGCCCACGACGACGTAGGTCGAGTCGTAGCCGAAGCGCACGCCCCCGGGCAGCACGTCGTCGTTGTGGTCCTGCTGGTCGAGCACGTAGAGGAAGGGGCGGTGGGAGGCGAAGCCCCTGTACTCGACGAGGCCGCCCGCGAACCGCCGGTCGGTGTCGGTGGAGTACTCCGGGCGCGAGCCGTCGAAGTCGACGGTGCCGGTGCCCGGCGTCACGCCGTAGAGCGCCTCGAAGTGGAAGAGGTTCCAGTCCGCGCCCGCCGTGGCCGCGTAGAGCACCTGGCTCAGCACGAGGCCGCCGCCCCAGTTGACCGTCTGCCTCCCGATCTGCGTCCACCAGTTCCAGTCCGGGTTCACGCCCTCCTCGGATTTCCGGTCGGCCGCCCAGTCGAACCGGTACCAGTAGAGGTCGCCGATCGGGGCCACGAGCAGGTCGCCGCGGGGGGTGAAGGCGTCCCCGCTGTTGAAGTCGCGGTAGCGCAGGCGGAGGCGGCCGAAGAGCATGTGCCCCTCCGACTGGACCTGCGCCCAGAGCTTGGTATCGATCTGCCGCAGGATGCGGGTGTTGCCCGCCTCGTTGTCCGCCGCGAGCCCGCTCAGCGTCGTGTAGGCCCCGAAGAGAAGCCGCGAGTGCTCCGCGAGCGTGAGCCCCGCCGTCGTCTCGTACTGGCCCCGCTGGATCTCGTCGAGCGTCTTGTCGATCTTCTCGAGCAGCGCCCGGTCCTCGGCCGGCGCGGGAAGCGCCAGCCAGAGGAGGGCGATGCCTGTCATCAGTGCACGCATGGGATACCCCGCTGCACCCCCGGAGGGGGCTCAAGGCGGTCAGTGTAGCCGCAAGGGCCCCCTAGGCAGGAGGGGCGGGGGGCGCGGGGGGGGCGGGGGGCGTCAGCAGCAGCGGGAAGGACTCCTCGGGGCCGTTGCCGACCCTCGTGCGCACGATCGCCGTATCGGTGCCGTCGAAGTGGACGACGCCGGTGGCCTTCCGCCCCTCGACGGCGACGTCGAATTCGAAGTCGGCGATCGGGAAGCCGGCGGCCGAGAGCGCGGCCGCGTCGAGGTCGGAGAACGAGAATCCCATGTCGCAGGGTCCCGCCGCGAAGCGGCCCGAGCCCGACGCGCTCGAGATCGCGCCCTCCGCGAACTCGACGACGACGCTGCCCGTGCCCGAGCCGGTCTGCGCGCTCGCGAGGATCAGGTCGCTCAGGTCGAAGTCGAGGTGGAGCTTCGTGCCCGGCGGGAGCCCGGCGATCAGCGCCGCGATGTCGAGGTTGGCCGGGTCGAGGCCGCCGAGGATGCCGAGAGGCAGCGTCACGTTGCCCGCGCTGTCGCGCAGGTGGATGGTGCCGGTGAGGTCGGCCACCGTGTCCCCGTCCACGTCGAGCGACCACGGGAAGATGCCGCCCTGCAGGATGCCCTGCAGGAGGTCGATCTGCGGCGTCGGCGGCGGGGCCGTGCCGTCGCCCTGCAGGATCCCCTGCACCAGTTCCAGCACCCCCGCGAAGTCGAGCAGGTCGCCCGACACGCACTGGTCGAAGATCTCCTGCGCGGTCAGGTTGCTGCTGGTCTGGGCCGCGGGCGACCCGCCGCTGCCGCAGCCGCACGCGAGCAGGACATAGACAAGAAGCGCGAGCGCACCGGCGATTCGCCTCATGCCGGGCATTCTACCGGCTCCGGGCACGCGGCGGGAGGGGGCCCTACCCCAGTTCGGAAAGGCTCCGGATCACCCGGTCGCAGAGGCGGTACTTGACGGCCTCCTCGGCGGTCATCCAGTAGTCGCGGCCCATGTCGGTCCGGACGCGGTCGGCGTCCATGCCGCACTCCTCGACGTAGATCTCGATCAGCCGGTCCCGGAGCTTCAGGATCTCCTTCGCGCTGATCTCGATGTCGCTCGCCGACCCCCGGTAGGCGGAGGAGGGCTGGTGGATCATGAACCGGGTGTTCGGCAGGCAGACCCGGTTCTTCCGCTCCCGGGGCGCGAGCATCAGGATCGTCCCCATCGACGCCGAGAGGCCGGTGCAGACGGTGACGACCGGCGCGCCGATCGCCCGGATGGTGTCGAAGATCGCGAAGCCGTCGCTGATCGAGCCGCCCGGGGTGTTGATATAGAAGCGGATGGGGCTCTTGTCGTCCTGCGCGTCGAGCCAGAGCAGTTGCGCCATCAGCCGCTCGGCGGCCTGCGGCATGACGGGTTCGGCGAGCAGCAGCGTGCGCTGCTCGAGCAGCTTGTCCATCAGGCTGCGGCGGGAGCCCTTCTTTTCGGATTCCGACATCGTGGGGCCATCCTATCCGAGCAGGCCAAGCAAACCGCGCAGCGCGCCCTCGGCCCGGTCCCCGGACCCCTCCACATTCTCGCCCTTTTCGAGGCGGCGCAGCGCCGGGCCGAGCGCCAGCAGGTCCGCCGCGATCCCGTCCTCGACATCGAGCAGCAGCCGCAGCAGGTAGGCCGCCTTCGGCATCCGCGCCCACTCGGGGCCGATCCGCCGCGCGGCGAACTTCTCCACCGCGGAGGCCGCCTCCGACGGCTGCCAGCCGGGGATGTCGAGGGTGACCACCTCCGGCCGGACGGCCATCCGCTTGCCGGGATGCCGGGGGAGCGCGAGGGCCTTCTCGAGGAGCGCGTGGCTGCCCATGCGGGGCGCGAGGATCGCGAAGACCAGCTCGTCGAGCGCCTTCACCATGAGGAAGTCCCGCAGCGCCGGGTCGCTCGTCGCCTCGTAGAGGTCGAGCGCCTTCTTGACCTCCGGCGGCTCCGCGCCGCTGCGCGGCAGGCCCTCGGGCGCCGCGCCCGGCGCGAACTCGTGGCCGGGGAAGCGCAGCGTGCCCGCGCGATCGACCGAGAGCGCGAAGGGCCCCTCGCCGTGGTCGAGCAGCGCGCGGCGCAGCGCGCGGCGGATGGCGCCCGCGTCCACCGAACTCGCCTTGGAGTCCTCGAGGCGGCCCTCGATCTCGCGCAGCCCCGAGAAGAGGTCGCACTCGCGCCGCGCGAGCACGGAGAGGCTCACGGTCGAGGGGCGCTCGCGCAGCGCGCCCTCGGCCTTGATGGCCGCCTCGACGTGGCGCAGCGCCTCGTCGAGCACGTCGCACTGCCGCCCCGCGCGCTGCGGCGTCCGCGGCAGCGTCTCCATCAGGCCGGCGAGCCGCGCCGCGAGCTCCACCTCCTCCGCCGGCGCCCCCGCCGCGGCGACGCTCTCCGCGGCAAGTGTGGCGAGCGCCGCGAGGCGCTTGCCGAAGTCGCCCATGTCGACGACGCCCGTCCGCTCCGGGTCGGCCATCAGCCGCCGGCCCATCAGCGCGTCGACGAGCTTGCGGCGCACGCTGACGAGGCGGTGGAGCGGGTCAACCCTCGAGCTCATCGAGCCTCGTGAGGATCCTGTCGGCCGCGATGCCCGGCGCGCGCGCGTCGCGGTCGGGGCCCTCGAAGTGCTCGCGCGTCAGCGCCGTGAGCAGCCCCGCGCGGTGGCCGCCGACGATGTCCGCCCAGAAGTCGTCGCCGACCATCAGCGTGCGCTCCATCGGCGAGCCGAGCTTCTCGCGCACGGTCTCGAACGGCGCCGGGTGCGGCTTCATCCAGCCGCCGGTCGCGGAGACCTCGATGTGCGCGAACGCCCCGTCGAGGCCCGCGCGCTCGAGCGCGGCGACGATCGGCCGCGTCAGGAAGAAGTTCGACAGCACGCCGAGGCGGTGGTGCCGGCCGAGCCGCTCGAGCAGCGGCTTCACGCGCGCGGGTATCTCGAACAGATCGAGGAAGGCCTCGTGCGCCTTGGCCTCGACCATGGCGGGAAGTCCGGGGGGTGCGGGGGCGCCGACGACCGCCTCGACGAACTCGGCGCAGGTCACCTCGCGGAAGTTCCCGTGGAAGCGCTCGCGCTTGAACCGCTCGTGGGCCGCCGCGGCGCGCGACGCGAAGCCGGGCATCGGCCCGACGGCCTCCTCGAACACCGGCTTGAGCGCGTGCAGGAAGGCGCGGCCGTGCTCCGTGCGCCACGGCCCGAGCGTGTTGCCGACGTCGAAGATGATGGCCTCGAGGCGCACACCTGAAATGCTAAGGTAGGCGGGAAATGGCGGGCACGATCTTCCTCGTGGACGGCACCGCGCTCGCCTACCGGGCCCACTTCGCGATGATCCGCAACCCGCTGCGGAACTCGAAGGGGCAGGAGACCTCGGCCTCCCACGGCTACCTCGCCGCGCTGCTGAAGATCCTGCGCGAGGAGAAGCCCGAGTACATGGCGGTCGCCTTCGACCGGCCCGAGCCCACCTTCCGGAAGGAGCGCTTCCCCGCCTACAAGGCCACGCGCGAGAAGGCGCCGGAGGAGATGGTCGCGCAGTTCCCCTGGATCAAGCAGCTGACCGAGGCGCTCGGCATCGCGGTGCTCGAGAAGGCCGGCTTCGAGGCGGACGACCTCATCGGCACCGCGGCGCGCCGCGCGGAGGAGGCGGGGCTGTCGGTCCGCATCGTCTCGGGCGACAAGGACATGATGCAACTCGTCACGGGGAACGTGCTGATCTACGAGCCGAAGGGGCCCGAACTGATCGGCGCGGACGGCGTCGTCGAGAAGTTCGGCGTCGGGCCCGAGCGGGTCATCGACGTGCTCGGGCTCATGGGCGACACGAGCGACAACGTCCCGGGCGTGCCGCTGATCGGGCCCAAGAAGGCGGCGGCGCTGGTGCAGGAGCACGGATCCCTCGAGGAGGTGCTCCGGCGCGCGCCGGAGGGCAAGCCCGGCAAGACGCGCGACAACCTGATCGAGTTCGCCGACCAGGCGCGGCTCTCGCGCGACCTCGTGACGATCGACCGCGACGTGCCGATCGAGATCGCCTTCGACCGGCTCCACCCCGGCCGGCGCGACCGCGACCGGCTCGTGCGCCTGGTCGCCGACGAACTCGAGTTCAGCGGCATGCTGAACGAGATCTTCGCCGAGGGCGGCGGCGAGGCGGACGCCTCCGGCTACCGCACGGTGCACGGGGGCGGGGAACTCGACGCGCTGGTCGGGGACCTGCGCCGATCGGGCTTCTTCGTCGTGGACACCGAGACGACCGGGCTCGACGCGCTCTCGGCGGAGATCGTCGGCGCGTCGTTCGCATGGAAGAGCGGCGAGGCCGTCTACGTGCCGTGGAGCGACGCGGCGAGGGAGGCGCTGCGCCCGGTGCTCGAGGACAGGGCGCTGCCGAAGGGCGGCCAGAACATGAAGTACGACGCGCAGGTGCTGCTCACCGCCGGCGTCGCGCTCCGCCCGCTCTCCTTCGACACGATGCTCGCGAGCTACCTGCTCGAGCCGGGGAGGGGCACGCACAACCTCGACGCGATGTCCCTGCGGCATCTCGGCATCCGGAAGACGCCGACGGAGGACCTGATCGGGCGCGGCAAGAGCCAGATCACGATGGCGGAGGTCGCCGAGGAGACCGTGGCGAACTACGCGGCCGAGGACGCCGACTGCACCTTCCGCCTCGTCGAGTTCTTCCGGCCGCAGCTCGTCGAGCAGCAGCTGATGGGCCTCTTCGAGGAGGTCGAGATGCCCCTCGTGCCCGTGCTCGTCGCGATGGAGCGCGCGGGGGTGAAGGTCGACTCCGCCCACCTCGAGGCGATGAGCCGCGAGCTCGAGGAGACCTCCGCGCGGCTGATCGAGGAGCTCCACGCGCTCGCGGGCGAGCCCTTCAACGTGAACTCGCCCAAGCAGCTCGGCCCGATCCTCTTCGAGAAGCTCGAGATCCAGAAGGGCTCGCGCAGGCGCGTGCGCCGCACGAGGACGGGCGCGTACTCGACCGACGCCGAGACGCTCGAGGCCTTCGCGAGCCACCCGATCGTCGCCAAGCTGCTGGAACACCGGGAGGTCACCAAGCTCAAGTCGACCTACGTCGACGCGCTGCCGAGGCTCGTGCACCCCCGCACCGGCCGCATCCACAGCTCCTTCAACCAGGCGGTGGCGGCGACGGGCCGGCTGTCGAGCAACGACCCCAACCTCCAGAACATCCCCATCCGCACCGAGATGGGCCGCCGCATCCGGAAGGCGTTCGTCGCCGAGGAGGGGTGCCGGCTGCTCTCCGCCGACTACAGCCAGATCGAGCTCCGGCTGATGGCCCACCTGAGCGGGGATCCCGCGCTCACCGACGTCTACCGCCGCGGCGGCGACGTGCACGTCGAGACCGCGGCGCGGATGTTCCACGTCGCGGCCGGGGAGGTCACGCGGGAGCAGCGCGGCAGCGCGAAGGCGATCAACTTCGGCATCCTCTACGGCATGGGACCGCAGCGGCTCGCCCAGAACCTCTCGATCACGATGAACGAGGCGCGGGACTTCCTCGAGGCCTACTTCCGCGAGTTCCCCGGCGTCCGCGCCTTCCAGGCGCAGGCGGTCGAGCGCGCGCGGCAGGAGGGGTACGTGACGACGCTGCTCGGGCGAAGGCGCGCGATCCCCGAGATCGCGAGCCAGGACCCCGGCGTGCGCGCGAACGCCGAGAACATGGCGAAGAACACGCCGGTGCAGGGCACCGCCGCCGACCTGATCAAGGTCGCGATGATCCGCATCCACCGCCGCCTCGCGCGCGAGGGGCTCGCCTCGCGGATGATCCTGCAGGTGCACGACGAACTCGTCTTCGAGGGGCCCGGCGCCGAGATGGCCGCGCTCGCGGGACTCGTGCGCGCGGAGATGGAGGGGGCGCTCGAGCTGAGCGTGCCCATCGTCGTGGACGTCGGCACCGGCGCGAACTGGCTCGAGGCACACTGAGGATCGATTGCGACTCCCCCTCCTCGCGCTCCTCCCCCTTGGCCTCCTCGGCGAGGCGGCCGCCGACGGCGTGCCGCTCCGCGACCTGAAGCCCGCCTTCGTGCGCGGCGACCTGCTGCGCAGCCGCACCGCGCGGCGCCCGGGCCTCACGGCCGCGGGCAAGGCGGTGCGCGGGCTCAACGCGGCGGTGCCGTCGCGCGCGGGGTTCGACCTGGGCGGCGCCTTCGCGCGGCTCGCCGTGCAGGTCGCGGTGCTCGACGGCTCGAAGGGCGAGGTGCGCTTCTCGGTGGTCGGCGACGGGCGGGTGCTCGTGACGACGCCGCCGATGCTCGCGGGGGAGCCGCCGCTGAGGATCGTCGTCGACCTGCCGCGCGTGCTGCTCCTGGAACTGGTCTCGGAGGGGGCCGCGGGGGCCAGGGCGCTCTGGATCGACGGGGAGCTGTCCCCGTGCGAGGGGCAGGATCTCGGGGCCTTCCGCGCGATGGACGCGCCGTTCGACGCGGAGGACTACCCCGCCGCGTTCCGCCACCGCGTGAACGACGGCATCGTGCGCGCGGTCTCGTGGCTGCTGTCGAGGCAGCAGGGGTCGGGGGCGTGGCCGGGCCTGGGGTCGCCCGCGGGGGCGACCGCGCTCGCGACGCTCGCGCTGCTGGGGGCGGGCATCAGCCGCGACGAGCCGCAGATCGTGCGCGCGTTCGAGTTCCTGAGGAGCCAGCCCTTCGAGAACACCTACGCGGTGAGCTGCCTGCTGCTCGCGATCGAGGCGCGGTGGTTCCCGCCGGGGAAGGGCGACGTGGACGCCTACGTGCTGCGGCCGCGGCAGGCGCGCGACCGGATCCCGGAGGGGGACCTCGCGTGGATGCAGGCGGCGGCGGACTGGCTCGCGGTGCAGCAGGGCAAGGGGTTCCCCGAAGCGGAGCGCGCGCTGCACCCGGTCTGGCGCTACCCGCACGGCGGCTACGACCTGTCGAACACGCAGTACGCGCTCTTCGGGCTGTCGGCGGCGCACCGGTGCGGCGTCGCGAACGGGCAGGTGTGGCTGCCGGCGCTGCGCTACCTGCTCGGCGCGCAGCAGCGCGAGGGGCCCGCCGTGGAGGTGTCGCGCTACTTCCGCGTGGGGAACTTCATGCGGCGGCGTTCGGAGCGGGCGGGCGCGCGCGGGTTCGGCTACACGCTCGACAGCGGGCCGACGGGCGCGATGACGAGCGCCGGCCTCTGCGCGCTGATCCTCTGCCAGCAGGCGCTCTACCGCAACGCCGCCTTCCAGCGCGGCCTCAAGGAGAAGACGCGCAGCGCGATCCGCGACGCGCTCGCCTGGCTCGAGGAGTACTACGAGATCGCCGACAACCCGTTCGCGGAGGGGTCGCGCTGGTGGTACTACTACCTCTACAACCTCGAGCGCGCGGGCGTGCTGCTCGACCAGCGCTACCTCGGCACGCGCGACTGGTACCTGGAGGGCGCCGAGCTGATCCTCGGCAAGCAGTCCCCCGACGGCGCCTTCGGGGTCCTCGAGAAGAGCACGACCGACACGGCCTTCGCACTCCTCTTCCTGAAGCGCGCCACCGTGCCCGCCCGCACCAACCCCCTCCGCTGATCGGGACAAAGGGGTCTGACCCCTTTGTCCCGCGGCGGGACAACGGGGTCAGACCCCATTCACCCGTTTGGCATCGGGGGGGGGCGTGATACAGTTCGGACGAGCCATGGCCGACCGACGCATGCACGACCAGGTCCGACTCCTGATGGGGCTTGGCCTCGACACCGACGGGCACGCCCGCGTCACCCGCGGGGAGGACTTCCTCCTCGTCGGGGGCACCGAGGAGACCCACGGCAGGATGCAGGAGGGGGTCGAGCGGCTGCACGAGACCCTCGAGAAGATGGGCACGAGCTTCCAGCACGCCTCGCCGGAGGAGCTGTGCGAGGCCGCCGGGCGGTCGGGGATGGCCCGGCGCCGCCGCTGAGCCGCGGCCTCAGGTCGCGAGCACGCCGCGGCGGGCGAGCAGGACCGCGAGCAGGAGTTCGAGCCCCACGAGTCCGAGCGTGACGCTGGGCGGCAGGCGCGAGGGCTCCGCGTCGACGCCCAGGCGCAGCACCGGGCCCGCGGTCGCGCGCAGCTTCATGTAGGCGAGCAGGGGCTGGTTGATCTGCGCCTGCTGCGTCCAGAGGTAGTCCTCGAGGGAGGCGTCGCCGCGGCGGCGGAGGCGCTCGACCTCGGCGATGCGCTGGTCGAGCACGATCGCGGTGCCCGCGTCCTTCGTGCGCGCGCGCTGCTGCACGAGGCCGTGCAGCCCCTCGTCGAGGTCGGCGCGCGTCTGCGCGGCGCGGCTGCCGGTGAACCGCTCGACGACCCAGCCGCCCGTCAGGAACCCGCACTCGGCGACGACGCACGAGACGACCACCGCGAGCAGCGCGCGCCCCCGCGTCTGCTTCGCGGCGCGCCCCCCGAAGCCGTAGCGGCAGGTCATGCCGATCACGAGCGCGACCGCGAGCGGGGCGAAGGCCGGGACCACGAACCCGACCGCGGCCAGCGCCGCGCCGAGGATCGCGCCGAGCGAGAGCCCCGCCACGCTGCCGAAGACCGAGCCGCGCAGCAGCCGCTCGCCGGTGACGAACATCGGCGGGGGCGCCTGGGGGTCGAAGCGGCCGCCGCCCGTGAGGCCGAAGCCGATGTCGGCGTCGAGCGGGTCGCCCATCGTGTCGATGAACATGGGCTCGCTGCCCAGCGGCGCCTCGGGGATGTCGCTCGGGTTTCTCGTCCCCTCGTTGGCGACGTCGCAGCGCGGGCACGCGAGGTCGCCGGCGCTGTCGTCGGAGAGGTAGGAATGCCCGCAGTTCGAGCAGACGCACTTCACGAGCATGGGTCGCCTATCGACCCCCCGCGCCCCCCGACTTGAGCCATGCTAGACTCCTCCCCGGCATGGCAAGCGAGCTTGCAGGCATGACCCGCGACGGCGCCGTCGCCACGGTCTCCGTGACCCGCCCGGAGAAGCTGAACGCCCTCAACGACGCGACGCTCCGGGAGCTGCAGCGGATCTTCGGGGAGCTCGAGGGGGACGGCGCCGTCCGCTGCGTGATCCTCACCGGCGGCGCCTCGAAGAAGGCGTCGTTCGTGGCCGGGGCCGACATCGCCGAGCTCGCGGGGCAGGACCCGCTCGCGGCGAAGGCGCGGTCGGCGCTCGGGCAGGGGGTCTGCGACGCGATCGAGGGGCTCGGCAAGCCGGTCATCGCCGCGGTGAACGGCTTCGCGTTCGGCGGCGGCCTCGAGCTCGCGCTCGCCTGCCACATCCGCCTCGCGTCCACCGACGCCCGCCTCGGGCTGCCGGAGGTGACGCTCGGGCTGATCCCCGGCTTCGGCGGCACGCAGCGGCTGCCGCGGCTCGTCGGCATGGGCGTCGCGCTCGAGCTGATCGCGACGGGGCGGCACCTCTCGGCCGAGGAGGCGCTCGCGATCGGCCTCGTGAACCGCCTGCACCCGCCGGAGGAGCTCCTGCCGGAGGCGCGCGCGCTCGCGGCGAAGATCGCTTCTAACGGCCCCGTCGCGGTGAGGCTCGCGATGGAGGCGGCGCTGCGGGGCCGGTCGCTGCCGATGGACGAGGCGCTCCGGTACGAGCGGAACCTCTTCGGTCTCGTCTCGGCGACCGAGGACATGCGCGAGGGCACGGCGGCGTTCCTCGGGAAGCGGCCCGCGCAATTCAAGAACCGCTGACCTTGTCTGGGTCCTGGTCCGAGCTCAACGACGCGCGGCGCCGCATCCGGGAGCGCTGGCCGGCGATCTGGAGGCTGCCCGTGGTGCCGCGCGCGATGGCGCACGCCGCGGCGCGCATCGCCCCGGGCGCGACGGTGCTCGACATCGGCGCGAGCGACGGGCGGTTCGGCCGGAAGCTCGCCCCGGGCGCGACCTACCGCGTGCTCGACACCGACCCGCGCGTGCGCGCGGACTTCCGGTCGCTCGACGAGGTCGGGGACGCCTCCTGCGACGCGATCGCCTGTTTCGAGACGATCGAGCACGTGACGCTCGCCGAGGCCTCGGCGCTCGCCCTCGGATGCGCGCGCGCGCTGAGGCCCGGCGGCCGCCTCTTCGTCTCCACGCCGAACATCCACCACCCGTGGTCCTACCTCCGCTCGGCGACGCACAGGACGCCCTTCTGCTACGACGAGCTCGGCGGGCTGCTCGAGCTCGCGGGCCTGGAGGTCGAGGCGATGTTCCGCTGCCACCGGGACGCGCCGCTGAAGGCCGTGGCGCGCGCGCTCGCCTACCCGCTCCACCGCCTGCTCGGCCTCGACTACGCGAAGGGCATCCTCGCCGTGGCGCGCCGTCCTTGAGACTCGACACGTCCCGAAATGTGAACGGGCACTGTCCCGGCTTTCGGGGAAAGCGTCCGGCTCGATCATGGCGCGCCGGGCGCCGGATCGCGCATAATGCGGTCCATGACGCCGAGGGCGAGGTTCGCGCGATGGATAGAGTGGGAGATCGGCAGCTCCGCCCCCGCGGCGCTCCGCCAGCACCTGCGCGACCGCGACTACCGCGTCTACTCCTGCATGGAGCACGAGGGGGTCTGGTCGAGGGAGATCTACCACCCGAGCCGCGGCTTCTACCGCGGAACCGGCGGGAGCGAGTCGGACGCGCTGCTCGACGTGCTGAGGCAGATCTGGCTCGTCGACTCCCTCGAGGGGGTCCACGAGCCCGAGGCCGATCCCGCGCAGTAGGCTCCCCCCTCCCGTCGGCCTGGCCTTTGCTGCTATAGTCCCCACCTTCCGCGGAGATTGCGAATGCACAACATCGCCGTCCTCCCCGGCGACGGCATCGGCGAAGAGGTCGTGCGCGAGGCGCTGCGCGTCCTCGAGATCGTCGCCGCCGTCACCGGGTTCCAGTACCGCCTCGAGCACTACCCCTACGGGGCCGAGCACTACCTGAAGACGAAGGAGACCTTCCCGGACTCCGCGCTGCGGGAGATGCGCGACCACAGCGCGATCCTGCTCGGCGCCATCGGCGACCCGCGCGTCGAGACCGGGATGCTCGAGCGGGCCATCATCGGCGGCATCCGCTTCGGCCTCGACCTCTACATCAACCTCCGCCCGATCAAGCTCTACGCCGAGCACCTCTGCCCGCTCAAGGACGTCACCCCGGCGCAGCTCGACCTCGTCGTCGTGCGCGAGAACACCGAGGGCGCCTACCTCGGGCTCGGCGGCATCATGAAGCGCGACACGAACAACGAGGTCGCCGTCTGCAACATGGTGTGGACGCGGGAGGGGGTCGAGAGGGTGGTGCGCTACTCCTTCGAGGCGGCGCGCCGGCGCGGCAAGGCGAAGCGGGTCACGCTCGTGGACAAGGCCAACGCGATCCGGCCGATGGACCTCTGGACGCGCACGTTCGCCCGCGTCGCCGCCGAGTACCCCGACGTCCAGACCGACCACGCCTACATCGACGCGGGCTGCATGTGGCTCGTGAAGAACCCCGAGTGGTTCGACGTCGTCGTGACCGACAACCTCTTCGGCGACATCATGACCGACCTCGGCGCGATGCTGCAGGGCGGACTCGGCATCGCCGCGAGCGGCAACCTGCACCCCGGCCGGGTCTCGATGTTCGAGCCGATCCACGGCAGCGCGCCCAAGTACAAGGGCCAGAACAAGGCCTGCCCCGTCGCGGCGATCATGGCCATCCAGATGATGCTCGACTATCTCGGCGACGCCGAGGGCGCGACCCTCGTCGAGAGCGCCGTCGCGAGCGCGCTGCAGACCAAGAAGATCCCCTCCCTCTCCGCCGGCAAGATGCCCACCGACCGCGCCGGCGACATCGTCATCGAGGAGATCAAGGCCCAGGCCGCCGCCGCCGGGTAGACTGCCCGCGTGTTCCTCCCGCTCGGGGATTCCCCGAACCCGGCCCGGCCCCAGTGGGTGACGCGCGGCCTCGTCGTCGTCAACGTCGCGGTCTTCCTGCTCGTCTCGCTCCCGCTCGACCGGGCGGTCACGCGGGAGGACCTCCGCGATCCCGACGTCGTCGCGACGCTCTCCGACATGCGGCAGTACGTCGAGGGCGGGCGGCCGTCGCACTACGACCTCTTCATCTGGAAGCACGGCTACAGGCCCGGCGCGCCGAGCCTGATGGCGCTGCTCACCTGCATGTTCCTGCACGCGGGCTGGCTGCACCTGCTCGGCAACATGCTCTACCTCTGGATCTACGGCGACAACGTCGAGGCGAGGCTCGGCCCGCTGGGCTTCCTCGCGGGCTACCTCGCGACGGGGGTGGCGGCGACGCTCTCCTTCGCCGCGCTCAAGAGCGACAGCATGGTGCCGATGGTCGGCGCGAGCGGCGCGATCAGCGGCGTGCTCGGCCTCTACCTCGTCTGGTTCCCGCGCAACCAGATCCGCGTGCTCGTCTTCTTCTTCTACATCATGCAGATCATCTACGTGCCGGCGCTCTTCGTGCTGGGCTTCTACCTGCTCTTCGACAACATCCTGCCCTTCCTCGTCGAGCGCGGGGGCGAGGGCGGCGGCGGCGTCGCCTACGGCGCGCACCTGGGCGGCTTCTTCGCGGGCGTGCTGCTCGCGGTCCTGATCGACCTCGTGCGGGGGAGGAGGCCCGCCCCGAGGCCGGGCCCGCATCCGCCGGAGGCTGTCCATTGGGGGCGCGGGGGGCTCGGCGCGGCGCAGCCGGCGCCCGCGCGCGACTGGACGCAGCAGTTCGAGGCGGCGATGCGCGACGGGAGGCTCGGCGTCGCGGCGGACGCGTTCGCGCACCTGGCCGCCGACGAGGGGAGCGTGCCCCCGGACCCCCTGTTCGTCTTCCGTCTGGGGCAGGGCCTCTACGGCGAGAACCTCGCCGCCGACGCCGCCGCCGTCTTCCGCTACTACATCCGGCACTACCCGCGCGGCGCGGACCTCGACCGCGCGCACCTCGGGCTCGGCCTGCTGCTCTCGCGCCGCCTCGGGCAGCGCCTGGCCGCGCGGGAGCACCTGCTCGCCGCGCTCGACCTCGCGCCGGGCGGCGGTTCCGTGGCCGAGACGGCGCGCGCGGAGCTCGCGCTCATCGACCGGCGATAGCGGGACCGGCGATGAACCGCGCGAGGCGCGCGCACCCCTCCTCGATGTCGGCCTCCGAGCAGGCGTAGGAGAGGCGCATGTTCGTGGGGGCGCCGAACGCCTCGCCGGGCACGCAGGCGACGCGCTCCTCCTCGAGCAGGCGCTCGGTGAACGCGAGCGGCGTCGACCCGCGGAGGACCGCGGCGATGTCGGGGAAGCAGTAGAACGCGCCGGTGGGGGTTGCCAGCTGCATCCCGGGGATCGCGCGCAGGCGGGCGACCATGAGCTGGCGGCGGCGGTCGAAGGCCTCGCGCATGCGCGAGACCGGCTCGTGCGGGCCCGTGAGCGCCGCGAGGGCGGCGGCCTGCGCGATGGCCGCCGGGTTGCTCGTCGTGTGCGACTGGTAGCGGATCATCGCCGCGATGACGTCGGAGGGGCCGGTCGCGTAGCCGATGCGCCAGCCCGTCATCGCGTAGGACTTCGAGAGGCCGTGCACGGTGACGGTGCGTCCCGCGAGCGCGGGGCAGGCGGCGGCGAAGGGGACGGCGACGGTGCCGTCGTAGACGAGGTGGCGGTAGATCTCGTCGCTGACGACGGTGATCTGCGGGTGGCGCGCGAGCACGTCGCCCAGCGCGGCCATCTGCTCGCGCGTGTGCGTCGCGCCGGTGGGGTTGCCGGGGCTCACGAGGATGAGCGCGCGCGTGCGCGGCGTGATCGCCCGCTCGAGCCTCCGCGGCGTCAGGATGCAGCCGTCCTCGCGCGTGTCGACGACGACGGCGCGCGCGCCGTTCGCCTCGCACATCGACGGGTAGGAGACCCAGTAGGGGGCGGGCAGGACCGCCTCGTCGCCGTCGTCGAGCAGCACCGAGAGCGCGTTGAACAGCGAGTGCTTCGCCCCGCAGGAGACGATCACGTCGGCGGCGCGGCTCGGCACGCCCGCCTCCGCGAAGGAGCGCGCCGCCGCCTCGCGCAGCGCGGGCGTGCCGGGCACCGGGGTGTAGGTGCCGACGCGGCCGTCGAGCGCGCGGCGCGCCGCGTCCTTGATGTGGGCGGGCGTGTCGAAGTCGGGCTCGCCGGCCCCGAAGGGGATCACGCGCTCGCCCGCCGCGGCGATCGCCTTCGCCTTGGCGTCGATCTTCAGCGTGACGGATTCGCCCAGGCCTCCCGCCCGGCGGCTCAGCTTGGTCATGGGTGCGTATGGTAACGGAATAGGGGGGCGCCCTCCCGCGTCCAATGCTGCATGCGCGTGTTAACGTGCCCGATCCATGCTGCTGCGTAGGCTTTTCAAGTGGGTGGCGGGGCTGCTGCTGTTCCTCGCCGTCGCGCTGCTGATCTTCGTCTGGGTCGTGCTCGGCGTGAACCCCCTCGAGGGCGAGGTCGACGCCCTCTACCGGCTCGCGAGCAGCGAGGTCGGGTTCTTCGCGCGCTTCCCGGCGTCGGGTCTGCTCCGGCAGCCGCTCGTCGAGCGGCTCGGCCGCGAGGCGGGGTTCGAGGGCATCGAGCAGCTCCGCGGCGAGCTGGAACAGGTGACCCGCGAGATCGCGAAGCAGGCCAACCCGCAGATCCCCTTCGGGCTCTTCGAGGTGGACTTCGAGAAGGACTTCGTCGGCCGCGACATGGCGTTCGCGGGCACGATCCAGAACGACTTCGCGAACCTGCGCCTCGACAACTTCCTGCTGCTGACGCGCGTGAAGTGGTACGGCCGCTTCCTGTCGGCGCTCAAGCGCCAGTGGATCCGCTCGATGGTCCCCGGCGCGGGGGCGATCGAGGTCGAGAAGGGGCTCTATCTCAGGGTCAAGCTCGACGCCGCGACGACCGCGCGGCTCAACCGCTTCCGTGCGCAGACCGGCGCGACGGTGAACGCCGACGAGGTGTTCGTCGCGCGCATCCAGGACGTGCTGCTGATCAGCGACAGCGCGATCTGGATCGAGCACGCGTTGCAGGGGGGCAGCGCGACGCTCCCCGCGGACGCCTGGTTCGAGAGCGAGTTCATGCGGTCGAAGCCCGAGCCGAACGGCGTCGAGCTCTACATGCGCACGGGGCTCTCCGCGAACCTGCTGCTGACGCACGCGCGGCCCGGCAGCGGCGCGATGCTCTCCTATCTGGAGAGGCTGCTCCCGGTGCAGATCACGGGCGAGCTCACGACGCGCGCCGCGGCGGTCTCCGGCGACACCGTGCGCGTGACGCTCTCGGACGTGCCGCCGAAGGACGGGTTCGTGCGCATGCCCGCGCACCTCCAGAAGCTCTACCACGGCGAGAAGGGCGACCTCCGGCTCGCCTTCAGCGAGAACGGCATCGGGCGGTTCATCCCGCGCGAGCGCACCGTCGCGGCGGTCGTGCTCAACGCCCGCCCCGACGAGCTCGTGGACCTGGGCGTCTCGCTCGTGCCGAGCGAGGAGATGCGGCTGATCGAGGACGACCTCAAGAGCGGCGGCTCGCGCTTCACGTCGCTCGCGCAGCTCCTGCGGCACCTCTCGGAGGACCTCGCCGACACGCACCTCGTGATCATCCACCGGCCGAGCGTCTTCGAGCGCGCGGCCTTCTCCACCTACCGCGACGCCGGGGGCGAGTGGACGCCGATGGCGCAGCTCTCCTATTCGATCGTGAGCCGCGTGAAGGACAGCGTCTCCCCCGACAAGGTGCGCGAGACGCTCTTCCGGAACCTGCAGTACATCGGCATGGAGGCGCAGGGCGTGCACAAGGCGAGCGGCAAGTTCCACCTCGCGCGGCTCGTGGTCCAGACCGCCGAGATGGAGCTGATCGAGCCCGCCTACGGGCCGATGACGGGGCAGATGCCCTATGTCGTCTTCTCCACGTCGCCCGAGGCGGCCGAGGCGATCTTCCGCGCGGCGGAGGACCCCGCCGAGCGCCTCATCGGCGCGGAGGGCGTCGCCGCGACGGTCTCGGCGCTGCCCGACCAGGGCACCGTCGGCTGCCTCGTCGACGTGGCGACGCTCAGGGGCGCGCTCGCCGACCGCGTGCGCCTCTACGCGGCGTTCCATCTCGACATCCCCGGCCACTGCCGCACCTTCCTGCAGAGCTTCAAGGAGAAGGGACTGCCCGAGCCGAGCGACGAGGCCATGCAGGCCGAGGTCGAGCGCCACGTCTCGGTCGAGTACCCCCGCCTCCGCGAACGCTACAACGAGGCGCTCGAGTGGATGGAGAGCCTCGACTGCCTCGCCATCGGCGCCAGCCTCGGCGTGGGCGCCGAGAAGAAGGTCAAGGCCGAAGCCCTCCTCAAGTTCCGCCTCGGGTGAATGGGGTCTGACCCCTTTCACCCGCTAGATCGCCGAACCCGATGGAACGCAACGGATCGATGGATGGACGGGGGGCGCTCGCGCCCCGGTCCCCGCCGGTTGCCGACGCGCCCACCTCGTGTTAGAAGTTCCCTCTCGCACTAGCAGGATCGCCCCCAACAAGCCGAGGTGGCGGAATTGGCAGACGCGCCAGGTTGAGGGCCTGGTGGCCTTCATCGGTCGTGCGGGTTCAAGTCCCGCCCTCGGCACCATATAAGCCTTTGCGGGTGCCTTGGTTACGGCGTTCGCCGTTTCGGGCGCGAGATCCGGTTTCCACGCGGCATTAGGCAGGCCGCCGCCCGATTCGCCGCCAGGCGCGCGTTGTGCTCCGCGACGTAGAACGCCACGAGCGTCTCGACCCTCGCCGCCGAGTCGAGCGCGTGCAGGAAGAGCCACCGGCGCTTGAGCGACCGCCACCACGCCTCGATGAGGCTGTTCGAAGAGCAGATGTCGGTCCTCGCGAGCACGAGGCGCAGGAGGCCCGCGTCCACGAGGGCGTCCATCGAGCGGTTCCGGTTCTCGACGCCGGAGTCGGCGAGAAGCGTGGGGGGGGCGGGGGGGGAAGCGGCGCGGCCCCCCCGGACAACCGGCGGGCGCGGGGGCGTCGACAAGGTTGCGCCCCGCCTCGACGAGGATGCGCGCCGGTTCGAAGCGGTCGTTGAGCTGCCACGCGAGGATGCGCCGGGAGAAGTTGTCGATGACCGCATGGAGGTAGGCACCGCTCCCGTCGAGCAGCCGGATCACGGTCGTGTCGATGTGCCAGATCTCGTCGCGCCTGGCGGCGCGGATGCCGACCTTGGGGCCCTTGGGATGCACGCGGAGCCGGGGGCGGCGCCAGCCGCGCTCGCGCACGAGCCTGGCGACGCGCCGCTCGAGCACGGAGATGCGCGCGACGAGCGCGGCCACCGGCGCATCGACGACGGCCGCCGTCGTCACCTCCTCCGGGGCGCGCCGCTCCCCGGTATCGGGAACCGGCCGTCCGGACCAGAATCGCTGTCGAGAACTCGCGCAGGAAGTGCAGAATGTCGTGATAGAGAGCTGGGCGGCCTGGCAGCTGTGGGGGGTGCCGGACTGACATCACGGGCGGCGGCCCCCGCGCCCCCCCGGAATCGAGTCGGCTGGCAACTCCCCGCGCGGCGCGCCACTACCTCCATGCAGCGGGGCTTTGGACGGCCCCGACCGCAGGAGGAGCAGTTCGATGAGCGTGCATCATCTCGGCAGGATCGCGTTGGCACTCGCGGGCCTCGCGCTCGCGGCGCAGGCGGAGAGGGTCGTGGTGCGTGTGAAGAAGTACCCGAAGCCCGAGTACGCGACGGTGGAAACGGATAGGGCGGTCCGGGAGTGGGCCGTGGACTACCTGACGTCGGACGGCAGCGTGTGGGGTGTGGACTTCGACACCGATCGCGCGGCGCTCGAGCGGCGCGTCCGGGAGGCCCAGCAGCTCGGCGCGCGCACGGGCGACGACGCGTGGAATCGCCCCTCGCCCATCTACGCGCGCCTCGCGCCGGCGCCTCGCGCGGCGGGCGGCGACGACGCCGACCGGGCGCTCCGCGACGCGTCGCAGTCCGTCACCGCGAAGATGCGCGAGCACATGCTCGGCCTCGACACGTACCGGAAGGCGCTGGGTGCGCTCGGCAGCGCGCGCATCAGCGGCCTCGCCGATGCACCGGGCGAGATCCTGTTGCAGTATGGCAAGCTGCTCGGCGAAGCGACGCAGAGGCTCGCGCGGATCACCTCGCAGAGGCTCGACGGTCCCGCGGCCGACGGGGCGCCGTTCGACGTGGGACAGGGGAGGACGGGCTCGCCCTTCGACATCGGGCAGGGGTCGAGCGGGGCGATTCTGGAGGGGCTCGGGGACCTCGACCTGCACGTCCAGTGGGAGCCCGCGGGGAGCGACGGGGGCCGTTCGCGGCTCAGTCTCATGGACCGGACGTTCCAACCGCCGAAGATGGTCTACGGCATCGAGCACAGCGCGGGCTCCGGCGGCGGGACGGTGCGCATCGGGGACCACCGCGAGTTCCCGCGCATGTCGCGATACCTCGAATACCAGGACGGGCGCCTGATTTGCGAGACAGAAGCGCGCTACGCGGAGCAGGGCGGCACGCTCTGGAAGGAGACGCGGCGGCGCGGCGACTGCACGGGAGGGAGCTGGGACGACTGGGACAACCGCCAGCCGCTCGATCCCGCCGATACCCCGACCAGGCGTCAGGGGTCCGGGCGACCTGTCGGCGCGGCATCGGCACGCGAGCGGCCGCCGTCGGGTGCGGGCAGCGCCCCGGCCGCGCCCGCGCGTGACGCGCGCGCCGAGGAGGCTGCCGCCCGGATCCGCGAGATCTCGGACCTGAAGCAGCGGATCCGTGACGGGGAGCGCACCCTCCGGCGGCTGAAGGAGGACCGGGAGGACAGCGCCGACGAGATCGAGTGCGAGAGCGAGGAGGTGGAACGCCTGCGGGATCTGATGCTTGCCGCCGAGTCGGAGCGGCAGATATTCGCGCGTCAGGACGCCATGCAGCGGCAGATGCGCAAGGTCAACGGCATGAAGCGGCAACTCCGCCAGATCGAGTCCCGCATCCGCGAGGCCGAGTACGACATCGAGGTCCTGCGCGGCGACCTGGGGCTGGCGGAAGAGGCGTTGCGTGGAGCGGGGTCGAAGTAGGCGGCCCTGCTCTCTCTCATGACACTCCGCTCGTTCCGTTCGAGTACTCGACAGCCCCCCCTCCCCGATCCCCGCCTCACGCACAGGCCGCGCCTCGTGCCGCGCGGTTCGCCGCCACGCGCTCTCGCCGGGCCGCGCGCCTCGCCGCCGCGAGCCTCCCGGGTACCGCGCCCCCCGTCCCGAAGTACATCTCGTCGGGCGTCTGCCCCTCGAACGCCGAGTGCGGGAGGCGCGCGTTGTGCTCCGCGACGTAGAACGCCACGAGCGTCCCGACCCTCGCCGCCGAGTCGAGCGCGTGCAGGAAGAGCCACTGGTGCTTGAGCGACCGCCACCACGCCTCGATGAGGCTGTTCGAGAAGCAGATGTCGGTCCTCGCGAGCACGAGGCGCAGGAGGCCCGCGTCCACGAGGGCGTCCATCGAGCGGTTCCGGTTCTCGACGCCGGAGTCGGCGAGAAGCGTGGGGGGGGCGGGGGCGTCGACGAGGTTACGGCCCGCCTCGACGAGGATGCGCGCCGACGTCCCCGGCTCGAAGCGGTCGTTGAGCTGCCACGCGAGGATGCGCCGGGAGAAGTTGTCGATGACCGCATGGAGGTAGGCACCGCTCCCGTCGAGCAGCCGGATCACGGTCGTGTCGATGTGCCAGATCTCGTCGCGCCTGGCGGCGCGGATGCCGACCTTGGGGCCCTTGGGATGCACGCGGAGCCGGGGGCGGCGCCAGCCTCGCTCGCGCACGAGCCGGTACCACGTGGAAGGCGAGGCGAGCACGCGGCCGGACCGCTGCGCGAGGATCGCGAGACAGCCGGTCGGGACGTGGCGCAGGTCCGGCGACGTCACCATCTCGCGGATGCCCGCCACCTCGGCGGCGGTCAGCGAGTGCGGGGAGGTGCCGGGCCGCGAGGGGTCGTCTTCGAGACCGCCGGCCGTCGCCGCCCGCCGCCACGAGGCGAGGCGCGACGGCGACAGTCCCGCGAGACGCAGCACGCGCCGGAGGCCGACGACGCCGCGGGAGCGGTCGACCGCGCGGAGGAGCCGCGCCTTGTCGCCGCCGCGCGGCAGCCTGAGGCGCGACAGGCTCGGGCGGAGCAGGCGGTGCAGCGCGAGGAAGAGCCGCAGCAGCGCCATGAGCCTGGCGACGCGCCGCTCGAGCACGGCGATGCGCGCGACGAGCGCGGCCACCGGCGCATCGACGACGGCCGCCGTCGTCACCTCCTCCGGCGCGCGCCTGAGCCATCCCGCCGCGGTGGAGCGGGGCACGCCGATCCCGGTGGCGATGCCCGGATCGCGCGTCTGCTGCACCAACCGGACGAGCCTATGGTCGTAGCTCCGCTGCGTTCGCTTCGTGGCCATGGCCCCCAGCCTGCCGTAGCGCGCCGCTTCCGGGTAGCCGGAACCGGCCGTCCGGAGTAGAATCGCTGTCGAGAACTCGAACAGGAAGTGCAGAATGTCGTGATAGAGAGCTGTCGTGTTCTGCAACCGCGGCCGCGACCGGCTCAAGGTGCTGCACTGGGACGGCAG
>CAZMXP010000052.1:0-34402 GCA_964570285.1 uncultured Planctomycetaceae bacterium
CGTGCTTGGTGCCGGTGAGGCCCATGTCCTCGCGCAGCACCTCGAGCAGCGTCTTCTGCGGCAGGAACGAGACCTCGTGGTCCTCGCCGTTCACGCGCAGCACCCTCGCGACCTTCTTCATCTCGAGATCCCCTTCAGGAACGTCTCCGCGATGTGGTCCGCGACCGCCTCGAGGTCGCGCCCCCCTTCCGGCTTCCACCAGACGACGGTCCAGTTCAGCGCGCCGAGCAGCGAGAGCGCGGCGAGCTTCTCGTCGGTCTCGCGGAAGGCGCCCTCCGCGATGCCGTCGCGGAGGATGCGGCGGAGGACCCGCTCGTAGGCGTCCCGTTTCGAGACGACCTTGCGCAGCAGCGCTTCGGGCAGCGCGTGGAACTCGATGTGGGCGAAGCTGCCCCCCAGCGCGTCGAGGATGTGCCCGAGGTGCGCGCGGACGAGCCGCCGAAGCTTCCCCGCCGCCCCCTCCGGCGAGGCGGCGATCGCGAGCCCGCTACGGATCAGCCGCTTCAGCGAGAGCATCTGGCAGGCGTAGAGCAGGTCCTCCTTGCTCTCGAAGTAGTAGTAGAGGGCCCCGGGAGCCATCGAGAGGCCCTCGGCGATCTCCCTCATGCCGGCGCCGTAGAACCCCTTCCGGCGGAAGACCCCCGCCGCCCCCCGCAGGATCGCCGTCCGCCGGGCCTCCGCCCCCGCTCGCTCCGCAGTTCGAACCACCGTTCAAATCATACCAGCGCGCGAATGGGGTCTGACCCCGTTGTCCCGTTTCCACAGGTTATGCACAAGGTTGGGGGGGGGGAACTGCCGATAGGGACGTGGGCCGATGAGCAGGCAAAAGGACGGGACCCCCTCCGCGGAGGCTGAACGTCCCCCGAAACGCACGGGGAGGCGCGGGGCCAAGCGCGCCGCCCTGACCCTCGAGATCGAGGTTGTCGGCCAGAGCGGCGGGTTCGCCGGCCAGACGGTGGATCTCTCGCGGAGCGGCGCGCTCGTCTGGATCACCGACGAGCGTTTCGTGGCCCCGGGGCACACCGCCAACATGGTCCTCTACAGCGAGCGGGTCGCCGAGGAGTTCGGCGCGGGGCTCCGCATCCAGTTCCCGAGGGCGCAGGTGCGCCGCGACGGCGAGGTGGTGCGGGTCACGCGCGGGGCCGGGAAGGCCGCGGGGCACATCCTCGTGGCCTGCCGGTTCGCCAACCCCTTCGGCACCGACGAGTGCCGTCGGCTCGGCCTCGAGGCCGGGGCGGTCGAGACGACCGCGGCCGCTGCCGAGGTCCAGGAGCGGGATCCCGACGACGGCTCCGGCGCCGCCCGGCCGCCGGCGGGAACCCCCCCCGCGCCCCCCCGCCGTCCCCGCGCGCCGTCGAAGCGCCCGCAGAAGCCCGCGGACATGCCCGAACGCCGCGGTGCGCCGCGTCTGGACCGGATCCTGTTCGTCGAGGTGCAGGGGGACTACGGCTCCTACCGGGCGAAGGCGTTCAACGTCTCGCAGAGCGGCGTGCTGCTCTCCATCGACGATCCGGGTTTCGCGGCGCCGGCGGCGCCCGACCAGCTCGTGGTCTTCACGAAGAGGATGGGCTTCCAGTTCGGCAACGGCATGCTCGTGCGCTTCCTCGAGGCGGAGGTCGACGTGCAGGCGGATGTCGTGCGCGTGAGCGAGCAGGATGCGGGCGGCGAGGTCCTGATCGTGATCGGCTGCCGCTTCCGCCGGCCGCTCTCCCGCGAGGAGTGCGTCCGCCTCGAGACGCCCGCGCCCGCGGCGCCGACGGGGACGGCGTCGCCCGCCGCGGCGTCCGCGCCGGCCGCGCCCAACCCGTACGCGGGCAAGACGCGCGTGCGCCAGCTCATGACCCAGGCGCAGGAGGTCGGCGCGACCGACCTGCACGTCAAGGTCGGCTGCACCCCGCGGTTCCGCATCGCCGGCGCGCTGCTCAACGTGGGCAAGGAGGTCTTCACGCAGCACGAGACGCACGCGATGGCGCTCGACCTGATGACCCCCGAGCAGGCGCAGGTCTTCCACCGCGAGGGCGACATGGAGCTCTCGGTGACGATCGAGCACGTCGGCCGGTTCCGCGTCAACGTGCTGCGGCAGCGCGGCTACACCGGCCTCACGGTGCGCTGCATCCCCGAGGAGGTGCCCACGCTCGACGCCCTCGGCGTCTCGCCGCTCGCGAAGGCGCTCGCCGAGAAGCCCCGCGGGCTCGTGCTCGTGACCGGGCCGACCGGCTCGGGCAAATCGACGACGCTCGCGGCGATGATCGACCACATCAATGCGACCCGGTCCTGCCACATCCTGACGATGGAGGACCCCATCGAGTACATCCACCGCGACAAGGAGTCGCACATCACGCAGCGCGAGATGGGGCGCGACGCGGTCACCTTCTCCGCGGCGCTGAAGCGGGCGCTGCGGCAGGACCCGGACGTGATCCTCGTGGGCGAGATGCGCGACCTCGAGACGATGTCCCTCGCGCTCACCGCGGCGGAGACGGGCCACCTCGTGTTCGCGACGCTGCACACGACCTCCGCCGTGCTCTCCCCCGACCGCATCGTGGACGTCTTCCCCCCGGCGCAGCAGACGCAGATCCGGCTCCAGCTCGCGGACTCGCTGCAGGGGATCATCGCGCAGATGCTCCTGCCGGCGATCGGCGGGGGCGTGGCGCTCGCGCAGGAGATCCTCGTCGCGACCGAGGCGGTGCGCGCGCTCATCCGCGAGCGCAAGACGCCGCAGATCCAGAACATGATGCAGACCGGCGCCAAGGAGGGGATGATCACCCTCGAGTCGACGCTCAACGACCTCGTGCAGCGCGGCGTGATCGCCTACGAGGTCGCCGTGCAGAAGGCGAACTTCCCCAAGCAGATCCGGAGGCGGGCGTGAGGCGCGCCCCGTTGTCCCGGAACGGGACGGCAAGGCTTGCGCCGCGCCGCCCGCGTGGTTGAGTCCATATGCCCAGGCAGGGAAACGACATGGGTAACAGCTCCGCAGCCGGGGTGTCCCCGGACATCTTCCGCCAGATCCGCGCGTGCACGTCGCCCGGGATGGAACCGGAGGTCATCGAGAAGATCCTCCGCGGGTACTTCTCGGGCAAGCGCGACGCGATCCGCACGTCGAAGTTCCTCGACGTGCAGGTGAAGGGCAAGCGCGGTTCGTTCCACGCGATGGCGGTGGACATCTCGCGCACCGGCATCCTGCTGCGCATCGTCGATTCCGACTTCGCGACGCCGGACGAGGCGAACCACCTCATGCCCTACACGGCGCGGGTCTGGTACCACTTCGAGGGCGGGCTGACGGTCTCCTTCCCCGAGGTCGAGGTCGTCGCGAAGGCGGACGTCGTGCGCGTGACGGGATACTGCGGGCGCGGCAACAGCCTCATCCTGATCGGCTGCCGCTTCCGCACCGCGATCGACGAGAAGTCCTGCGACGCGATCGGCATCGAGCATGCCGCCGACCGCCCGCCGGGCGAGTAGCGCCGCTACCGGACGCCCTCCTCCGCGTGGTAGCTCGAGCGCGCGAGCGGCGCGCTCACGACGTGGCGGAACCCCAGCCCCCGCGCGAACGCCCCGAGCTCGTCGAACTCCTGCGGCGTCGCGTAGCGCTCCACCGGCAGGTGGTCCGCGTCCGGGCGCAGGTACTGTCCCACCGTCAGCATCGCGACGCCCTGCGCATGGAGGTCGCGGATCGTGGCCTGCACCTCGTCCGGGCGCTCGCCGAGGCCCAGCATGAGGCCGGACTTCGCGACGAGGCCCTGGCGGGCGGCGCGGCGCAGCACCGCGAGGGAGCGGTCGTACCGCGCGCTGGGGCGGACCTTCGGCTGGAGCCGCTGCACCGTCTCGATGTTGTGGTTGAGCACGTCGGGGCGCGCGGCGAACACGGTGTCGAGATCCCGCTCCGCGCCGCGCAGGTCGGGGATCAGCACCTCGACGCCGACGCCGGGGCAGAGCCGCCGGATCTCCCGGATCGTCTCCGCGAAGACCCACGCGCCGCCGTCCGGGAGGTCGTCGCGCGCGACCGAGGTCAGCACGGCGAAGCGCAGCCCCATCGCGCGCACCGCCTGCGCCGCGCGCCGGGGCTCGTCGGGATCGAAGCCCCTCGGCACGCCGCTCGCCACCGCGCAGAAGCCGCAGCGGCGCGTGCAGGTGTTGCCGAGCAGCATCAGCGTCGCGGTGCCGCGGCTCCAGCACTCCGCGATGTTGGGGCAGCGCGCCGAGTGGCAGACGGTGTGGAGCCCGTGCGTCCCGACGACCTCCTCGGTGCGGCGGAAACCCTCCCAGTCCTCGAGGCGGACCTTGATCCAGGGGGGGCGCGGGGGGCCTAGAAGAGTTGCCACGTCTCGAAGTTCTCGAGGTACCAGCGGATGCGCTCGAGGAACTGGCCGCCGAGGGCGCCGTCGACGAGGCGGTGGTCGATGCCGACCGAGAGGAAGACCATCGAGCGGATCACGATCGCGTCGTCCGCGACGACCGGACGCTTCTGGATCGCGCCGAGGCCGAGGATCGCCACCTGCGGCTGGTTGATGATCGGGAGCCCGCCGTAGCTGCCGAAGACGCCCATGTTCGTCACGGTGAACGTGCCGCCCTGCGGCTCCTCGGGCCTGAGCGTCCCGTCGCGCCCGCGCTTCGCGAGGTCGTTCACCTGCCGCGCCATCTCGCCGAGCGGCATCGTGTCCGCGTTGCGCAGCACGGGCACGATGAGGCCGAACGAGCCGTCGTCGCGCGGGACGGCGACCGCCATGCCGACGTGGATCCCGCCCTTGAGCGTGATCTGCGCGGCGGCGGGGTTCACCTGCGCGTTCACGAACGGGAAGTCGCGCAGCGCGAGCGCCGCGGCCTTGAGGAAGAAGGGCGTGTAGGTGAGCTTCTCGCCCGTGCGTTCCGCGAACGCCTCCTTGTGCCGCTCGCGGAAGGCGACGATCGCGCTCACGTCGCACTCCGTCATGATGTAGACGTGGGCCGAGGTCTGGATCGACTCGACCATGTGCTTCGCGATGAGCCCGCGCATGCGGTCCATCGGCACCACGCGGTCGTCGCGGCCCGGCGCGGGCGCGGCGGCGGGGGCCGGCCTCCCCCCCGCGGCCCCCCTCGATCGCGTGGCGAGGTAGCGCTTGAGGTCCTCTCCCGTGACCCTCCCCCCGGCACCGCTGCCCGCGATCTGCGCGAGTTCGCCCTCCGCGACCCCTTCCGCCGTGGCGATGCTGCGCACGAGCGGCGAGTAGAAGCGCCCGTTGGCGACGCGCGGGATGGGCCCCGCGGGAACGGGGGGGGCCGCGGGGGGGGCGGCGGCCTTCGCGGGGGCTGCGGCGACCGCCGCCTTCTGGGGCGTGGCCGCCGGCGCCGGCGCGGGAGCGGCCTTCTCGCCCTCCCCCGCGATCACGGCGATGACGGTGCCGACGTCGACCGTCTTGCCCTCCTCGGCGAGGATCTGGCCGAGGACGCCCGCCGCGGGGCTCGGGATCTCGGTATCCACCTTGTCGGTCGAGATCTCGAGCAGGGCCTCGTCCCGGCCGACCTTGTCGCCGACCTTCTTCAGCCACTTGGTGATGGTGCCCTCCGCGATGGACTCCCCCATCTGCGGCATGACGACGTTCGTACCCATCCCGGCATTGTAGACCGGGACAAAGGGGTCTGACCCCATTCACCCGCGGCGGGACAACGGGGTCAGACCCCGTTGTCCCGCTGACACCCATGCGCGTCAAATAGATATGGCACGACGTCGTCGCACCGACTACCCCGGCGCATGGCACCACGTAACGAACCGGGGCGTAACGAGCCGCCCGATCTTCGAGTCGAGGCAGGAGATGCGCTATTTCCTCTCGCGCGTGGCGCGGGCTGTGCGGCGGGGGGAGATCGAGGTCGCCGCCTTCTGCGTGCTCGTCACGCACTTCCACCTGATGCTCCGGAGTCCCGACGGGCGGCTGGCGGCCGCGATGCGGCAGATCCAGGGGCAGTACGCACAGAGATTCAACTGGCGGCACCAGCGGGACGGCGGGCTCTATTGCGGGAGGTACTTCTCCTCGATCGTCGACTCCGGGGTCTATCGGGACAACCTGATCCGGTACATCGACGCCAACGCCGTGAAGGCGGGGATCGTGGCGCTTCCCGGCTGGTACCCCGCGTGCAGCGCGTACTGGTACTCCCGCCCGGAGGGTCCGCGGTGGCTTGCCCGCCGGTGGGTCGAGGGGTGGGTCGCGGAGCGCCTCGGCGTCGACCACTTCAAGCCGGAGCTCTACCCCAGCGCGTACAGGCCTCGCCTGTCTCGGTCCCACACCGCCTGCATCGAGGCGCGGCTGAACTCGGGCGAGGCGCCCACCCTCTGCCTCGACGAACTCCTTACGGCCACGCCCGCGGCCGTCCGGGAATGGCTCGAGCGGAACGCGGAATCGGCGGACGGCCGGGCACGGACCGTGGCGCCCTGCCCGCTGGTTCCCCGGGTGGCGGTCGAGGCTGCACTTCGAGACATGCGCCTCCGGTTGTCGGCTCCCTGTCCGGGGGCGCCGCTTCTCTCCCTGCGCGTGGTCGCCCGTGCGGGCCTCCTGCGCACGCTGGTGGGCCTCGGCTACCGGGAGATCGGCGCGAGGCTCCGGTGCTCGCCGTCCGCCGCCCAGCGGCGCGCCGTGCTCCACATGGACCTCCTGAAGAGAGACCAAGAGTATGCATTGCTGATCGCCGATCTTGTCCATCGCATTCGGCGATACATCGGGTGATTGGGGTCAGACCCCAATCACCCGGAGGAGGGCTGAGCGGATGTCGGCGGGCTGAGGGAGGAATGCGTCCTCCAGTTGCGGCGCATGCGGCACAGGCGTGTCCTTCGCCGCCACGCGGAGGATCGGCGCGTCGAGCTGGTCGAACGCGAGCTCGGCGATCCGCGCGGCGATCTCGCCCCCGAAGCCCCCCGTCTTCGTGTCCTCGTGGCAGATGACGACGCGGTGCGTCTTCCGCACCGTCGCGAGGATCGCCTCCTCGTCCAGCGGCACGAGGCTCCGGAGGTCGAGGACCTCGACGTCGAACCCCTCCCGGGCCATCTCCTCGGCGACGATCGCGCCGTGATACGCCATGCTGCCGTAGGTGATCAGCGAGACCTGGCTCCCCGCGCGCGCGAGGCGCGCCTTGCCGAGGGGCACGATGTACCCCTCCCCCGGGGACTCGTCCTTGAGCCGCCGGTAGAGGTACTTGTGCTCGAAGAAGAGCACGGGATTGTCGTCGCGGATCGCCGCGGTGAGCAGGCCCTTCGCGTCGTGCACCGTCGCGGGGCAGACGACCTTGAGCCCAGGCACCCGCGTGAACCACGCCTCGGGGTTGGTCGCGTGGAAGGGTCCGCCGCGCGTGCCTCCGCCGCTCGGCAGGCGCACCACCATCGGCACCTTCGCGCCCCAGCGGTAGTGCAGTTTCGCCGCGAAGTTGACGAGCATGTTGAAGCCGTTCGTGACGAAGTCGGCGAACTGCATCTCGGCGACCGGGCGCAACCCCATCAGCGCCGCGCCCACGCTCGCGCCGAGGATCGCGGTCTCGGAGAGCGGCGTGTCGAGGATGCGAGGGCGGCCGAACTCCTCGAGGAAGCCCGCGGTCGCGCGGAAGGCGCCCCCGTAGGTGCCGATGTCCTCGCCGATGCAGAAGACCGCGGGGTCGCGCCGCATCTCCTCGCGCATCGCCTCGGTGATGGCCTGGATGTAGGTGATCTCGCTCACGCGTACACCCCGTCGACCTCGCCCGACGGGTCGGGCAGAGGCTGCGCGAGCGCATCCTCCGTCGCCTCGTCCACGTGGCGGCGCACCTCCGCGAGGATCGCCTCGTCCCGCGCCCTGTCGAGCAGCCCCGCCTTGAGGAGGCGCTCGCGGAAGAGCAGGATCGGGTCGCGCTTCTCCCACGCCTCGAACAGCGCGCGCGGGACGTACTTCGCGTCGTCGTGGATCGCGTGGCCGCGCATGCGCATCGTGTCGGCCTCGATCAGCGTCGGCCCCTCGCCCGCGCGCGCGCGGTCCACCGCCTCCCTCGTCACCTGGTAGACCGCGAGCACGTCGTTGCCGTCGACGGCGTCGCCGCGGATCCCGTACCCCTCCGCGCGGCAGACGAAGTCCTTCGCGGCGGTCTGGTACTCGATCGGCGTCGAGTAGGCGTACTTGTTGTTCTCGATCACGAGCACGAACGGCAGCTTCAGCACGCCGGCGAAGTTGAGCCCCTCGTGGAAGTCGCCCACGTTGCTGCCGCCGTCGCCGATCCACGTCAGCGCGACGCGCGGCTCCCCGCGCATCCGGAACGCGAGCGCCGCCCCGGCGCAGACCGGGATCAGCGACCCGAGCATCGAGATGGGCCCGATGATGCCGTGCTCCAGCGAGCCGAAGTGGCTCGTGCCGTCGCGCCCCTTCGTCGGCGCCGTGGCCCGCCCGAGGTAGTTGCGCAGCACCATCGTCACCGGGAGCCCGTGGCGGAGCAGCGAGCCGAGGTTCCGGATCATCGGGCCGATGACGTCGCCCGGCCCCAGCGCCGCGGTGCTGCCCACGCTGCACCCCTCCTGCCCCCGGCTGCTGTAGCAGCCCGCGACCAGCTTGCCCTGCTTGTAGAGCGCCTCGATCCGGTCGTCGGTCACGCGCGTCAGCAGCATGTCCCGGTAGAGGCCGAGGAGGAACGCGGGCTCGTGGCCCGCGAGGTCCTTCGCGGAGCTCTTCCTGAACCTAGCCACCGAAGAGGTCCTCGAAGTGCGCCGCGCAGCGCTCGCGCACGTGCCGGGCCTCCACCGGCCGCCCGAGCGCCCGAGCCATGCTGGTCACGCCCCGGTCGGGGATCCCGCAGGGGACGATGCCCCGGTAGTAGTCGAGATCGCAGTCCACGTTGAGGGCGAAGCCGTGCGTCGTCACCCAGCGGCGCGCGCGCACGCCGATGGCCGCGACCTTCTCCTCGCCGATCCAGACCCCGGTCAGGCCCGCCACCCGCCGACCCGCGAGCCCGAAATCCGCGAGCGTCCGCGACACGATCTCCTCGAGGTCGCGGCAGAACCGGTGCAGGTCCCTCCCGCGCTCCTCGAGCGAGCAGATCGCGTAGCCGACCACCTGCCCCGGCCCGTGCCAGGTGACCTCGCCGCCGCGGTCGGTGCGGATCACGTCCGCGCGCGAGGAGTCCAGCACGAGCGCGGGGTCGGCGTGCGTGCCGAGGGTGTAGACCGGCGGGTGCTCGCAGAGGAGCAGCGTGTCGCCGATCTCCCCGCGCAGGCGCGCCCCCCAGAACGTGCGCTGCACCTCGAGTCCCTCCGCGAACCCGAGGCGCCCGAGATCAGAGGTGGATCGCACGTCCAAGGGCATCGAGGGTCGCCTCGTGGAAGGCCTCGGCCATCGTCGGGTGCGCGTGCATCGTCGCGGCGAGGCTCTCGGCGGTCGCCTCCGACGACTTCGCGACGCACGCCTCGGCGATCATCTCCGTCGCCTCGTGCCCGACGATGTGCGCGCCGAGCAGTTCGCCGTGCCTCGCGCCGAAGATCAGCTTGACCATGCCCTCGGTCTCGCCGGTCGCGACCGCCTTGCCGTGCGGCCGGAAGGAGTAGCGTCCCACCTTGACCTCGAGGCCCTTCTCCCTGCACCGCTCCTCGGTCCAGCCCACGCTCGCGACCTGCGGCTGGCAGTAGGTGCAGGAGGGGATCGCGTCGTAGTCCACGCGGTGCGGCGCCTTGCCCGCGATGTCCTCCGCCGCGACGACGCCCTGGTGGCTCGCGACGTGCGCGAGCATCACCTTCCCCGTCAGGTCCCCGATCGCGCGGATGCCGGGCACGCTGGTGCGGTAGAGGTCGTCCACGACGACGAAGCCGCGCTCGGTCTTCACGCCCAGCGCCTCGAGCCCGAGGTTCTCGCTGTTGCCCTGCACGCCGATCGAGACGAGCACCTTGTCCGCCTCGTAGGCCTTGCCCCCGGCCCGCACCGTGACGCCGCCCTGGCCGACGCTCACCTCCGCCTTCTGCCCCGTCACGACCTCGATCTTCTGCTTCTTGAAGCTGCGCGCGAGCTCCTTCGTGATCTCCCGGTCCTCCAGCGGCAGCAGCGAGTCGAGCAGCTCGATCAGCACGACCTGCGTGCCGAACGCGTTGTAGAAGTAGGCGAACTCGCACCCGATCGCGCCGCCGCCGATGATCACGAGCCGCTTCGGCAGCGACTCGGGCACCATCGCCTCGAAGTAGGAGAGCACGCGCTCCTTGTCGAACGGCACGCCGGGGAAGGGCCGCGGCCGCGCCCCCGTCGCGAGGATCAGGTTCTTGAACTTCACCGCGCCGTCGCCGTAGCTCAGCGTGTCCTTCGCCGTGACGCGCCCGGTCCCCTTGAAGACGTCGATCTTGTTCTTCTTCATCAGGAACTCGACGCCCTTGACGATGCGCGCGCTCACGTCGCGGCTGCGCGCGACGACCCGCGCGAGGTCGAAGCGCAGATTGTCGTAGTGCATGCCCCACTCGGCCGCGTCGTGGCGCGCGAGCGCGGCGTGCTCGGCGTTCTTCAGCAGCGCCTTGGTCGGGATGCAGCCCCAGTTGAGGCAGATGCCGCCGAGGTTGTCCTTCTCGACGACGGCGGTCCTGAGCCCGAGCTGAGCGGCGCGGATGGCCGCGACATACCCGCCCGGCCCGCCCCCGAGCACCACGACGTCGTAGATCATCGGGCGGCGATTCTACCTAGAAGCGCAGCCGCGCCGCGAGTTTGGCGAGCGTCTCCGCGTCGGCGGCCTTCGGCGGCGGCGGGGGGAAGTCCCGCATCGTCGCGCAGGGGATCAGGTGGACGTGCGCGTGCCGCACCTCGAACCCCCAGACCCCCACGCAGACGCGCCTCGCGAGGCGCTCCTGCAAGTGCCGCGCGACCTTGCGCGCGGCGACCCACAGCGCGGCGAGCTCCGCCTCCTCGAGATCGAAGATCCAGTCCACCTCGCGCTTGGGGATCACGAGGGTGTGGCCCTCGACGAAGGGGCGGATGTCGAGGAACGCGAGGTGGCGGTCGTCCTCGTACACCCGGTGGCAGGGGATCTCCCCGCGGACGATCTTCGTGAAGATGCTGGCCATGCGGCGAGCGTAACCGGAGTGTCCCGATCCGGGCCGTTCCGGCGCGTTTTCGGCCCCGTCCGGGCAGAGCGATGTTGAGGGGGCGCGGGGGAGCCCTTAGGCTCGGGGGACAACCCGGAGAGACCTCGATGAGACACACGATCCGCCTCCTGGCCGTCGCCGCCGCGCTCGCGCGCGTCGCGTCGGCCGAGCCCTTCCACGACACCGAGAGCGGCCTCGACGGCCGGGCGCTGCCCCTGCACGCCTTCGAGGTCGCGGGCCACGACGTGCCGGCGGCGGAGCCCGAGGCCGCCCGGGCGCTCTCGCGCCAGCCCGGCGCCTCCGCGGACTTCGCGGCGATGATCCGCCCCGCGCCGCGCGCCTCGCTCCGGCCCGCGCGCACGGCCAGCCTCGAGAGCGAGAACATGCTCGGCTTCTTCTCGCCGGCGGGCGTCGGCGGCCTCTTCTACTTCGTCGCGGTCGTCCTCGGCTTCTACTACCGCTGGCTCTTCCAGCGCACGCGCGAGCGCGGCCGCTTCGTGACCCAGCGCCCCCCGGAGATCGAGGCGCGGCGGGCCGCCTAGGTCGGGTCGACGATCCAGCGCGCGACCTGGTCGGGTTCGAGGACCTCCGCGACGAAGCGCCCGCCGTACGCGCGCATGCGCCCGAGCACGCGGCCGTAGACCTCGCGGCGCATCGTCTCCATCGTCATCTGCTGCGGCGACTCGGGGCCGAAGGCCTCCTTCATCATCGCGTTGTACTCCCCGCTCATCCCCTTCTGGATGGCCGCCTGCTCGCGCTCGAACTCCTTCTGCAGCTCCGCGAGCCGCGCGGCCTGCTCGGGGGAGAGCGGCACCGCGCCGAGCAGGCGCGACGCGGGCTGTCCCCGCTGGCCCATGCCGAGCACGAGCGGCCCCGACTCGAACTCCGCGACCTGCTCCGGCGTCAGGATCGCGTAGATGCTCCCGCGCAGCCCCTCCGCGAGGCGCGCCAGCCGCGCGCCCGCCTCGGCGGCCTCCCGCTGCAGCGACTGCCGCTCGGCCGGCGCGAGCGTCTTGTCCTGCAGCCGCGCCCGGACCGCGAGCGTCGCCGCGTCGTCGGCCGCCTTCTCCGACTCGAACTCGGCGAAGATCGCCCTTACGCGCGTCGCCTGGCTGGGCGTGATGCCCGAGAGCACGTAGAGCTGCTGTTCCGGCTCGCGGACGGGGCGGTAGCGCGGCGAGAGGCGCTCGCGCGCCCAGCGCGTCTGCGCGGGCGTGAGCACGAAGTAGACGACGTTCCAGAAGCGCTGCTCGGTCTCGTAGCGCTGGCGGTCGAGGCTCCCCACGAGGCGCGGGCGCATCTCGTCGTCCAGCGCGGGCCCGATGCGCCGCCGCTGCACGAGCAGCGCGCGCATCGCGGCGTCGGTCGCGGCGACCGCCCGCTCGAGCAGGTCGCGCTGCGCCGCGGTGAGGTCCTCGACCTCGAGGACGACGCCGTGGTTGTAGCGCTCCTCGCGCAGTTCGCCGCGCGGCATCGCGCGCAGACGCGCGGCGTCGGCGGGATCGAGGGCCGCGAGCGCCTTCTCCATCTCGGCCGGCTTGCCGACGGCCCGGTAAAGCGGCTCGCGCTGTTCCGGCGTGAGCCCCGGCATGATCTCGATCGCGAAGCGGTCGATCTCCTGCGCCGCGGCCGACGCGGCCAGCAGCAGGATCGCAAGCCCCCTCACGCGACCACCTCCAGCGGCGCGAAGTCGCCGACGACCGGCCCCGGGTCGATGCCGAGGAAGTCCTTCAGCAGCGCCGCGTAGAGGCGGCGGAAGTCGGTCGTGAAGCGGAAGTTGCCGTTGTCGAGATCGGCGAGCGACGGATAGGCGCCGTGCATGCCGGGCCGCGCGAGCTTGCCGATCAGGAAGGCCGGGTAGGCGCTCCCGTGGTCGGTGCCGCCGCTCAGGTTCTCGGCGGGCCGCCTTCCGAACTCGCTGAAGACGCAGGTCAGCACGCGGTCGGAGAGCCCCGCCTTCTCGATCTCCTCCTCGAAGGCGCGCAGGTTGTTGCCGACCTGCCCGAGCAGGCCGCTGTGCGCCCCCGCCTGGCTCGCGTGGGTGTCGAAGCCGCCGAGCGAGAGGTGGATCACCTCGAGGTCGAGGTCGCCCTTCAGCAGGGCGAGCGCCTTTCCGAGGTCGCTGCCGAGGGGGCCGTAGAAGCCGCCGCCCGCGGGACGGAGCGCGGCGATCCGCTCGGCCACCTTGAACGCCTCGAGCGCGCGGCGCGCGACCTGCCCCCGGACCCCCTGATCCTCGGCCAGCGCCGAGTAGAGCGCGACCGACTCCTTCGCGCCCTCCGGAAGGCGGAACTGCGCGAAGTCGGTCAGCGTGACGATGCCCGGCGACGCCGCCTGCAGCGAGAGCGGCTTCTCGCGGCCGAGGGCGATCGCGCGCAGCGGCTTCTCCGCGGGGCGGCGGTCGATCGCGCGGCCGAGCCACCCGTCGGTCGGGCTCTTCGCCGGCTCGGCGGTGTAGTAGATCTCCGTCGCGCGGAAGTGGCTGTAATCGGGGTTCGGATAGCCGATGCCGTTGATCACCGCGAGGCGCTCGCGCGCCCATAGCTGCTCGAAGCCGGCGAGCGCGGGATGCAGCCCGTAGTCGGCGTGGATCTTGCGCACCTGACCCGCGTCGACGCCGAGGCCGGGGCGCAGGATCCGGTAGAGCGGGTCCTTGTAGGGGATCACCGTGTTGAGGCCGTCGTTGCCGCCGTTCAGGTGCAGCAGCACGAGGGTGCGCGAGCCGGGCGCCTTCACGGCCCCCTCCGCCCACCCGGGTCGCGGCAGCAGCAGCATCGAACCGAGGGCGAGGCCCCCCTTAAGGAAGCGGCGGCGGTCGAGCTTCATCGTGGACTCCTAGTTGAGCTGGTACTCCGGGGAGGCGAGCGCGAGCGCGATGGACGGCGCGGCGATCCCCGGCGGCGGCGCGCCGTCGAAGGCCATCGCGAGGATCGTCGCGGAGGCCGCGGGATGCGCGGCGGCGAGGCGGTGCGCCGTCTTCACGCGCTCGACCATCGCCGCGCTGTTGAGCCACCCCGCGCCGGAGGGCCAGCCCTTCACCGACGGCGGGCGGAAGAGGATCTGGCCCATGCGCTCGAGCGCGCCGTGCGCCCAGAGCGGCACCGCGCTCTCGCCCACCGCGCGCAGCGCGCCGACGACGAACTCGACCGGGCTCTTCACCAGCGCGCGGTGGCGCTCGGGCGCGCGGAAGGCGGGCGAGAGGAAGATCACGAGCAGCGCCGAGCGGATGTCGCCCTCGGTGCGGTCGAGCACCTCCGCGAGGTCGCGCACCTCCGCGTCGGTCGGGGACTCGTGCGAGAAGAAGGCGAGCAGCTTGCGCGCGAGGAAGAGGTGGCAGGCGGGCAGCGCGGCGAGCAGGCGCCCGACGTCGTCGGGCCCGAACTCCCCGGTCCGGCCGTGGATCGTCTTCGTGCCGCCGTCGTGGAAGGCCTCGGTGAAGACGAAGTCGTGGTGGCGGCTGCCGCAGCCGGTGAACGCGCGCGCGATCTCGCGGATGTCGTTCTCGGTGTAGTGGCCGATGCCGAGCGTGAAGAGCTCCTGCAGCTCGCGGGCGTAGTTCTCGTTCGGCGCGCCCTTGCGGTTCGCGTTGCCGTCGAGCCAGCGGATCATCGCGACGTCGCGCCCGACCGCGACGACGAGGTCGGAGAAGCGCCCGGCCCCGAGCGCGCGGAAGAGCCCGTACTGCCGCCACATCAGGAAGGGCTCCTGGATCTTGGCGTCGGAGGTGGCGAAGTGGCCGTGCCAGAAGAGCGCGAGCTTCTCCGCGAGCGGCGAGGCTCCCGAGGCCATGCGTTCGAGCCAGGTCTGCTGGATGGCGCCCGGCAGGTAGGGGTCGAAGCCGGGGGGGTCGGGGGGGGCGGCGCCGCCGAGGCCGTCGACGAGCCTCAGCACGGCCTCGGTGTAGCCCAGCGCGCGCCAGCTCCCGAGGTCGCGCGGCGACGGTCCGAACCCTGCGCGCCTGAGCAGGTGGCCGATCGCGAGGTCCCCTTCGAGAAGCCGGCCCATGAACCCCCCTAGGGCCCCGTGACATCCACCCGGAGGTCGAAGGGTGCCGACTGCGGGTCGCTCGCGCTGCGCACGCGCACGATGTAGCGGCCCGCGGCGAGGTCCTGCGCGCTCGCGACGGAGACTCCCGTGGCGAGCAGCGTGTTGGCGAGGTCGAGGATGTCGACGCGCAGCACGCCCCCCGTCGTCAGCGTCGCGGTCAGGTCCGCGTCCGCGGCCAGCTCGACGAGGAAGTAGCGCTGGGACAGGAGGCCGATCTCCTGGTTCAGCGGCACCGGCGTGAGCGTGTCGACGAGATCCGCGAGCGTCTTCGTGAAGGGGGGCGACACGGCGGTGCCCGGCGCGCCGTCGGGCGCGAACTGCCGCGGCCAGCGGAGGCCGTTCGCCTCCGTCGCCGGGTAGGCGATGCCCTGGTCCTCGGGGAACTGCGTCAGCAGGTCGATGCGCACCGCGTTGAGCGAGAGGTCGGCGATGTACTGGTCGAAGAGCGTGAAAAGGTAGGGGTAGCTGCTCCCCCTGCGCGGCTTCGCGAGCGCCTGGCTCGTCAGCGTGAACGAGAAGACGACGCCGTCCGCGTCGGTGCCGAAGGGGTCGGCGTCGTGGATGTCCCAGAGCAGCTCGGCGATCGTGAAGCGCGAGCCGATGCCGACGAGCGAGGGGTCCTGGTAGACGTTGGGGTCGCCGGGGCCGAGCGATCCCAGCGCGGGGTCGAAGAAGGACTCGATGTCGTAGAAGCGGACGATGCGCCCCTCCGCCTCCTGCCCCTCGGTGTCCCAGAAGGTGCGGTCCTTGCGTCCCTGGCACGCCCACCAGTCGAGAAACCCCTCGCGCCACGCCGCGCTCGGGACGAGCAGCGCCTCGTTCGCCTCGCCGGGAGGCGACGTCTCGAGATAGAAGAACGCGAGGAAGTAGAGGCCGAGCAGGCGCGTCAGCTGGGGCGGATCCCAGCAGTCGGTGTTGGACGCGAGGTCTCCGGCGATGCCCCCCGCGACCGTCAGCTTCCCGCGATTGCCCTCCGCGCGGAAGTGCGAGACGGCGCCGTTGCCCGGCTTCCAGTAGATGTCGAGATCGGGGAGCGGGCCGATGCCGCTGTGGCCCGCGTAGAACCCCTCGCGCAGCGCATCGGTGATCGCGTACGCGGCGCCCCCCGCCTCGCGCGTCACCGTGAGGTCGACGCGCATCGTGCTGTCGGCGGGGTTTCCCGCCGGCCCGACCTGGTGGCGGTAGGGGAGCGGCGACGCCTCGTCGGCGAAGACGCGCGCGGCGCTGCCGCCGAGATCGAGGCGCGCCTCGAGGCGCAGGATGACCGCGGTCGCGGGATTCTGCCCGAAGTTCACGAACACGGAGTAGTTGCCCGCCGCGTCCGTGGTCCCGGTCCCGAGCAGGGTGCCGTCGGGACGGAGGATCTCGACGGGCACGAACGGCGCCCTCCCGGGATTGGTCGTGAGCAGGAAGCCCTTCGCGATCGGCATCCGCCCGTCGGGCAGGCGCCGGCTCAGGTCGGGGCCCATCGCGTGGTAGCTGACGCGACCGGTGACGGTGCGCACCGTGTCCGGGACGGGGACCGGCCCGCCGGTCGGCGGCCCCCCGCCGCCCCCCCCGCATCCCGCGGCAAGAAGCGCGAGCAACAGGACCCGCCGTGCCGGGCCTGCAACGGATCGCGGTGCGGACGCTCCCACGCGAATCCAGTATAGGCGACGGGGCGCGACCGGGAGCGTCAGCGCCAGCCGAGCATCGTCAGCAGTCCGGCTGCGAACGCGGCGGAGGCGTCGCCCGGCGGCGCCACGTCGAGATAGGCCTCCAGCGCCGCCGCGACATCGCAGGCGGACCCCTTCGCGGCGCAGAGCCCCGCCGCCACGAACGCCGCCTCGCCGGCCGGGAGGTCGCGCCGCAGCGCCTGCAGCGCGAGCGCATCCTCCTCGGCGAGCTCCCGCATCGTGAAGCCGCCTTCCAGACGGTCCGACTCGCCCCAGCGCAGCGACCGCCCCGTGGCATCGTAGGCGCGGATCTCGTAGCGGTAGGGCCTTCCGTCCCCCGAGCCCCCTTCCAAGCGGCCGGGAGGCCGGAGGCGGTAGCGCGGTTCGCGCAGGACGTCGCTGCCGATCCAGAGCGTGTCGCCGCGGTAGAGCCGGAAGCCGTAGGTCGCCGCGCCCTCCACGGCGGGCCAGCGGAACGCCGGCAGGTCGAAGACGAGCGCGCCCTCGGGCGCGAGGGCCGGGACCGCGGCGCCGCTCGCGGCGAACTTGGCGAGGCGCTGCGTCGCGAGTCCGGTCGACATGGAGGCCGGGCGCGCGTCGACGGGGACGAGGAACGGCAGGACGATGCCCGCGAGCACGACGAGGACGATGGTGCGCACCGGCGGCAGCGAACTCGCGCCGCCCCGGGCGAACGAGGGGAGGAGTTCGGCGGCGAGGGTGCCGCCGGCGCGGCGGACGAGGGGGATGAGTCTGAGGAGGGGCATGCGCGGCGCTCCTTATGTACCTGTGTCGGCGGCCGCGGGCAAGGAGACGAGCGAGAGGCGGAGCGTCGCGACGCGCATCGAGCCGGGTTCGCAGGCGAAGTCCGCGAGGCGGGACCCGAGCCTCGCCTCGAGCGCCCTGAGTCCGTCGCGGGTGAGGCCGGGGTGGTCCACGGTGACCTCGAGGGAGCCTTGGCCTGCGCCGTGGATCACGCACTCCTCCGCGTCGAGGGAGAGGAAGAGCCCGGAGAGCAGGCGCTCGAGGCTCGCTTCCGGGACGGCCTCGGGCGGGATGGGGCGCACGTCCCGCATCGGCACCCAGTAGCGGCGGTCGGTGCCGGGGTAGTAGAGGTTGCCGCTGCCGCGCCTCAGCGCGAGCAGGATGGCCGCGCCTTCGCCGGTTCTCATCGACTGCCGGTAGTCGGGCGAGGGCACGACCAGCGAACCGACCGGAGGGGAGTCCATGGGCCTGCGAGTCTACGCGCCGGGAGAGCACCTCCGCTGGCGGGATTGTGAATAACCTGCGGGCCCCGGTGGCGCGGTTCGTGGCGCGATCGCGCAAGTCCGGTCCCGGCAAGGGGTTTGGGCGCCTCCGGATTTCTCTCGCGCGGCGGCGCGCCACTTGCTAAGCCTTGGGAAGACAGTGGGGCGGGAGGCGAGAGTTGGATGGAGACGCCCTGCGTGAGCACTTCATTGCCGGTACGAGGCAAGAGGTCTGCCCCTTCGGTGACGACGCCGTCGAGTGGGACTACTCGCGGTACTCGCGCGCGCTCGGACTGACCGACGAGATCGGGCTGCACGAGATCCCGCACACGGGGGCGGCCGTGGTGGGCGTGCCGCCGTCGCGCTGGCCGGGCCTCGCGGCGGACTACCGGGAGTGGTGCGAGGCCGCCCGGTGGCGGTTTGTCTTCGTCTCGGGACGGCCCTCGGTTCTCGTGCCGGACGGCATCGCGTACGGCGTCGGCGACGCGATCGCCGGCGCGGATTCGATGCTCTTCGCGCGGTCGGGGAACGGCGGCCGTCCCGCGCTCGGCAGGAGGCCGCGTGCCGCGGGCATGTCGATCCCGCTGACCTCGGGCGAGCGCTGGCTCATCGCGACCGACCGCGTGCGCCGCCGCGTGCGCAGCGCGTCCGCGCAGGAGGGGCTGCTCCTGTTCATCGAGGAGGCGCAGTGTGTCAGCGCGGCGGCGATGAACATGCTCAGCCACTGGCTCGACGCGCACCGCGCGTGGAAGGCGCGCATGCTCTCCCGCGACGCGCGCCTCTACTTCGTGCTGGTGACGACGCCGGAGCGGCAGGGCGGCCTCGTCAGGATGTTCGAGCGCTACGCCTCGCTCGGCAACGTGCTCTGCGTGAGGTCGGAAGACCGGGACAGCCCGGACGAGCGCCGCCGCAACGTCCGCGCGCGCGCGCGCCTCTCCGCGGAGGACGAGCACCTGCTCGCGGCGCTGGGCGCCTCCCCTCTCGCGCTCGAGGCACGCGACCTCGCGCTGCTCTTCGGCACGAGCGCCGTCGGGCGCGCCGAGGAGCTCGCCCAAGCGGACCTCCTGCGCCGGCGCATCGAGTACGGGCGGACGGTCTTCGCCGCCAACCCCGCGCACCTCGACGGGCTGCCCCCTCCTCCCGAACGCGTCCTGCGGGGGCTCCTCGCGCGACTGAGGCGACGCGCCCACGGCGGCCGCGGGCACGGCCACGTGCATGCGGCGATGGCCTCGCTCGCGTTCCGGCTCGGAGAGCCGCTGCGCGCGCTCGCGTGCCTTGGCCGCATGGGCCACGCCGACGACGCGGTCGTGCCCCTGGACCTGCTCGAGGATCTCGACGGGAGGCTCGGGCAGCTCGTGGACCCGCCGCCGCACGAGGAAATGAGAGGGGAACCAGGCCCCTGCACGTGCGACGAAGGCGCCTCGCCGAACGCAAGCGGGGGGGCCGCGGGGGGGGGCTCCCCCGAGATCGCGGCGAGTCCTGAGCGCCTCCGTGGAGGGACCACCCGACCCGAGACGGAGTCGCCGGACGCCGGTGTGACGATTGCGGAGGGCGCGCGCGCCTCACGCGGTTCGGCCCCAGGCGCGCCCCATGCCGTCCCCGTCCTCGTCTCCGCCACTGCGCCCGCCGCCGCACCTGCCCCGGCTTCGGCCCCGGGTTCAGCCCCCCGATCGCCCGACCGCGACGACCGCGCCAGCGCGGACGCGACAGGAGGCCACGCCGCCAGCGCCGCCACCCCGGGCCAGAGCGACCGCCATGCGCCGACGCCCCACCGGATGGACGAGCCGTCAGCCCGCACCCGGCGCCAGCCGCGGCTCCGCGCCGCCACGATCGCCTCCTGGATCGCCTGGCACGCGCACCAGCGGAACTACGCGCGCGCGAAACACCTGATCCAGGTGCTCGCACGGGTGCCGCACCGCGGCGAGGCCGACCTCTACGGCACGCTGACCCACATCCTGTGCACGGGCCGCACCCACCTCGACCAGACCCTGCCCGAGGGCTTCTGGGCGACGCTGTCCGCCCCGACGATCGACCCCGCCCTCCTCGACACCGTCTGCATCCTCGCCGACCTCTTCGCCCGCATCCGCCTCATGACCGACAAGGAGATCCTGGAGCGGTTTGAGGTGGTGGAGGGGGTGTTTGAGTCTCTGTTTCAGAGCCCCGGTCGTGGAAGGATTGCTTCGCCACACGGTGACTCCCTCTTCAAGCTTGCGACAGTGATGCACCTGAGGGTTTCGACGCACGTCCACGCACACTTGCGTCGGGAGGCACTCACGCTTCCGACGGGCCATCGCCCGGCCAGCACGCTTGGTGTGCCGAATGCCGTGATGGTTCCAGCGTACTGCCAGGCGACCGCAATGTACGCTGAGATCCTAGGCGGTGTTGCTTGTGATTCGCCTACGAATGAGCAACCCGCTCTCTCTCTGACACTCACGCTGATTGGTGCCACCGGAAATCCCCGCGACGCACACGCGCAACTGGCCTGCATGTTCCAAACAATGGCGACCCGCGGACTAAGGCTCCTGCTCAGACACTCGGCGGACGACTTGGTGCTCCTACTGCCCAGCTGCGCTCAGGAACAGTTGCGGCAAAGAGTATCAAGCACCCTGCAGGTGATGTCGTGTGGAAGAACGTGGCGCTTGAGCGCAGCTCGGCTCTTTCTTGCGCGTCAGGCTGCCGGCCATTCGATTAGTACATACGGACATAGCGCCACTGCATTGGGCCTAGTGCTCTTGACTGCCGGTGATCTCGTCGGTGCGCGGGATGCCATGCGTTTGGGCAGAGGCGCGGCCGAACGATCGGCTGTCAACTCGGCCTTTCACCTCCTCCTCAGGGCCTTGTTTGCGCGAAAGCTTTTGGATGGCCGCGACATCGCGGCCCTTCGTGCTTCACTCTCCCTCACGGGTGGCCTGTTGCCATCGCGCGAAGGCACGTTCTTGCGTCACTTCGTTGCTGGGACCGAGGCCGTGATTCGAAGACAGTTTGCTCTAGCGTCAGACGAGTACTGGACCGCCGCTCACGTCTTCCGTGGGGCTGCCCATGGGCCTCAATGGACAATGAGGAGCTCTGCCATCATCTCAGCTATCAAATGCGACAGGCTTCAGGCGCTGTCATTGAGTGCCGCGGACCGCGAGCAAGGGACTCACGGCGCAGGTTCGGTAACGAAGACGATCCGCGCGCTGGTGTCCCACGATAGCGGGCCGGTGCTAGCACTTAGCTACGAGACTGACGCGCTGATGCACAATCTAGAGTGGCTCATCTTGGGCCTCGAGCAGCATGCACGGTCATCCTCAAGTGTGTCGGGGGACAATCTGCTGACCTGGATCGTCTGCCTCAAGCGCTACGTTGATCCTGGGCTTCAATCCGTCGGAACAAGTCTAATGTCGATGTTGAGGAGGCACGCGCCACGCCTCTTTGCTAGCATATCTGAACAACTCCGAGGAACTCTTGGTGGCCTGATGCCAGCAGCGCCCATCGATTGTGCTGCCGGAAGCGGTGTCGAGAGTCTGAAAGGAGTCGTAGATGAGCGAACGTGTGCGGCACTGGTCGAGAGAGCCAGGGGTGACAACCGGGTGGCGCTCATGATCGCGCGCGGCGCGGGGCTATCACGCCGACGATTGGCGCAACGCGTGAACCAACGATGGTTTGATGATGCTGCGGTGTTCTCTCAGTTGACTAGGCTGCTGCATCACGAGGGCGAACGCGGGCTCGACACTCCGCTTGGCGTGTTAGCATACACTTGGTCTAGGCCGTCCCACAAGGAGGTCTCCGGTCCCGTGCTCAGTAGCATCACGGTGGACTCGCGAGGATGCCTTGAACTCAAGGCGCGCGGCTCATCTCGGGGAACGATGGAAGTGCGCCGGGGGTCACCGCACGGCGAGCTCGTTCACCGTGAGCAGTCGGCCCCCCTTGTGCTTCGGCGTGCACGCCAGGTGGGGCGGTCTCCACTCGAATTCACAGGCACGTCTCCGGCAGCAACGGAGATCAGGGAGATGATCGAGATCGCAGCTGCATGCGACCATCCGGTGCTTATCCTCGGTGAGACGGGGACGGGGAAGGAGCTGGTTGCACGCGCGATTCACGCCAAGTCGCGTCGGGGCAGAAGCGCTATCACCGTCCTGGACCCCGCATCCTGTGTCGAATCCCTTCTGGAGTCCGTTCTCTTTGGGCACGTGAAGGGATCGTTTACTGGAGCGACAGCGTCGCACGACGGTCTATTCGCGCAGGCGCATCACTCCACGCTGCTACTTGACGAAATCGCGAGCCTGCCCTTGCGCGTTCAATGCACACTGCTCAGGGTCATTGAATCCGGCGAGTATCGGTCTGTCGGTAGTTCGCACAGTACCTGGTCGGACTTTCGGCTACTGTCGAGTGGGCCGCCTACACTACCGAGCCTGATAGGCGCAGGTGCGTTTCGATCGGACCTGTACTATCGGATCAGCACGTTGACAATCGCGATCCCGCCCCTACGTGAGAGACCCGGAGATGCCGTTGAGATCGCTCGCCGATGGGCTCGTCGCCACGGCGCGACGATAGGTGACTGTGCATTCGCGTTCATAGATCAGAATCCGTGGCCGGGAAACGTTCGGGAACTCCTTGCGGCGCTACGAGTGGCCAGCGCACACTCGAAGACGTCAGTTATCGATGCCGGCGCTCTGGCACACAGTCCGGCGAGGCACACAGCGTTGATTGGCGGCAGGCAGTGGCCGCTACTGCCTGGCCCACAAGAGATCGAACGGCTAGAAGCTGCTCTCGATAGGGGGCAGGCGTTTACGGTGAACGACGTGTGTGCCGCCATGAAGATGTCCCGGCGCTCGGCGCAAAGATTCTTGTCCCGGCTGTGCGGACTCTCCGCGCTTCGGCGGTACGGTGCAGCGAGAGGCACGCGCTACATGTTCGCCGACGCCCCCGAGGGGCAGTCTGGGGTAACCTAAGGTCATGTGATACAAGTAGTTAGGGGGCTGCGGCCCACGCTCTCGCCGGGCATTGCTCAGCTCGCCGATGAGTGCGTACATCTCGCTGCCTCCTCATGTCGATACGTAGCGGTAGGAATGAGGCAGGCCCACGAAGTGCTCTCTTGCATACCGTCACGGTACTCATGCCTGCAGATACTCACCGAAGCACGCCACTCTATCACGGCGCGCGTGCATGATGGAGGGGTGCAGGGGGGGCTGTGCGTGCTCAAACTGCTATTGCTCCACCCAATGCCGCCTGGGGCAGTGTCGGATTGTGCGGAAGCGTTCGAGGCCGCCGTGGACGCGCTGAAGGCTGCACAGCACAGGTTACTGGCCACGCCTCATGCGAGCGGCGTAGTGAGCGTAGGTGATGGAACACAGTGGGGTTACTACGTGCGGCCCTACATTGACGGGCATACACTTGATGAACTCGTAAGACCACGGAGTGAATCTACTCTGGCCGCAATTGGATGTCAACTTGCAGTTGCCCTCGGAGAATTGCACTGCCGCGGCCTCACGCATGGCGACCTCAAGCCTCAGAACGTGGTTGTCAAACGCTCATACGGAGGAGACTTTGACCACTTGTCCGAGTGCATGCTTATCGATCTCTTCCCGAGTCTAAGAGCTACAAGGCCACACGAGTATGTGCTCCGTCCTGACGTGTCACTGTCATTCGCCCCACCGGAGCAGTTCGAAGGCGTGGCGCCGGGACCAGCAACTGATTTGTATGCCTTAGGGGCTACGTTGTACACTCTCGCTACGGGAGTCTTGCCGTTCACCGGATCCTCCCTGACTGACATCGTGGCGAGGCAACGTGCGCTAGCGTTTGGGAACCCTGATCTCCTTGAGCACAATGTCAGTGAACGTATGGCGAGCCTGATTCGCTCATTGCTCGATCCAGAAGTTGCTCATCGTCCCGCGAGTCACCATGCGGTGTGCGCCGCGCTAGAGGTGTTCACGAGGTCTCAACCACACCTAGTTGGGGCTCCCTCAGTGGGGGCGCGGGACTGGCCGTTGCTGGGCCGTGAGGGGCCCATGCGGGCGTGCCAGGAGTTTGTGGAGAGCAGCAACAGCACTTCCTCCGTGAGCGTGATCAGAGTGTTGGGGGCCAGTGGTTGCGGCATGAGTAGTTTCCTTCGCGAACTGCAAGACGGTCTAGGAGCACACAGCGTGGAAACGATCGCGCTCCTGCCAGAGTCACGAGCGGGGAAGAGCATGCTGGCGCAACTCGAGTCTGTGTTGCCTACCCTGCGCAGTGATGCAACCCGAGGCGTAGGGCGGACAGGCGGCAGCCGATCGTCGCATTCCCCTAGTCGGACTCTCGACGCGTTCTACTTGTACTGCGCGGTGAGGCACGTCTGTGTGCTAGTAGACGATTGGGATGCAGCCGACGAGGCTGACAGGGGGTTCGTGGAGCGATTGAGTCGTCAGCAGGGTGCACGCGTGGAGAACGGAGACGCCTGCGCTGGAAGCCTGACCCTCGTGATAGGAGGGAGAACACTCGGTGACCGACGTGGCAGATGGGACTGTTGGAGTACCGCGAGGGTTATGGACTGCACGCTAGAACCGCTAACGCTCGACGAGACGAGGCAATTGTGCGATGCGGCTGTGGGTAGGAGCACGGTATCCACCCCCGTGCTTCGCGAACTGCACAGGGGTTGCGGTGGGATGCCGGCATTGCTGATTCAGGCACTGCGCGAGCATGGGGAACAGCCCTCGAGGGCTTCCCAAGGAGCGTTCCGAGATGCGGGGCATGTCGCGGGGAAGTGTCCCGCTGCTGGAGTGTGTTACCAGCCTAGTCGGGAGGTGACTGGGCAGCTGAGTGATGCGCTGCAGCGAGCAGCATTTGCAGTCCTAGACCTTCCGCTGGCTCGTGCGGAGTGCGCGAGAGTCGTTCGCTTGCTGGCGACCGTAGAGCCGGCCGAGCTAGCACTCCCAGAGTGGCTTCGCCCATGCGATGCTACATCCGATGCGCCACTCAGAGTGAACGATGTACGGGGGGGGTTACGAATCCTCTACGGCATTGATAGTGCGTCACGGGAACTCGTAGGAAAGGCGTGTCTAGAGGCTCTCCGGTCGCGATGGCGCAGCGACTCGGTGGATGACCAGCGTGCGCTTCTGCGATGTGTATCGCTGAGCAGTGCGTTGTTGACGCCGTGGCGCTGGCACATCTATCGAGCTGTCATGCTACTCTGGAGAGCTGGTCTATATGGAGATACTGATAGCCTTCTCACTGCTTGTTGTGCCCACTGCAGCGATGACACGTTGCGACTTAGGCTCAGTGTCCTCGTGGCCATTGCGAGATGTGAGCAGGGCAGGGCAGACGCGACACAGGATCTCCATAAGGCTCTAGCGCATGTGCGATCGGCTAGTTGGCTCGCGATTGCCCATTGGATCTGTGCTCGCTGCATGGTGAGAGGGCGTCAACAGGATGGGGCATGGAGCATGATTAGGCAGGCGCATGATGCATGCAACGCGGGATGCTGCGTCATCTGGTCGTCGCTCGCAGAAGAGTACGGCTGCTTGGCTGTTGAGCGCGGGGAGAACGAATTGGGGTGGGAAGTATATCGCGCCCTTAGAGGTCGCGCGGCAATTCACGGACCGCGCTCGGTGCGTACCCATGATGGTAAGAGGAGTACGGATCCGCGCACGACCGCCAAGAGACATTATCGGAGGGCTTGCATTTTGCAGCGAGCGATTCGAGTTCGTTTCCGCCTCCTGGTTAGGCAGCAGTGCTATGCGCGGGCAGCACTGTGTGCTAGGCGGGAGGCGGCCCTATCCTCGCTTAGTGGGGACCAGAGCCGCAGGGCGGCCAGTCTAAACAATGCGGGTGTGGCACTCATCGGGGCAAGGCAGGCGAGACACTCTGTCAGGATTCTGAGCGAGTGCGTGGCCATGCGCGAGGGGCTAGACGACGAGCGAGGATTGGTAGTGAGCCTGAACAATCTCTCAGTGGCTCAAGCAGACGCGCAGTTGCCGTCTCAGGCAATAGGGACCCTACAAAGAGTTAGGATGATCTCACTCAGAAATGGATTGGACCGACACTATGCGCTTAGCCTGCTCAATCTGGCGTACGCGTACTATGGGACGGGGCAGTTGAACGATGCTCGGGATGCGTTGCGGCGTCTACGGGTAGTGCTGACTAGGACGCCCGACAGGCGAGCTGCGTTGCGCGGCAGGCTACTAAGTGTCCAGATACGTACGGAGCTCGGGCACTATAGTATCGCGCAGCGGGGGTTGGATGAGCTCGCAGCCGAACCGGCCGGAGTGGAGGACCAGGAGGCCTTGGGTGTCGTGCATGTGCGGGCTGAGCTGCTTGCGCGAGAGGGGGCACTGGAACAACTACTGCTGTGTGAGAGGGATTCGCGGCTGTCACCTGGCGATAGGCGATTTGTGCAGATGTGCGTCACTCGGGTTGCAGTGTCGACGGGGCGCGAGGGCGGCGGTTCCCTGGTGACTTGTCCCGGCGATTCGCGGCTCGTTCGCGCATGGTTGATGCTGCTGCGTGCGCGCTACCGTGGAGGCGTTGTCGGTAGGTGTTCATTGTTACGCTGCATGCGGATTGCCGAGACTGCCGGAGCAACACGGTGTGCTCTTGAGTGGGTGACGCTACATCTGAGTAGGTCGACGGCGGCGCGTCACATGTTGTCTGGCCGTGACGTGGTCGAAGTAATGTCGCGTCCTTGTTATCGAGAGGGAAATCCTGACGAGCATGCGCGTATTGCCGCGCTGGCGTTGCGTGCCAGTGTAGCGGGCGGCGACTTTCCAACAGCAAAGGTGCTAATGGAGGTACTTCAGGAAAGACTCCGCGAGTGCGAAGACCGCAGTCGACGCAGTGCCTCTAGCAGTGACCTCGCGCGACGCGCGGCGAGCTTCGTTGAGGAAGTGCTCTGGGGGGGAGTATCGCTGCACGCCAGTTGGAGCCTGCGGCGATCAACGGAGTTTCGGGGGCGGTGCACAGCGTGGCTGGTGCAGCAGGTGTGCGCTGCCGTGCCTAGCGAAAGGGCAGCGCAACCTGAGCGCGAAGCATCATGGCGCGGTGCGATAGAGTCCTGTCCGGGTGTCGAGGCCGCTACCATGGACCTACTTCGGCGGGTCCTGACGGAAACCAACGCTCAACGGGCTGCGCTAATCGTGTCCGATGAGGGTGGTCCAATAGTACGAGCGTGTGTGGGTGCTAGTTCAAGCGGGGGGGCGGCTGACGCGACGGGTGTTTCTTGGACGATTGTCTCAAACGTGCTCCGAGAGTGGGACGCGCGACTGTACGATGACGCGTTGACGCAGGAGGCGCTGGCCAGCTATCGAAGTGTCTCGCAGCATGAATTGCGGTCTGTGCTGTGTGTGCCTGTGGGGGCAATGGCTCGTCGCTGGGGCGTGCTCTACGCAGACCATCAGGGCGTAGCGGGGCTGTTTACGAAGGCGAAGTGTGCACGCGTCAAGGACATCGCAACACTACTGGGACTCGTCCAGATGATCGGCGATGCGGAGGCGTCATATAAGGCGAGCAGGCAGGAAGCCGAGGATGCGCGACTACATCTCTTCCGTACGCAGAAGACTCGGATAGTGGGTGAGATCACGGGAGGTCTAACTCACGACCTGAAGAACATGTTGGCCGCAATCCTAGGGCGCTGCGAACTGATTGAACAGAGCAGCGGGGGGGCAGCCCACAGTAAGGGACTCGGATCCATACGACGTGCCGCTGCAGCGGGCGTCACGGTGCTCGGAAAACTCCAGGACTGCTTCAGGGATCACTCAACAACTGCTCCCGAATTGGTGGAGGTGGGGGCCACACTGACTGAAGCGCTAGAGCTAATGGAGCCGCGACTGTCGCGGACTACGCGAGGGATTGAGAGGAAGATTGCCGTCACGTGTCAAGTGGACGGCCGGAGCTGGTGCAGGGCGAGCGTGGGTGCGTTGCGTGAGGTGTTCTTGAACCTAGTCGGCAACGCGTGCGATGCGATGCCGCAGGGTGGGACTCTCCACTGCATGGTTGGGATCGGGCGGTCGCCGGCAGAGTCCCGGGTGATCGTGCGCGATTCGGGATGTGGCATGAGCGCGTCAGTTCTTGCGCGCGTGTTCGAGCCGTTCTTTACTACAAAGGGGCGAGAGGGGACAGGACTAGGACTTGCGGTTGTCAGAAGTACTGTTGTGCGAATGGGTGGTGAGATTCGAGGCGAGAGCGTCGAAGGGGCAGGCACTACGTTTACGCTATACCTGCCGAGAGTCGACTACGCGGAGGGCGCCCCAAAGTGAAGAGGGGGATGCGCGAAAGCGTCGCGCGCTCCCCCTCCGAGTTCTCTGCGTTGGCGATGACTGCTAGTCAAACTCGATTCCCGCGGCAATGCCGCCGACACCCACACTCGCCAGCAGGTCGCCCGTGGGGCCGCGGAGGTCGAGGCGGTTGTTGGCGTGGTTGGAGGGGAACAGGTTGGTCGCACGGCGGTTGATCGGGTTGACGGGGCTGGTGCTGACGATGAGGTCGCCGCCGCCGAGGTTCATCACGGCCTGGACGTAGCTTCCGGGGGGCGCCTCGGTGGACGACGAGAGCACCTCGATGCCGTCGCCGGTCGGGGTGGTGCTGAGGACCTCGATGCCCGAGGCTGCGAGGACCGCGGCGCAGGCGAGCACCATCAGGGCGAGGACGGAATTCCGAACGAGCTTCATATCTTCTCTCCTTGCTCCATTCCTGGGTACGACCGCAAGCTCCAGTGACTCGCCGATGGCGGTGCGGCTGGAAAACCTCTTGCGGTCCGATTTCACGTTGCACCCATGTTGTCCACCGCTCTGCACCAGAACAAGACAGTGTGTCCACACGGTTGCGCATGTTGAGCAAATCGTCTATCGCCGTAAGTAGTTGTAACCAAGTTCTTTATGAGCCGAAGTGATGAGATAGATGTATATGCAGCTAAATATCCACAAACGCCTGCCTGCTCAATGCGCCAAATGCGACTAAACGGTATCGAAATGAGACTAAAGTGCGACTAATCCTGCGACTAATCCAGGCATGGTCATGTTCTGGATACACCGCCGTAACCCATTGGTAGCAACGTTGCCGCCGAGAGGTGTAGCGGTGGCCGACGCTCGCAGTTAGATGGGGCCGCGGTTCCTTGCCCGTAACATCTTGCAGAACAACACGTAACGTCAGCTAATCGGTGCAGCTTGGCCGGGATCGGCGCGGTTCGTGTCTCAATCGCCGTCGCCTCGACGGGGCCGAAACTGCCCGATTCAGGTTCCAAATGGCCGGGACATGGAAACCCAGTAATCTGGCAGTCCCCGGCGTATGATCTCTCAGATGGACGAGGGTCCTGGGATTCCGCGTACGGACAAGAGCTCCGCTCAACCCAGGTCGTTCCCGCACTTGGGAACCGCGAAGGTCGGCCTCTCCGCGGCAGGCGCGTCATCCGGTGAGACGACTGCCTCGCTCGGCCCCGTGGGCGCGTCGGCTCCCGGCCGGGCATCCGCGTCGGCTGAGGCGACGCATGCCACTCCCGACCCGATAGGGACAGCCGACGACGCGATCGACGCGACCGAGCGCCAGGATCCCGATCTCGACATCGTGCGGCTCGCGCAACGCCGCTCCACGCGGTCGGCCGCGATGGGGGTGCTCTACGAGCGCTTCCGCGACCGGGTCTTCAACGTCGCGCTGCGGATCGTGAGCCATCGCGAGGAGGCCTCCGACGTGCTGCAAGACGTCTTCGTGCTTCTCTTCCGCAAGATCCACCGCTTCCGCGCGAACGCGAGCTTCGCCTCCTGGGTCTACCGCATCACCGTCAACGTCGCGCTCGATCGGCTGCGCCGCCGCCGCCGCTCCCCGGCCGCCACCTCCACGGCGGCGATCCTCGACGGCGCGCCGCCGGTGCGGGCGCACGAGATGACGCCGCCGGAGCACCGCCTCGCGGCCCGCGAGCTCGAGCAGCACGTGCGCGCCGCGCTCGACTCGCTCTCCCCGCGCCTGCGCATCGTCATCGTGCTGCGCTACATGGAGGGCTTTGCGTACGCCGAGGTGGCGGAGATCCTCGACTGCTCGGTCGGCACCGTGAAGTCGCGCCTCAACCGCGCGCACGGCGCACTCAAGCGCGAGCTCGCCTCCCGCTACGGGACTGGCCTTCGGGGCGTGCTTCCCGCCTAGCGCCGGTCGTGCGAGCGACGAGCCCCCTCCCGCCCCCCCCCGCGGCCCCCTCCCTTCTGCTCCGTGGCGCGCTCCTCTGCTTGCTGCTGTGCCTCCCGCGGGAGACCGCCGCCGCCCCGTCCGCCACCATCGACAGCCTGCTCCCGCTCGTCGCCGACACCGACCCGGGCACGCGCCTGCACGCGCGCCACGCGATCAAGCGGATCGTCGTCGCGCACTACCGGCGCCTGGCCCCCGCCGGCATGCGCCTCATCCCGGGCCGCGTCGTCGTGGAGCCCGGCCGCGTCGCGATGGAGGGCGGCTTCTATCTCTCCACCCACGAGGTGACCGAGGTCGAGTTCGCCCGCTCTCTCTCGAAGAGCACCGATGTCCGTGGGGAGCGGGGGCGCGCGGCGACGATGGTCACGCTCGCGTCCGCGCGCGCCTACGCGGCGCGGCAGGGCGCGCGCCTGCCCACCGCGCCCGAACTGGAGCGGGCCGCGCGCGGCGACGCGCGCTTCCGCTATCCGTGGGGCGACCGCTTCGACGCGCGCCTCGTCAACTCGCGCGAGGGCGGATACGGCGAGCTGCTCGACCCCGGCGCCCTCGCGGGCGGGGAGAGTCCCTGGGGCATCGCCGACCTGCTCGGCAACGCGGCCGAGTGGACCGAAACGACCAACGGCAAGCAGGGCGAGCGCCTGCGCTATCTCGTCGTCGGCGGCTCCTTCCGCTGTCACGTCCGCCGCGCCGGATTCGTCACCTATCGCCTGCGCGCCGACGAGTGCCAGCCCGACGTCGGATTCCGCCTCGCGCGAGACCTGCCGCCGCTCCCGATCGCGGCCGCCGCGAGGTGAGCCTCTTGACTCGCGGCTCCGGATGCAGCCTAATTCGACCGGGAGGTCTCCCTTGGCAGACGCGAAAGAGGGCATCTGGCTGCGCATCGTGACCACGGGCAACGCCGAGGTCACGGGGTTCGTCGCCGGCGCCGAGTCCCCCAACGACTTCTGGATCACCTTCAAGACCCACCTCGTCCGCTTCGAGAACGCCACCGAGATCCTGCAAAGCGGCAAGAAGGTAGGTCACGCGGTGCTCCATGTGAACCGCGACGCGATCGCGCTCGCCTCCGTGCTCCCGCGCGAGCCGTAGGCCGCGCCTACCGCTGCGGCCGCGGCGCCGGATTCAGCGCCAGCGGCACCGTCACGATGCCGCCGCCCGAGTCGACGTCCATCGTCCTCATCTGGTAGGGCGGCGCCCACACCTGGATGGTCAGGGGGCCCGGGGGCAGCGACCGGATCTCGAAGCTCCCGTCGGGTTCGACGACCGCCCCCTGCAGCCATTGTTCGCCCCGTCGCGCGCTCACCGACCACTGCTGGCCCGCGGGCGGGCGCGCCGCGTCGCCGGAGGCCGCGTCCACGAGACGGCCCTTCAGGCTCGCGGGCGCGAGCAGGACGATCGTCTGCGGCCCGGCGCCGGTGGCCAGCGTGACATCGGGCATCACCGCGTCCGACCGGTAGACCATCGGCCGGTAGGTGCCGCGCGGCAGGCCGCGGATCGCGAAGCGCCCGTCCCCGTCGGTGCTCGTGCTCGTGGCGCGCCAGGTCCCCACGGAGTTCATCGTCTGGCCGCCGCGGGTCTGCCAGTCGCTCGCCTGCTCCTGGGTCGCCTTCTCCAGCGGTTGCAGGTTGATCCACTGGCTCGCGACCGGACTGCGGTCCGGCAGGAGCAGCCGGCCTTCGATCGTCTCGCCACTGGACAACTCGATCTTGAGCCGGTCGGGACCGGGCCGCGCCATGCGCGTGGCCGGCTCGTAGCCGGTGGCGATCACGAGCAGTTCGACCTCCTCCGCGTCGAGGCCCTTCAGGCGGAACTCGCCATTCGAGTCGGCGCGCACATGGGGCCGACGCGCCGACTGCGCCTGCTGCCTCTCCCGCGGGGAGAGGGGCCGCGCGGCGGGCAACGCGATGACGTCGGCCCCCCCGACCCCCCCGCCATCCGGTCCGGTGACGCGGCCCTGGATCGAGAGGCCGGGCCCGACCCGGATCACGAGATCGTTGGTGCCCGTGGCGACGGGCGGCGAGCGCGTGACCTCGAAGCGCGGCTCGCCGGGCTGCGTGCCGGGCGAGACTTCCACGGCGTAGGAGCCGGGCTCGAGGTAGGCGATGCGGAAGCGGCCTCCCCCCGAGGCGCCGCCGCCGTGGCGCCTCTCGCCCGAGGGGGTCGGCACGAGGGCGCTGATCTGGAACTGCGGGACCGGCTTGCCGGAGTCGTCCACGACGATGCCCTCGAGGGAGGCCTTCTCGACGAGGACGAGTTTGACCCCCTTGGCGCCCGCCTCGACCTTTACGCTCTCCGCGCGCGCGTCGGCATGGTACGCCGAGGCGATGTAGGTGCCCTCCTCGAGCCCCTCGACCTCGAACCGCCCGTCGAAGTCGGTGTAGGCGTTGAGCGCGGAGCGGCTCTCCACCGCGGCGTCCTTCTCGGTCTGCGGGTTGACGTTGACGTAGATGCCCGGCGCACCCCCGCCGCCGGCGAACTCGACGCGGCCGCCGACGACACCGCCCTTCGACAGTTCGATGCGCACCTCGTGGCTCAGATCCCCCCCCTCCGGCAGCACGAGATCCGGGACGAGCCCGTTCCTGTGGCCGCGCAACGTCGCGAGCAGCGTCCAGGGCTGCTTGCCCGCGTTCTGCCTCTGCCACTCCGGCGGATCGAGCGTGAACCGGCCCTCGGCGTCGGTGGCGACGCCGCCCCAGGCCGGGTTGCTCACCGCGTTGCGGATCTCCTGCGCGAGGTTGTTCTGGAGCAGCGCCCGCACGCGCGCACCGGGGAGCGGCTTGCCCTCCCCGTCGACGACGAGACCGGTGAAGCCGCGACGCGCGCGCGCGTCGAGGTCGACGCGCACCGTCTCGCCGGCCCGCACCGCGAAGGGGTCCGACTTGGCCTGCGGGTTCCAGGACTGCAGGAAGAGGCCCGCGGCCTCGGGAACGCCGTCGAACTCGAAGCGCGCCGCGTCGTCGAGCGTCGCGTTCGTGGCATTCGGCCCGCCCTGGATCTGCACGCCGGCCCTCTGGATCTCCTCCTGCGCGATGCCGAGGACCTGCCCCGTCACGCGGCCCGCGGCGACCATCGTCACGCGCGTCTCTGGCGGCGGCTCCTGTCCGGCCTGCACGTCGGGGACGAGCGGTCCCTGCCCGGTCGCGTTGCGCGGTACGAGGCGCGCGAGCGCCTGCGCCTTCGCTTCGAAGGAGTAGCCGCCCGGGGGCACCTCGGTGAACTCGAAACGGCCGTCGGGCCAGGAGCGCGTCGCCGAGATCTCGAAGAACGAGCGGTACTGCTCGTTCCAGCGCAGCAGCGTGACCGTCGCCTCCGCGACGCCGCCCCCGGTGGCCTGCGAGACCGCGACGCCGCGCAGCGCGATCCCGCGCTCGATCGCGATCTCGTAGCGGAACTCCGCCCCGGCCTGGATGCGCTCCACCGGCAGCGCGATCTGCTCCTGCGCCGAGCTTCGCACCAGCGACGGCGGCGCGCGCACGACCGCCGCCATCACCCAGCCCGGCATCGCCGCGGCGATGCGGTAGCCGCCCGCGGCATCGCAGGTCGCCTCCGACCATCCGGCGAGCCCGCGCGAGCTGTCGCCGCTGTGGATGCGCACGAGGGCGCCCGCGACGCCCGCGCCCGCCTGATCGCGCACGATGCCGACGATCGCGCCGCCCTTCGGCAGCCGCACGAGCATCTCCTTCTGCAGCGGCAGGTTGACCCACATGTCCGACGGCGGCCACCCCTTCGCCTCCGTGCGCAGCAGGTAGCTGCCCGCCGCGAGATCGGGGAAGCCGAAGCGCCCGTCGCCGTCGCTCGTCGCGGTCTCGACGGAGCCTGGATTCCGCCACGACGAGGTCCCGAGCGTGATCGCCGCCCCGGCGACCGGTTCGCCCGCTTCCGTGACGACGCGTCCCGCGAGAGCGCAGGGCGGCCCGAGGTCGAGCACGATCGGCTCGGGGTCGCCCTCGGCCGGCATGAAGAGCATCTTGCGCGCGGCGCCGTGCCCCTTCGCCCGCGCCTCGACGACGAGCCGCGACCGGCGCGCGATGACGACCGCGAACGCGCCCTGGTCGTCCGCCACGGTCGATCCGATCCGCGCCGCCGACGCGACGACCCGCCCCGACTCGCCGGTGACCCACGACGGCACCCCTCCCGCCACGGGAAAGGCGCAGATCACCGCGACGGCCGCGCCCGGAACGCGCCTGCCATCCCGCACGACGACCCCGCGCAGCAGCAGGTCCGCCCCGGCGATGCGGTTGGGGTCCTCGTCCCGCGCCGCCCGCGCCGCGCCGCCGCCGGCCGCGCCGCCGCCGGCCGCGCCGCCC
>CAZMXP010000053.1:0-33503 GCA_964570285.1 uncultured Planctomycetaceae bacterium
CCGAACCGGCCAGAATTTCCGGAACTCACCGGCCAGAATTTCCGGAACCCACAGGGGTGACAGGAGGCCCTCCCCGGAGCAGGGGGCGTGTCGAGTACTCGAACAGGATGTGCAGAATGTCGTGGGAGAGAGCAGCGCAAGTCCGCAGGCACGTCGTAGCTGACGCATCTACAGCGTTGCGCAGCTGACCCCGGCCGGATTCGCACCGACGACCTGCGGTTTAGGAAACCGCGGCCCTGCGCGGTTTCCCCCTACTTCTTCTCGCGCCGGGCGAGCGCCTCCTTGACGACCGTCTCGGCGATGCTCTCCGGCACCGGCGCGTAGGTGAGCGGCTCCATCGCGTAGGTGCCGCGGCCGGCGGTCATGCTTCGGAGGTAGGTCGCGTAGTTGAACATCTCGGCCAGCGGCACGCGCCCCTTCACCTGCGAGAAGTTGCCGCGCGCCTCCTCGATCGACTCGATCTCGGCGCGGCGCGCGTTCAGCGAGCCGATGATGTCGCCCATGTGGTCGGTCGGCATCTGCACGGCGATGCGCATGATCGGCTCGAGGATCGTGACCCCGCGCGCGACCGCCTCCTCGAAGGCGAGGCGGGCGGCCTCCTGGAAGGCCATCTCCGAGGAGTCGACCGCGTGGAACTTGCCGTCGAAGAGCTCCGCCTTGACCTGCACGAACGGGAAGCCCGTCCTGCCGCCGCGCTCGCAGCAGGCGGCGATGCCCTTGCGTACCGCGGGGATGTACTCGCGGGGCACCGTGCCGCCGACGATGCCGTCGATGTACTCGAGCTCGTTGGTGGTGCCGACGCCGAAGCGCATGTTGACGACCGCGTACTGGCCGCGGCCGCCCGACTGCTTGACGTGGCGCCCCTCGACCTCGCACTCGCGCCGGAAGCGCTGGCGGTAGGCGACGCGCGGCGCGCCCACATCGACGGGCATCTTGAACTCGCCCTTCAGGCGGTTCGTGATCACCTCGAGGTGGAGTTCGCCCATGCCGGCGATGACCGTCTCCGTCGTCTCCGGGTCGGTGAAGTGCCGGAAGCTCGGATCCTCGCGCCCGAGCGCCGCGAGCGCCTCGCCCAGCTTGTCGCGGTCGGCGCGGTTCTTCGGCGCGATCGCCATCGAGATGACGGCGTCGGGGAAGTCCATCGACTCGAGGAGGATCGGCTCGTCCTTCGTGCAGAGCGTGTCCCCGGTGGTCGCCTCCTTGAGGCCGATCGCGGCGACGATCTGGCCGGCGATCGCCTTGTCCACCGCCTCGCGGTCGGCGGCCTTCATCATGCAGAGGCGCCCGACGCGCTCCATCGTGTGCTTGCGCGTGTTCCAGACCGCGTCGCCGCGGTTGAGCGTGCCCGAGTAGATGCGCAGGAAGGTGAGGTCGCCGGTCCGGTCGTGGATCGTCTTGAAGGCGAGCATCGAGAGCGGCGCGTCGGGGCTCGCCTCGCGCAGCACCGCCTCGCCCTTCTCCCCGGTCGCCTTGGTGGGGGGCAGGTCGAGCGGCGACGGCAGGTAGTCCACGACGCCGTCGAGCAGCCGCTGGATGCCCTTGTCCTTCAGCGCCGATCCGCAGTAGACCGGCTGCACGTCGTTGGCGATGACCGCGGCGCGCAGCACGCGCTGGATCTCCTCGACGGTGACCTCGTCGCCGCCGAGGTACTTCTCGAGAAGCACCTCGTCGCGCTCGCTGACCGCCTCGAGAAGCTCCGTGCGGGCCACCGCGACCTCGTCGCTCATCTCCCCCGGAATCGGGATCTCGACCCGCTCCTCGAGCGACTTGTAGTGCCACGCCTGCATGCGGACGAGATCGACGATGCCGGAGAACGACGACTCGCGGCCGATCGGGAGCTGCACAGGGACCGCCCGGGCGCCGAGCATCTCGCGGATGCTCTTGACGGCCTTGTGGAAGTCCGCCCCCGGCTTGTCCATCTTGTTGATGAAGCAGAGGCGCGGCACGCCGTAGCGCTCCGCCTGCCGCCAGACGGTCTCGGACTGCGGCTCCACCCCCTCGCTCGCGTCGAAGACGCAGATCGCGCCGTCGAGCACGCGCATCGAGCGCTCCACCTCGATCGTGAAGTCGACGTGGCCGGGCGTGTCGATGATCGTGATCGTGTGGTCGCGCCACGGCACGTTGACGGCGGCCGCGGTGATCGTGATGCCGCGGGCGCGCTCCTCCTCCATGTAGTCCATCGTGGCGGCGCCGTCGTGGACCTCGCCGATCCGGTGGATGCGGCCGGTGACTTTCAGGATGCGCTCGGTGACCGTGGTCTTCCCGGCGTCGATGTGGGCCATGATGCCCACGTTGCGGTGCATCTGCATGGCATCGCCTCGCCCGTTGCGGGCCTTGGACTGGGGTAGGGTAGCCTGCGCCGGTCCGGCCGGAAGAGGGGGAGTCGCAGGAATGGATCTGGTCGTCACGGTGCCATCGCTCCCTTGAAAGGGGCCATAAAGACACAGTCGATCGCAGGATGGCACCGGCGACCGACAAGCCACGCATTGGACCACAGCACATCGGAAAGTCCAGCCGGGGAGTGAAGGGGGCCAATTTCCGCAGGGGGGCTCCCCGGGGCCCGCTTCCGGGGACCAGGGATGATTGGGGGGGCCGGGGGCAGGCCGCCCGCCCGTGGTCGGCTCGACGGCGACCTCGCCGGGCCCCGGCCGCGCCGCGCACGCCATTTCTCGAGCAGCCAAACTTGTCCCGACCCCCTGATAGGTAGACGGGCCATGGTGATGGAGTCCGAGGATCCCGAGGTCCGGCTGGAGCGGGCGATGGAGCGCTTCCACGAGGGGCGCGTCGCGGAGGCGGAGCGCTCCCTGCGGTCGCTGCTCGCGCTGGGTTTCGCGTCGGCGGAGGTCCACCTCTACCTCGGCCACTGCGCGCTCGATCGCGAGGACTTCGCCGCGGCGATGGCCCACTACCGCGCGGCGCGGCGGGCCCACCCCGAGCGCGCGGAGGTGCACCTCGGGCTCGGCGTGCTCGCGGCCCGACGCCTGCGCTTCGATCGCGCGACGCGCCACCTGCGCCGGGCCCTGCGCCTCGATCCGGCACTGAAGGAGGCGCTCGACAACCTGATCCTCTGCTATACGGCCTTGGGCCTGCCCAGGCGCGCGCTCTGCAGCTACCGGAAGTCGGTCCGGCTCGATCCCGACTGCCCCCACGCGCACTTCAACGTGGGGTTCCTCCACCTGGAGGCGGGGGAGATCGAGGCGGCGAGGAGGGTCTGGACGCGCGCGCTCGCGCTCGATCCAGGCTATCCCGACGCCGAACGCATGGTCGCCTCCTGCGACCGCCTCGAGGGCAGGCTGGACGAGTCGCGGCGCAGGCTGGAGCGGCTGCTGAAGGACGATCCGCGCGATGCCCTTGCGCTCTGCGACCTGGGGCAGGTCCACGAGTTGCGCGTCGAATGGCAGAGCGCGCTCCTGGCCTATCGTCGCGCGCTGGAGGTCGATCCGCTGCTGGCCCGCGTGCGCTGCCGGCTGGGCGTGATCTGCCGGGAGCACGGCCTGCCGGAGGAGGGGCTCGAGCACCTCCGCCGCGCGGTGCGCGACGATCCGGAGGACTGCGGCCTCGCTCTCCCGCTCGCCCGCGCGCTGCTCGCGCAGGGCGATCCGGAGGGGGCGCGGGGGACCATGCGCGCCGCGGTGCGCGCCTCCTTCGACGACCCCGAGGCGCACGCGCAGCGCGCCATCCTGCTCGCGGACATGGGGCAGCAGGCGCGCGCTGCCGCGGGCTTCCGGCGCGCCTCGAGGCTGGAGCCGCGATCGGCGGACTACCGGTGCGGGCTCGGTCGCACGCTGCTCGCCGCCGGGGCGCGAGCGCGCGGGCTCGCGGTGCTGGAGGAGGCGGCCAGGGAGTTCGCGCAGGATCCGATGCCCCATGCGCTGCTCGCGGAGGCGGCCCTCGCGGGGGGGGAGCCCGGGATGGCGGTTTCGCTGCTCAGTCGAGCGCTCAAGGTGCTGCCGCGCCACCCCGGCCTGACGCTCTCCCTCGCCGAGTCCTACCTGCGGCTCGGGCGGATTCCGAGGGCGATCGCCCTCGCGACCCGTGCCGGGATCAGCGGTGCCGCGGAGGAGGAGAGCCTCGACCTGATCGCCCGCGCGCACTTGGCCCGGGGGGACTACCCGCGGGTGCTCGCCCTGGCGGAAAAGCTCCTGAGCCTGCGCCCGGACGATCCGCGCGGCTTCGCCCTCCGCGGGCGCGCGCGCCTTGGAGGCGGAGACCCGGGCGAGGCCGCGCAGGACCTGAGGCGGTACGTGCGCTCGCGCCCCCACGATCCGCAGGGGTACCACGCGCTCGCCCGCTGCCTCGAGGCGCTCGGCGACGGCGAGGCGGCGCAGTCCCAGGCGCGCCTCGGGGCATTCGTGGAGGGGGCGCGCGAGGGCGGGCCAGCGCGGCGCCGATGAGCGAGCAGGTCTATGTGGTTTCGCGGGACGCGCTCTTCCCCGGAGGCGCCCCGCACGGATTCCTGCGCGGCCTGGACGACGCGCTGCCGTGCATCTACCGGTGCGGGTGGTTCGCCGAGCGGGGGCCGGTCGAGGAGGACCCGTCGTTGAAGCAGGTCATCCCCTACGCGCTGCTCCTGCGCGGGGAGGAGATCTTCTGCTTTGAGCGCTCGCGCCGGGGAGGGGAGAGGCGTCTTCACGGCCTGCGCTCGATCGGCGTCGGGGGCCACGTCAATCCGGTGGACCGGGAGGATGTGGTGCTGCGGGCGCTGCGGCGCGAGATCGACGAGGAGGTGATCGTGCCCGCCGGCTGGGAGGCGCGCATCGTCGGCCTCCTGAACGACGACACGACGCCCGTCGGATCGGTCCATGTCGGGGTCGTCGCGGTGGTCGAGACGCCGCCGGGCGTGGTGCGCGTGCGCGAGGCGGATAGGATGACCGGCTCCTTCGTGGGGCTGCACGAGCTTCTCGACCTCCACCGGCAAGAACGCGCGAGCTTCGAGTCGTGGACGGCGCTGCTGCTCGACCGGATCGAGGAGGTTCTTCTATGGGACAGACCGCCCGACTCTTCTACGCCGACTCGGAGACCGACTCGGACCTCTACTACCTGACCGGGTTCCTCGCGGGCGACCCCTTCCTGCTGCTGGAGGCCGGGGGGAAGCGGACGCTCTTCCTCAACGACCTGGAGGTGGACCGCGCGCGGCCGCTCGCCGGGGCCGGAAGACGGATCGACGAGGTCGTGCGGCTGGAGGAGATCACCGACCGCATCAAGAAGGACCACCCGGAACCGCCCCCCGAGCCGGTCTCGCGCATCGGGCTGCACGTGCTCTATCTGGCCCGCGACCGCGGGATCACCGCGTTCGAGGTTCCCGCGCGCTTCCCCGTCGGCCTCGCCGACGTGCTGCGCGGCCACGGGCTCGGCGTGCAGTGGCGGCCCGGGCCGTTCGTGCCCGAGCGCACGATCAAGCTCCCCGACGAGGTCGAGAAGATCCGGCAGGCGGTACGCCACACCGAGGAGGCGATGGTCGCGGGCATCGACCACATCCGGCGCGCGACCATCCGCGGCACGCAGCTCGTCGACGGGGACGTGCCGCTGACGAGCGAAGCGGTGCGGGCGACGATCGCGCGCGCGCTGCTCGATCGCAACTGCTTTTGCCCGACGATCATCGTCGCCGGCGGCGAGCAGGGCTGCGACCCCCACGAGCGCGGCCACGGCCCGCTGCCCGCCCACGTGCCGATCATCCTCGACGTCTTCCCGCGCCACCTCGGCAACCGCTACCACGGCGACCTGACGCGCACCGTCGTCCGGGGCAAGGCCTCGCCGACCGCCCGGCGCATGTTCGAGGCCGTGCGGGAGGCGAAGGGACGCGCCGAGGGGATGCTGCGCGACGGCGTGGATGGGCTCGAGGTCCACTCGGCGGTGAAGAAGACCTTCGACGACGCGGGATTCGAGACCGGGCTCCGGGACGGACGCAACGTGGGGTTCTTCCACGGCACCGGCCACGGGCTCGGCCTCGACGTGCACGAACTGCCGCGCATCTCCCGCGTCCACGACGCGATGCGGGCGGGCCATGTCGTCACGATCGAACCGGGCCTCTACTACCCCGGCGAGGGCGGCGTCCGTCTCGAGGACGACCTGCTCGTCACGGCCAACGGCTGCGAGAACCTCGGTTCGCTCGGCAACGAGTTCGAGGTCTGACCGACGTCGGGCGCCACGAGAAGGCGGTCCGCAGCGCGGCCTTCGGCCGTCACTCTTTGGGTCGAGGCGTGGAGCCGCGCGGCGCCCTTTCGCCGGGTCAGCGCCGGCGCCGCTTGGCGGAGACCCCGAGAAGGAACAGGAGCAGGAGGGCACCTCCGGTCGCCATCACGAGGGTGCCGGTGAAGCCGCCGAAGGTGACCCCGAGCATCGGGAAGAGCCAGCCGCCGAGCAGGCCGCCGAGCACGCCCACGACGATGTTGCCGAGCACGCCGAATCCGGAGCCCTTGAGGATCTGCCCCGCGAGCCAGCCCGCCGCCGCGCCGATGAGGATGAACCAGAGAAAGTCCATGGGGGGCGTTCCTAGCCAATCGGCGTCGCGACGTCAATCCAGCGCGAACTTCTCGAGGAAGGCGTGGATCACCTCGTGGAACTTCCCGTTGGCCTCGATGAAGGGCCGCGCGCGCGCCTCCTTCAGCGGTGCGACGAGGGAGCGGGGGAAGTGCTCGCCGATGCGCATCATGTCGGGGTGGCCGGAGAAGGGGCTGCCCGCGCTGTAGAGGAAGAGCGCCGGAAGGTCGAGCTTGGCCCGCTTTCCCCAGACGAGGTCGGGGACCGTCGCGAACCCCTGCGGCACGCGCGCCTGTTCGAAGAGGCTGCCGATCTCGAGGTCGGCCCCGTCGTGGAACGCCTGCGCGAGGCCGAGCGCCTGCATCCGGTCGAGCGTCGCCTCGTTGAAGGGCACGCTGTTCTCGTGCAGCAGCGTCTTCGCGATCCACCGCTCGGCGGCATTGCCCCGCGCGGCGCCTCGCCGCAGGGCCTCCCCGTAGGCCAGCCGGTCGAGCGCGGTGTCGATCAGCACGAGCGCGCTGCAGCGCGCGGGGTAGAGCTGCGCGTAGCGCATCGCGAACCAGCCGGAGGCGCCCTCGGCGAGCAGCAGGCAGCGCTCGATGCCGTGGCTCTCGCGGAACTTCTCGAGCGCGCGCGCGAGGCGGTCGACGGGGTAGACGGGCAGGTCGCCGCCAAAGCCGCTCCTGCCGGTGAGATCCTGCACCGTGGGCAACCCGACCCATGTCAACGTCGCCCGTTCGCGCAGCGGCAGCAGGTAGGGCCCGTAGGCCGCGGTGCTCCAGCCGAACTGCGGCAGCACGAGCACGTGGATCGGGGGCCGCCCGCCCCGTCCCTCCCCCGGGATGGCCGCGACCGTGCGCGTCTCCAGCACGATCCCCTCGTAGGTGCCCTTCTTGCCGGCCGCGTCCGCGGGCTCGAAACGGGGATCACGCTCGTGCTCGCGCCACCACGAGGCCCACGCGGCGGGGTCGAGCAGGCAGGGGGCGGGGGTCAGCGCGCGCAGCGTCTCCGCGATCACCAGCCGGGCGCGGGGGTCGCCCTCCGCGGAGAGCGCCGTGATCAGCGCCGAAACGGCCCGCCGGTCCCTGAAGTGCACCAGCGCGCGAGCCGCCGCGCGCCGCACGGGGGCCTCGCGGTCCTTGTTGAGCGCGAGCCCGAGCAGCGTCGCATCCCCCAGTTCGGGCTCGAGAAGGCAGGCCCAGGCGATCGCCTCCCGCACGCGGGGGCGCTCGTCCCGCAGCAGCGCGACCCGCAGGGGCTTTGGGTCAGTCGCCCTCGCCAGCGCGCGTACGGCCGCCCAGCGCTCCTCCCACCGGTCCGAGGCGGCGGCCTCGAACAGGTCGTCGCCCTCGCCGGCTGCCGGGGTCTGAGCCCCCCAGAGCAGCCACGCAGCGAAGAGGGCGACCCACGGGCGCATCACCGTATTGGAACGCAACGGCCCCGTGACCCGCCAGCCCCGTGCGCTCTTGCTCGCGAAGTGCGCCATCGCACGTCCCGAGCCGCTCCGATCGCCGGTGTGCGATCCCGCACTCCGCGATCCCGGCGGGTTTTTGGGCCATGCAGGCGCAATTCCAGCCGCTTCTTTCGGAATTTTCGCGATTGGCAAGGTCTGTGCTCTTACGTGGTTCAGCCCGCTGGGGCCAGCCCTGAGGAGGGCTGAGAGAGTCGAGACCGAGAGAGTCGTGGAGGTCCGATAAGGACCGCAGTCGAGAGAGGTCCGGGCGCGCGAAAGCGCGCCCGGACGCTGCATCCGGGGTCGTGCGTCAGAGAGAGTGTGATCGAGAGAGAGTCGGCAGCAAGCGCTCTCAGCCCTCCTCCCCCTTATGCTCTGTCCATGATCTTTGCGGAGCGCGTGCTCAGGCTGGAGCGTCGGCTGGCCCGCTTTCCGTCGCTGCTGGTCGCGTTGAGCGGCGGCGTCGACTCCGCCGCCCTGCTGGCCGCCGCCGCGGGCGCGATCGGGCGCGGCGGGGTCATGGCCGCGACGACCTTCTCGCCGGCGGTGCCCTGGGAGGAGGTGGAGGCGGCGGCGGCGATCGCGCGCGCGCTGGGGGTGCCGCATCGCATCGTCGAGACCGCGGAGATCGACGACCCGCTCTACGTGGCGAACCGCGGCGACCGCTGCTACCACTGCCGGAAGGCGATGTACGGGGGGCTCGGGGGGCTCGGCTTCCCCCACGTGGCCGACGGCCTGCTCGCCGACGACGACGTCGCGGACCGCCCCGGCGTCGCCGCGGCGGCCGAGCACGGCGTCTTGCACCCGCTGCGCGAGGCGGGCTTCACGAAGCCAGACTCGCGCCGCCTCGCCCGCGCCCACGGGCTCGTCGTGCATGACAAGCCGGCCCAGCCCTGTCTCGCCTCGCGCATCCCGGCGGGGCTCGCCGTCACGCGGGAGCGGCTTGCGCGCGTCCACGCCGCGGAGTCGGCGCTGCGCCTCCTCGGGCTTCGCGAACTGCGCGTGCGCTGCGACGACCTCCATGCGCGCGTCGAGGTGGGTCGGGCGGAGTTCGATCGCGCCTGCACGATGGCGCGCGAGATCGCCGCGGCCGTGGTCGGCGCGGGGTTCGCCTCGTGCGATCCCCCGCGCCCCCTCCGATAGCCCGATCCTACTTCTGGAAGATCGGGAGGTAGCCGTCCTCCACCGACAGCGCGAGCACGGTCATCGCGGTCGCGTAGTCGCGGCCGTGGCTGCGCGGGGCGCGGCTGCCGACCGCGTCGTCCCAGCAGATCTGCCCCGGACGCTCGCGGATGGCGCTCCCGAGCAGGTAGGGGACCACCTCGCCGGTCCAGAGGGCCCAGTCGGACCCCCCGCTCCGCCAGAAGGCCTGGGCCGCGTAGTAGTTGCCATAGTAGGGCCAGTCCACGTACTCGGGGTGCCGGTAGCTGGAGCGGAGGTACTCGAGCCCCCGGCGGATCGAGTCGCCGAAGTACTGGCCAAAGCCGTACATCGCCGTGATCGCCGCGGCCGTGAGCGCGCTCGTCGAGTGGTCCTGCCCGATGCTGTACTTGAAGGAGCCGTCGTCCTTCTGCGAGCGCTTCAGGTACTCGAGGCCCTGCTTCTGCACCGCCTCGTCCACGATGAAGCCGGCGTCCCGGGCGAGGCGCAGCGCCTGCACGACGGTGACGGTCACCGAGCCCTCGTGGAAGGTCGAGTGGGAGGGCTCGTAGCCCCAGCCGCCGGTGAAGGTCTGGCTGTTCTCGATGACGCGTACCGCGAGCTGCACCTTGCGCTTCAGCTCCTGCGTGTGCGGGTCCTGCGCCTTGCCGGCCCCGAACGCGAGCACGAGGGCCTGCGTCGCGTAGCCGTGGCCGTGCATGCGCGAGTCGGCGTCGTTGAGGTCGTAGATGTAGCCGGTCGGCTTGCCGCCGCCGGCGAGGTCGGGGTCGCTCTCGCTCGGCGGCAGGCTCTTCGACAGGAGGTACTTGACCCCCTTGTGCAGCGGCGCGCCGAAGGGGCCGCGGTTCTCCTGGTGCCCCTGCGCGAAGAAGGCGAGCAGGCAGAGCGCCGTGATGCCGACGCCTCCCTCGGCGGGACGGCCCCACGAGCCGTCGAGCTTCTGGCTCTGCTCGAGGTAGCGCAGCGCGTCGGTGAGGGTCGCGGTGCGGATCTCCTCCCGCGTCGCGTCCTCCGCCCGCCCGCGAGGCTCCTTGCCCGAGGCCGCGAGCGCGAGCAGCGTGACGCACGCGACGAGGCCGGCGAAGGTCAGGGGGCGCGGGGGCACCCCTAGATCCTACCGCTCGGGGGTCTCTTCCGCCTCGCGCTTCGCGCGGAGCGCCGTCAGCTCCCTCACCAGCCGCTGGTAGCGCGCGGGGATCGCGCTGTAGTCGTTGCGGTTGAGGCGTTCGACGACCTCCGGGGGGAGACGCGCGATCCACGCATTGATCCGGCGGCGCTGCTCCGCGGCCTCGGCTTCGGTCTCGGGCTTCTCGCCCGATCCCGGCTTGGGTTCGCGGTCCTTCTCCTTCGCCTCGCGCCCGTCCTGCGGCTTCTCCTGTCGCTTCTCCTCCGGCGCGTCGAGGCGCTTCTCCTCGTTCCCTCCGGGTTTCGGCTTCTCGCCCCGGTCGCCCGGCTCGCTGCCGCTCTGCTGCTCGCCGCGCGGCAGCGACTGCAGCAGCCGCTCGATCTCCTCGACGCTCCGGCTCGCGCTCGCCTTCTGGTCCTCGAAGAGCTTGCGCAGGCGCTCCGCGACCGCCGCCTGCCGCTCGCGCAGACGCTGCTGCTGCTTCTCGCGCTCCGCCTGCTCGGGGGTCTGCGCCGGGTTCGCCGCGGCGCCCTCCGCGGGGGGCGGCTCGAGCTGCTTCAGCTTCTCGACGATGGCGGCCTGCTCCTCGAGAAGCCGGCCGAGCCGGCTGATGTCGAGCAGCCCGCGCTCGCTCTCGCGCATCAGCCGCGCGATCTCCTCCATGCGGCGCTTCATCTCCTCGCGGGGGTCGCCCTCCTGGGCGTCCGCCCGCGGCGCGAGCAGGGCGAGAAGGAGGAGGGAAGAGGCGCCAAGGCCCGTGCGGTTCATCGCGGTTGCTCCTTGTCGTGTCCGTCGCCGCCCTCGCCCGGCCCCGGCTCGCCACCCGGGAAGCCCATCTCCTCCGTCTCGCCGACGAACGACTGGCGGAGGGAGTCGAAGAGCTCGGCCAGCGAGCCTTGCTGGTGATAGAGGCGTTCGATCCTCGCCCGCTCCGCCTCGGTGGGGGCCCTCTGGCCGAGGTCGGGCCGCGCGCCGAAGAAGTTGGCGGTTTCGGTGTTGAGCGCGTCCTGCAGCACCTTCACCATCCGGATCTCCGCGTCCGGCGGCACGAGGCGCGGCTTGCCGGACCCTTGCCCGCCGCCCTGCGGCTGGCCGCCCTGCTGGCCCTGCTGCTGCTGCTGATCCTGCCGTCGCTCGCTGAGGTCGCGTTCGAGGCCGCGGATCGCCATCTCGAGGCGGCGGACGACATCCCCGAGCAGCTCCTGCGGCACGACCCCGAGCTCCTTGAGTCCGAGCTGTGCATCCACCTCGCCGAGGTCCGAGGCGGCGCCGTCGAGCAGGTAGGTGTAGACGATCGCGCCCTCGTCGCGCATCGCGCCGGCCTTCTCGGCCATGTCGCGCTGCAGGGCCTTGACCTTGCCGCGCAGCGGCTCCACCTGGTTTCGCGCGAGCACGCGACTCACGCGTCCCTCCTTGCGCGCGGTGGCGTCGATCCCCTGCAGCGTCTCGAAGTGCGCCTGCGCGGCCCGCCGGAAGCCCTTCAGCTCCTCCTTGAGCTTGAAGAGCAGTTCGTACTCGCGCAGCGCGCGGTAGCGCCGCTCCTCTTCCGAGAGCTCCTGCTGGGCCTGCTCGAGGCTCTTCTCGGCCCTCTCCTGCGCCTGCTCGGCGTCGTCCGCCTCGCCGCGCTCCAGGTGCCCGCGCGCCTCGCGCATCGCCGACTCGGCGTCGGCGAGCCTCTCCTGTCCCGGCTTCTCGCCCTGCTTCTTGCGTCGCTCCTCCAGGCGGCGGATCTCCTCCTCGAGGGCCCGCTGCCGCTCCGCGATCCTGCTCATCGCGGCGCGCGCATCCGCGTCGGGATCCGGATGCGACTCCCGCAGCCCGTCGAGGGTGCGCTTCGCCTTGGCGATCTCCTCCTGCGCCGCGCGACGCTCCTGCTCCGCCCCCTTCGGCATCGCGTCGGAGAGGCGCTCCAGCGAGCGCCGCAGCGCCTTCTCCGCCTCCCCGATCGCGGCGTCGGCCTCGTTCATGCGCCGGGAGGCGTCCGCCTCCGTCGCGCGCCGGGCGCCCTCCTCGACCGCCTTGCCCACCTCGGCCGCCTTCGATGCGGCGGCGGCCGTGGCCGACTTCGCGCGATCCATCGCGCCCTTCTGGCGCTCGCTCGCGGCGGCGACCTCCGCCTTCGCGCCCTCGAGCAGCTTCTCGATCTGCTCGAGCACCTGCTCCTGGCTCTGCGCCGCCGCCTCGTGATCGCCCTCCTGCAACTGCTGCTTCGCCTGCTGAGCGGCGGCCGCCCCGGCCCGGGCCTTCTCCTTCCCGGCCTCCTCCTGGGAACGCTCCGCGACCCCTTCCAGGTCGGCTCCCACGCGCCCCTGGCGGTCGGCGATGTCGGTGCGCTCCTGCATCGCCTGGCGCAGCTCCCGCATCGCCTGCTCCGCGCGCTCGGCCGCGGCGCGTGCGCTCTCCTCGGCCCGGGAGGACTCTCCCTGCTGCGCGGCCCCCGCGGCCTCGCGCATCTCCGCCGCGGCGCGCTCGGCCGCCGCCTTCGCGTGGTCGAGGGTGCCGCCGAGCCCCGCGTCGCGAGTCCGCTTCTCGGCGGCGAGCGCCGCCACGCGCTCCGCGAGTTCCTGCGCCGTGCGGGCGGTCGCCTCGCGCTGGGCGGCACTCTCCGCGCGCTGTCCCGGGTCGGCGCTCGCCGCGGCGGCAGCCTTCAGTTCGGCCTCCGCGCGACGGAAGGCGGCGGCGGCCTCGCTGGCCGCCTGCGACGCGTTCGCGCCCTTTTCCAGGTTCTCCGCCGCCTCGCTGCTCTTGCGGGCCGCTTCGCGCAGCTCCTCGGCCGCCTTCTCCGGCGCCGCGGCGAGCACGGGGTCGGCCGCGTCCTTCGCGGTGCGCATCTCATCGCGGGCGAGGGCCTCGCGCGAGGCGGCCGCGGCGAGCGCCTGCTCGAGGGCGCGCTGCGCCCGTTCCCGCAAGGCGCTGTTCTCCGGCGCCTTCGCGGCGGCGGCGACCTCGTCCCCCTTGGCCCCCTCCATGCGCTTCGCGGCCTCTTCGAGAGCGCGCTGGTACTCGCCCTCCCCGTTGTCCGCCAGCGCCCGCAACGCCTCTTCGAGCGCCTCCCGCGCGGCGATCTCCGCGGCGAGCCGCTCCTGCCGCTCCGCGAGGCGCCCCGCGTTCTGCGGCATCTCCGCGGTCGCCGCGCGCTCCGCGGAGGCGCGCTCCGCCTGCCGTGCCGCGGTCGCGAGCGCCTCGAGTCCCGCGAGGATCTGGTTGAGCGCCGGCGTGAGCTCGTCGGTCTTGCGCGCGCGCACCCTCGTCTCGTGGTGCAGGCGCTGCTGGCGGTCGCGAAGCGCCTCGAGGCGCGAGGCGAGCTCGCGCGCCGCCTCGACCTCCTTGAGGTCGCGTCGCGCCTCGGCATCGATCTTCTCCACCTGCTTCGCGAGGCGCTCGAGCTCCTGGGAGGCCTGTTCGGCGGCGAGTTCCGCCGGCGTGCGCGGCGTGGCCTGGCGCGTCTCCCGGCGCAGTTCGCGCTGGCGATCCGCATAGCGCCGGATCGACTCGAGGACCTCCTGCGCCGACTTCTCGCGCTCCTCGAGCGACTTGACGTCGTCGGTCCCGACGAGCACCTGCAGCACCTTCTCGAGGGTGTCCACGACGCGCTGGCCGAGGTCCTGCACCTCGTCGGTGCTGCCCGGGCGCTCCTCGAGGATGCGAGCCATCGTGGTCATCGCGCTCTGCAGGTCGCCGAGCAGCTCGTTGCCGGCGCTGTCCTGGCCCCCCGAGGCGACGGTCTTCACCTTGATGGACGGATCGGTGACGATCCGGATCGCCTGCTCGAGCAGGTCGGCCTTCTTCGTCTCGCCGCGCTGGTGCAACTCGTCGATCAGGCTCCTGGTGTCCTCGAGGATGGCCGTGAGCCGCGCGACCGCCTCCTTCTGGCGGAAGCCCAGCTTCAGCAGCGCCTGCTGCACGCGCGGATCGGGCTCCTCGGCCCGGCCCGGCGCGAGAGGGGGGAGGAGCAGCGCGATCAGCAGGAGGGGCAGGGCGGGGCGTGTCATCGTCAGGGCTCCTATCGTCCGGGCTTCGTGACTCCCTCGAGATCGCGCACGACATCCGCCTGGGTGTCGCGCAGCGCCTTGAAGCTGCGCACGGCGGTCTCGAAGGTCTGCCACTCGTGCATCAGGCGCGCGAGCCGGTCGAGGCCGTCGAGGACGCTCTGCCGCCGGGCGAGCGCCTCCGCGAGGGCGGCGTCGATGGCCTCCGGAAGGGTCTCGCGCGCGCCGGCCCGCGCGAGGGCGCGGTAGGCCGCCGGCGCGTGGTCGGCGGCGAGGCGATCGGCGAGATCGCACATCTCGACGAGCTTGGCGTAGCCGAGGCCGGTCCGGATCGCCTTCTCCTCCTGCGCCAGCCGCAGCGTCCGGTAGAGCGAGCCGCGGAAGCTCTGGCCGCTCCCGTCCCCCGCCTCGAGCAGGTGCGTCTCGTAGTAGGGGAGGATCTGCTCCGCGGTGCCGCTCTCGCCCCAGCGGTTGAAGACGTAGAGATTGAGCAGGTTCTGGACCTGCCGCGAGAGCGTGTCGAGGTCGTCGATGACGCGCGCCTGCGTCGCCTGCGCGCGGCCGGCCCAGCGGCGCAACTCCCCGGGCTCGGCGCGCGCCTCGGCGTGGCCGTCGAAGAGGGGATTGCCGGCGTGGTCGCGCGCGCGGGGGACCGCCTCGCGGAGCTCCTGCTGCCAGGCCTCGGCGAGCCGGGCCAGATCCTCGTCGGGGATCGCCTCGATGCGCGAGAGGGTGCGCGCGCGCTGCGCTTGGCCCGCGCTGTCCGTCGCGTCGATGCCGTACTGGACGAACGAGCCCGCGCGCAGCGGATTGCCCTGGTCGTCGAGCAGGCGTGCCAGATCGATCACGGCGAGCGCGAGCAGCGCGTCGGCCCCCCCCTCCCCCGCGCTCCCCGGCGCGCGACGCAGGACGACCGCGTCGCCCCCCGACTCGCCGAGCACCACGGTCCGCTCCTTGCCTTCGCCGACGGTGTAGCGGAGCACCGTGCGGTCGATCCGGTAGTCGTCGCGCGCGGTGAAGGCGACGAGGACGACGCCTCCGGCGAGGCGCTCCGTGCGCGCGCCTGGAGTCAGCACCCGCACCACCGGCGGGTGGTCCTTCGCGACGCGGATCACGAAGGTGTCGGTCCCGGCGTCGTTCTCCTCGCCGTTGGCGCCGGAGAGCCGGAGGGCATAGCGCAGGTCGCGATCGACGACGAGGTCGAGGGCGTAGGCGCGCGCACCCTCGGGCTCGAGGGGCCGGGGCTCCCCGCTGCCGAAGGAGACGCTCGCGCGGGCGAGGTCCATGTTCGTGCGCACGAGCAGGCGGATCGACGTTCCCTCCGGCACGCGCTGGTCGCCGCCGGTGAGCGTCTCGGGAGCCATCCCGAGATAGGGGGGGAAGGTGCACTGCATCTCGATGCCGAGCACCGCGGGGGGGCGGAGCGCGTCGATGCGATACTCCAGCGCGCGATCGTCGTCGCCCCCGGTCACCGTGAAGGAGTAGGAGGCCGCGACCAGCAGGCCGAACGCGAAGAGGGAGGGATCCTCCGCCGAAGGCGCGAGTTCGACGGTCTCGGGGTGGCCCGCGCCGCCATCGGCGCCGCGCTCCCAGAAGGTGAAGAGGACGCGTTCCGGGGCGCTCCCCTCCGCCCGGATCTGGATCGCGCACTCGCGTCCCAGCGTGATGCGGCGGCTCTCGCCCGGGGCCATGTCCACCACGGCGAGGGTCGTGCGCCGCGGCCAGCTCACGTCGCTCAGCAGCACGGCGCGACGCAGGAAGATCGACGTCTCCGCGGGATGGGCGGTCGCCGACAGTCCCGCGAGCACCACGAGCAGCGCGGCGAGCGCGCCCCAGCGGGCGGGAATGCGGGCGACGGCGACGGCCGCGAAGGGGATGCTGCCCGCCATCGCGGCCGTCTGCTCGGCGACGAGGCGCATCAGCGCCGGCGACTCCTCGTTTTCCGGGTCCGCGACGGCGCGCTCGAACGCGAGGCTGCTCAGCAGGCGATCGGCCAACTCGGGGTGCGCCGCCTCGACGCGGCGCGCGAGAAGCGTGTCGCTGCTCGACGCGAGCAGCGGCCGGAAGAGGTGGCGCGCGGCGACGTAGGCGAGCCCCGCGAGCAGCAGCAGCAGGTAGAAGGCGCGTGCGCCCAGCGGGAGCCGCAGCGTGTAGTCGGCGGCGAACTGCACCCCGAGCATCAGCAGCGCGAGCACGACGAGGCGCGCGATCCCGTGGAGCAGCAGGAGCGCGCGCACGCGGCGGCGCAGCAGCGCGAGGCCCGCGCGCAGCGGGGCGACGACCTCCCTGAGTCCCGCCAAGGCGCTCACCGGCTCGCCTCCACGCGCACGCGCGTCCTCGGGTGCGAAACGAAAAGAGCCTCCCCGTCCGGGAGGGGATCGGGGAGGCTCAGTTCGAAGCTCAGCTCCGCACCGGGTGCGAGCGTCGTCGCCGTGTCGAAGCCCGCGGGGTTGGCGGGGTAGTCGTGGCCGCCGTAGCTGAGGTAGCAGAAGGGCCCGCCGCCGGTGGGGGGGGCGAGGAGGATCGGATCGGGCATGTCGCTCCGGAATACGACGCGGACGGTGTGTTCGTCGAGGATTCGCGCCGAGAGCGCGGGCCGGGTGAACCAGTCGCGCACGGGATGGCCGTAGGCGATGACTCTCCCGCCCCCGAGAGCCTCCCCCGGCCCGACCGTCAGCTCCCCGCAGCGCACTTGCCCCTCCTCGACGAGCACCTTGAGGGTGTCGCGGCTCACATCGACGCTGAAGGCGGTCCCGGTGGTGACCACCTGCTGCCCGCAGGCCTCGACGGAAAACCCCCTCTGCGCGGCGTCGACCTGGAAAAAGACGCGGCCCGCCCGGAGGGCGAGCCGATTCGGACCCAGGGGCTCGATGGCGGCGGCGTCATCGAGCGTCAGCACGACTCCCGTCCCGACCGTCGCGCGCGAGACCCCCGTCGACTCCCACACCTGCGGGTTGCCGATGCGTGGCGCCAGGCGGCCGTGAAGGACCACCGGCGGGGAGCGGTGCGCGGGGCGGGGGGCGAAGAGGGCGGCGAGGATCAGGCCCGCCGCCATCAGGGGCCGCCACCAGCGGCGCGCGAAGCCGGGGGGGGGCGCCTCCTCGAGGCGCGCCTCGATCCCACGCCAGAGGGAAGGGGAGGGCTCGAGGGAGGGGAGGGCGTCGTGGAGGGCGAGATGGTGCCGCACCTCCTCGAGTTCGCGCGCGCCCTGCCGTGCCTCCTCGGTAGACCCGAGAAGAGCCACGCGGATGCGCTCCATCTCCGGCGCCTCCAGCGCGCCGAGCGCGTAGCCGACGAGGTCGTCGTGCGTCGGTCTCACGGAGCCTGCTCCCTGTGCGAGGCCAACCGGTCGCGCAGCGTCTGCTCGGCGAGCGCGACGCGGCTCTTCACGGTGCCGACGGGGATTCCCGCGATCGCGGCGATCTCCGCGTAGGGGAGGCCGCGATAGCGCGCGAGCACGAAGACGAGGCGCAGCTTCTCCGACAGGCCCTCGACCGCGAGGCGCAGCCTCTCGGCCAGTTCGCGCGCCTCGGCCGCACCCTCAGGGGAGGGGCCGCGCTGCTCCGCGTCGAGGAGCAGCGCCCCGGGATCCTCCCCGCCCTGGGCGGAGTGGAAGGGGCGCAGCCTCTGCTTCTCGCGTTCGTTGAACCAGAAGTGCTTCGCGATCTGGAAGAGCCAGGTCGAGACCTTGCCGATGGGCCGGTAGCTCGCCCGCGCCCGCCAGACGCGCAGGAAGGTCTCCTGCAGGTAGTCCTCGCTCGCCGTGCGGTCAAAGCTCATCCGCCAGAAGAAGTTGAGCAGCGCGGGCGCATAGCGGGCGTACAGCACTTCAAATGCCCTCACGTCCCCGGATTGGATCCGGGCCATGAGCTCCTGCTCTTCGAGCACCGCCTGTTCGGCCATCGGGTCTCCACACTCATGGTCGCAGACGACTCGACGCCTTGGATCCACAACCAGTCGGCCACACCCCTAGAACCGCCCCCGCCCCCCCCGGTTCGGTCGGTCCCCCCCATCCCCCCCGGCGCCCCCCCCCGGTCCCCGCCTATCGCTGGAAAATGGGGAGGTAGTGGTTGGGCACCTGCAGGATGATCGCCGCGACCGCCGTCGCGAAGTTCTCCCCGACGTGGTTGTCCCTCCAGTAGAAGCGCTCTTCGGCCCCCTGGCCCTCGCGCGCGCGACCCTTGTTCGACGACCGCAGCAGGTCCTCGCTCACCATCGCGTACCAGCGCCTCCACTCCTCGCCGCCGCGCGTGTACATCGCCTGCGCGGCGTAGTAGTTGCCGTAGTAGTAGAAGTAGTGGTTGCCGTACTCGTTGCGCAGCATCGGGTACCAGCGCCACAGGTAGGCGAGGCACTGCTTGATCCGCGGCCGCACCTCGATGCCGTGCGCCTCGCAGTAGGCGTCGATGTCGCGGTCGCTGTAGAGTCCCGCCTGGTAGATCGTCGTCAGGCCCGCCGCGGTCAGCGCGAAGCTGTTGCGGTTGAAGGGCACGTCCTGGTGCTGGTAGAGGAAGGCGCCGCGCTCCTCGTCGCGCGTGACCGCGGACTCCATCACGTACCGGAGGGCGCTGTCGATCGTCGCCTTCGGCACCCGGATGCCGATGTTGCGCGCCTCGCGGAGCGCCACGACCTGGCAGACGGTGATCGACATGTCGGAGTCGCGCGCCAGCGGCGCGTAGCGCCAGCCGCCGGTCTGGTTCTGCGAGCGGTGCGTGAACTCCACCGCGCGGTCGAGGCAGGCGCGGAGCTGCGGCTGCCCGGTCATGCCGTAGACCTCGGCAAGGAAGAGCAGGCTCAGCGCGTGGCTGTACATGCGCGTGCCGTTCGCGGTGATGAAGCCGTTCTCGCTCACCTTGCTCATGACAAAGCGCAGCGCGTCCTCGACGACCTGCCCGTACGGGCCCTGCCCCGGCATGTGGCCGCCGCTCAGCATCGCCATCGCGGCCAGCGAGGTCACGCCGAGGTGGGGGAGCCCCTCGGGACCCTGGTTGCCGGGTTCGAGCCGGTAGCCGTCGTTGATCTTGAAGCCGATGCGCGCGTTCCAGCTTCCGTCGCGGTTCTGCTGGTCCTTGAGCCAGCGCAGCGCCCCGTCGACGACACGCTCGATCTCGCTCGTCATCAGCGTCGTGTCGGCTTCGAGACGCACCTCCTCCTGGGCGGAAGAGGGGCGGTCCCCGCCGAGCAGCGCCATGGCCGCGAGCAGGGCGGCGGGGAGCGCGCAGATCGCCCGGCGGGCTGTCGGTCTACGTTGCATGGGCTGTTGCCTCAGTATACGCGCGGAGAGCGTCGCACGGGGACCCTCCCCTGCTACTTCGGCCCGAAAGCGTAGAGCACGTTAGAGGAGCCGGTCAGCAGGAGCACGCCGTTCTGGACGCGCGCCCACCATGCGTCCTCCCGCGGGGGCGGGGGGGCGGGCGCCAGCTCTTGCAGGCGCCGCTCCGCGATCGGATCGACGAGCAGGAGCCTCGGCGGGCGCGCCGCCCGGCGGCCGTGGTGCGTCAGCAGGAAGGCGAGGATCCCCTCGGAGTCGACGACCTGCACCTGCTCCTGCTCGGAGGCCGTCAGGTCGAGGTGGAACTTCGATTCCTCGAAGGGCGACTCGAAGCCGTAGAGGCGCGCGCGGAGATCCTGCAGCGGGCGCGTCACGAGCAGCAGAAGGCTCTCGTGCTCGATCTGGGGGTGCTCGAGCACGGGACGCCCGTCGGCGATGTCGGCGAGGGTGAGGGGGCGCGGGGGGCCGAGCAGCGACCCGTCGCGCAGATCGAGCAGCGCCCGCTCGCGCGTGGTGTCCACGGCGACGACCGTGCGCTCGAAGACGTCGGCGAGGACCAGCGAGCGCGTCTCCCCGTCCTGGGGGGGGCGGTAGCTCCAGAGCACGCCAGCCTCCGGGTCCACGAGCGCGATCCGGTAGGAGGGTTCCCAGACGCCCCGCGTGCTGATGTTCAGCCGCAGCGCGACGAGGGCGCGCCCGTCCGCGAGCAGCCGGGGACGGAAGGCGAGCCGCCCCTCGCCGAGCGCGATGCGGCTCTCGATCGCCCCGCTCGTCGCGTTGACCACCGTGAGCCGGCCGGGATTTTCGGAAAAGACGAGCAGTCGGTCCCGGTCGGCGATGGTGTTCCTGTGCACCACCATCTCGCCTGGGGAATCGACCGGGATGAGGAGCGTCCACAGGGCGGACCCGTCCGCCGGGTGGATCGCCGCGAGTCCGATGGGCCCCGGGGCGCCGCCGGCGCGGTAGATCGCGAAGATCTGGCCGTGGTTCTCGAGCAGGCTCACGCCGCGCCCCCGGTCCGGGATCGCCCGGCGCTCCAGCAGCTCTCCCGACGCGGCGTCGAAGAGCATCAGGTGGTTCTCCGTGATGCCGATCAGGCGCGAACCCGCGAACGCGAGGGGGCTGATCGGCTCGCGGTTGCCGAAGTCGAAGGTGACACGCGTCGCCCCCGTCTTGGCGTCGATCGCGAGGACCGAGGCGCCGAGCTTCACGACCACCGTGTCCCGCAGGGGTTCGGGTGTCGTCCCGAGCAGGTCGGGGATGTCGAGCAGCGCGTTCAGCTCGAAGGGGCGCATGAAGCGCTGCTCCAGCGGCGGCTCGAGATGGCGACGCAGCGCGCTGCGCGCGAGGGAGGCGTAGGGTTCGCGCTCGAGCGTCTCCCGCACGAGGTCGCGGGCCGGGACCTGCGCGCCATCCGCCCGGGGGAGGAGGGCGTCGCCATGGCGGTCGCGCAGCCGGAGCAGCGAGGCGAGCGCGGGGCCGGGCGAGCCGTAGGCGTCCAGCGCCTGCGCCATCCACCAGAGGGCGAGGGGGGCGCGGGGGGAGTCGGCGTGCTCGAGCAGGAATTCGCGCAGGTGCTGCACCGCGCGGTCGGGCATGCCGGCGCGGAGGCGCCGCTGCGCGAGGTCGAGCGCGGCCCCCTCGGCCGCCTCCGCGTTCGCGTAGAGCCGGAGGCCGCTCTCCAGCACCTCGAGGTCGCCCGTCTCCAGCGCGGTCGCGAAGAGCTGCGCGGCCCGCTTCTCGTAGGGTTCGTAGAGCTTGCGCCCCTCGCTCGCGAGGAGCCTGCGGATCTCGCGGTTGGCGAGCCGCGCGTCGGGGCCCGTCGCGTCGACTTCGAGGACCTGGTGCCATGCCGCCAGCGCGCGGCGCGCCTGCTTCATCTCGAGGAGGATCGTGGCCATCCGGCCGAGCGCCCAGCAGCGCAGCGCGGGGGCGCCCGCACCGGCATGGGATCCCGCGTGGCCCTTCTCGATCTCCCGCAGGTTGCGCAGGCGCCACTCGAGGTCCCCCCCCTGCGCCCGCGCCGCCAGCGTGTTCTCGAGATCGCGCCGGCCCTCGAGGCGGGCGCGCTCGTCCGGCGCGTTCCGGAAGGCCGACTCGAACTCGCCGGGGGCCTTGTCGGGCTCGCTCTCGAAGGTCTGCTCCGCGCGCCGCCAGAGGGCGCGGTAGTGTCCCTGCCGGCCGCGCTTCTCCGCGGCCGTCCATCCGTTCGCGACCGCGCGGCGGATCGCCTCGGTGTAGTGGCGGATCGCCTGGGAGACGCCTCCGGTCGCCAGGTGGAGGTCGCCGGCCGCGAGCAGCGAGGCGACGCCTTCCGTGTCGCGCCGCAGCCGCTCGTTCATCAGCGTCGCGACATCGTTGCCGTCGTAGCGCGCGACGATGGCCTCGTTTCCGGCGGCGATGAGCACGCCATCGCCCCACACGAGGTGGCAGGCCTGGTCCTCCTCCTCGTCGGGGCCGCGCCGCGGGAAGTTCCCGAGCAGCTTCCCGCTGCGCGGGTCGATCTGCAGCACGCCGCCGTCGACGGGGATCCAGAGGCCGTCCTCGGCGAGAATGCCGCGGCCCACGGCGGCGATCTCCGGCGGCGTGAGCTGGGTCCACGCGACGCGACCCGCGACCGCGCCCCCCTGCGTGTCGCTCCTCAGCCAGAGGGCCGCCACCCCCCCGGCCCCCCCGACATAGACCCTCTCGCCGTCGGCGCCATGGAGGATGCGCGGCGCGAAGGGGAGCTCCGCCGGAGCCTGGCCCCTCCGCCACGGGAGGCTCCAGAGCAGGCGGCCGGTCGCGCGCTGGAACGAGACGATCGACGTGCCGTCCGTGGGTGCCACGATGACTTGGCCCCCCGGCTGGTCGGACGGCAGCAGCAGCGGCGGACCGTTGTCGAAGTGGGCCCAGCGGCGCGGGGCCTCGAACCAGAAGTAGGTGCTGGGGATCGGCTCGATCGGATAGCCGCTCGCCCACAGCGGGGTGCCGAGCAGCGCGTCCACGGCGGCGAAGATGCCCATGTTCGTGCCGAAGTAGAGGACGCCGTCGGCCTCCGCCACCGGGGTGGAGGCGCACTCCTGCAACTGCCGCCCGAAGAGGTTGAGCTCCTGCTGGCCCGTGTTGATGCGCGTCGCGTATAGCAGGCGGCCCGTCTGCCGCTCGACCGCGACGATCATCGTGTGGAAGGTGCCTTCGCTGTAGCTGGCCACCGCGTAGAGCGTGTCGCCGCGCACGAGCGGCGGGCCGATGATGGAGAGCTGCCCCAGGATCTCGTTCCCCGGCGCCGGGGACGCGGCCAGGGACTTGTCGTCGTGCGACCAGAGGCGCGTCCCGTCCTCGATGTCGAGGGCGATCAGGCGCCGCTCGGGCAGGTAGTAGGTGATCGGCACCTGCTGCAAGCGCTGCGATACGTAGGGGACCGGGACTTCGAGCGCCGCATAGACCGCCCCCTCGGCGATGACCGGCGAGAAGATCAGGCTCAGGTTCGTGCGCCCCTCGTTCGAGACCTCGACCTCGGCCGGGTAGCTCCAGACGATTTCCCCGGTGTAGAGGTTGGCGGCGCAAACCTCGCGCCCGTCGTGGTAGACGAGCTTCCCCCTCCCGATGACGGGCTGGATCGGGATGAAGGTGCGCCAGCGGCGGCTCCAGTCGCCCGGGGACGACTCCGAGCGGTCGAACGCGAACCCCGTCGAGGGTCGCGGCGGCTGGTCCCAGAGCCGCTCCTGGATCCCGATCGACACGCTCCACTGCGGGTCGCCGAAGAGGCGCGGGACCGCCGCGCGCTCCCCCCTCGCGAGGATCGGCGGCGCGAGGCGGGTGCGCGCCGCGTCGCCTCCGAGCATCGGCCACGCGTCGCCGGAGGCGTCGGGGCGGCGGATCTCCCCCTGCGATCCCCCCTCTTCGCCGGGTGCCGGGCCGCCCGCCGCGTGGTCCGCCGCCGCCGCGAGCGCGATGCGGGAGAGATAGGGGGCGCCGGCCGCCAGGTGCGGATGCTGCCGCGCGATGCGCTGCAGCAGCATGCGCGCCTCGGTCGGGCGGCCGCGGAGCAGCGCGTGGTCGGCCAGCGCGAAGAGAGCGGCGAGACCCGCACGGGTCGGCTCGTAGCGGCGGACCACCTGCAGCAGCAGCGCGCGGTCGAGGGTGCCGAGCCCCTCGCGCAGCAGCGCCTCGGCCGCGTGGCCGCTCTCCCGTTCGTAGGCCTCGCGGAACGGTTCGGGCAGGGTCGCGCAGAGCTCGAGCGCGCGCTGCCGCGCGCCTACGTAGCTCTCGCCGCTCCCGCGTCGCACGAAGGCCTCCGCGAACTTGTCGAAGGTCGCCTGCACCGCGCGCGCCACCGCCGGCCACTCCTCGCGGGAGACCGCGGCGGTCGCCTCGTTGAGCAGCCCCGCCGCCCCGGGCGGGGTCGAGACCCAGTAGGGCTTGCCGACCACCTCCTCCTGCGCGGCGGCGCCGCCTGCGAGCAGCGCCACGACGATCAGGGGCAGGGGCCACGCTCGGTGCACGAACGGATTCTAAGGGAGGAATCCCCCGGGGGCCGCGGGGGGGCTCACGATCAGAGCAGCAGGTGGAGTCGCCGGAGGATCCACTCCGCGGCGAGCAGCGCGACGAAGGCCCAGAGCACCCAGGCGTTGTCCCACAGGTCGGTGCGCTGCGGCTCCCCGGTGCGCACGATCGCGGCGGGCGGGATGACCGTCTCGCCCGGATCGAGCAGCCTGCGGAAGTCGGACGGGGAGAGCACGCGCCCGCGGCTCGCCTGCGCGATCTCGTTGAGCGTGCGCATGTCCATCAGCGGATCTCGCATCTCGATCGTCGTCTCCGCGACGACGAAGGTCGCCTTCGCGGGCTCCTCGTCGACGCCGGCCTCCGCGACGAGGCGATAGGTGCCGGGGCGCCGGGCGAGGTACTTTCCGCGGAAGAGGCCCTCGGGCGGGTCGCCTCCCGCCGCCTGCAGCGCGACCTCCTCCTCGCTGCCGTCGGGCATCTGCAGCTTGAGCGTGCGCGTGGCGGGGCCTCCCTCCCCCTCGGAGTCGGGAACCGGCTCGAAGTTCTCGTCGAGATACTTCGCCTCGATGCCCACCGTGTCGTCGACGGCGTAGTGGCCGTCGGGGCGGTCCACCCAGATCTTGATCCGCTTGTTGCCGCCGAGCAGGCGGTAGGTCGCGAGGTGCCGGATCACGCCCGACCAGAAGCGCCAGAAGTAGAGCGACTCGACCCGGCGGCGCATGCGCCACAGCTCGTCGACGCCGAGCCAGAGCACCTTGCCGAGCCCGTAGTCTTGGAGCACGATCAGGGGGTCGGGCTCCCGGAACCCGTCGCCGAGCGGGATGCGCTCGCTCTCGCGGCGCACCGCGAGCACGGTGGCGCTCGACTTCGCCCGCTCCACCGGGAAGTACCAGTAGTAGAAGTTCGCGTTGCCGAAGCCCGTCCCCTCCCAGAACTCCTGCGTCTCCTGCGGATCGCGGAGGATCCGGAGGATCGGGTGGGCGAGCCCCGCCGGCGTGAGCTTGTAGCGCTTCTCGGCGCCCGTATCGATGAGCTGCGCGCGGCGCTCCGCGGTCATCGTCCGGCTCGGGATGACGGGCAGCAGCTCCATGAGCTGCGTCCCCTCGTAGGCGCCGGGGAGGAAGTCGTCGGCGCTCGACTGGAGCACGAGCCCGCCGCCCTCCTTGACCCACGCGGCGAGCATCGCCAGCGTGTCCCGCAGGCCCGTGTCGCCGCCGCCGGAGAAGCGCCGGCTGCGCGGATCCACGTCGCCGAGGATGATCACGTCGAACGGCGCGAGCTTCGCCTTCTCGCGCGGGAACTCGTCGAGGGGCTCGACGCCGCGCGACGCCTCCTGCGGCCAGTTGAGCTCCGCGGAGAGCAGGATGCTGTTCGCGACGATCTCCTCCTCGGCGCGCATGAGCGCGACGTTGAGGAAGCGGAAGGTGGGCGTCGGCATCGTCGAGACGTAGAGCACCTTCATCTTGAGCTTGACGACGGAGAGGATGTGCCGCTGCCAGTTGTCGCTCGTGACCGCCTCGTTGGCATCGGGAGGCACGCCGATCCGGAGGTCGTAGGTGCCGTGCTCGGCAAAACGGTGGCGGAAGGAGATCTTCACCGGCTCCTGCCCGTCGCCGGGCAGCGCGAAGTGGACCGCGTCGATCGGGAGCGGGTAGAGCACCTGGCCGAACGGGTCGAGCACCTCGGCGACGAGCGACGCCGACTGCCCCTTGAGGCCGCGGGCGTGCACGGTCGCGGTGAAGGAGACCTCGTCGCCGGCGAGGACGAACTCGGGCGCGTCGATGCGGCTCGTGCTGATGTTCACCGCCGCGGTCGGGTCGCCGATGGCCACCGGGAAGATCGGGATGCCCTCGCGCGTGCCCTCCGCCGCGCGGCGCGCCTCGTCGATCGGGTCGGGCGCGCCGCCGGTGTGGCGGCCGTCCGTGAAGAGCAGGATGCCGGCCACCGGCTCGTTGCGCGCGTCGAGGCGGCGCACGAGATGGCGGATCGTCGCGCCGATGCGCGTGACCCCGCCCTCGGCCTTCAGCGTGGGCAGGACGGCGAGGATCCGGTCCGCGACCATGGCGGGCGTCTCGTTGTCGGCCTGCACGAAGAGCCCGTGCGCCTCGCCGTCGAATCCGTAGATCTCGAGGCGGAACTTCTCGGCGAGCCGCTCGAGGAAGCGGCGGTCGCCGCCGAGCAGGCGCCGCGCGATCTCGAGACGCGAGAGCGACTTCAGGGACTCCCCGCCCGGCGTCACGACGAGCGATTCGAGCGACGTGCGCAGCTCCGGGTTGCTGCGGTAGACGTCGGGGAAGCTCATCGACCCCGACGTGTCGAGGCAGAGCACGAGATGGCGCTTCACGGACTTGCCCTCGATGCGCTCGAGGTAGGGCCCGAAGAGCGCCCCGCAGACGAGGAGGATCGCGAGCACGCGCAGTCCGCCCATGACCATGCGCGGCCTGCGGCCGACCTTGCCCGCCTCGCGCCGGTAGAGGAAGCGCACGAGCAGAACCAGCAGCGGAAGGAGCACGAGCAGCACGACCCAGGGGGGAGGCAGCGCATCCCAGCGCAGCGAGGTGGTTGCGGCGCCGACCATCACGCCTCCACCGCCCGCCGCCGCGCGCCGAAGCGCCACGCGAGCAGCAGCTCGGCCACGAGCAGGACCGCGACCCCGCCGAGCAGCGCGCGACTCAGTTCCGGGCCGCGCGCCTGTCCGCGCTGCGGCGCCGCCGCGTCGCTCTCCGACGCCAGCTTGAGGCTCGTGTCGCGGAAGAGGCGGTCCAGCTCCGGCGACGGGATGCGGCGCAGGTCGCCCTCGGTGGCGTCGAGGTTCGCGCAGGCCACGTGCGTCTCCTCCATCGGCAGGGACGAGCCGGGGTTGGTGCCGCGCACCGTCACCCGGTAGAAGCCGGGGTAGGCCGTTCCCGGGACGAGGAAGGGCTCGTCGGCGCTCTTGACCTCCTCCTCCGTCGCCCCTCCCGCCGCATCCGGCGGCTCCACCTGCACGCGCTTGGCCCCGGGCGCGAGGGGGATGCGCAGCGGCATGCCGACCGTGACGTTGGCGTGGGAGGGATCCTCGGCGACGAGGTAGTGCGCCGCATTGAAGAAGAGGATGGCGGGCAGGAGGCTTCCGTTGAGCCGGAACCACCGTTCGTCGGGGGTGGTCGTCACGACGACCACCCGCCCGCGCCCGAGGCGGTGTTCCAGCACCGCGGGATCGCCCTCCGGCGTGTTGTAGCGCGCGACGACGCTCTGGGGCGCGTACTCCCGCACGGCCCGGAAGCGCAGGATCGCGGTGCGTCCGGTCCACTCGTCGCCCACCTCCGCGAAGAGCGGGTGGTTCGAGCACTTCTCCGTGTCGATCTCCCACGGCGTCTCGCCCTCGGCGACGGCGGGGGCTCTCCCCTCCTCGACGAGCATCGGGAAGAGGCCGAGCCCGCGCTCGCGGAAGAAGAAGCGGTTGATGATCTCGGGCTGCGCGCCGTCGCCGAGGTAGGCGAGCAGCCCGCCGCCGCGGCGCACGAAGTCCTCGATCGCCTTCGACCAGGCGTCGTCGAGGCCGTGCGCGTCGGCGTCGGCCCACAGCAGCACGTCCACGCGCGAGAGGTCCTGCGCGCCGAGGGCCTCGGGGCGGATCGGCTCGTGGAAGTCGATGATCGGGCTGACGTCGGTGTCGCGCAGCAGTTCGAGCGCGCGGGAGAAGCTGCTGACGGGCAGGAAGCGCACCGGGGGCTTGACGCGGAGCGCGAGGAAGCGCTCGTTGTCGAGGTCGAGTCGGTCGCTCGGGCCGCTGTCCACCTCGAAGAGCACGCGCAGGCGCGTCGGGCCCTCGCTCCCCTTCGGCAGCGTCACGTAGAAGTCCTGCGCGTGGCGGACGGGGTCGCCGAGGCCGAGGCTCGGGCGGAGCGCCACGCGGCGCGACTCGCGCTTCTCCCAGCCCGCCTCCTGCGACCGCTGCAGGAAGAGCGAGAGCGTGCCGCTCGCCTCCAGCGCGCCGAAGTTCACGAGGGTGGCGGTCAGGCCGAGCGGGGTATCGGCGAACGCCTCGCGCCCCGCATCCACCGTGAACTCCGTGACGGCGACGTTGGCGACATCGGGCTGGCCCGCGTCGAAGACCGTGACCGGAGGTGGGGGACCGTCGCCGCCGAGGGCGCGGAGCGCACGGTGCAGGTCCTCGCGGCGCCCGCCGTCGGCGGTGAGCCAGTCGCGGGCCTGCAGGTCGGTCACGAAGAGCACCGCCTTGTCGCCGTCGAGCTTCTCGAGCCGCGACCGGACGAGGCGGAAGGTCTCCGCGAGGTCGGTGGCCCCGTAGCTGAGGTGGAGGTGCTTGTCGACGCGCTCCCGGGCGCGCGCCGGGCTCGCGGACTCGAGCAGCACGTTGGGGATCCCGCCCGCGAGATCGTCCCGGGTGACGACGACGGTCACCGCGCTCGACTCGGGCATCTCGACGAGGATCCGGAACGCCTGTTCCCGCGCGCGGTCGAGGGAGGTGCGCCCGGTGACCCTCGCCCCCATCGAGGCGGACGTGTCGAGGACGAGCACGACCGACCGCGCGCGTCCCGCGAAGGGATTCAGGGAGGCCGCCTCCACCGCGGGCCGCGCCACCGCGAGCGCGAAGAGGGCGACCGCGAGGCAGCGGACGAGGAGCAGCAGCAGGTTCTCGACCTCGATGCGCCGCCGCTGCTTGCGCAGCGCCGAGAGCAGGAAGTCCATCGCGGCCCAGCGGACGACGCGGTGGCGCCGGCGGAAGAAGAGATGGATCAGGATCGGGACGAGGACGAGGCCGAGTCCCGTGGCCAGGAGCCCGGGGTGCGCGAGGGCCGGGGGGATCACCGGCGCCTCCCGCGCGAGGCGAGATAGCCGGAGAGCGCGACATCGAGGGACGTCTTCGTGTCCATCTCGACGAGATCCGCGCGGTTGGCGGTGCAGTGGCGCCGCAACGTGCGCGTGAAGCCGTCGAGCTCCTTCAGGTACTGCGTGCGCAGCGCCGCCGGGTCGGCCATCAGGGACGGCATCGCCTCCAGGCCCTCGAAGCGCGTCATCTTCTCGAAGGGGAAGGTGCGCTCGTCGTGGTCGAGGATGTGGAAGAGCACGACCTCGTGGTGGTGGTGGCGCAGTCGCTGCAGCGCCGCGAGCACCGAGTCCGACTGGTCGAGCAGGTCGCTCAGCAGCAGCACGACCGACCGCCGCCCGAGCCGCTCCGCGACCTTGTGGATCGCGTCGCCGATGCCGGTCGGCCCCTGCGCGCTCGCCTCCTCGAGGTGGTGCGTGAGCAGGCGGAGGTGGCCCGGGCTCGCCGCGCAGGGCAGGACGCTGCGCACCTCGCGGTCGAAGAGCACGAGTCCGACGGCATCCTGCTGCTGCGTGATCAGGTAGGCGAGCGCGGCCGCCGCGTGGCGCGCGTAGTCGAGCTTCGTCATGCCCGACCCCGCGTAGGTCATCGACTCGGAACAGTCCACGAGCAGCCAGCAGCGGAGGTTGGTCTCCTCCTCGTACTGCTTGATGTAGTAGCGGTCGCTCTTGCCGTAGACCTTCCAGTCCACGAAGCGCACGTCGTCGCCGGGGACGTACTCGCGGTGCTCCGCGAACTCCACGGAGAAGCCGTGGAATGGGGAGCGGTGCATTCCCGAGACGAACCCCTCGACGATCAGCCGGGCCTTCAGCTCCAGGCCCGAGATCGCGTTGAGGACGTCAGGATCCAAATACTTCCGGGAGCTTTCCGCCATCGTCGCCGCCGGCGCGGACCGTCTCGAGGAGCCGGTCGATGATCCGGTCGGAGGTGATGCCCTCCGCTTCCGCGCTGTAGTTCGTGATGAGCCGGTGCCGGAGCACCGGGTGCGCCACCGACCGGATGTCCTCGGTCGAGACGTGGAAGCGGCCGTTCAGCAGCGCCCGCGCCTTGCCGCCGAGGATCAGGTTCTGCGTCGCGCGCGGCCCCGCGCCCCAGGAGAGGCTCTCCTTGATGAAGGCCGGCGCCTCGTCGGAGTCGAGCCGCGTCGCGCGCACGAGCTGCACCGCGTACTGCAGGACCGGATCGGCCACCGGCACGCGCCGCACCGTCTCCTGCAGCGCGAGGATCTCCTCGGCGCCGAGCACCGTGTGCAGCGTCGGCACCGCGGTGGTGGTCGTGAGCCGCATGATCTCGAGCTCCTCGCTGCTCGACGGGTACTCGACCCGGACGTTGAACATGAACCGGTCGAGTTGCGCCTCCGGCAGCGGGTAGGTCCCCTCCTGCTCGATCGGGTTCTCCGTCGCGAGCACGAAGAAGGGCTCGTCGAGGGGGTACTTGCGGCCGCCCGCGGTGACCTGGTGCTCCTGCATCGCCTCGAGCAGCGCCGCCTGCGTCTTCGGCGGGGTGCGGTTGATCTCGTCCGCGAGGATCACGTTCGCGAAGACGGGACCGCGCAGGAACTTGAAGGCCCGCTGGCCCGTCGCCTTGTCCTCCTGGATCACCTCGGTCCCGGTGATGTCGGCGGGCATCAGGTCGGGCGTGAACTGGATGCGCGCGAACGAGAGCGAGAGCGTCTTCGCGAGCGACGAGATCAGCAGCGTCTTGGCCAGCCCGGGCACGCCGACCAGCAGGCAGTGGCCGCGGCTGAAGATGCAGATGAGCATCTCGTCGATGACGCGGTCCATGCCGATGATCTGCTTGCCGAGTTCGCGGCGGATCGTCTTGTAGGCCTCGGTGAGCCGCCGGGCGGCTTCGACGTCGTTGGTTTGGGTCGTCATGGCGTGAGGGGGTGCAGTATAAGGCCGCCCGGCCTCTCCTTACGCGCCGCGCCCCGTCCGCGTCAGCCTTTTCGCCCGTAGCAGCGGATCCGGTCGAGGGTGGCGGCGAAGAGTTGCCCGTCCGCGGCGACCAGCGTCCCGAACGCCGGCGCCGGCGGTTCCTCCTCGAGGCCCGCCTCGGCCGGGGCCGCGGGCGGCGACCAGGAGGGCAGAGGCGCGAATTCGCGGATCGCCTCCCCGTCGCCGTCCACGCGTGCCCCCGCACCCCCCGTGAGATCGAACCTGTAGAGCGTGCGCTCGGTGGGCAGGAGCAGCACCCCCCCGGCGATCGCGGGCCGCCCGAACCGCTCCGGCGGCAGGGGCGCGCCGCTCACCGGGGCGCGCTCCGTCGAGGGGATCGTCGCGTAGGCGAGATCGAGCTCGCTCCGCAGCGAGAGGCCGACGATGGCCTGGAAGGAGGCGGCGGCCTGCCGCTCGTCGCGCCGGCCGCAGCAGAGTACGCGCCCCGACGCGACGCCCGCGACCGTCTCCAGCAGCGAGTGCCGGTGGCCGCGGGAGCGGTGCTTGGCCCACTGCTCGACGAAGAAGCCGTTCGCGCCCCGCCGCTCGCCGCGCAGCCAGCACGCGTAGAGCTCGTCCGCATCGAAGGGGGCGAAGAGCACGCGGTCGCCGACGATCAGCGGGGGCTCGCGGAACCACGCCGAGCCCAGGTGCACCTTCTCCTCGGTGTCCTCGCTGAGGCGTTCGCGCTCCCGCACCGGGTGCCGGTCGTAGCGGAAGAGCCAGAGGATCTCGCCCGTGCGCGCGTCGAGGGCGGCGGCGACGCCGATCCCCGTCACGGCGACGACCACGCCCCCGGCGAGCGCGGGGCTCGAGCCGGAGAGCGGAGGCCGGGACGGGGGCGCATCGGCCTCGCCGTAGCCGAGGAAGCGCTCCCAGAGCAGCGCGCCGGTCGAGCGGTCGAGGCAGAAGAGGTGCGCGATCTCGCGGCGGGTGGCCCGGCCCTCGTCCTCCGCGCGCACCGCCCCGTAGACGTAGAGGCGGTCGCCCTCCACGGCGGGGGCGCCCCGGAAGAAGACCGGGCGGCGGAGCGGTTCGGGGAGGTCGTGCGCGTCCGGCGAGGGACGCAACGTCCAGAGCGTCTGCCGTCGTTCGACGTCGAAGGCGACGAGCTCGTTCGACGGCAGCATGGACATGCGGTACTCGTCGAAGAGCACTCGCTCGAAGTAGAGCACTCCCTCGTGAACGGTGGGGGCGCGGGGGCCCGGCGAGTCGAGCAGCATCACGCCGACGCGATCGGCGCTGCCCTCGCTGTCGGAGGGTGCATAGAACAGCAGCTTCCCGCTCGCCCGGTCGAGCACCGCGACCTTGTCGCCGAGATGCACGTAGACGTGCCGATCATCGAGCACCGGCTCGAACGGCAGCAGGGGGCTGTGCTCGCGCTGGCCGACCGCGTTGAGCTGCTCGTAGGCGGCGGGGGTCTCGTCGAGCACGAGCGCCTCCCAGAGAAGCGTCATCTCCCCGGGGCCGGGCACCGCGTCCCCCGCGCGGCCGCGGTGCGCCGCGCCCCCCGGCGTGGGCCAGCCGGCGACGGGCCGCTCCCCGAGCCCCTCCAGGAAGGCCCTGCGTTCGAGAAGCGCCGCCGACGCGGAGAACCGCTCTTCCTCGTCGAGCGAGAGGTGCTCCGGCACGCGCAGCAGGTACCCCCGCGCCGCGTCGAGGGCGCCGCGCTGCAGCGCGCGGTCGAAGAGCCCGAGCAGCGCCCACGGCGCGCGCGTCGCGGCCGGCGTGCGGTCGAGCAGGTCGAGGATCTCCCGCTCGTCTCCCCCGGCCATCGCGCCGCCAAGCGCGCCGTTGGCTTCGGCGTCGTGGGCGTCGCGCCACGCGGCAAGCACCTCCGCGCCGAACGGCGGGCGTCCCGAGAGGAGTTGGATCTGCGCCCAGCGCCGTGGCGAGACGTAGACCTGCCGGCCCTGCAGCGAGACGACGCCCCGCGACCCGCCGAGCAGCAGCGTCTGCAAGCGGTCGGCCGCCTCCGCCCAACTGCCCGCCTCGGCCGCCCGGCGGGCGGCGAGCACGAGGTTGCGCGTCGGTTCGTCGTCGTCGGGCACAAACGACGTGTTGTAGCGGGGCCGGGCCGCGTCCTGCGCGACGCCGGAGGAGGCGAGGAGGAGCAGCAGCGGCAGCGCGCGCACGCGCCCATCCTACGCGCTCGGGCCCCGGGGCAACGGGTGGGGTCACTCCGGCGCGGGCTCGAAGGCGGCGGGCACGGCGGCGACCACCCACGGCGGCGCCAGCACCCCCTCGGGGGGGATGCGCCAGGTCTCGAGGCAGAGGCGCTCGATCGAGAAGGGGTCGTGCTCGAGCGCGAAGTTCTCGGCCGCGAGGCGGTCCTCCCGCTCCCGCTCCCGGGCGAGTTCGCGGACGAGGCGGGTGCGCTCCTCCGACAGGCGCTGCTTGCGCAGGGAGCAGGGCAGCGCGTTCGCGAAGAGCAGCACCAGCGTCGCGGTGGCGATGAGCGGGGGGAGCAGGCGGCTGTGCGTCATGGCGCTCTCACGATCCGTAGGTGGCGCGGCTTGCCAGCTCCTCCTCGATGCGGAGCAGGCGGTTGTACTTGGCGACCCGGTCCGAGCGGCAGGGGGCGCCGCTCTTGATCTGGCCGGCGCCGGTCGCGACGGCGAGATCGGCGATCGTGGTGTCCTCGGTCTCGCCGGAGCGGTGCGAGATGACGGCGTTCCACCCGGCGGCGCGGGCGACCCGGATCGCATCGAGGGTCTCGCTGAGCGTCCCGATCTGGTTCAGCTTGATCAGGATCGCGTTGGC
>CAZMXP010000054.1:0-33291 GCA_964570285.1 uncultured Planctomycetaceae bacterium
ATCGGGGACCACACCGCGATCGATCCGCTGGTGGAGCTGCTCGACAACACGAGCCAGCAGTCCCAGACGCGCGCGATGGCGGCGGTGGGCCTCGGCATGATCGGTGACCTTCGCGAGATCCCGGCGCTCGGCCGCCTCTCGAAGGACTTCAACTACCGCGCTTCGGTGCCCGACCTGGACGAGTTGCTCTTCATCCTCTGATTCCAGATCGCGACCGACCGTTCAATCCCGACCCGGCGCCCTTGGGGGCGCCGGGTCTCTTTGTTTTCGCCCGCTGCGCGGGCCATGGGCCCTGAAGGGCCCTCGCGGGGGTTTGCGGGTTTCGCGGCTCCAGCCCTCGCCCTCACGCCTTCAGCCAGTAGCCTGCCCCCTCCCCGCCCGGGTACCCTTCCGGCAGATGCTCCCCCTCGGCGTAACGGGCCTATGCCCGGCGATACCTTCGCACCGCCCGTCGGCGCCGGCACGCTGGTGGCGGTGCGATGGGGTGTGGGCAGGAGAGAGGCTCTCGGCCACGCTCCGGCTCGACGCGGATGATCCTCCCGCCCTCGATGGCTGGACGGGGCTCTCCGCTCCCTGCTCCCTCCCGCGTCCCTTCCTCGCCTCGCTCGGGCTTGCGGGTCCGAGGGGGGAGACGCTCCGCGCACTCTCCCGATTCACCGGGAGACGTCTCTTCTCGCTGGCGCGCTCCTTCGCCCGAGCCCAGCCCCGCGGCCAGCGGCACCCGGCGAGGACGCCGCAGGAGAGCCTCTCAAGCCTCGACCGGCGCCGCCTGGCCAGATTTCACCGCGCCCTCCCGCTGCTCTGTTCGACACCGACGCTGCCGTGGGAAAGGCCGGGCTCGGGCCCTCTCCTCGTCGAGGTGGACGTGCCTGCCGCCCTCCGAGCGCTGGGCCTCCCCTCGTCCGCCCTCTCGGGGAATCTGCCGGAGGCGGTCTCGCGGCGCGCGGCGATCCTGACCGCGCTCAGCCATGCCGCCCTCGGCTTCCCGCTCGAGATCCGCCTGCCGGAGCTGGCGCTCGCGTGCAGCGAGGCCCTAGAGGCGCTTCTCGCCGCCGCCCTGGCCGCGTGGGTCGCGCTCAACAGTCCCGACACCGGCCCCTCCGCCGAGGCATGGATCCCCCTCCCCCCGCCACACTCCTAGGAACCGACAAGAGACCCCGCCGCGCTTTCTTGCGGCGGGGTCTCTTGTTGGTGCCAGGGGAGGGATTTGAACCCCCGCAGCCCGAAGGCGCCAGATTTACAGTCTGGTGCGATTGACCACTCCGCCACCCTGGCGTAGGCGCGGAGAGCGAAGGATAGCGCGCTTCGGGGACCGGTCAACTGATGGGCTACTGGGGAGGCCCTCCTCCGCCCTCTCCGGGGCCTACGTAGACCACGCCGGCGCCGTCGATGTCGGCGGCCACCTCCCCCGGGGCCCCCACCACTCCGACGTCGCCGATCACGGCGAGACTCAGGCCGAAGAGCCCGCCGCCCTGCGGATTCGGACTCACGATCTCGTCCTCGAACGACCCGTCCGCGAGCAGGAAGCTGGTGACCCGTCCCGACCCCTCGCCCGAGAAGGGCGAGCCGATGCCGACCGCGTCGCTCTTGCTCGCGAGCGACAGGCCGAAGCCCGAGAAGGGTTCGGGATTGGGAGGATCGAACGCGAAGACGACTTCGCCCGTGGCGGGATCGATCAGATAGGCACGCCCGGCGTTGTCGACCTGGTTCGACGTAGCATCCGGGGCACCCACGAGCAGCCGGCGGTCGGCGAGCAGGTGCAGGGTGCGTCCGAAGGCGCCGCCGTCAGGCGCGTCGATCGTGCGCAGCAGCGCACCCGTGAGCCCGTCGAATACATGGACGGCGCCCGCGCCCTCGTTCTCGCCGGGCGCTCCCACGTAGACCGTGGTCCCGACCGTCGCCACGGCGGCTCCGAAGCCGCCTCCGCCCGCCGGGTTCGGGCTCGCGAGGATCGCCAGCGGGATGTCGACCACACAGTCGAAGTAGTAGACCCTTCCCGCCCCGCCCCTGTCGTCCACGGTCTCGAAGGGTGCTCCGACCGCGACGTTGGCGGCGGAGACGGCCACGGAGACGCCGAATCCCCCCTGGGGCTGCGGATTCGCGCTCTGGAACGCGAGGATCTGGGCGCCGGTCACCGGATTCAACAGATAGGCGCGGCCCGAGGCCGGCACGCCGAAAGAAGTCTCCCCTGGCGCGCCGACCGCGAGGAAGAGCGGGTTGGAAGCCAGGGCGCTGCCGAAGGCCCCGTTCGCCACCCGGTTGGGGCTCCCGATCGTGGTGAGCAGGTTCCCCTGCTGCCCCTCCGCGCCGCTGAAGAGATAGACACGGCCCCTCCCGCCGTCCTCGCCGGGCGCGCCGACGCTAAGGGTGGTCCCGGCAAACGAGAGCGCCGTGCCGAAGGCCCCGCCATCCTCCGGGTTGGGACTCTCGAGCGTGACGGCGTCGCCGCCACCGTTGCCCTGGGTCGAGGAGAAGAAGTAGGCCCTGCCAGCATCCACCGGGTTCACGTCCTCCTGGTAGGCGCTGACGAGGAGTCCGAGCGGGGAGCCGGCGAGGGTGTGGCCGAAGAAGCCGTCGAACTCGGGATTGGGACTGCCTATGCGTCCCACGAGGCTGCCCGCGTCGGTGAAGAGAAAGACCTCGCCCGACCCCATGCTGGTATAGGAACCGACGGCGATCAGCTCGCCCACCTGCGCGAGGCCCCGGCCGAAGCCGCCACTTGCCGAGTCCGGGTGGAAGAGGCGAAGCAGTTCGGCGCCGGTTTCGACATCGATGAGCCAGACCGCGCCCGCCGGGATGTTGAACGCCACCGACGCGAGCAGCGCGCCGTTGTAGGACGCGAGTTCAAGGCCGAACTGGCCCTGCGTCGCAGCCGGATCGGGCGCGAAGATCGTGTTCAGCAGCGCCCCCGTCTGGGCGTTGTAGACGTGGACGCCGCCGACGAGGCCGCCGGGACCCGGGGCATCGATCGCGGAGATACAGACGCGACCGCCCGCCTCGACGATGTCCCACCCCCAGCCATTGCCGGCGCCGGCGGGGGCATAGGTCTGGATCACGTTTCCCGCGAGGTCCATGCGGTGGGCACGGGGCCCGCCCCCGGAGGGGGCGGTCACGAGGAACGAGTTGGCGTCGAACGACGCCAGCGCGCTGCCGAACTCGGACGACGACGCCGGGAGCGGATTCGGGATCTCGCGTACAAGGTTCCCGTTCAGATCGAAGACGACGACCTTGTTCGCGCCGGGTGCGCCGACGAGCAGCGCGCCGTTCACGGCGAGCACCGCTCTACCAAAGCGGGTGCCGGGATTGTTCCCCGCAGGGTCGGCAAGTTCGACCGGGAAGAAGCCCCCGAGATCGACAAGATAGGCCCGGCCGGCGGTCCCGAACTCGCCCGGCGATCCGAGCAGCACGTGGTTGGCGTCGACGATCGCGCAGAACTCCGCGTGGTGTCCGAAGTCCTGCGGGTTGGGGCTCTGCATCGTGACGAGCGCTCCGATGCGCCGGAGATAGCAGTGGCCCGCCCCGATGCGGCCCTGCGCAGTCTCGCCGGGGGCACCGATCAGCACTTCCGACGCTGCCGCATCGATCGCGACCGCGATCCCGTAGAAGCCTCCCGCCACCGGGTTGCCGCTCACAAATCTCTGGATGCGGCTCTTCGCGACGCGGTCGAAGAGGTAGGCGCTCCCCTCCCGGGCGGGCCCGGAGGGTCCATTGCTCTGCGCGAGACCGCCCTCCAGGAAGGGGGGCGGAGGGTCGTACGGCTCCGCGGGAGCCCCGATCACGACGCGGTCCCCGGCCGCGTCCAGACTCTCGCCGAAAAGGCCTTGATCGACCGGGGTACCCTGCAACGTGAGGCTCCCCTCCCCGAACGCATCGAGCACATAGACGCGCCCCGCCTCAGTGAAGTACCCCCCGGAGAACTGCGTGAGTTGGGGAACGTGGTCCGCGAGCGGCGCGCCGACCCAGAGTTCGCCGCCGATGGCGGCGAGCGCATGTCCGAAGCGGTTCACGCCGTCGTTCGGGTCCGGGGAGGCGAAGGTGCTGTCGAACGCCCCCGACGCGGCGCCGAACTTGTGTACGAGGCCGCGCGTGATCTCGCCTTGATCGTCGGAGGGCGCCCCGACAAAGAGGTCATTGCCCTCCGCCGCGACGGCGAAGCCGAACTCCCCGCCGGAATTCGGCGTGGGCCGCTGAAGGGTCTGCAGCACCGATCCGGTCGCGCCATCGATCAGGTAGGCGACACCCTCGCCGTTGCTGCCGTTTCCGGGCGCCCCGACCAGGAGGTTGTTGCCGATGGCCGCGATGGAACGGCCGAAGGAGCCGAAGGCCGCCGGCTGCGGATTTCCGATGCGGCGAACGACCGATCCCGTCGCCGGATCGACGATGTAGACCGCGCCGACGTCGGGGGCCTGGATGCCGTCCTCGAAGGGTGCCCCGATGACGAGGTTCGAACCCAGCCGCTCCAGCGCCTGTCCCCATCCCGTCTGGCGTGACAACGTGCGAACGAATCCGCCGCCGCTCCCGAACAGATGGACATCGGTACCGCTCTGGTCGCTGCGCGGCTGGCCGACGGCGATGAGATCGCCGAGGTGCTCGACGGCGAGCCCGAACGCGCCCCCCTGCTCCAGGGAGGGCGACTCGAAGACGATGCCGGGCTGCCCCGTGCAGCAGTCGAAGAACTGCGCGAGGCCCGAACTGCCGTCGGTCCTGTGGAAGATGCCGACGATTCCCGTCCCGGCCTGCGTATGCAAGACCGCATCCCCGGCGGCCCCAAAGCCGCTCACGGTGCGCTCGAGCCTCCCGCTGGCGACGTCGTAGACAGAGAGCTCCGGCGCACCCTTGGCCCCGGCGACGATCGCGCGCGGCCCGTCGAGGGTCACGGCGAGGCCGAACTTCCCTCCCTGCGCGCTGAACGTATGGAGATCCTTGCCCGCCAGGTAGAGGTGGGCGAACCCGGCCCGCGGCGAGCCGACGAGGGTGAAGAGCCCCTGCTGCGCGACACTCGTGCCGAAGCCGGCAGGCCCGACCAGGGTCGAGACGATCGCCGCCCCCTGCGCCAAGTAGACGCGCCCTGCACCGGGCGCGCCGATCGCGACAACCTCCTCGGAGGACGCGAGCACGGACCCGAACGCCTCGCCCGCCGCGGCGAGGCTGCTCGTCAGCGTGCCGAGCAGATCCCCGGTGAGGCGGTCGCGCCGCTCCACGGCCCCGCGCCCCGCATCACGCGTCGGCGCGCCCACCCAGAGTTCCTCCCCCGCCAGCGCGAGGGCGGATCCGAAAGCGCCCTCCGTGGCGACGATCGTGCGCAGCCTGTGGCCCCGCCGGATATCGTGGACGACGACGCGGTTCTCGAGGGGCACCCCGACGAAGAGTTCGTCGTCGCGCACCGCGAGGGCGGCGCCGAACCGCTCGCCCCCGCGCAGCGTGCGCTGCAGTCGACCCGTGGCCGCCTCGTAGACGTGGACCTGGTTCCGGTCGGGGGAGCCGACCGCGACGAGGTCCCCCGCGAGCGCGACCGCGCGCCCGAACTCCCCGCCCACGTTGGGGCTCCCGAGGGCGAGGCTCGGCCACCGGGGCACGGCGATGGGCGTGGAACCGCTCCCGCCGCACGCGGGGAGCAACGTGAGGAGCGCCGCACAGACTAGGGACGTTCTCATGCCAAGAGGATCGCAGACAGAACCGACGCTTGCAGCCCTTTCCGCCGCGCCCCCCCGGCGCCCCCCGGGACTACGGCCGAAGCCCGACGGGGAACTCGTCGGCGGCGAGCACCTCGGTCCGGTAGATCCACCAACCCGCGGTCGCGAGCGCGATCTCCCAGGCGACCTCGCCGATCGGGCTCACCTCGATGAGCCTCCCGCTGACGCCCGCCGTCGCAAGGATGTTGCCCGAGGGGAGGCGGTCCACGTCGCCTAGGGCGAAGTCGTAGAGATCGGGCGTCGCGCGCCACGAGAAGACCTCCGTCGCGGTGCCGAGCACCTCGTCGAAGCGGACCTGCAGGATCCGGCTGTACTCGGGCGTGCGGAAGTTGCCGTTGTCCCAGAGCAGCAGCGACCCGTCGGCCTGCACTTCCGGCGCGTGCTGGTGGCGCATCAGGTCGGGCCCGCCGAGCCCCCCCTGCCCCAGCGTCACGCGGATGTCGCCCGAGGGGAACTCGATGCCCACGATGCGGTCGAAGTGTCGGATCGAGAGCCAGATGAGCCCGCGCGCCTCGTCCCACGCGATCGCGTTCGCGTGGCTCCAGTCCTTGCCGACGCGCGAGAGGCCGAGGAAGTCGTCCTCCGGAACGTCGAAGTCCTCCGGCCGGAAGTGGTCGAAGATGTTCCACTCCCAGAGGACCGTGTTGGTCTCCTTGTCGATCAGTTCGATCCCGTCGCCCTCGTAGACCTCCCCGTTGTGCGTCTCGAAGGTGTGCGTCATGTACATGCGCAGGCCCAGCGGCCCCTCGGTGATCTCGTGGTGCACCATGACGCCGGGGCGGCTCTGCCAGAGCGGGGAGCCGTCCCAGGTCATCTCGCGCCCGGTCATCGTGACCTGGCCCGCCGGGGAGGCCTCGCTCTTCGCGAAGAGCAGCGTCCCCTCCGGCGTCACCTCCGCGACGCCGATCGTCGCGACGCCGGTGTCGCGATGCCACCAGACGATCTCGCCCGCGTCGTTGACGACCGCGATCAGCGGGATGCGCCCCTCGCCGGGCGGCGGCGCGATGCGGATCAGCGGCACGAGCAGGTAGTCGCGCGCGCTGCGCCGCTTGGTGTCGGTGCGCAACTCGAAGCGCGGCATCCAGTCGGGCACGACGCGCACGCGGAAGCGCGAGAGGCCGGTCGCGGCGAGCGTGTTGTTCTGCGCGCCCAGCACCTCGACCTGCGCGTAGTAGACCTCCCCGTCCGCGAGCGCACGGCTCATGCGCGCCCCGAGCGCGCCGCCCACCTCGATGAACTCGACGATGCTCTTGCGCGAGGCGTCGCGGTAGATCGCGACCCGGTAGCGCTCCGCGCCCGGGAACGGCGTCCAGCGGAAGCGCGCCCGCGCGTCATTGGCGGCCCCCTCGTCGCTCGGCGTCAGCAGGCGGAAGGAGAGCGGAGCGATCGCGAGGCGGGCGAGGCGCGTGCCGTTGTCGCAGGCCGCGAGCATCGCGAGCAGGACCGGGAGCGTGCGGATCATCGAGAGTCTCCGAGCTGTCTCGCGCGCGCGAGCAGGCGCTCCCAGTCGAAGGCGGGACCGGGGTCGACCTTCGCGCGCGTGAGGTGGTAGTGGCCGACCAGTCCGGGGAAGGCGAGCGCCTCCCCGTCGGGCAGCGTCGTCGTGGCAACGGATTGCCGGGGGGTGCGGGGGGCGTCGAGGCGGATCCTCGGCAGGACGCGTGCCAGCCCCGCGGCGAGGTGGGCGAGCGCCTCGTACTGCGCGTCGGTGAAAGGGGCCTGATGGAGCCTCGCTCCATGGATCTCCCCGGTCACGTCCATGCCCTCGGAGCGCACGGGGAAGGCGCCCAGGTTCGCGATCTCGACACCCACCGAGCGGTCGTTGGCCTCCGCGGCGTGCCAGGCGCGCTCCTTCAGGTCGAGCGTCTGGTAGATCGTGCCGTCGAGGTCGAGCAGGAAGTGGCAGGAGAGCTTGCGCCGATGGTGCAGGATCTCGAAACAGCGCCGCGAGGTTCCGGCGGCGTCGTAGTGGAGGACGAGTTGGTGCACGTGCTCGCGCAACGCGGCCAGCGAGACCGGGAGCGCGAGCCCGCGCCGCGCCCCGAAGCGGGCTTCGGGAGGCCCCTCGCGCGTGGCGGTCCCATACGCGTCGAATCCCCCGGGCCCGGTCCAGAGCACGACACGCGTCCCGATCGGGATGCGCTCGCCGCAGGCGACGATCTCGTCGCCGCGCGCCGCGGTCCCGGCGGGGGCGCTCGATGCGCACGCGAGGGCGAGCAGGGGCAGCAGCGTCAAGATGCCGGGCACGCACGGCCATTGGGCCAGAATCGCCGCGCGAAGGGAAGAGCGGAAGTCCGCGGATAGAATTCGCGTGTGCGCAAGGCCGCGATCGGGCTCCCGCTCCTTCTCGCCGTGGCGCTCTTCGTGGCGCTCTCGCGGCGGCCGCGGCCCCCCTCCCCCGCGCCCCCCTCCCCCGCGGAGTGGACCGGCAGCGACGCCTGCGCCGCCTGCCACGGCGAGATCCACGCGCGCTGGTCGAAGAGCGCCCACGCCAACACGCTCCGCGACTTCTCGCCGCACACGACGGCGAGACCCTTCGACGGCGACCGCTTCGTCGCGCGCGACATCGAGCATACGCTCGGGCCGGGCGCGTCGATGGAGTGCGAGGGGCCCGGCGGCGAGCTGAAGCGATTCCCCGTCGAGATGGTCATCGGCGTGCGGCGCGTGCAGATGTTCACGACGACGCTCGAGGGCGGGAAGATCCAGGTGCTGCCGGTCTTCCTCGAGGTGGGGAGGTCGAAGTGGTTCGACTACGCGGACTTCATCTTCGGCGGGCCGGCGCGGCTGGAGATCCCGCCCGACAGCCCCGACTCCTGGTACACCTTCGCGCGCAACTTCAACAGCCGCTGCGGCCACTGTCATGCGACCAACTACGAGACGGGATACGACCCCGATAGCGGCACGTACGAGACCACATGGGCGGAGCGGACGGTGGGCTGCGAGAGCTGCCACGGCCCGGGCGGGGCGCACGCGGCCCACTGGCGCGAGATGCGCGCGGGACGCGACCCGATCGTGCACCCGGCGAAGCTCCCGCTCGACCGCCAGCATCAGATCTGCGGCCAGTGCCACGCGGAAGGGGAGGTGATCGTGCCGGGCTTCCGCCCCGGGGAGGACCTCTTCGCCTTCGTGGATGTCGCGGGGCTCGAAGACAGAAAGCACCTGCACCCCGACGGCAGGGCGAACGAGCTGATCCACAATCTCGTGCCGATTCTCCAGAGCCGCTGCGGACCGCTCGCCTGCACCACCTGCCACGATCCGCACGGACGCGGCATCCCGGGCGACCTCTACCGCCCGCTCTCCGACGACTGGACCTGCACGCAGTGCCACGAGGAGCAGGGCGCCGCGATCGAGGAGCACACCCACCACGCGCGCGCGAGCGAGGGGAGCCGCTGCGTCCACTGCCACATGCCGCGCATGGTCATCGAGGGGGGCCACGGGCGCGTCTTCGACCATACGATCTCGATCCCCTCGCCGCGCACGTCGCGGCGGCTCGGACTGCCGAATGCCTGCGCCGACTGCCACCTCACCGACCCGATCGGCTTCGAGGTGGAGCCCTTCGAGCGCTGGTACCCGGGCGCCGAGGAGCGCAACCACCGGGGGGCACTCGCGCTCGCGATCCACGCCGGGCGCACCGGCGCCGCGGATGCCGAAGGCCTGCTGACGCCCTACCTCGCCGACAAGAACCCCGTCTACCGCGCGGGGGCGGCGCGCCTGCTCGCGCGCGGGCAGGGCGACCTGCGGCCCCTGCTTGCCGACCCCAATGCGCTCGTGCGCCGCGCCGCGATCGACGGCGTGGCGGCCCGCCACCCCGACGCGTTGATCCCGCTGCTCGAGGATCCCAACATGGTGATCCGCTACCGGGCCGCGCGCGCGCTCGTCGATCGCGCCGACCTGCGCGAGAAGCTGACCCTGCTCTTCGAGGGGTTCACCGCGCTCAAGAACGACCGCGAGATCGACCACTTCCTGCTCGGGCGTCTCTACGAGGCGGGCGGGCGCATCCCGGAGGCGATCGCCGCCTACGAACGCTACCTGCGCCTCTGGCCCTTCGACACCGTGACGCGCGCGCACGTCGCGCGTAGGCGCGCGGGCGGCGGGTAGCCCGGGGTCGCCGGGAAGGGGGCACCGCGTCCCCCCCGGGCCCCCCCCTTTCCCGCCCCGGGGATGCGTGTCCGTCCGCGCGCGACGCGCGCAACTCAATCCTGGTCGTAGTCGATCGTGTGGAGCCGGTCGCCCTCGACCCGCTCGCGCCGCGTGGTCTTGCCGTTGGGCCAGAGGACCTCGACCGAGTCGGCCGCCGCGTGTCCGCCGAGCCCGAAGAGCATGCGCGGATCGTCGTTGCTCTGGAAGGACGAGCCGATCTGGAAGACGCGGCGGGTCGCGATGCTGCCCGCGCGCACGGTCACGACGGCCCCGGCGGGATCGAGCGGGACCTGCGCCGACGGCTTGCCCCTCAGGCGGAGGGCGAGCCAGTGGGGCGCGCCCCCGTCGCGCTTCACGTCGCAGCGCAGGAGCGTCGGCGTGTCGTTCATCTCCGTGGTCGCGATGTCGGGATCGCCGTCGTTGTCGAAGTCCACGACGACCGCCGCGCGGGTGCACTTCTTGATGTCGAGGCCGGGCCCGGCCCGGCTGCCGAGGTTTTCCAGCTTCAGGCGCCTCGGGTCGGTATTCAGGATGAGCAGGTTGTACTGGCGGTAGCTCGTGTCGAGCCACTTGAAGTTGTCGACTTCCGGGAAGACGTGGCCGTTCGCGAAGAAGATATCCATGTCCCCGTCGAGGTCGGGGTCGTACAGCTGCGCGCCCCAGCCCAGCGCGGCGAACGTGAGCGCCCTCATCCCCGTCCGCGGGGCCTTCTCGACGAAGGTGACGCCCCCGCCGGGGAGGGCCTCGGCGACGAGCAGGTTGTACTCGTCGTGGCTGAAGGTCGTGATCAGCAGGTCCTGCAGCAGATCGCCGTTGATGTCGCCGAGCGCGACCCCCATCGACGCCTGCGTCGAGAACTGGCTCTGGCCCACCGCGAGCCCGAGCAGGTCGGCCCGGTCCTCGAAGGTGCCGTCGCGGCGGTTGATCCAGCAGGCGTTGCGCTGCATGTCGTTCGCGACGAGGAGATCCTGCCAGCCGTCCCCGTCGATGTCCCACGCGGTGGGCTGGAACGCGTAGTAGGGCCCCTCGGAGGACTCCGTGCCCGACGCCTGGCTGAGCTTCAGCCAGAGTCCCGCGCTCTTCGTCACGTCCTCGAAGGAGAGGCTGCCCGTCTCCACGAGCCGGTTCTTCAGCAGCACGTCGTTGAGGGGCTTGAGGCCGAGCGGTCCGCAGTAGACCTTGAGCTTTCGCCACTCGCAGTTGCGGCCGTCCACCTCGCCGTCGGGGCCCAGCGTCGTGATGTCGGGACGCTCCAGCATGTTGTAGACGTCGGCGTACTGCGAGACGTAGATGTCGAGGTCGCCGTCCCGGTCGTAGTCGAGAAAGCAGGCGGCGGTGGACCAGTCGCGCGGATCGCCCGCCGCGCCCGCGGCCGGCGCGACATCCTCGAAGGTGCCGTCGCCGCGGTTCAGGAAGAGGCGGTTGGGCCCCCAGTTGCAGACAAACAGGTCAGTGTCGCCGTCGTTGTCGATGTCGCCCGCGATCGCGCCGAAGGACCAGTGGTCATCCTGGACACCCGCTGCTTTCGCACCCTCCCGGAACCGCTGGCCCGCCTCGTTCCAATAGAGCGCCTCCTCCGGCGCCTCCCCGGGGGCAAGGAGAATCGGCTCCTTTCGGTTCCGGTCGTAGCGCAGGATGTTGTTGCCGTTGGGGCAGTAGAGATCCATCCATCCGTCGCCGTCGAAGTCGCCCACCGCGACTCCGGGCGCCATCGCCTCGAGGATGTAGTTCTTCTGGCCCTCCCGGCCGGTGCGGTTCCTGAGCGTGTAGCCCATGGCGGCAGCGACATCGACGTAGGCGAAACCGACCCCGGGCGCCGGCTCCGCCACGGGAATCCGGTCCGCGCTCCCGCCGAGCCCGCCCGAGAGCACGAGGGCCGCCGAGAGGACGACGAGCAGGAAAAGGACGAGCGCCCGGACGCGACGGCGGCGGCGGCTCGCGGGAGCAGGGCGTGATTCCATTCGGGAACCGATGAGTGTACCAGCGTCCGTACAATGGACTTCCCATGCGACGGACCTTTCTCGCGAGCCTGCCGCTGGCGGCCGCCGCGCTGGCCCAGGAGAGCTACGAGGAGATCATCCGCGAGGCGCTCCGCCTCGAGGGGGAGATCCGCCCGGGCGAGCAGGCGGACGTCGCGCTGGAGCGCGCCTACCAGCGGCTCGGCGACGCGGCGCAACTCGCGCCGGGCCGGTGGGAGGCGTTCGCGCTGCGCGGCACCAACCGCTGCACCGCGGCCGTCGCCTGCCGGGAGATCCTCGTGCATCTGCTCAGCGATGCCCGTGCGCGGGGGGAGCCCCCGGAGACCGTGCAGGCGATGGAGGCCCGCGGCTACGAGTTCATCGGCGTCTGCATCGCGAACGCGCGCCAGAACTTCAGCGTGATGCACTCGAACATGCAGCGGACCAAGGAAGTCGACCCGGACCGGCTTCAATTCGTCATCGCCGCATTGCGCTATGCGGAGGCCGAGTACCTCACCTCGCCGGACGGGACGCCGGGCGCCATCGACGAATTCAAGGAGCTGATCCGGCGCGGATGGATGCCGGACTACTGCGCCGAGTTCATCGCCCGTTCCTACGTGCAGCTCGGGGTCACCGCGGTTTCAAAGGACCAGATCGAGGAGGCGCAGCAGTTCTGGGACGAGGCCCTGAAGTGGAGCCGCACGCCCGCGACGAGGCGGGTGATCCTCTCCAACAAGGCGGCCGCGTTCGACCTCCACGAGGAGCTGGGCCGCGCGGAGGCGATGGTGCGGCAGCAGATCGAGATGGAGCCCGACCAGCCCATCCACTGGAAGAACCTCGGGCTGATGCTCGGGCACCAGAACCGGCTCCGTGCGGCGCTGCGCGCCTACGAGCGGACGCGCGCGCTCTGCAAGAGCGTCGAGGGGCCGATCCCGCTCGGCGCCTTCCACGGCAGCGCCTGGCTCAAGGCGGCGATGATCCACGGCAAGCTGCTCGAGGAGGACGGCGACCTGCGGCTCGCGTGGCGACTCTTCCTCGAATACCGCACGATGCTCGGCGACGACTACAACTTCTGCATCAACTTCGGCGAGTTCGCCTTCCACATCGGGCAGTTCGATCTCGCGTGGGCCTTCCTGACGAGGGCGCGCGACCTCCAGCCCTTCTGCCTGATGCCCCACCAGTTGCTGCTGATGACGGCGCTGCGCCTGCAGGGCCCGGCCGAGGAGGTCAAGCAGCGGATCGAGACGGCCAGGGAGGCGCACCGCGAGGCGCAGCGCCGCTTCCGGCCGAGCGACGAGTCGCCTGCGCTGAAGCGGCTCTGCGGCGGACTGCGCGACAGGATCAGTTCGGGAATGGCCCGGGCCGTGGCCGAACTTCTCGAGCCCGATCCGCTCGCGGGGCTCGGTCCCGACAGCCCCCCCGAGTGGATCACCACCGCCGCCGCGGCCAGACAGCCGTTCCGTCCGGACGCTCCCGATCCGGAGGAGGCCGGCTCGGGGCGCGGCGAGTCCGAAGCCCCGGTCGCCCCCTCGGGCGGCCCCTCAGGCCGTCACCTGCTCTGGCTCCTCGCGCTCGGCGTGCCCGCGCTGGCATTCGCGCTCCACCGGGCGCTCCGGCGCGCCAGGGCGGAGTGAAAGAGAGCCGCCCTCCGTGGGGAGGGCGGCTCCGGTCTCTTGGGGAAGCGCGGGCCGGCGATCTGGGTCGCCGGCCCCGCACGCTAGTTGAAGTCGAAGCGGAGGGTGACCTCCTCCATCGCCATGAAGGGCCCGAGGGCGGCCTGCTTGGGATCGGTGTACTTGAAGACGCCGATCACCCGCACGAAGGCATCGCGCAGCGGCACCCCGCTCGGATTGAGCAGCTTCGTGATGTCACCGGGAGTGCCGCCGGGGACGCTGTTGGCCATCAGCATGCTCCCGCTCGCCGTCGGCACGATCGTGCCGATATCGATCATCGCCGTCTCCGTGGAGAGCAGCGGGATCAGCGGATTGTCGGGGTCGGGCCGGGCCGAGCTCATCTGCAGGAGGATCGACTGCGTCGGCGCCACCACCGCCGCGACATCGTCTGCCGTGATGGGAAGGTAGGTGGGGTTGGCGACGCGCACGGCGAAGAGTTCCGTGATCGCGTTCACCCCGCCGAAGCGGTTGGCGTCGAACGAGCGGATGGTCAACACGCCCGTCGCGTAGCCGTTGTGGTTGCCGGGCTGGCCGGGAGCGGAGGGTCCGGGAGTGACGCCCGCGATGATCCCGTCCGCGTCCATCAGGAAGATGTACCCCTTGCCGCCGTCGCCGCCGGCGTTGCAGGAGTTGCAGGTGCCCGTGAAGTCCGTGGTCGGCGGGGCGCGCCTGCCGCCCAGACCGCCGAGCGCATTCACGACGCCGCCGCTCAGGTCGATCTGCTCGCCCGAGATCAGGCTCGCCGTGCCGCCGCTGCCGCCGCCGCCGGCGCCCGACGTATTCGTCCAAGCCTGGCCGGTCCACTTGTAGAAGTCGCCGTCGCCGCCGTTGCCGCCGCTGACGTCGATCGTGCCGGTGCAGATGAGCGGTCCCGCCGAGAGCACCTCGAGGAAGCCGCCGCCGCCGCCGCCGCCGCCGCCCGAGCCCGTGCTGTTCTGCGTGTGCGCCCAACCGCTGAACGCGCCGCCGGCCCCGCCACCGGAGCCACCGCAGTAGTCGAGAGCCTCGCGATCGCCGTAGATCGCGCCGGGGGCGCCGCGGATGCCGATGACACCTGAGGTAGCAATACCCCACTGGCTGCACTTGCCAAAGCTGCCAAGCGGGGAGCCGACGGTACCGCCGGTCTGCCCTTCGTCGCGGTCCTCGCCGAAGAGGCCGGCCGTCCCGTGGCTTCCGCCGCCGCCGCCGGTGCCCGAGGGGCGACCGATGGCGGCGGAGTCCTGCTGGTTCACGAGCCAGCCCTCGCCGCCCGAGTGGCCGCGACCGGGGCCCTCACCCTTGAACGAGTTCGGGAATGCCGCCGGCCTTCCACCAGCCGCCGAGACGTAGGTCTCGAAGCTGTTGCAGCCGCCGTAGCTGGTCGTCGTGACCCTCTGCTGACCCCGGCGACAGAAGCCTCCGGGGAAACCGCCGGGTCCGCGCACGCCCGCCGCGGCATCCGCACCAAGCCCGCCGGTCGCGGCAGGCGGCGCGAGAACGCCGTCCGCCCCCCGACCGCCTCGCGCATCGATCGTGCCGTTGATCTGGCAGAGACCGGCCGAGAGCAGCTTGCAGGGGTTGCGACCGATGATCTGGAGCGTCGCGCCGACGGAGATCTTGATCGTCGCGTAGTCGAATTCGGTCGGCACCACCGTATCGAAGAAGCGGTTTCCGGGGTTCGAGAGGCCCGCGGTGTTCTTGTACTCATCGAGCGGATCGAGATCGTTGGTCGTGATCCGGATGCCGGTGAGTTCGTTCAGCGTGTCGCCGGTGTCGATGATGGTCGTACCGCTCGACACGAGCAGATCGCCGAGCTTGCCCGAGCCGAACGCGCCGATGAAGCCGACCGCGCTGCTGGGCGCGGACGGCGGGTTGTAGAGGGCGGTGTTGAACCGGTCCTCGACACCGGGCGGGAGCGTCTGCCCGGTCTCCGGCAGGATGCCGTCCTCGAGCGGATCGTAGGTGAGCGTGCGGGTCAGCCTCACGGTCGGACGGTCGCGCACGATGAATTCGCTCGTGTAGCCAAGGCCGCCCGGCTCGGGGAAGAGCGTCCCGCCAGACACGAGGCTCTCTCCGTCGCCCGTGAGCCCGTTCTCGCCGATGAAGGTCTTGGTGTAATCAAGCCCGAGGATGTTGCCCGAGAAGACGATGCGGTAGCGCGTATCGTCCACGAGCGCCCCGAGGGGGGAGACGATGATGAAGACCTCGACGACACCATCGGCGTTCGGCGCCTGGCGCACCCTGACGCTGATCGGCACGCGGAAGTTGACGACGTTGCCGAAGTGCCCGGGGTCGGCGCTCGGAAGCGGTGCGGTGTCTGCGCTCTGCGTGGCATTGCTGCGGATCTCGAAGAGCGTGATCGTCTGCGTGGTGATCGCGGCCGGATCGAGCGGTTCGCTGACCTGGAGCCTGAACTCCCACGGGGTATCGAAGCCGGGGCCCGCGCCGGGCTCGATGAACCGGCCGTTCGCGATCAGCTCGTTGCTGTCCTTCAGGGAGAGCTCGACGCGCCGGGGATCCAGGCGCGAAATGTCCGTGCTCGTGTCCGAGGAGCTGTCATAGGCGACGAGGCCCAGCGCGCGCGGCGGCTGCAGCGGATCGGGATCCTCGAAGAGCGTGTTGGTCGAGAAGAGGAACTCCTGCGTCTTGGGCAGCTTGTCCCCCCCCGCGGAGGTCAGCGCGTCGGGGCCGCCCTTCAGGAAGACGTGGTACTTCCCGTTGGCCCTAAAGCCGGCATCCGAACGGTCGGGCTTGTGCGGAAGGCGCGGCACGAAGATGACGCGCTCGCCGATCACGACGTAGTTCCCGATCGCCCGCGCGAAGTTGGACTGGCCGGGCGTGGTTTCCACGTTCTCGATCTTCAGGCGCTCGAAGAGGTCCTGCGTCGGATGGACCGGCGCAGAGAATTGGAAGGTCAGAATCCGGTTGCGGAAGATGTTGTTCTTCCCCGAGTCGACGAAGTGGATGAGCTGGAAGAATCCCCCAGACTCAGCCGAGCCCCCTCCGCAACTCGTGGCGATCGTCGCAACCGCCACCAACACAAGTACTTGAACGGCGTGTCTCATCCCAACTCTCCATCAATGCGTAGCAGTTCGAAGCGGCCCGTGGCCACACTCTCTCTGACCGGAAACCGAGGCGCCCGTGCTCCTCTTGACCCTGTCACGAAACGCCTTCGGTCGACCGGAATCGGCACATGAAAGATTAACCCGAAGCCTCCCCCGCAACCTAGGGGAAAATCTCCCGCAGCGAGGGGGACGGCAGGGGCCAACGCGAGATTCATGGGGGGTACGGGGGCGTGCGAGACGGGAAACGTGCGATTTCGCACGGCGCATCTCGCGAAGCCGCTCGCCTCCGACTCACCGCCTACCGGACCCTCTCGGGCTTGGTTATGCAGTTGCGCCGAGATCCTCGGTTGGCCTCTCCCGTAAGATGACCTGCCCCGACAAAGCAGCCTAGTTGCGCGATTTGGGCGCAACCGGCGCTGGACGGGCAGGCTCGAAAGGCATGCGAAACCAAGGAGGGATTCTCCCGGTGCGGCTTTGGTGGCCCTGGATAGCTGTCGCATGCCTAGCGGCAGGTACTGCGATTCTCGTGCCGTTTCGCGGGGAGAAGAGCCCCCAGGAGCGCCCTCTGGGGGGCGATCGGCCTGAGGACGCGGTGTCCGCTTCGCACTCCCGGATGGTTGAAGCCCTTCGGGGAATTCTGGAACGCACTCCCGATGAGAACCCCTGGCTCGGCGACCGGGAGGCGCGCGAACTGCGCCCCCTCGTCGCCCGCCTGCCCGAAGGGCCCCTTTCGAGAGACCAGTGGTGGACGCTCTATCGGCTCGGCTTCGCCGAACTGATCCAAGGCAACGAAGAGGAGGCCGTGCGCCTCCTGTCTCGCGTCGTCCGGCTGGTACCTACGGTAGAGCCGCCGGTGGCCCCGGAGTGGCGCACCAACGTGACCTACCAGCTCGGCGTCGCCTACCTGCGGCTCGCCGAGGAGCAGAACTGCTGCAGCCTGAACCAGCCCGGGAGCTGCATTCTCCCGTTGCGCGACGGGGGGCTCCACTCGCGTCCGGAGGGGGCGAAGGGCGCCATCGACTGCTTCACGGCCGTGGCGCGCGAGACGGCGCCCGAGAGCCCGGTCCACCGTTCGGCCCTCTGGCTGCTCAATATCGCCCACATGTGCGTCGGAGGCTATCCGGACGACATCCCCGAGGAGTACCGACTCCCTGCCGGGGCCTTCGAGTCCGAGGAGGCCTTCCCGCGCTTCCCGAACCGCGCGCGGCTCGTCGGGCTCGACGCCTTCACGCTGAGCGGCGGCGCGGTCGCCGACGACTTCGACAACGACGGCCATCTCGACCTGCTCGTCTCGACCTGGGAGACGGGGGGGCAGATCCGCCTGCACCGAAGCCGCCAGGACGGCACGTTCGAGGACCGGACCGAGGCGGCGGGCCTGAAGGGGATCTTCGGCGGGCTCAACATGGTGCAGGGCGACTTCGACAACGACGGCCATGTCGATGTCTACGTGATGCGAGGCGCCTGGCTCGGCGCCAACGGCCGCCACCCCAACTCCCTGCTGCGCAACCTCGGCGGCGGGCGCTTCACCGACGTCACCTTCGCGGCCGGCCTCGGCGAGGTGCACTACCCGACGCAGGCGGCGTCGTGGGCCGACTACGACAACGACGGCGATCTCGACCTCTATGTCGGCAACGAGTCGAGCGAGACGCTCCGCGCCCCCGGCCAACTCTTCCGCAACAACGGCGACGGCACCTTCACCGACGTCGCCGCGCAGGCGGGCGTCACGAACGACCGGTTCGCGAAGGCGGTGATCTGGGGCGACTACGACGGCGACCGCTGGCCCGACCTGTTCATCTCGAATCTCGAGGAAGAGAAGCGTCTCTATCGCAACAACGCCGACGGCACCTTCACCGACGTCGCGCCAAAGCTCGGGCTCAAGGGGCCGAAGCGGAGCTTCCCCGCGTGGTTCTGGGACTTCGACAACGACGGCGTGCTCGACCTCTACGTCTCCGCCTACGGAGCCGACATCTGGGATCTCGCCGCGTCGGCGCTCGGGAAGCCGGTCGAGACTCCGCTCGCCCGCCTCTGGCGCGGGGACGGCCGGGGCGGCTTCCATGACGTCGCGCAGGAGCGCAACCTGCGTCGCCCGAACGCGCCGATGGGCGCCAACTTCGGCGATCTCGACAACGACGGCTGGCTCGACTTCTATCTCGGCACCGGCTACCCCTCCTACGACGCGGTCATGCCGAACGTGATGTACCGGAACCGGCGCGGCGAGTCCTTCGCCGACATCAGCACCGCCGGCGGCTTCGCCCACCTGCAGAAGGGCCACGCAGTCGTCTTCGCCGACCTCGACAACGACGGCGACCAGGACATCTTCGAGCAGATGGGCGGTGCGCTGCGCGGCGACTCCTTCTACGACGCGCTCTACGAGAACCCCGGCTTCGGCCACCGCTGGATCGCGGTCCGCCTCGTCGGCGTGCGCACCAACCGCTCCGCGATCGGCGCGCGCCTCCGCGTCGTCGTCCGCGACGCGGGCGGCGAGCGCTCCATCTACAAGCATGTCAACAGCGGCGCCACCTTCGGCGCGAACCCGCTGCGCCAGTCGATCGGCCTCGGCGCCGCCGAGCGCATCGAACGCCTCGAAGTCTTCTGGCCCACCACCGGAGAGACGCAGACCTTCTCCGACGTGCCGATGGACTGCTTCATCGAACTCGTCGAGGGCAACGCACGCTTCACGACACTCCCCGTCGAGAAGGTGAGGTTGGGGGGGGCGCGGGGGGGGTAGCGTTGAAGCCCGCGCGGCTGAGCGAGACGCGGTCGGGACCGAGCACGGAGCGGAAGAGTCCGGCGGTCTCCTCGAGCACATCGAGCCGGTTCCAATCGCCGAAGCCGGCGCGCTCGAGCCGTTCGGGGAAGCCGCGCCGCCTCGTGCGGGCGCCGCCGGGGCTGCCGTCGCCGATGAGCCAGTGGTCGAGGATCACCCGCGTGCAGGCGGCGTCCAGCGCGCGGGCGAACGCCTCCGGGTCTTGCAGCGGCAGCAGCGGCGCGACGACGCCGACCGCCGCGAGACCGGCCTGCCGGATCGCGGCGAGCGCGGCGATGCGTTCGCCCGGGCTCGCCGCCGGAGGCGGGAAGCCGGGCAGTGTCGCGCGGTCGGTCTCGACGGTGATGTTCACGGCGAGGTCGCACCCGATGCGCCCGAGCAGGTCGAGATCGCGCAGCGGCCCCGCCGTGTGCGTCTGCAGGACGAGGCGGTCGGGCGGCGCCTCGACCATCGCCGCAAGCAGCGCGCGCGTGAGCCCGAGCCCGCGCTCCTGCGGCACATAGGGGTCGGTGACGCTGGAGAAGAAGATACGCACGGGGCCCCGGCGCCTCTCCCGCGCGAGGTCACGCCGGTAGAGTTCCGCGGCGTTGGTCTTCGCCTCGACCTCCTCCCCCCAGACCCCCCTCCTTCCATACCCCATCTCGGCGGCATAGCAGAAGGTGCCGCAGAGCGCCTTTCCGAACGAGCAGCCGCGGTAGGGGTTCAGCGTGTGCGTGAAGCCCTCGAGGAAGCCGCCGGTGCGGGTGAGGATCGAGCGGGCGGCGACCTGCCGCCTCATGCGGGGAAGAGGCGGTCGAGGCGCGCGACGATGGCGGCGTCGAGCCCGCGGCCGCTCGCGGCGGCGTTCTCCTCGAGTTGCGGGGCGCGCGGGGCCCCGGCGAGCACCCAGGCGGCCCTGGGCCGCCCGAGCCGCCACGCCCCAGCCCCGTGCGCGCAGCACATGCCCCCCGCCCCCGCGACGGCGCGGAACTGCTCCACGCGCGCCTGCGCCTCGGCTTCGAGGAAGCGTCCCATCCAGAGGTTGCGCTTGGCGTCGCCGGCCCGCGCGCCCTCGGGCCGGACGCCTCCGAGGTACTTGCCGGTGAGCGCGCCCTGCGCGAGCGGCGAGAAGGGCAGCGTGCCGAGGCCGAGTTCGAGGCAGCGCGGGAGCACGCCCGACTCGACCTCGCGGTTCATCAGGCTGTAGGAGGGCTGGTTCGAGACCGGCGCCGGGGCGCCGAGCGCGCGCGCCGCCTCGACCGCCTCCGCGATCTGGTCGGGCTTCCACATCGAGACCCCCCAGTAGACGATCTTGCCCTGCCGGATCAGGTCGCCGATCGCGCGCACGGTCTCCTCGACGGGGGTCTCCGGGTCGTAGCGGTGGCACTGGAAGAGGTCGATCGAGTCGGTGCGCAGCCGCCGCAGCGACGCGTGCACCGAGTCGTCGAGGTGCTTGCGGGAGAGCCCCTTGTCGTTGGGGCCCGGGCCGCTCGGGAAAAAGCACTTCGTGGCGAGCACGTAATCCTTGCGCGGCACCCCCGCGAGCGCGGCGCCGAGCGCCTCCTCCGCGCGCCCCTGCTCGTAGACATCCGCCGTGTCGAAGAGGTTGACGCCGAGGTCGAACGCCTTGCGCACGAGCGCGGAGGCGCTCCGCTCGTCGAGCCGCCCGCCGAACGTGAGCCAGGTGCCAAGCCCGATCTCGCTGACCTTGCAGCCGCTGCTGCCGAGACGCCGGTACTCCATGGGTCCATCGTACGCTGCGCGTACGATGGACCTTGGGGGGGTGCGGGGGGCAGGATCGCGCCGGTTGAATTCGCCGAACGATGGCTCTCCGGTCATGAACCCGTCGTCCGGCGCTTGACCGCGCCCCCGATCCAGCCGATCCTTCTACCCCATGCCGAAGAAGAAGCAGCCCGGGAAGAAGAAGCGCCTCCCCAAGCGGAACAAGACGCGGCGCCTGCGCCGCAAGAAGGTGAAGCGGCTCGCCCGCACCTAGCCCGCCATGGACGTCGCCTGCGGCAAGTGCGGCACGGCGCTCAAGGTCAACCGGAACCTCGCGGGGGCGTCCGTCTCCTGCCCGAACTGCGGCGCGCCGGTGGAGGTGCCCAAGGCGGCGCCGCGCGCGCGGCCCGCGACGGCCCCGGCACCGGCGCGCGCGAGACCCTTCACGCTCTGGCTTCTCGGCTGCCAGCTCGCGCTGCTGCTGATCGGGCTCGCCTGCCTCGCGGGGGCGCTCTTCCGCGGGGGATGGAATCCGCCGCCCGGCTCGCTGTTCATGGAGAACGCGTTCTATCTCTTCTGTGGGGGCGCGGGGGCCGTGGTGCTGTCGGTGCTCGCGAGCCGCATGCCCGTGCTGCTGTCGCTGCTCGGCGCGCTCGCGCTGCTCTGGGTGTGCGCGCTGCGCTATCACGCCGCGGGCGAGGTCGACGCGTCGCGCACCATCGCGCTCTCGCTGTCGATGGTCGCCGTCTGCTGCGCGCTGGAGCACCGGCGCGCGACCGCCCGCTGACGCCCCGACGCGATCCTACGGCAGGGCCCGGACCTTGCGGCCGTCGGCGACGGCGCCGTCGGGGTGGAGAACGACGCGGTCGCCGGCGTCGAGGCCGGAGAGCACCTCGCGCGTGCGCCCGTCCCGGAGGCCTGTCTTCACGCCGACGAGGCGCGCGACGCCCTGCTCCTCGCGGAAGACGCTCCAGTCGCCGTTGTGGCGGAAGAGCGCCCCCTCGGGGACGAGGACGCAGTCGTCGCGCCTGTCGAGCAGCACGCGCACCTCCACGCGATAGCGGTCGCCGAGCGGGACGCGCACGCCGACGACGACGTAGACGCGCTGCTGCTCCACGCCGAGGGCGGAGATCTTGCGGAAGGCGCTCGGATGGATGCGCACGATCTCGCCGGTGACCGTCTCCTCGCCGAGCGCGCGCCCGAAGACCTCCGCCGCCATGCCGACGCGCATGCGCGCCGCGTCTTCCGACAGGAAGTCCGCCTCGACCTCGGCGCGTGCCAGGTCGCCCAGTTCGAGCAGCGGCGTGCCCGCGGCCACGGGGCGCTCGCTCTCCTCGAAGAGGCGGAGCACGGTGCCGTCCGCCGGCGCCGTCACCTTCGTCCGCGCGCTGCGGTCGCGGAGCAGCGCCAGCGACGCCTCGACCGCGTCGATCTGCGCCAGCGTGTCGGCCTTCTCCCAGTCGAAGTCGAGGCGCTCCGCCTCGAGGATCGCGAGGTCGAGCCGCGCGGTCTCGACGGCGAGTTCCGCCATGCCGATCCGGAGGGCGGCCGCCTCGGCGCGCGCGGCGGCCTGCGTCAGTTGCGCCTCCACGCGGTCGAGTTCCTCGCGCGTGCCGGTCGCGGTGGCGACGAGCCCGCGCACGCGCTCGGCGTCGGTGCGCGTCATCTCCCGCGCCGCGTCCGCCTCGCGCTTCTCCTGCGTCGCGACGGCGAGCGCCTGCCGCGCCGCCTCGTGCCGCACGCCCGCGCGCTCGATCTCCTCCCTCTTCGGCCGCTTCCGCTCGCTGCCCTCGAGGCGGTGCCGCAGCGACCGGATGCGCGCCTCCTCCTCGCCGATCCGGCTCGCGAACGGGAGCGGGTCGATCTCCGCGAGCAGGTCGCCCTCCTTCACCGCGTCGCCCTCCCGGAGGCGGAGGCGCGAGAGCCTGCCCTCCACCGGGGCGGCGACGACGTAGCGGTCGATGACGCGCGTCGTGCCCTCCTCCTCCACGGAGGCGCGGAGGGTGCCGCGCACGACCTGCGCGAGGGCGACGTCCAGGGGTCCGGGGACGCTCAGCCTCCATCCCGCGAGGACGACCAGCCCGAGCAGCAGCGGCCAGAGGAGGCGGTTGCGCAGCGTCATTCGGTCGTCTTCAGCACGGCGACGAGATCGATGTGGCGCAGGCGGCGGGCGACCGCGAGGTTGGCGAGCAGCGCGAACCCGAGCACGGTGCAGAGCGTCCAGAAGATCGTGCGCGGGTGGAGAACGAAGGGGAAGCGGAAGAGGTCGGTGTCGTAGAGGCGGGTCAGGAGCCAGCAGAAGTAGGCGCCGATGCCGATGCCGGGGATCGTGCCGAGGGTCGCGAGCAGCAGGTTCTCCCCCATCAGCACGGCGGCGGCCTCGCGGTGCGTGAAGCCCAGCACGAGCATGGAGCCCAGTTCCCGTTCCCGCTCCGCGAACGCGATGCGCGCGGAGTTGTAGATCACGCCGAACGCGATGATGCCGGCGAAGAGGATCAGCACGAACGTCATGATGTCCTGCGTCGCCTCGATCGTATCGCGGAACATCCGGACGTTCCTCTCCTTGAGCGAGACCGCGGCGACGGCGGGGATCCTCTTCAGGCGCCTCCCGAGGTCGCGCAGCGCCGGGCCGTCCACCGTCAGCAGCGCGCTCGTGAGCGCCATCTCCTCGCCGACCCAGCGCGAGAGGCGCGAGAGGTCGGCGTAGGCGAAGGTGCCCGTGTGCTCCTCCACGACGTTCTCGACCGGCGCGAGGAAGCGCGGCTTGCGGCCCGTGAGCACCTCGACGGCGACCTCGTCCCCGACGCCGACGCCGAGCAGGTCCGCGAGCTTCGCCGAGAGCAGCAGCCCGTCGCGGGGCAGCGGCACCGCGCGCAGGTCGCGGTCGAGCAGCCCGCGCAGCGTCTGCCCCTCCGCGAGCCCCTGGATCGCCGTCCGACGCGACCTCCACGCGTGCCGCAGGCGCACCGCCACCCCCAGCTCGGGTTCAACGGCGCGCACGCCTTCGAGCGCCCGCAGCTCGTGCAGCGCCGCTCGTCCGCGCTCGGACTCGAAGCCGACGCGCACCTGCTGCCGCTCGGTCAGGCGGTACTGGTGGTCGATGATGACCTCGGTGCTGTCCGGCGGGAAGAACGAGAGCATCACGATCGCCGCGCTGAACGCCACGCCAAGCACCGTCGCCGCCGACCGCCACTTCGCCCGCACGACCCGGCGGAGGACCATCCGCGCCGCGAAGCCGAGGCGCCGCCAGAGCGCCGGGATGCGCTCCGCGAGGATCCTCCTGTAGAGGGGCGGCGACTCCGGCCGGAGCCCCTCCGCGGGAACGAGGCGCGCGGCCCCGAGGGCCGCGCCGCCGGCGCCGACGACCGCCGCCCCGAGGCTGAAGGTCAACGCGAGACCCACCACGACGGCATCCACGTCGAAGTGCAGGATCGGGAAGGAGTAGAACTCGCGGTAGACGCCGATCAGCCCCCGTCCCATCCAGAGGCCGAAGCCCGACCCGAGCAGCGCGCCGCCGACGCCGACGAGCAGCGCGAACTTCAGGTAGTAGGCGACGACGGCCCCCGTGGAATAGCCGAAGGCGCGCAGCACGGCGATCTGCGTCCGCTGCGTGCGCACGAGGCGGCGCAGCAGCATGTGCAGCACGAACGCCGCGACCCCGAGGAAGATCGCGGGCACCATCGTCGCGATCCCCTGCAGCCCCCGGATCTCGTCGGCGAGGAAGCGGCTGCTGAGCTGGTCGCGCCGCGCGTAGGTGCCGAGCGACCCGTAGCGGTCGAGCAGGCGGTCGCACGCGTCGATCACCTCCTCCTCGCGCGCGCCCGGGGCGAGGGAGGCGACGAACTCGTTCGCCGAATCGCCGAAGTCGAAGACCGCCTCCGCGAAGGTGCGGCTGATCCAGAGCACCGTGAAGTTCTCCGGGTCGGGCAGCATGTCGCCGCCGCCGCGGATCATGTAGACGAACTCCGGGCTCTGCGCGGTCCCGACGATCCTGAGCCGAACCTTCCGGTTGTTGAGCAGCGCCGCGATGCGGTCGCCCGGCCCGAGGCCGTGGGCGATCGCGAATTTTTCCGCGACGATCACCTCGCGGTCGCCATCGCCGTCGAACCACCGCCCGCGCACGAGGTGCAGGTCGTTCAGGATGCCCTGCGGCCGGTCGGGAACGCTGACCACGCGCGCGGTGGACGGCAGGTCGGCCTCGGCGATGTCGAGGGTCACCTCGAAGGAGATGCGCGCCTCGACGCGCCGGATCCCCGCAACCCCTTCCAATCGCTCCAGCATCGCGCGCGGCGCGCGCTTCACCGGCGCCCACAGGTCGGCCATCCTGTAGCGTTCGTAGTAGGCGTCGCGCGACCCCTTGAGGCCGCGGTAGGCGGTGAAGACGGCGACGAACGACGCGACCCCGCACGCGAGGATCAGCAGGATCGCGATCGCGGGGCCGCGCAGCGTGCGCAGGTCGCGCCAGAGCTTCCGATCGAGGGTCTTCACTACCAGGCGATCTCGCTCGGGCTCTTTCGGGATGCGTTGCCGTGCACCTCAAGGATGCGCCCGCTGCGCATGCGCACGACGCGGTGGGCGACCTCGCCGATCGCCGCGTTGTGCGTGATCAGCACGAGCGTCGTGCCGAGTTCGCGGTTCACCTTCAGCAGCACGTCCAGCACGAGGATGCCGGTTCTGTAGTCGAGCGCGCCGGTGGGCTCGTCGCAGAGCAGCACGTCGGGGCCCTTCGCGACGGCGCGCGCGATCGCGACGCGCTGCTGCTCGCCGCCGCTCAACTGGCTCGGGAAGTGGTCCTTGCGCTCCCGCAGGCCGACGAGGTCGATCATTTCGAGGGGGTCGCGGGGGCCGGTGGCGATCTCCGTCGCCATCGCGACGTTTTCGAGCGCCGTCAGGCTCGGGATGAGGTTGTAGAACTGGAAGACGAAGCCGATGTGGCGGCGGCGGTAGAGCGTCAGATCGGCCGGCGTCAGGCCACTGAGTTCGAGGTCGCGGAAGTGGACGGAGCCCGACGTGGGCCGGTCCATGCCGCCGAGCATGTGCAGGAGCGTGCTCTTGCCCGAGCCGCTGGGTCCGAGAATGACAACGACCTCGCCCTCGGCGATATCGAGGTCAGTGTCGCGCAGCGCGTGGACCTCGACCTCGCCCATCCGGAACACGCGGGAGAGGGCGCGGGCGCGAAAGACCGGCGGCGCGCTCACCGGGCACCGATCTCGGCAAAGGCGGCTCGCGCCTCGGCAATGAACCGCTCGACCTTCGCGCGGTCCTTCCGGCCATCCGCGCCCTCGACGCCGGTATGCACGTCCACGCCGGCGGGTCGCACCTCCAGGACGGCCTGCCGCACGTTCGATGGCGTCAGCCCTCCGGCGAGGATGACGGGCCGCGGGGAGACCTCGACGAGGCGCCGGCTGATTCGCCAGTCGTGCGTCTTGCCGGTGGCGCCCGAGGCGCCGGTCGCGGCGTCGAAGGTGTCGGTGATGAATGCAGCGACGTGGGGGGAGAACGCCCCGACCGTGGCGTCGAGGTCGTCGCGGCCCACGACGAGACTCTTGACCACGGTCCGCTTCAGCTTCGAAACCTCCCCCACGTCAATCTGGCCATGGACCTGCACGATACCCGTGCCGAGAAGATCGCAGAGCGCCTCGATCTCCCGAGCCCTCTCCAAATAGGTGATCAGCACGGCGCGGACGCCTTGGGGCAGGGCCGCCATGACCGCTGCCGCCTGATCCCGCGTCAGGTCCTCGCGGTGGACGTCGAGGCCGAACGGGAAGCCGAGGTAGCGGACGCCGCACGCTGCGAGCAGCGCCGCCTCCCCCGCGTCGGCAATGCCGGCGACCTGGATCAGCGGCCACTCAAGCGTTGCGTTCGGCACGACGCACCATCCGCACCTGCAACAGGATCCCCGCCGCCGCGAGCGCGAGCGTCAAGGCGTACGGTGCGGGCCCCCAGCGCGTGACGGACAGGAAGGCGCCCGCCGCGAGCGGCACGAGGAAGTTGGACGCGCCGGTGAAGGCCTCGTGGAGCCCGGCGCGCTTGCCGCGACCGACGTCGGTGTGCACCGAGTAGTAGATGCTCGCCGCATAGGCGAGGCCGATGCCCGAACCGGCGAGCACCGCCGCCGGCACCGCGATCGCCACCGGCGCGCCGAAGCCGATCACCAGCATCGACAGCGCGCTGAGCGCCTGCCAGAGCACGAACGCGCGCCAGCGGTAGCGCCAGCCGGAGTAGATCCCGAAGAGCCAGAAGGCGATGGTCTGCGAGAGGAAGAGCGTGCCGGTGACGAGGGAGTAGTCGCGGCTCGACGCGATCTTGGGGTAGAGGAAGTTGAGCGTCGAGCCGAGGCCGTAGGTCGCGAAGTTCGCGAGCCACGCGGCGCGGAGGTAGGCCGCCCGGACCGGGGCGGGCGGCGCGTCGTGCGGAACGAGGGGGGCGCGGGGGGAGGCGGCGGCGACCTTCGTAGGCCCGGGCACCAGCGGCGCCATCAGCAGCGAGAGCAGCGCGCAGGCGAGCAGCGGGTCGAGGCCGTGGCTGTCGTAGAGGCCGCCCGCGAGGAAGAAGCCGAGCGACTTGCCGAGGCACCAGGAGAGCGAGAAGGTGCCGAGGTTCCGGTCGAGGTCGTGGGGCCCGGACTCGTCTGCCATCTTGGCTTGCAGCGACGGCCAGATGAGCCCGTTCGCGAGCCCCGCGAGCGGTGCGATCGCGAACAGGTGCACCATCGTCCGCACCTGCCACGCAAGCAGGCAGAAGAGAGCGAAGAGCACGAGGCCGATCCGGGCGAGGGCGGTACGCGAGAGGCGGTCGGAGAGGCCGCCCGCGTAGAGGGCGATGACGACGTAGGGGACGCCGCCGAAGAGCGGCAGAGCCCCCAGTTCGAGCGCGGTCGCGTGGACGGAGCGCTCCGCCCAGAGCGGCAGCACCGCCCATGTGGCGAAGAGCGAGAGGTCCTGCCCGAAGGCGACCGCATGGAAACGGGGGGAGACGCGCGCCATCGCTGTGGAGGCGCAAGACTCTACCCCCCGCCGGCCCGAGGATCGACTATGCTGCCGCGCCATGCGGCCCCTCCTCGCGGTCCTCGCGGTGCTTGGCCTCGCAGGCGGCGCGGCCGCGGCGGACGACCTGCTCTCCCGCGCCCTCGCGAACGCAGGCCGCGACCACGGCACGCGCCTGCTCGAACTCGCCCGCGCGGCGCAGGCGGCGGGGCAGGCGGCCACGGCGCGGCAACTGCGCGAACGCGTGCTGGAGGTCGAACCCGACCACCTGCGCGCACGGCTCGGGCTCGGCTTCAAGCGCGGGAAGACAGGCGCGTGGGAGCGCACGCCGGAGCGGACGGCCGAGTTCGCGGCGGCGGCGGACACCGACCCCGCGGTGGCGGAGGAGTTCGCGCGCAAGGCGGTCGAGGTGGAGCGGCGCTGGGTCGTCGAGCAGGTTCGCGTCTGCCAGAAGTTCGCGGGCGAGGAGCAGGGGCGGGAGGTCCTCGGCAGGCTGCTGCTCCGCTTCCCGGAGGACGAGGGGGTCCGGGGGGCGCTCGGCCATGTGCGCGTGCACGGGCGGTGGACGCCTCCGGGACTTGTGGGCCTCGCCGAGCGCTTCCCGGAAGTGCGCGCGCGCTGGCAAGCGCTCGCGACCCGGGACGTCGAGGCCGAGCAGCGCGAGCGCAAGATCGCGGTGCCGGGACTCGCCGCGGAGCTGGACGTCTACCCGGCCGGCCCGCGCGCGCTGGCGACGACCGACACCCCCGAGATCGCGGCCCAGTACGCCCGCGGGGTCTTGCGCACGCAGTCGCTGCTCAAGGCTCTGCTCGGCTCCGGCGAGCGCGACTGGGATCCGAAGGTGGTGCTCTTCCTTGCGCCGGAAGCGTTCGACCTCATGGTCCGGGCGCTGCACCCCGGACCGGAGCAGGCGGACTTCTACCTGCGCTACGACAACTACGAGCACAAGGAGTTCTACGCGATCCGCAGCTACGAGCCCCTCGGGGCGATGGAGCGCTACGCGCACGGCGCGGGCCACCTGACCGCCTTCGAACGCTCGGCACCGCCGGTGACCGACGGGGGCGGCGCGCGCGACGCCGAAGCCTACGCCTGGTGGCGGGAGGGAGTCGGATACCTCGTCTCGTTCGAGGTGACCGACCGGGGCTACTTGCAGTTCGTCTCGATCGAGGAGTCGAGCGCGAAGCGCGTCTTCACGCGCGAGGTCCCCGAGACGAAGACGAGAGCCGCCTGCCTCGCGTGGCTGCGCGAGCAGGTCGCGGCCGGGACCGCCTACCCGCTCGAGGAGGTCTGCGGCATGCGCCTGAACGCGCTCGACTTCTGCGCCTCGTTCCAGGCGTGGAGCTTCGTGCGCCTGCTCGCGGCATGGGACGCCGACGCCTTCCAGCGCCTCGCGGAGTCGCTGCGCGCGACGGAACCGGGGTCTACACTGGAACGGAGCGACCGCGCGCTGAAGGCGTGCTTCGGTCGCGGCGTCGAGGAGTGGGCGCCGCTCTGGAGGGACTTTGTGCTCGAAGTGGACCGGGAGGGCCAGCCATGAAGTACGACATCCACACCGACGTGAAGTATGGACCGCTGCAGACCGTCGAGGCGGGGCGGCTCGCGGCGGAGTGCAAGGAGCCCTGGTGGAACCAGACGCTCGCAAGGGTCAACGACTCGGTCGTGAGGCTCGGCGTCTTCCTCGGCGAGTTCCACTGGCACAAGCACGACCGCGAGGACGAGTACTTCCACGTGCTCGAGGGCCGCCTGCTGATGGACCTCGAAGGGCGCCCGACCGTCGAACTCTCGCCGGGGGAGGGGATCGTCGTGCCGCGCGGCGTCGTCCACCGCACACGCGCCCGCGTGCGCACCGTCGTGCTGATGGTCGAGCCCGCGACCGTGGTGGCGACTGGGGATTAGGAGGTCTCCGTCCGCATGCGTCCAGATGTCGCAGGGGAGGCGGAGCCAAACCATCTGCCCGTGGACCATCGCCCACAGCTTGCCGGTGGAGGTGGAACCGCTCGGCCGAGTCGAACGAACCCGCGAGCAGGAGGTAGGTCGCATCCTCGCCCGGCGACCGAACGTCTTCCGCCGAACAAGTCGATCGTCTCGACAGCCCGCGCGGCCATCACGGGCGCTACTCGAACGGCACCTGGAGCCGCGTCGCCCGAAGCAGGCACGCGCTCGTCAGTGTTTCGTCGTCGGCGCGGCGCAGCATCCGGAAGAGGCTGTAGGGCAGCTTGAACGCGTGGCCGGCCAGCCACGTATCGGCGAAGAGCTTCCGCGGCGTGTCGCTCTCCCAGTAGTCGGGTCCGAGCCAGTCCACCGGTCTGCGATCCGGCTCGCCCCTCTCGCCGCCCGTGATTGGCTGATTGATGTGGAGGCGCTGGGCGGCGTGGCCGCGGCGCGCCAGATCGGCGTAGCCGAGATCCTCGAGTGTGACGACGGCGTCGGCGTGGGTGATCCAGTGGATGATGCCGCTCGCCCCGACGCGCGCCACGTCGCCCCACGGCCGCAGCGTCGCCTTGAGCGTGATCGCGGCCACATCCTTCGTGCTCCCGTAGGGAGGAAGCGGGTGCTCGCGGTTGTGCGGCGTGTCGGGATCGGGGGTGCGCCTCTCGACGATCAGCCGCAGCAGATCGCAGATGCCGTCCACGATCTTCGGCGTCGCGTACTCGGGCAAGTCGCGGAGCGCCCGGAGGGCGAGGGAGGCGAAGATGACGTCGTGCCCGCCCGCCCGGAGCGCCCCGATCTGGCTATCGAGCTGTTCGACAATGCGCACAGGGTCCGCGGTGCCGCGGCCGGGCACCGGCGCAGGGAACTCATCCGGGTTCTTCGCGACGAACGCCTCGATTTGCCTCGCGAGTGCCTCGGTCGTGCGCTCGCCGAGGCCGTTTTCCTTGCAGAAGTAGCAGGCTGCCAGCACCGCCGCGCCGCTGTGCCCCTGGAGCCACCCGCGCCTGTGCGCGTCGCTCAGCGCCGCGAGTCCCTTCGCGAGATACTCCGGCCCCAGCGGAGAGGGCTTCGGCGGGGCGGCGTCCCCTCCCATCGCGGCGGGACCGAGCAGTCCCACGGCAGCGGCCAGCCGCAGGAAGTCGCGTCGCGACTCGTCGACGCCGCCTACCGAACGCGCGCTGCGATGCCCGTGGACGCTCATCGCCGCCTCCTTCCAGCACAAGACTACGGCATGAATGCCCTGTCGACGTCGGGATTCCAGCGATCGCGCCTTTCAGGGTGCGATGGCACGCCCAATGCCACCGGGAACTGCGCGGTCCGGTGGACCACAGCCTTCGTCTTGCGGTTGGAAGAAGGAACCCAGGAACCTAGGAACCGAGGAAGCGGCGCCTTCGATCCATCCGAGTCCCGGCATGCTCCCCCTTGCCCTCATGGGTTCCTCCTTTCCTGGGTTCCTCATCAAATCCGATACCCTCAGCCCTGATCGCTTGTATTCCATGCCCGCAGAGTCCTCGCCGCTTGCGCGAATCCCGACGAGTCACTGCATTCGAACGGGGAGAACGAAAACCACGAAGGCACGAAGCCACGAAGGAGCCCCGCGCGACCCGATGGGCGCGCGGCGCGCAGGCTCGTCGCTCCCCATTCTCCGTGCCTTCCTGCCTTCGTGGTCATTGTTCGGGATGACACGTGCAGCGGCTTGCGCTCGTTTGGTTGCGGCGGCCGAGCACGCCGCATCGCCGAACGCTTTCCACGCGGCAGGAGGGCGCCTTTGTGGTTTTCCTTCTTGGAGGCCGTGGAGCAGGGGCGCCAGGACAGCGTGTCGATCGTGTCGTTGCGAACCCCTTGATCAGTCTCCTTTCCCGGCGACCGGTCTCGCGCGACCGTAGATGGAGCGATGGATGGAGAGGAGCCGCGCCAGTTCGGTGATCGGCTGCGGGTGGTCGTCGACGCGGAGGTCGATGAAACGGTCGTTGCCGCCGCCGTAGCCGGCATTCCTGCGCACGACGAGCAGCGCGGCGGACTGCATGCCGCGCCTGTCGCCGCCCGCCTTCTGGCCCGCTTCGAGGGCCGCGACGAGCCAGTCGGCGAGACTCCCTCCCCCGGCCCCCCTCCCCTCGACGAACGCCTTCGCCATCGCATCGACGACCGCCTCCCCCGCAAGGATGTTGCCCTGCACGCAGAAGCGGTCGCCCTCGCGGTGGCCCGCCCACTCCATGCACCACTTGCCGGTGAACGAGGCGCTCTTGCCCTGCGCGTCGACGATTCCCAGTTGGCGCCGGTCGCGTCCCGGGTCGGCCGCGGTCAGCGCATCGACCGCCTCCCTCGCACTCTTGCCCGCGCGCATCAGCGCGAGCGCGTCGGGTCCGTAGCGGACGTTCGCGGCGGATTGCGTCGCGACCGCGCCGATGCCCGCCTCGGCCCACGGGACGACGCTGCCGACCGCGAAGAACTTGCTCTGCACGGCGACCCCCCACTCCTTCGTGGCGGGGTCGCAGGCGACGATCGAGAAGGTCGCGACGAAGGGTTCGGTGCGCGGGGGCGTCGCGCAGCCGGCACAGAGGACCAGCAGCGCGAAGCGACGCATCCGGGAGGCTACCCCTTGAGCCGCAGGCGCGCTTGCGCCCAGGCGCGGTCGCACAGAAGCGACTCGAACTCCTCGTCGCTCCTCGGGTGGCGCAGGCCGGCGAGCGCCGCCTCGAGCTCCTTCCGGACGGCCGCCTCGTCGACGTCGGCGGGGGTCACGGCGCGATCGACAAGGATCGTGACGTTTCTTCCGCCGACCTTCAGGAAGCCGCCGCTGATCGCCAACCGGTCGACCGCGCCGCCCTTGCGGTGGATCGCGAGTCCGCCGGTGCCGAGGGCCGCCACGAGGTCGGCGTGCCGCGGCCAGATGCCCATCTGGCCCGCCAGCGCCTCGACGGACAGGTGCGTCGCGTCGCCGTCGCTGAGCGGGCGGGCCGGGCTCACGACGACGACGCGCAGCGATGCGCCCGCCTTCGCGAGTTCGTCGGCGACGTTGCCCGACTGCAGCGACCCGTGCGGATGCGTCCCGGTCGTCGCCACTAGCCCTGCTCCGCCATCTTCTTCGCCTTCTCGACCGCCTCCTCGATGGCGCCGACCATGTAGAAGGCCTGCTCCGGCAGGTGGTCGTACTCGCCCGCGGCGAGCCCCTTGAAGGAGCGGATCGTGTCGGCGAGCTTCACGAAGCGCCCCTGCAGGCCCGTGAACTGCTCCGCGACGAAGAAGGGCTGCGAGAGGAAGCGCTGGATCCGCCGCGCGCGATTGACGATCACCTTGTCGTCCTCGGAGAGCTCGTCCATGCCGAGGATCGCGATGATGTCCTGCAAGTCCTTGTAGCGCTGGAGGATCCGCTGCACCTCGCGGGCGATGTCATAGT
>CAZMXP010000055.1:0-32849 GCA_964570285.1 uncultured Planctomycetaceae bacterium
CGGCTTGTCCTCGCTCGCCCTTGGTCCGACGGCGGGGTTTTCAGACAGGCCCTAGTCGAGCGGACGCCCGCGCCAGTCGAAGGTCGTGTAGGGCTTCTCCTCTTCGGTCGGAGGATCCTCGGCGTGCTGGGGAAGGCGGCGCAGGAGACCCCCTTGGGCGTACGGGTCGCCCTCCGCGGCCGCCTCCTCGGCGGGCGGCTCGATCCCCCCCGCGGCCCCCCCGACCTCGGCGCTCGCGGGCGGCGCGGAGTCCACCTCGGGCTTCTCCGGCGACACGACGTCGGCGATGTCCATCACCTCGATGGGATCGTCCGCCTTCGCATCCCACTGGAAGTGGGTCTGCTCGCGTCGCGGCGGCGCCGCCGGTGCGGGAGGCGGATAGTCCACGGCCTCCGCCGGCACGGGAACCTCGCCGTGGTTCTCCACCTCGTATTCGGAGGGGTCCTCGGCCGCGGGCGGGGCCGGTCTCTGCACGGGCTCGACCGGGACCTCCGCGAGATCCATCACCTCGAGGTCGCCGCTGGGGGCGAGCATCTCGCTCACGTCCCTCAGCCCGCGCAGGATCGCCGCCTCCTCCGTGTCCGGCGCGGGCGGGGGCACCTGCTCCACCTCCTCGCCGATGCTGGGACGCTCCTCGTCCGCCGAGTCGGTCTCCTGGGGCACCTCCACGACGGTCACCACCTTGGAGCGTTCGATCTCCTCCATCGCCTGCGTCACCGCCAGCGTTCTCTCGTCGGCGCTGGGATCCCCGTCGTCCGGCAGCGTCGGCGGCGCGCTCGCGCGCCGGCGCGGCGCCTCGGCGAAGCCGAGCCCGAGCCCGGGCGACGAGACCGGAGGGGCGAGTCCCGCGGTGGCCGTGGCCGCCTCGCGGAAGGCCACCCAGAGCCCCTGGCTCGAGAGGTGGATGCCGAGCATCATGATCAGCAGCAGCACCGGGAAGCCGACGCCGGCGCCGAAGGTGTTGCCGAGTGCGCGGCCCACGAGCAGGCCCAGGTCGCCCGCCGTGCCCAGCCGCGCGATGCCGAGCGCGCCCGAGACGCCGAGCGCCACCATGAAGGCGGCGAAGAGGCGGCCCCCGAGCGGCGCGACCTTCGCGATGCGCTCGCCGCGGAAGTAGATCAACCCCGACCAGAGCATCACGATCCCGTAGAGCGCGAGGATGCCCGCGCCGAGCAGGCCGCCGAGCAGCGCGACGAGGCCGAAGACCGGATTCCGCGCCTCCCCGTCCACGTAGGCCCCCTCACCCGCAAGCAGGGTCAGCACGCAGAGCACGAGCGTGATGCCGAGCACCAGGAGCGCCACCTTCTCGTTGGGCGTCAGCGCGCGCCCGCCCGGACCCTTGATCGGCAGAAACGTCCGCATCTCGTCCTCCGAAAAACCCACCAGGAAGTGGGCTTTTGATAATAGGGATACAAGATATCGCACCGGGGGGAGCAGGACAAGGGTCCACTTGCCCGCGCGGCGGGGGAGAGGTGCGGTGGGGGCGCGGGGGCTCAGGCCGGAGGCGGCAGCAGTTCGTCGAGGAGGCGGCGGGCGAGGTCGGGCTTCGAGAGAACGCCGAGATCGACCCAGGCGCGCGACGGGAGGAGCATCCGGTAGCGCGCCTCCGCGGCGCCGAGCGCCTCGGGCGAGTTCAGCACGCAGAGCGTCGCGTTCTTGGCGGCGAGCTTCCGCTGTGCCTCCTCGACGCCGGCCTCGGTTTCCAGCGCGAAGATCGCCATCGGCCTCTCTCCCCGCAACGCCCCGATCGCGGCCGCGATGTCCGGGTTCTCGACAAGCTCCAGCGTCCGCGCCCCGCCCTTCTTCTTCAGCTTTCGCGTCGCCGGCGCGGCGACGCGAAAGTCCGATACCGCCGCCGCGCAGACGATCGCGGAGGCGCGGGGCAGCAGGGCCAGCGACGCGGCGAGCATCTCCCGCGCCGTCTCGACGCGGGTGACGAGGGCCGCCTCCGGCGGACTCCCCTCCACCGGCCCGAGCACCAGATCGACCTCCCACCCGCGCGCGAGCGCCTGCTGCGCGATCGCAAGGCCCATCCTGCCGGTCGAGCGGTTCGAGAGGAACCGGACGGGATCGATGGGTTCGCGCGTCGGTCCCGCCGTCAACAGCAGCCGCGCCGCCGCCGCCATCGTCCACCCCCCCGCCCGAACGGCCCCAACGCCGCACGTCCATCCGGCGCAACCGGCGTCCTCCTAGTCGGCAAGGTCACGTCGGCCGGCATCTCCCCCGCCCTCCTCCACCTCACCCCGGCGGGCCTTTTCCGAGCAGCTCCCGCGCGGCCGCGAGGATCTTCTCGACCGCGGCGAGCCTTCCCATGCCGACGTCGCCGCAGGCGAGCACGCCCTCCTCCGGGGGCACGATGCCCACCCCGCGCGCATGCAGCCGCGCCAGGTTCTCGCGCACGGTGACGTGCTCCCACATGCGCACGTTCATCGCCGGCGCGATCAGCACCGGGCAGGTCACCGAGAGGTAGGTCGTGCCGACGATGTCGTCGGCGATGCCGTGGGCCATCTTCGCGATCGCGTTCGCCGTCGCGGGGGCGACGAGAAAGAGGTCCGCGACATCGCCGAGGGCCAGGTGCTCCGGCCGGTCGGCAAACGCGCCGATGTTGTCGTCGGTGATGACGGGCCGCTTCGTCAGCGTCGTGAAGGTCAGTTCGCCGACGAACTCCCGCGCCCAGCGCGTCATGACGACGCGCGTGTCGATCCCCTCCTTCGCGAAGGCGGAGCAGAGGTCGGCGGCGCGATAGGCGGCGATCGACCCGGTGACGCCGAGCACGACGGTTTTCGACACGGCCACATCCTACCCGCAGTGCTAGGGTGGGTGTCCCATGGCACGCGCGCGGCCCGAGGACTACTACGCCCGGCGCTCGACGGTGGAGGAGTATCTCGCGTTCCACTTCCCCGATGGCGATCCGCTGCTTCCGCTGCTCGGCCCCCGCACCCCCCCGATTTCGGAGCGCTACCCGAAGGCCGTGCGGCGCCTCTGGGATCCCCGGCCCCGCGGGTGCGCCCTCGACCTCGGCTGCGCGGTGGGGGGGACGACCTTCGACCTCGCGCCCGACTTCGCGTGGGCGATCGGCCTCGACCGCTCCGCCCCGCTCGTGCGGGAAGCGGTGGGGGTCCGGGGGAGCGGCCGCGCGCGCTACCGCGCCGCCGTCGAGGGGGAGATCGAGCGCGAGTGCGACGTGGCCGTCGACGCGCGCGCCAACGCGCGCTTCCTCGTCGGCGACGCGCTCGCGCTGCCGTTCCGCGACGGCGCCTTCGCGACGGTGCTCGCGCTCAATCTCGTGGATCGCGTGCCCGATCCGGCGCGGGCGCTCGACGAGGCGGGCCGCGTCGTCGCGGCGGGGGGGCAACTCATCGTCGGCTCGCCCTTCACATGGACGGAGCAGTTCACCCCGAAGGCGCGCTGGCTGGGCGGTCTCCGTCGCGACGGCGAGCCCGCCCGCGGCGCCGCGGCGATCCGCGCGCGGCTCGCGCCGCGCTTCCGGTGGGAGGGAGAGGTGGAACTCCCGTTCTTCCTGCCGCATCATGCGCGGTCGGGGCAACTCGGCAGCGTCTCGGTACAAACTTTCCGGAGAATGACATGAATCGGTTGACGGAGCGGCGCGGGAGAGGAACCGCGGACCTGACGTTTCCCCCCTTCGATCTGGTGCGGCTGCTGACGACGGTCTTCCGCCTCGAGGGCGGCGAGAGCTTCGGCGTCTTCACCGACCTGCCCGATCCGCGGCTCGTCGACGGGCTCGCCTACCGCGCGCGGGCGGGTCTCGTGCCGCAGAAGCACGCCTACGAGACCCTCTACCGCGGCCTCGTCGAGCGCGGCGCGCAACTCGGCAGCGCGGGGGCGGCGTTCTACGCCTACGAGGAGACCGGCGGCAGCAACCTCGACCTTCCGGCGACCGTGCGCACGCCGGAGGGGGAGACGCTCGACCTGCGCGCGGCGCTCGCGCGCCACGCGATCGTGCTGTTCATGGGGCGCTGGTCGGCCACGGCGCCGTTGACGGCGCTCGCGAAGGCGATGGGGTTTCGGGGCGCGACGATGCACGGGACCAACGACCTCGTGCTCGCGACGGGCCTCGCCGTGGACTACGAACAGGTCTCCGCGAGGGCGGAGCGGCTGCGCCTCGCGCTGACGCGTGCGGACTCGATGCGGCTCGACTGGACCGTCGGCGGCTACCGGGTCTCGCTGCGCCTCGATCTCGGGGCGCAGGAGGCGCAGAAGAGCCACGGCCTCGTGCGCGCGAAGGGGGAGATCGCGAACCTGCCCGCCGGCGAGGTCTACTACGTGCCGACCGGGGGCGAGGGGTTCCTGCCGCGGAAGTTCGAGGACGAGGCGGGCACGGTCGCCATCTTCGAGGTGAAGGCGCGCGGACTGACCGGCACCTACCACCTCGTGAAGGGGGATCGCGCCGTCGCCGAGGAGCAGGTGCGCGTGCTGCGCGAGGATCCGAACGCGGGGCAGCTCACCGAGCTCGGCCTCGGCACGCAGTCCCTGCCGTGGGCGCACACCGACATCCAGGACGAGAAGATCCTCGGCACCGCGCACGTCGCGACCGGCCGCAGCGACCATCTCGGCGGCGACATCGACAGCAGTTCCTTCCGCGACCGGCGCAACGCGACCCACAACGACATCCTCTACACCCCCGAGAAGACCCCGGAAGTGGTGCTGCGCACGGTGACGATGGAGCGCGGGGGCGTGCAGACGCTCCTGATCGAGGACTACGCCCCTAGTCCGTTCCTGCAGCCGCTTCTCTAGGTTCGGCGCCTCCGGCGCGCCGAACCAGCCAGACCCAGCCGTGCATCTCGGGGCGGCGGTTCTCCTTCGTGTAGGCGCCCGAGTTGTAGTCGCCGACGAGCAGGTCGAGGTCGCCGTCGCCGTCATGGTCCGCGACCGCGACCTGCGTGCGCTGCCCAGGGGCAGAGGGCTCGGAGAGCTCCCCGGCCGGGTTCGCCGCGAGCAGGAAGGCCGCCTTGGCGAAGGCGGGTGCATGCTTCTTGCCGACATTCCGGAACCAGACGACGCCCCCGTTGCCGGTGCCGCTGAGGATGTCGGGAAGCCCGTCGCCGTCCCAGTCGGCGATCGTCGGGATCGCGTGGCCTCCCGGCACGGCCAGCGCACCGTCGGCTCCCTCCAGTTTCACGCTCTCCGTCGCGAACGCCGGCTTCGAGCGGGTCCCCTCGTTGAGGCGCAGGAAGAGCGCGCCGCCGTTCGACCCGAGGATCAGGTCGAGGTCCCCGTCGCCCTCCCAGTCCAGAGCCGCCGCGCCGATGCCGAGTTCGGCCGCGAACCTGCTCGTCGCGACCCCGGTCCACTTCTTCGCCTCGTAGTCCCAGTACTGGCCCAGCCGGAGGATGTCGCCCTTCTTGTCGAGCAGCTTCTCCGGTGCCGCGAATCCGCCCTCGGCGTCGCCGCGCAGCAGGTAGATGCCCCCCTCGAAGCAGCCGGTGAAGAGGTCGTCGATCCCGTCCCCGCTCAGGTCCGCCAACTGCGGACTCAGGCCGATGCATCACCAGTTGGGGATCTTCGCGGCCTCGCCGTTCACCTGCAAGAGCCCCTTGTCCTCGTAGACCGGCGCCTCCCGCGTGCCGCGGTTGAGGTAGACCTGGAAGTGGCCCATGAAATTCCCGACGACGAGGTCGGGCCTGCCGTCGCGGTCGAGGTCCATCACCGACGGCCCGCTGTGCGCGATGTACTTGCCGCTGTCGATGTAGGCGTCCCCGGCCTTCAGCCGCACCGGCGGTTCGAGTTCCGCCGCGGGCGCGGCGAACGCCACCGCCGTGAACGCGAGTGCGAAGAGAGCAAACCTCATGGGGCAACCTCCCCGGGGCGAGAGGCCCCGGACCCCCCATGCTAATCAAATTCTTCCCGCGCGTGGGGCGACAGGCCCTCCCCCAGCGCGGCGTGGCGCCGCAACCCAACGAGCGCAGGCCGCCGCACCGGTCATCCTGAAGCGGGGGCCCCTTCGTGCCTTCGCGCCTCCGTGGTTTTCGTTCTCCCCGCTCGAACTCAGCGACTCGCCGGGATCCGCGCGCGCGGCGAGGACTCTGCGGGCATGGAGTACGAGCGATCAGGGACGAGGGGATCGGATTTGACAAGGAACCCAGGAAGGGAGGAACCCATGAGAGGAAAGGGGAGCATCCCGGGACCCGGATGGATCGAAGGCGCCCTCTCCTCGCTTCCTAGGTTCCTGGGTTCCTTCTTCCAACCTCACGACGAAGGCTGTGGTCCACCGCACCCAGAAGGGCGCGCGCCGCTACATCCTCGCGCGTTTCCGACAACGCGCGCACCGGATCGCGGGGGCTCCTTCGCGTCTTCGTGTCTCCGTGGTTTTCGTTCTCCCCGCTCGAATTCAGCGACTCGCCGGGATCCGCGCGCGCGGCGAGGACTCTGCGGGCATGGAGTACGAGCGATCAGGGACGAGGGGATCGGATTTGACAAGGAACCCAGGAAGGGAGGAACCCATGAGAGGAAAGGGGAGCATCCCGGGACCCGGATGGATCGAAGGCGCCCTCTCCTCGCTTCCTAGGTTCCTGGCTTCCTCATCGCATCCTTCAAGACGAAGGCTGTGGTTGACCGTGAAACGCGCGCGCGGCAACGTCCTCGCGAGCCTCCGAGCGCACTCGCCCCTGAGACACCCTTCGAGATTCGGACCCCCTCGTGGCTCAGGACGGCGCCATCCCCCCGAGGGCGAGCGCGTCCCCCGGCGCCTCGTCGTAGGCGCCGAGGCGGTGGATGTGGCCGCGGTAGTGGAGCAGGTCGATCAGGCTCTCGGTCTGCACGATGCGCAGCGTCACGAGGGGGTCGGTGATCCGCTCGGGGTGGCGGAGCAGGTCGACGAGCGCCGACTCGCCCTCCGCGCGGGCGGCGTCGCCGCGGGCGGCCCAGACGCGGAGCGCGTCCCCCGCGCCGTCGAGGTTTGCGACCGTCGCGCTCCAAGCGGCGCGCCTCGCCGCGCGGTCGCGCCCGGTCCCGTGCGCGCGCCACCAGCGGTTGAACGCGCGCTTGAGGCGCGGCCGCGGCAGCACGCGCGGCGGCAGCGGCTCGCGCTGGGCCGCGCGGGCGTACGTTTCGCTCAGGATCTCCGCCGCCGACAGGAGCCGGCGCACGCCGTCGTAGTCGGCCAGGTAGACCGCGGCCAGCGCCCGCATCCGCTCGGGGCCGAGGCCCGCGCCCGGCGCGAGGCCGAGGCGCGCCGCGATCCGCTCGCGCAGGCCGCCTTCGAGCAGCCGCCCGAGGCGCTCCATGTCGCGCGCGGCGCGGCGCCGCTCGCCCTGCATGCGCGTGACGAAGCGCGGGCGGGCGCGCAGGAAGCGGAGGTGGTCGGCGAGCAGCGCGCCCTCGAGGCCGCTCTCCGTCGTGCCGGGGATCCGCGCGCCGAGATACTCGGGGTCGAGCAGCGCCCGGAGCCGCATCGCCTCCTCGGCGGCGGGACCGCGCATGCGCTGGATCTTGCGCAGGGCCGTCGCGTAGTCGGCATCCTGCGCCGCCTCGCGGTCGACCGTGTACGCGGGGTGGCGGATCTCGCGCAGGCAGGAGCGCATCCAGCGGAAGAAGCGCCAGGAGTACGCGACGCTCCGCGCGAGGACGCGCAGCGGGATCAGCAGCGCGCGCCCGCCGGCGAGCCACTCCTCGTGCAGCCGCGCGAGGTTCAGGACGCGTTCCTCCCGCGGCCGGCGGTGCAGTGGGTAGGTGCCGAAGATGCGCCGGGCGAGCAGGCGGCGGTCGAGTTCGAGGCGCTCGCGCAGTCTCGGGCCGAAGCGCTCCTCCACGAGCCGGTCGCGCTCCGGGTCGGCGTCGAGGAAGTGGAGCGCCGTGAAGCTCGTCGTCGTGTAGAGCACCTGCTCCCCCGCCACGTCCGCGACGCGGCCGGAGGCGAGCCACTCCTCGTAGGCGCGGCGCTCCTCCTCCGAGGCGTGCGGCAGCTGGTCGAGGGGCAGCGCGAAGCGGTTGTAGTCGACGATCAGCCGCGCCGCGCCGTACGAGACCGCGTGGCAGACGAGGCTGAACCAGAGGTAGGGCCCCCGGAAGAGCGACCGGTTGCGCTCGAGGTCGAGGCGCAGCAGCCGCTTCCTGTGCCGTCGCGTGAAGCGCGCCGAGCGCAGCCGCAGGTTGCGCAGCGCCGGGTTCCCGAGGAGCTGGGCGGTCGTGCGCGTGTCGGACTCGCCGAGCAGCGTGCCGTCGAGGGAGTCGCGGTGGATCAGCACCGCGCGCTCCACCGTGTCGAACCCGCGGCTGCGCCCGCCGCCCGACTGCGCCTCCAGCAGCCAGCGCCGCACGCCGCGCACGAAGCGCTGGCGCATCTCGCCCGCCTCCTCGCCGGTGATCCGCGCCTCCGCGCGGAAGACCGCCCCCTCGAGGATCGCACCGTCGCGCTCGAGCGCGCGGCTCTTGATCGACTCGGTGAGGCCGAGGTACTGCGCCTGCACCGACTGCGAGAAGAACTCCGTCGCCTGCCCCGCCACGCGCCGCAGGTACCAGCCGACGCCGAGGATCGCGAAGCAGATCGCGCCGAGCACCTGCAGGAAGGGGCCGACGATGCGCCCGAAGAACGCCGCAAGCGCCTCGAGGAACGCCACCCGCGAGAACTTGAGCAGCAGCGAGACGATCAGGTAGATGCCGCCGAAGAGCGCGAGGCGGTAGGCGGGCCGGAAGGCGCCCTTGACCATCGTCGTGCCGAGGCGGTCGACGAACTGCGCGGGCGAGACCGTGCCGGAGAGGTCGGCGTACCAGGTCCAGCGTTCCAGGTGGCGCTCGAACTCCGCCGCGGCGCGGTGGGCCGCCGCGACGACGACCTCCGCATCGTCGAGACCGGGCGCGAGGCGCGGCGCGTAGCGGCGGAGGACGGGGAACCACCGGAACGGAGGGAGCGCGAAGAGGCGCACGACGCGCGCGAGGCGCACCACGAGGTCGGCCTCGATCCGCGCCTCGAGGGCCGCGGGGGTCAGCGAGGCCAGGTCGGTGATGACGGCCTCCGCCGTGGAGTCGGTGCCCTCCCCCCGGGGGTGGGCATGCAGGGGGTGCGGGGGACGCGGACTTGCCGGCGCGAGCGCCGCTCCCAGCGCGTCGAGGCGGGCGAGGCCGACGGCGTCGCGCGCGTCGGGGGTGGCGCCCTGGAGCAGGCGCTCCCACGCGGCCGCGAGGCGGGTGCGCATCTCCCGCCGCGCGGCGGCATCCCCCTGCCCGACCGCGCGCGCCCGCTCGCGCTCCTCGCGGGAGGGGAAGAGGATGATGTCGCGGTCGAGCAGCGGGCCGTGCTGGCGCGCGAGGCGATCGATGCCGCGGGTCAGGAAGGTGAAGGCGCGCAGGTAGCGCGCGAGCCGGGGCAGGCGCAGGAAGCGCGCGGCCCGCCCGGCGCGCACCGCATCCATCTGGTGCGGAAGCAGCAGCAGGCCGAAGGGGATCGACGGCAGCAGGTCGACGAGGAAGTGGCGCGCGAACCAGCCCCCCTTCCCCTCGACGACGGCGAGCTTGTAGGCGAACTCCCACAGGAAGACGAGGCAGGCGAGCGTGTCGACGGCCGTGAAGGCGAGGACCACGCCGTGCGGGAGCGTGAAGAGGAACTCCGCCGCGAGCATCGCGAGCACCACGGCGAGCACGAGCAGCAGCGCCCGGTCGAACCGCTCCACGCGGCGCGCGCCGAAGCGCCGCTCGAGGCTCGCCCGCAGACCGCGCTCCTGCCGCTCGGCGGCGAGACGCCGGGCCTTGCGCCCGAGCCTCGAGCGCCGCGGGCCGCGCGACGCCTCCACCTGCTGCATGTGCCAGACGAGGTCGTCGCGCACGAGGTCGATCTGCGCGCGCGCCGTCGCGGGGTCGACCCCGTCGAGCGTGCCGAGCAGGCCGACCGCGCGGTCGAGATGCATCGTGGCCCACCGCTCGCGCGTCGCCTCGTCCGGCGGCGAGGCCTGCACGAGCGAGAGCAGCCTCGCGTGCAGCGCAGGGCGCTCGCCGAGCAGCGGCGCGGGCGCGCCGCGGCGACGGAGCGCCTCGAGGTCGAGCGCCCCCGCCCGCGCGAGGTCGGCGAAGGCGGCTTCGGCGTCGCCGGCCGATCCGAGTCCCGCGCGCCACCGCTCCGCCTCCGTCGCGACGATGCGGTCGAGCAGGGCGTCGGCGGCCCCCCGAGCCCCCTCGCATCCCCCCGCGCGGAGCAGGTCGCGCCAGCGGGCGGTGTCGGCCAGGAGCGCCGCCTCGTCCCCGCCCCGGGCGCACGCCCGCCGCAGGTCGCCCTCGATCCCGGCGAGCTCCGACGCGCGGGCCGCGTGGGCGGTGTCGCTGCGCCCCTCGGCGTCGCGCAGGCGGCGTTCGAGGTCGTCGGTCACGGCGGCGGGGTCGAGTCGGCGACGTGCGCGGCGATCTCCTCCGCCGCGCGCACGCTCGTGTCGTTGACGACGACGAGGTCGAACTCGCCCTGCCGCGCGAGTTCGGCCCGCGCGGTGTCGAGGCGGCGGGCGATCGCCTCCGGCGTCTCGGTGGCGCGGGAGCGGATGCGGCGATCGAGCTCCGCGAAGCTGGGGGGGAGGAGGAAGACGAGCAGCGCCCCCGGGGCGGACCTCCGCACGGAGGCGGCGCCCTGCACGTCGAGGACGAGCAGCGCGTGGCACCTCCGGGCGAGGATCGCGTCGGCCTGCGCGCGCGGCGATCCGTAGCGCTCCCCGTAGACCTCGGCCCACTCGAGGAACCGGTCCTCCGCGATCCATGCGTCGAAGCCCGGGCGGTCGAGGAAGAGGTAGTCCCGTCCGTGCACCTCGCCGGGGCGCGGGCGCCGCGTCGTCGCGGTGACCACCCGCTCGAAGAAGGCGATCTTGAGGAGGTGGCGCGCCACCGTCGTCTTGCCGACGCCGGAGGGGCCCGACAGCACGACGAGGCGCGGAGGCTCAGCGGCGCTCATTCGAGGTTGGCGACCTGCTCCTTGAGGCGGTCCACCGCGCTCTTGAGGGCGATCACGGCGCGCGAGATCGCCACGTCCTGGCTCTTGCTGCCGATCGTGTTGGTCTCGCGGAGCATCTCCTGCGCAAGGAAGTCGAGGGGGCGGCCGACCTCGACCCCGTCGCGCCCGAGGTAGGCGTCGAACTCCTCGAGGTGCGCGGAGAGGCGCGTGACCTCCTCGTTGACATCGGAGCGGTCGGCGAGCAGCGCCACCTCGCGGGCCAGCGTCGAGTCGTCGAGGCGCACGCCGCTCTCGCGCAGCAGCGCGTCGACGCGCTCGCGCAGCCGCGCGTGGTGCTCCACGACGACCTCGGGGGCCCGGGTTGCGATCTCGCGCAGCCGCGCGCGCATGTCGCGCGTGAGCGCGCGCAGGTCGCGCACGAGATGCGTCGCCTCGCGCCGGCGCATCGCGTCGAGGCCGTCGAGCGCCCCGTTGCAGGCCTTGGCGACGACCTTCCAGTCGGCAGGGCGCAGCGGATCCTGCGCCCCCGTCTCGATCGCCCCCGGGAACGCGGCCACGGCGTCCGGCGTCAGCTTGCCCTCGACGACCCCCTTCCTGCGGAGCGCCTCGATCGACTTCGCGAGCCCCTCGACGAGGTCGGTCCGGATGCGGAGGACCTCCTGCGGCCGCAGGTAGTCCACGCGCGCCGAGAGTGAGACGGTGCCGCGCCGCACCCTGTCGCGCACGAGCGCCTCGAGGTCGGCCTCGTGGGGCGAGAGAGCCGCCGGCGTGCGGAGCGAGACCTTGAGCGAGCGGGCGTTGACCGAGCGCACCTCGATCTCGACGCGGATCCGGCTGCCGGCGGCGGAAGCCGCGCCGTAGCCGGTCATGCTGCGCGGCATCGGCGCCTACTTGGGGGGTGTCGAGCCCTCGCCGTCCGCCGGTTTCTCCGGGGGAGTCTCGGCGGGCTTGTCGGGCGGGGCCACGATCGCGGGATCCGGCGCGGCGTCCGGCGAATCGGAGGGGGCGACCGCCGAATCGGGACGGATCGCCGCATAGAGGATGGCGAGGAACAGGAAGAGGCCCCCGACGGTGGAGGTGAACTTGTTCACGCCGCCCGTCTGCACGCCGAACGTCTCCGCGCCCGCCCCGCCGAACGCGCTCGAGAGTCCGCCCCCCTTCGGCTCCTGCAGCAGGATCACGAACATCATCAGCAGCGAGCAGAGGATGAAGACGACGAGGATCAGCCCCTTGATGAAGCCCTTGAAGCTGAAGGCGAGAAGCAGAGCGGTCAACATGGCATCTCCCGCGGCTCGGGGGCGTCCCTCCGTGGGGTGCTCCCTCCCGCGCAGCCCCGGATTGTAGCGCTAGCCCGCCGCGGCCGCGAAGATCTGCAGGAAGGAGCGCGCCGAGAGGCTCGCCCCCCCGACAAGGAGGCCGTCGATCCCCGGGGCCGAGAGCAGCTCCCGGGCGTTTTCCGGCTTCGCGCTGCCCCCGTAGAGGATGCGCACCTTCGCGGCGGCCTCCCCCCACAGCGAGACGAGCAGCTCCCGGATCCAGGCGTGCGCCTCCGCCGCCTGGTCCGGAGAGGCCGTGAGGCCCGTCCCGATGGCCCAGACCGGCTCGTAGGCGATCGTCACGTCCTGCGCGCTCGCCTCCGCGACCCCCCCACGCCCCCCCCGGATCTGCCGCTCGAGGACGGTCGTGGTCGAGCCGGCCTCGCGCTCGGCGAGGGTCTCCCCGACGCAGAGCAGCGGCTCGATGTCGTGGCCGAGGGCCGCGAGCAGCTTCCTGTTCACAAAGGCGTCGTCCTCGCCGAGGATGTGGCGGCGCTCGCTGTGGCCGACGAGCACGCGCGTGGCCCCGACGTCGAGAAGCTGGAGCGGGGAGATCTCGCCGGTGAACGCCCCCGCGTCGGCCGGGTAGAGGTTCTGCGCGCCGACGGTGATCTCGCTCTCGCTGACGACCTCGACGACGCGGCCGAGGCAGGTGAAGGGCGGAAAGAGCGCGACATCGGCGGTCTCGAGCGGCGCGGGCAGGCCGCGGAAGAGCTCGCGCGCGAGCGTCGCGCCCTCCGCGCGGTTGCAGTTCATCTTCCAGTTGCCCGCGATGAGCGGACGCCGGCTCATCGGCCGGCCCCGACGGCCGTGCGCCGGACGATGTCGTGGATCGCGTGCAATTCGGGCACGAGGCGCTCGAGCTGGTCGGGCAGGAGCGCCTGGCGCGCGTCGGAGAGCGCGCGCTGCGGCGAGGGGTGGACCTCGATCATGACCCCGTCGGCGCCCGCCGCGACCGCGGCGCGCGCCATCGCGGGCACGAGGTCGCTCCGGCCGGTCGCGTGGCTCGGATCGACGACGACGGGCAGGTGCGAGAGGCGCTTCACGAGCGGCACGCTCGACAGGTCGAGCAGGTTGCGCACCGCGCCGTCGAAGGAGACGAGCCCGCGCTCGCAGAGCACCACGTGCGGGTTGTTGCCCTTGAGCAGGTACTCCGCCGAGCAGAGCCAGTCCTCCACGGTGGAGGCGCGCCCGCGCTTCAGCAGCACCGGCAGCCCGGTATCGGCGGCGGCCTCGAGCAGAGGGTAGTTCTGCATGTTGCGCGTGCCGATCTGGATCATGTCGGCGTACTCGGCGACCAGGCCGACGTGCCGCGTGTCCATCGCCTCGGTCACGACCGGCATGCCCACCTCGCGCCCGACGGCGCAGAGGATGCGCAGCCCGCGCTCGCCGAGCCCCTGGAACTGGTAGGGCGAGGTGCGCGGCTTGAACGCGCCCGCGCGCAGGATGTGCGCGCCGCTCGCCTTCGCGGCGTTCGCGCCGCGCCGCAGGAGCCCCTCGTCCTCGACCGCGCAAGGCCCGGCGATCAGCGTGATGCCGTTGCCGCCGATCCGGCAGGCGCCCACGCGGACGACCGTGTCCTCCGGGTGCGCCTCCCGGGCGGCGAGCCGGTAGGGGGCCTTCAGCGGGACGACCTTCTCGACCCCCGGGAAGCGGTCGAGGGGGATGTCCCTGAGCCGGTCCTCGTCGCCCACCACGCCGATCACGATCCGGTGGTGGCCTTCCGAGACGTGGACGGCGAGCCCCGCCTCTTCGATTGCGCGCACGAGCCGATTCCGCTCTTCCGGGGTGCAGCCCGACCGCAGGACGACGAACATGGGGAGAGCGGAGTCTATCAGCGCCGCTGCGTCGGCTCAATTCCGGGAGTTTGCCGGGGGTGGGTTTGAACGGGACCGGCAGTCGCAGGCCGGCCCGCCCGCGCGGGAGCCGGGGGGGTGGGGGGGCCGGGGCCGCCGCTCAAGACCCCGCTTCGACGTCGCCCGGCTCCCGGATCAGAAGCTCCGCGAGCCGCGCGTAGTCGCGGGCGCCCTTGCTCGTGGGGAAGGCGAAGCCGATCGGCGCGCGCAGCATGGGAGCGCGGATCAGGTTGGCGTCGGTGCGGATCGGGGGGAGCACGCGATCCTTGAGGCCGCCCCGGACGGCGCTCAGGATCTCGCCGCCCACCTTCAGGCGGCCATCGATCTTGGTCGGCAGGAAGCGGAGCGCGACGCCCCGGTCGAGCCGGCTGCGGATGAGCGCGACGGTGTTGGTCAGGTCGCTGATCGCCTTGATCGAGTAGGCCTGCGCCTCGATCGGCACGAGCGCCTCCTCGCAGGCCACGAGGGCGTTGATCGTCACGAGGCTGAGGTTTGGGGGGCAGTCGAGCAGCAGGAAGTCGAACTCGGCGCGCAGCGGCTCCAGCTTCCGGTCGAGGATGGTCTCGCGCAGGAAGGCGTCGAAGATCTTGATCTCGACGCCGGCGAGCCGGGGCCGCGAGGGGATGCAGAAGAGCCCCGGAAAGGAGGTCTCGCGGACGACGGTGCGCGCCTCGAGATCGTCGTCGGTGAAGAGTTCCTCCACCGAACGGTCCTTCTCCCCCAGCTCGACTCCGAGCGAGGAGGTCAGGTTCGCCTGCGGGTCGAGGTCGATCGCGAGCACGCGGCGTCCCCGCTTCACGAGCGCCCCGGCGAGGCTGATCGTCGTCGTCGTCTTCCCGACGCCCCCCTTCTGGTTCACGACCGCGATGCGCCGCCGCTGCCTCCCCCTGCCGAGGTCGACGACCCGCCGCGCCTCGTCGAAGTCGTAGACGCGGTGGTTCGCGCCGCTCCGGCGCGGCGTCGGCAGCCGCCCCTCGGCCTCCCACTGCAGGAGGTCGCGCCGCTCCACCCCCGCCATCCGGGCGACCTCGCCGATGCTGAAATGGGCCTTTATCTTGCGGATCAACGGGCCCAATCCTACTACGGGTGGGGGTCGACGGCAACGGGTGGGGGCCCGGGGGAGGGTCTGTCGCAGGATCGCACACCGTGCGATTCCGTAAGGTATGATTGCTGAACGGTTTGCGCCTGGCGGGCAGTCCGGTCGGATCCGGACGTGCGATTTCGCACCCCTCGGCGCTGGAGATACTGCGTGGCGGTCTTCATAGTCATCGAGGAGGGCGACACGAAGAATCTCACCTTCAACAAGCCTGCCATCAGCGTGGGCCGGGCGTCGGCCTGCGACATCTCGGTAAAGGACATCCGCGTCTCGCGGCAGCACTGCTCGTTCGTCGTCAAGGAGCAGGGGGTCTTCGTCCGCGACGGCGGCAGCCAGAACGGGACCTTCCTGAACGGCGCGCTCGTGGAGCAGAAGGCGCTCAAGCCCGGCGACCGGATCGACGTCGGCTCGGTCCGCATCTTCTTCGAGCGCATGCCGCAGGAGGCGGCGGACAACGACTCGACCTGGACCGGCGTCGATCCCGACCGCCTCTACCAGGCGCCGCTCCCCTCCGAGAGCGACCGCCTCGAGCGCCTCCAGCGCATCGCGAGCGCGCTCAACTCCGAGATGGACCTCGACCGCATCCTGAACCTCATCATGGACCACGTCGTGGAGATGGCGCAGGCGGAGCGCGGCTTCCTCGTGCTGCACAAGGAGGGGGCGAGCAACGTCACGGTCGCGCGCAACTTCCAGAAGGAGGACGTGATGAACCCCGAGGTGGGGTTCTCGCGCACGATCACCGACAAGGTCGCGAAGACCGGCGAGCCGATCCTCACCGTGGACGCGACGAGCGACAACCGCTTCACCGCGTTCGCGAGCATCCATGAGATCGCGCCTCGCTCGGTGCTCTGCATGCCCTTCAAGGAGAAGACGGGGCTCACCGTCGGCGTCGTCTACATCGACAACCGCATCGCGCGGGGGGTCTTCGGCAAGGAGCACCTGAAGACGCTGCAGAGCTTCGCGGACCTCGCCGCCGGCGCGATCTACCGCGCGCAACTCGCCCGGGAGCGCGAACAGCTCCTCGCGCAGCTCAACGCCGCGGTCAACGAGCTGAAGAACAAGTACGAGGAGCAGGGAGGCAAGCTGAAGGAGGTGACGCGGGCCCTCGAGATCCGGCAGGACGAGCTCGTCACGAAGTACAGCTACCAGCACATCATCGGCGAGAGCGCGAGCATGCGCCGCCTCTTCCAGCTCCTCGACAAGGTCGTGGACAGCGAGGAGCCGGTGCTGATCGAGGGGGAGAACGGGACCGGCAAGGAGCTGATCGCCCGCGCGATCCACTTCAACGGCCCGCGGCAGAAGGGGGCCTTCATCGCCGAGAACGTCGCGGCGATCCCGGAGACGCTGGTCGAGAGCGAGCTCTTCGGCCACATGCGCGGCGCCTTCACCGGCGCCGACCGGGACAAGCCCGGGCTCTTCGAGCTCGCCGACAGCGGCACGCTCTTCCTCGACGAGGTCGGCGACATGTCCCCCGACCTCCAGAAGAAGCTGCTGCGCGTCTTGCAGGAGAAGGAGGTGCGCCGCGTCGGCGGCAAGAAGACGATCAAGGTGAACGTCCGCATCATCTCCGCGACCAACCGCGACCTCCGCACCCTCGTCGAGGAGAGCGAGTTCCGCGAGGACCTCTTCTACCGGCTGCGCGTGCTGTCGATCGGCCTGCCGCCGCTGCGCGAGCGCAGGAGCGACATCCCGCTGCTGACGACCCACTTCTTCAAGCAGTTCGCGCCGAGCGGCCACAAGGTGAAGCAGATCACGCCGCGGGCGATGAGCATCCTCGAGGCGCACCACTGGCCCGGCAACATCCGCGAGCTCGAGAACGAGGTGAAGCGCCTGATCGCCGTGGCGGGCGACGTCATCCACGAGGAGGACCTGAGCGACGCGGTGCGCCGCGGTTCGAGCGGGCCTCTGCAGCCCGACGGCGCGCCGAGCGAGGTGCACAACCTCGACCAGCTCGTCGCGCGCGTCGAGGTGGAGGAGATCCGCAAGTCGATCGCGATGGCGGACGGCAACAAGACGAAGGCGGCGGAGATGTTGGGGATCAGCAGGTTCACGTTGCAGCGCAAGATGGAGAAGTACCACCTCTGACAGTGCGGGCCGATGCAGCGGACGGCCTGCGGCCGCCGCTGATCGGCCGGGTTTGGGTGGGGGGGCGCGGGGGGGGCGCGAATCAGGAGCGCTGGGCGATGCAGCGGGCGGCCTGCGGCCGCCGCTGATCGGACGGGTTCGGGTGGGGGCGCGAGGGGTCGCGCAGCGGGCCGAGAGGGGGCCACCCGGGTCTCAGCCGTCGTGTTCCATCTCCGGCCCGTCCAGGGCGCGCTCGATCTGGATCTGGTCGAGCACGCCGAACCACGGCGGGCGCTCGGGCCGCGTCGCCCGTGCCCTCGACTCGGCGGTCGCGTAGCGGTCGCGGTTCGCCCGCAGCACGGTCGAGGCGCGCAGTGCGTAGGCGGTCATGGGTGCGGGCGCGAGCCCCCGCGACACGTCGTAGGCGTACAGCGCCTTCGCGTCGGAAACCGTGCGCTTCAGGTCGGCGCCGGTGAAGTCCTCTGTCGCCTCGACGACGGCCGAGAGGTCGATGTCGCGGAGCGTCGCGGGGAGCGTCGCGACGCTGTCCTCGAGGATGGACCGCCGGGCCGCCTCGTCGGGGAGGCGCGTCTCGAGCCAGAGTTCGACGCGCCCGCTGCGGACGAGCGCCGGCGGGATGTTCGCGATGTCCATCGCCGTGAGCATCACGCAGACGCGGCCCGAGCTCTCGCCCTCGAGACCGTCGAGGGCGGTCAGCAGGTAGCGGTAGAGGCCGTGCTCACGTCCGCTCTCGAAGATGACGTCGCTGTCGTCGATGAATACGACTGACGGGGCGTTCTCGGCCGCGAGCTGGAAGACGCGATGGACCATCGAGTAGAACTGGCTCGTCCCGGAGATGAAGTTGCCGTCGATCAGGAAGAACTTGCCCTTGAGGCGGTGGGCCAGGGCCCGCCCGATCGTTGTCTTGCCCGTTCCGGGGGGGCCCGCGAGCAGCACGCCGCGCTTCGGCTTGAGGTCGAGCTCCTTCGCGAGCCGGTCGTTCTCGAGCGGCAGCACGATGTTCGCCTCGAGACTCTCGATCAGGTCGTCGATGCCCTTTAGCTCGGAGAGCCGCACCGGTGCGACTTCGGCCAGTTCAACGTTGCTCGTAAGGCGCCGCTCGCGCAGGTAGTCGATCAGGCGGTCGGTGTCGACCGAGCCTTCCGGCTCCCCCGTGCGCAGCCACAGGCAGGAGCCCCGCAGTTCGTGGGCGGTCAGCTTCGGGGCGAAGCGGTAGACCTTGTCGACGTCGATGCGGACGGCGCTCTTCGCATCGAGGAAGCTGCCGATCAGGTGCGCGTAGTCCGCCTCCCGGAACCGCCCGATCGAGAAGGCGTGGGCCCTGGCGCCGAGCGCCTGCGGCACCTCGCCGTTCGACGCGAGGATCAACTTGCGGCCCGACGCCTCGGCGCGCGCCGCGAGCATCGCGGCCGGCACGCCGAGGAAGCCCGACCGCGGGTAGAAGTGGCATGAGGTCATCGCGGCCGTCGCGACGTGCCAGTCGTCCACCAGCACGACTGCGTGCCGTTCGAGCGCCTCCTCGAGCACGCCGCCGACCGCCTCCTCGAGGGAGAGCGGGTGGCGGGCGTTCGCCGCGCGGAAGAAGTCCTCGCAGCCGACCAGATGCCCGCCCAATTCCGACGCCAGCGCGCGCAGCACCGTCGTCCGCCCGTACCCGTTGCGGCAGGAGAGCGTGAAGATCGCGCCGGCGGGCTGCCCCTCGAGGATCGCGTCGAACGCCCTCCTCTGGGCGGGGGTGAGCGCCGTGCGTCCGGTCATGGGACCGGGATTGTACGCCGGAGCGGGACCCCGCCGCCGACCACGGAGAGGGACTGGGCGGTATCCCGGGTTTTCGAGGGCGGCTCTGGGCCCGCGATCCGTTGCCCGCGCTCGCTCCGACTCCGACGCAGTCGTGCATCACCCGTGTGGCGCCCTACGGATCGCGTGCGAGGGGGTCGAGGACCTCGAGGAAGGGGAAGCGGTGGAAGTCCGCGTCGCGCGTGAAGATGCGGGTGATGCCGTGCTCCCGCATCGTCGTCACGATGTGCGCGTCGTGCATCAGGTTGCCCTGGAGCCACGGGAACTCCTTCAGCGTGAGGGCGGCGATCTCGTGGTGGCGCGGCGTGGGGACGAGGATCTGGAACCCCCGGGCCTCGAGTAGCGACTCGACGAAGCCCCAGGCGCGGGGGGCGGTCCACGGCCTGCGCCAGACCCGCGGGTGCGTCGTGATTCGCAGGAACTCGAACAGGATGGGCCAGGTGGCGTACCAAGGCGTGCCCTGAGCGCTCCAGGTCGAGAGGAGGCGGTCGCAGACGGCGTGCTCGGGGCAGTCGAGGTCCGCCCCGTAGACGAGCACGTTGGTATCCACGACAAACATCAGCGCCCCTCCATGGCCTGGTAGAGCGCATCCCGGTCCGCGATGTCCACGAGCGCGCCGCCGCTGTGCCACTTCGGGCGACGGCGGGTGCGCCTCTTCTTCGGCTTCTCCTCGAGGAAGCCTCGCAGCGCCGCCTCGACCAGCGCGGAGATGGTCGTTCCGCGCTTCGCCGCCTCGAGGCGCAGCTTGGCGAGCACCGTGTCGTCGATGACGAGGGTCGTCTTCATATGGAAAACCATACCATCCGGAAGGAAGGACGGTGACGCCGGTCGGCCGCGCGGGCCTGCGCCGGGCTCCCGAGCCTGAAGGCGGCCAGCGCCCGCCCATTCGAGCGCGACGATTCCGGTGACGCTTCCCGAGGCCACAAGCAGGACGCCTCCGACGAATGCGGGAGTCGGAGGGCACTCCAGAACCGCCTTGCGGGGGCCGCTCCTCGTGGGCCGCGTGTACCGCCGCGGCCGTGGCGCCGCTCCGAGGCCTCTCCGGGTGGCGCTAAGATGGCGCCATGCCCCCGCGCCCCCTGATGATCCTCCTGCTGCTCGCGGCCGCCGCCCCGGCCGACGACCTCTTCCTGAAGACCGGCGGGCCCGCGTTCGCGAAGGATGTGATGGTCGTGCGGGAGGAAGGGGGGAAGGTCTTCTACCTCGACAAGTCGCTGAAGGAGCGCACCTTCGACAGGTCGATGATCGGGCGCATCGAGAAGAAGCGCTGCGACGTGCACGAGTACACCGAGCGCTCCGACGCGGCGCAGCACGCGGACGCCGTCGCCGACCTCGCGAAGTGGGCCGAGAAGAGGAAGTTCGGCAAGGAGGTCGTGCACGCGCTCTGGGAGCGGGCGCTCGGCCTCGACCCGGAGCATGTCGAGAGCAACACCGTGCTCGGGCGCGTGCAGCACGAGGGGGAGTGGATGACGCCGGAGGAGAAGGCGGCGCGCCTCTCGGCCGCCGAGGAGGCGGCGCAGCTCGCGAAGGGGCTCGTGCGCTGGAAGGACCAGTGGGTCACGCCCGAGGACAAGGCGCAGCTCGAGAAGGGGCTCATCAAGCACGAGGGGAAGTGGCGCACCGAGGCGGAGGTGAAGGAGGCGCAGGGGTACGTCCAGTACGAGGGCAAGTGGGTCAAGCGCGACGACCTCGAGGTGCTCCAGCTGATCGGCCCGGCGCGGCAGGAGAGCGGGCTCGGCAACGAGCTGCAGCTGCACCAGACCGAGCACTACGCGATCATGGGCGACCTCGCGCCGGCGGAGCTCGTGCAGCTCGGCGAGGCGATGGAGAAGCTCTGGCTCGAGTGGATCCGCGTCTTCCCCGACGCCGAGAAGAGCGACATCCTGCGCGGCAAGCACCGCCTCTATGTCTTCCGGAAGAGCGGCCCCTACCAGCGGTTCGTGCGCGAGCGCTACCGCCGGCAGAAGGAGACGGAGAAGTGGTCGGACCTCTTCGCGAAGGAGGAGGAGGCGCGCATGAACCTGCGCCTGCGCGAGACCTCCTTCTGGGACGTGCAGCCCCACCCGGAGAGCGCGCACGTGATGATGCCCGACCCCTTCGAGGGGCTCCGGGCGCACTGCGTGCACTTCGGCGCCAACATCCTCGCGTCGCGCCACGCGCGGGTGCGCTTCCCGACCTGGTGGCTCAACGAGGGGCTCGCCTACTACTTCGAGCTGCGCGTCACCGGCTCGATCCAGACCTTCAACACCAACGTCGGCGGCGGCGGGTACGCGAACGCGGCGGGTCTCGAAACGGGGCAGAACGACCCGTGGCTCGACGCGACCAAGTGGCAGGAGCTTCTCGCGGGCCTCGTGCGCACGAACCGCGACCCCTCCCTCGACCAGATGAAGGGCAAGGACCTCTTCAGCTCGAAGAACAAGCTCGCCGTGCCCGACCTCGCGAAGGGGCTCTCGGTCGTGACGTTCCTCGTGCAGGACGACGCGAAGAAGTTCGCGGCCTTCTATGCCGACGCGAAGGAGGGGAGCGGCCAGCCGGTGGAGCGCGAGGTGGCCGCCCTGCTGAAGCACTACGGGAGCTATGGCGCGGTCGAGGAGGCGTGGCGCAAGTACGCCCAGAACGGCTTTCGCCTGGCGCGGTGATGTCCGGGGGGCGGGGGGGCGCCGTTAGAATGGAAGGTCATGCGTTGGGTACCGGCCTGCCTCCTCGCGGCGGTCGCGTTCGCGCCCCGGGCGCGCGGCGACGGCGAGGGGGGCGCGCCGCTGATGCTCTTCAAGGAGCCCGATTCGGAGACGCGGCGGCGGATCACGGATGAGCTGATCTCGCACAACGGCATCGGCGCCGCGACCTCCGACATGCGCACGCTGAAGCGCGCGGAGTTGCGCCGGATCGGCTACTGGTCGGTCCCCTTCCTGAAGGAGGTCGTCTACGGCCCGAAGAGCGTCAAGGGCGTGCGCATCCCGATGAACGCGATCATGGTGCTCGCGCGCATCCTCGACCTGCGCGCGCTCCCCGAACTCCGTGGCGCCGCCCAGAAGCACGAGGACGTGGAGGTGCGCAAGACCGCGGGCCTCGCGCTCGGCCTCTTCCGGCGCGCGGAGGACCTCCCGCTCCTGACCCGGCTGCTCCAGGACGGCGACTTCCGCCACGGCCACCAGCGCTCCGCGGCGATCGCGCTCGCCAAGCTCCGCACGCCGGGCGCGCAGGAGGTGCTCCGCGCGGCGGTCGCCACGCCCGCGCGGGACGTCCACGTGGCCGCGGCGACGCTCCTCGCCGCGGTGATCGCGGCGCCGGGGATCGATCTCTCGCCCTACCTGAACCACGACGAGAAGCTGCTCAGGTCCGTGGCCGCCGCGGCGCTGATGCTCCGCCCCCTCGCCGCCGCGGAGGCGGGACCGCTGCTCGCGCTGCTGAAGAAGCCGCGGGAGGACCGGGAGGTGCGGGCGCTCCAGTTCCATGCCCTCGGCGCGATCCGGGACCGCACCGACGAGATCCGCGACCGGCTGCTCGCCTGCGTCGTGAAGGGGGACGAGCGGGGGGAGGCGCGCATCGCCGCGCTGGTCGGCCTCGCCTACGAGTACGGGCGCGGCGAGGTGTACGCCCCGCTGAGGCGCTACTACGGCTCGCTCAGCGGGCGCAACGACCCGCAGGTGGGGCCGCTGCTCTTCGCGATGGCGCGTTCCGGGGACCCCAAGGCGGTCGAGGACCTGGTGGCGCACTGCGGCAGCGGCTCGGACTTCATCGCGTTCTACGCCGGGGCGAGCCTGCTGCACCTCGTCGCCTTCGCGCCGCAGGAGCTGCCGTCCGAGGCGGCGGTCTTCGACGCGATCGCGAAACTGCGCGACCGGCCCGACGCGCTGCTGCGCGAACTCTCGGACCTGGGTTTCCAGGTGCGCGCCGAGAAGGACCGGCAGCGGCGACCCGCGCTCGCCGCCGGGGGCTTCACGAAACTCCGCGACCCCAAAGACCTCCACCTCTGGGACTGGGACGCGTCGCAGCGCGCCTGGGGCACCGCGAACGGCCTGCTCCACGTGATCTTCGAACTCGATGACGTGGCCGAGAAGGGGAAGGCGACCTCGCCGGGCGGACCGCCCCCGGGAGGCAAGGAGGGGCGCACCGGCGCCACGCCGGAGGAGCAGGACCTGCTCGACTTCCTCGGCGAGGCGCCCTACTTCGTCCCGGAGGACCTCGGTGGCGGATAGCGCGCGGCAGGAGGACTTCCTCTTCGCGGAGCACGTGCTCCGCAAGGGGTTCGCGACCGAGGAGCAGGTCGCGGAGTGCCTTGCGCTGCTCGAGCGCCTCCGCGGCGAGATGCAGCTCGAGGAGACGCTCCGCAACATCCTGCTGAAGAAGGGCTACCTCGCGGCGGCGCAGGCGCACGTGATCGACCAGGCGATCAACCCCGCGCAGGCGGGCGCCGCGAAGAACCAGATCGAGGGCTACCAGCTCCTCTCGCGCCTCGGCGCGGGCGCGATGGGCTCGGTCTACAAGGCGCTCCACCTCAAGCTGAACATCCCGGTGGCGCTCAAGGTGCTGCGGGTCGATCTCGCGAAGTCGCGCACGCAGATCGAGCGGCTCAAGCGCGAGGCGCAGCTCGCCGCGCGGCTGAACCACCCCAACATCGTCCGCAGCATCGACGTCGGCGAGAGCAACGGCTTCCACTACTTCGCGATGGAGTTCGTCGACGGCCAGACCGTGCGCCAGCTCCTGCGCAAGGGACGGATGAAGGAGGGCACCGCGCTCCAGCTCATCCGCGATGTCGCGCGCGCGCTGGAGCACGCGCACGGGCAGGGGGTGATCCATCGCGACGTGAAGCCCGGCAACATCATGCTCAGCGGCGACGGGACCGTGAAGCTGGCCGACCTCGGCCTCGCGCGCGGCCAGGAGCCGAGCGACCTGACGCTGGAGCACGCGAGCATCGGCACGCCGCAGTACGTCGCCCCGGAACAGGTGCGCAGCGGCGCGAACGCGACCGAACGGAGCGACCTCTTCAGCCTCGGCGCGTCGCTCTACCAGATGGTGACGGGGCGCCCCCCCTTCTCGGGCGACAACCTCGGCGAGATCATCCGCAAGGTGCTCGCGCTCGAGTTCGACGCGCCGGAGAGCGTCGTGCCCGACCTCTCCATCGACACTGTCTACCTGATCCACCGGCTCATGCGCGCCAACCCGCGGGAGCGGTACGGGAGCGCGACCGACCTGCTCGCCGATCTCGACCGGATCGCGAAGGGCGAGCGCGTGGCCCCCCCCGGGTTCAAGGGGGACTACGAGAGCTTCGTGGCGCGCCGCCGGGCGCGCCGTCTCGCGATCGGGGTCGGGGCCGGCACGGTGCTCGTGCTCTCGCTGCTCTTCACGTGGCGGACGCTGCACGAGCGGCGGCAGCGCGACCGGCACGCGGCGCTCTGCGCGGAGGTGGACGGGAGGGGGGCGCGGGGGGTGCCCGAGGCCGAGAGCCTCGCGGTGCTGCGCTCGCTGCTCGAGGAGATGGACCTCGCCGCGCGGGAGTCCGGCTGCGAGGCGGAGAGGATCCCCGAGCTCTCGCTGCGCCTCGAGGCGGCCCGGGAGGCCGCGCGGGCGCTCGAGGAGGGGGAGCGCCTGCTCGAGGCCGCGGGGAGCGCCGGGGCCGACTTCCGGGCGATCGAGGCCGCGCGCGCGAGGCTCGAGCCGAGGCTGCCCGGCGCGCGCCGCCGCCTCGCGCAGATCGGCGCGCAGATCGAGGCGCTCTCCAGGGAGGATGCGTTCCAGCGCTACCGCGCCGCCTATGTCGGGCGCGGGTTCCCGGACGGCGCCGCGACGCTCCGCGGGCTCGAGCAGCTCGCGAAGGAGCTCGAGACGCGCTATCTGCCGATCAACGAGGCCTGGGCGGCGCAGCCGCGGCACGACTTCGTGACGCTCCGACGGCTCGACGAGGCCATCCGCGACGCGGATGCGGCGTACGCCCCCCGGATCAAGGCGGCCCTCGACGTGCGCAACTTCTCCAACGCCGCCACCCAGAACGAGCTGCGCCTGAGCAAGCGCAACGAGGCGCTCAGCCTCGCCCACGAGCGCCGGGCGCACGGCGACTTCCTCGACCATTGGCCGCGGACCGACCGCCGCGAGACCGACCTGAACGAGGAGGAGCAGCACTACTGGAACCAGCTCGCGGGCGCCGCGCGCGCCCGCGTCGAGGGCGGGAGGCCCGACGAGGCCGAGACGCAGCTCAACGAGTTCCGCAGCAGCGCCCACCGGACGAAGGGCCAGCTCGCCGAACTGCTCGCGGTCGTCGTCGAGGCGAAGAAGACGCTTCTCGCAACCCAGCTCCGGGAGCTGGCGATCATCGAGGGGGGATTCCGCGGCGCGCTGCAGGAGCGGCTCTACGAGAGCGCCGGCGCGACCGTGCGACAGGACGTCGGGGGGCGCGCGCCCGAGCTCTGGATCCTCGAGGCCGGCGCGAGGGCGAAGCAGCTTCTCGCGCGCGCGGAGGCCGTGCGGGCGCTCGTGGAGCGCTTTGTCGCGGGCGCCCGCGCGCTCCCCTCGCTCTCGTGGACCGTGCCGGGGGAGAAGGCCGCGCTCGTCCTCCCCGGCTCGGCGCTGGAGCGCGATCCGTCCGGGGAGCCCGACCGTTTCCTGCTGCGCACGGCGAAGACGAACTACCCGTTCTCGCTGCGCGACCTTCCCCATGACACGATCGCGCGCGTGATGGCGTTCGACCCCGCGCGCCTCGTCGACGTCTCGCAGAGCGGCTACTTCTATGCGGCGGAGGGCTACCGCGAGGCGCGCACGAACCGCTACAAGGCCGAGGAGCTCTGGCGCAAGGCGCTCGTGAACCTGAGCCGCGTCGGCGACGCCTGGGCGGAGGACTTGCGGGGCGACCTGAGGCTGCTCCTCGAGGAGATCGACCGGGCCGCGCAGCTCGCGGCGCAGCTCTACGAGGAGCTGAAGGACGCCCGCTCGCGCAACGACCATCTGGCCGCGCTCTCGTGCCTCCGGCGCCTCAAGGCGATCGGCTGGGAGAAGAGCGTCGGGCCCCAGCTCCCCGACATCGAGAAGCAGATCGCCGAGGTCGAGAGGCTGACCCGCTACGACCTGCGGCGGAAGCGCTCCGGGATCCCGCTGCAGCAGTTCGAGTCGAACGCCGCGTCCGGACGGGTCGTGCTCCGCTACACCGGGTCGCTCTGGCATCCGCTCGCCGACAAGGTGCCGGAGGGGATCGATGCCGCGCGGTGGCTCGAGGAGCGGGAGCGCGACTACTGGTACCAGCAACTGAAGGAGCTCGAGTTCGAGGAGAAGGACTGGCCGGCCCTCTACGAGCGGGCGCGCTACCAGCTTCTCGACTGGGATCCGCTGGCGATCGAGGCGGCGCCGGGGGGCGGCTACCGCCTCGCCGTCGCGCGGATCCACGAGAACCTCTACCGCTGGCTCGGGGCGGAGAAGTACCCGGGGGCGCCGCTGGTGGCCACGCTGAACAACTACCTCCGCACCGATCGCGACTGGAGCATCGAGACCACCGCCTCGTGGGAGGACCTCTATCCCGGCGTCTTCACGCTCGCGGCGGGGCGCCTCCAGGCCACGCTGGGCTACTGGCCGCGCGAGCACGGGGGCGGGGCGGGCGCGGCGCTCTTCGAGGACGAGAACGCGGTGGACGGCTTCGTGCCCCACTTCGGCGACTTCCACTGGAAGGCGGACGACGCCGAGCGCCGGAAACGCAAGAAGATCCCGACCCCCAGCCACCGCGCCTACCTGGACGGGTTCGTCGAGGGGGCGGCCTACCGCATCCGCATGGAACGCGAGATGGATCGCGTGCGCGTGCGCCTCGCGCCCCTCGCCGAGTGGACGAAGTCGGGCTTCCCGAAGGAGCCGCTGCTCGAGCGCAGGATGACGAGCCAGGAGATCGAGCGGGCGACCCGTTTCCCCGCGGAGGCGCCGGTCTTCCGCTTCTACGGCCACGTCCGGTTCACGCTGCGCGACGTCGTCGTCACCGGATTCCTGCGGGGGCCGGAGTGAACCCGGATCGCCCCGGGGGCCCCGATCTCGTCGTCCGGGCGGTCAGGGGCTTTCTCGCCGGGGAGGAGCGCGTGCTCCATGTCGGCGAGGAGATCGTCGTCGGGCGCAGCCGCGGCGCGGGCTTCTCCGTCCGCAAGGCGCGCTCGCTCGCCGAGCGGAAGGACTGTGCGGAGATCCTGCGCTCCGAGCCCTTCCTGAGCGTCTCGCGCCGCCACGTGAAGATCCACTTCCTGCACAAGGACCTCGTCGAGGTGCAGGACCTCTCGGCGAACGGGACCTTCATGGACGGCAAGCGCATCGACTGCGTCGCGCTCACCGATCTGCGCCAGAAGTCCCACACGCTCGCCCTCGGCGTCAGCGAGCGGCTCGTGCTCGAGATGCGCTCCTGAACGACGACCACGAAGCCGCGAAGCTCGCGAAGGGCCGCACCTCCCCGCGAGGCGCGCCCCGGATCCCGCGGGCTCCTTCGCGCCTGCGGCTCACGGAAGGGCACCTCACGCGAACGCGTCGCGGAAGGCGCGGGCGGCGATGTCGCGGTGGTAGGCGTACTCCTCCTGCAGCGAGGCCTCGGCGGTGCAGGTGCCGGTATCGACGTAGCCGAGGCGCCGGGCGAGCACGCGCAGCGCGGCGGCATCCTCCGGGAGGCGGTCCTCCGGCAGGTCGGCGACGATGCGCAGGCGGCTCTCCAGCACGAGCAGGAAGCGGTAGGCGGTCTCGAGGTCGGCGGCGCGGCGCCCCTCGACGAGCCCCTCGCGGCGGACGAGGTCGAGCAGCCTCCCGACGTTGCCGTCGCGGAAGCGGGGGTCGCGGGCGCCCTGCCGCAGCGCGTGCATCTGCGCGACGAACTCCACGTCGACGACGCCGCCGGCGCGGGCGCGCTTGATCGAGTCCGGCCCGCCCTTCGCCGCGAGCCTCTCGCGCATCGCGCGCATCGCGGCGGCGTCCTCGGCGGTGAAGCCGGGCGCGTAGACGGTCTCCGCGATCTCCCGCTCGACCTCCTCGCAGAGGCTCGGCGGCCCGGCGACCGCGCGCGCGCGGCTGTAGGCCATGCGCTCCCAGGTCTGCCCGAGCCCGCGCGCGAAGTACTCGCGGAACTCCCCGACCGACGTCGTCAGCGGGCCGCTCGCGCCGTCGGGCCGGAGCCGCAGGTCCACCTCGTAGAGCTTGCCGTAGTCCGTCGGCGCCCCGAGCAGCGCGTGCATGCGCCGGGCGACGGCCGCCGCGCCGTCGCGGTGCTCCGGCGAGCGGGCGAAGAAGACCAGGTCGAGATCGCTGCCGTAGAGCATCTCGCGCGCGCCGAGCTTGCCCAGCGCGATCACGACGAAGTCGCCGCCGGTCGCCCGCGCGTCGCGCCGCGAGCGCTCGTAGGCGAGCCGCACGATCACCTCCGCGAGCCGCGCCAGGTCCTCGCCGACCTCGCGCACCCCCTGCTCGCCGCGGATGTCGCGCAGGCCGATGCGCAGCATCTCGAGGTTCTTGTAGTCCGAGAGGATGCGGGAGGGGTCGGGGGAGGTGGGCACGAGCAGCGTCGGGATGTCCTCGAAGCTCTTGAGCCCCCTGCCCGCGTCGGTCGCGACCGCATCGACGAGCTGGTCGAGGGCGCCCGGCGCGCGCTCGAGGATGTTGCTCAGGAAGAGGCTGTGGCCCGTCAAGTCCACGAGCAGGCGCAGCAGCGGGGCGTGGCTCGCCAGCGCCTCGTAGAGCGTGCCCCGGGCGCCGACCCTCGCCGTGACCCGCTCGAACCTGTCGAGGGCGGTGTCGGGATCGGGCATCGCCGCGATCGCGTCGAGCAGCTGCGGGAAGAGGTCGGCGAGCGACTTCCGCGTGCGCGGCGAGCCGGCGAGCCAGGACGAGGTCTCCTGCGCGAGCAGCGCGACCGTGCGCGCCGCCGCCGCGCCGTCGCGGATCCCGTGGGCAGCAAGCACCTCGTGGAGGGCGACGGGGTCGGGGGCGTCGGAGAGCAGCAGGTCGGTCTCGCGCACCTGCTCCGCGTCGCGTTCGCCGAAGACGCCGCGGAAGAGGCGGTTGAAGATGCCCCGCACCGCCTCCGCCTTCTCGCGGTAGGCGGCGGCGAACGCGGGCGCGTCGGCATAGCCGCACCGCCGCGCGAGCGTCGCGAGCTCCCTCGGGTGGTCGGGGATCCGGTGCACCTGCGCCCATTGGACGAGCTGCAGGCGGTGCTCGACGCCGCGGAGGAAGCGGTAGGCGTCGTCGAGCACGTCCCGCTCCGCGGGCAGGATCACGCCCGCCGCCTCGAGCAGGCGCAGCGCCGTGAGGGAGTTGTGGTGGCGCACCTCCGGGTTGCGCGCGCCGTGCAGGAGCTGGAGGAACTGGATCACGTATTCGACGTCGCGGATGCCGCCGTAGCCGAGCTTCACCTCCGTGCGCTCCTCGCCGCGCTGCTGCGCCCGCTCCTCGATCCGGCTCTTGATGCGCTTGATGGACCCGATCTCCTCGAACGAGAGTCCCCGCCCGTAGACCCACGAGCGCACCGACTGGACGAACTCCTCGCCGAGCGCGCGGTCGCCCGCGATGACCCTCGCCTTCAGCAGCGCCTGCCGCTCCCACGTCTCCCCGAGGCGCCGGTAGTAGGCGAGCGTCGCGGCGAGCGAGAGGGCGAGCGAGCCGGTCTGCCCCTCCGGGCGCAGCCGCAGGTCCACGCGGTAGAGCCTCCCCGCGGGCGCGATCGCGTTCGCCTCGCGCGTGACGCGCTCGGTGAGGCGGTGGAAGTACTCGCGGTTGCTGATGCGCTCGCCCCCCGCACCCCCATCCGTTTCGCCGTCCTTGCCGTAGACGAAGATCAGGTCGATGTCGCTCGCGTAGTTGAGCTCCGCCCCCCCGAGCTTCCCCATCGCGAGGATCGCGGCGCGTACGGGCTCGCTCCCGCTCCACGGGCGCCCGTAGGTGCGCGTGAGCTCCTGCTGCACCTCGGAGAGGAGCAGCCCCATGACGAGGTCGGCGAGATCGCTGATGCGCCTCGTGACGACGGTGAGATCGGCCCCCTCGACGATGTCCTGCCACGCGACCCGCAGCAGCTCGACGACGCGCACGCGTCGCAGGTGGTCCACCCGCTCCTCCAGCGAGGGCAGGTCGGCCAGCGCGTCGGCGAGGTCGCGGGCGAGCTGGTCGCGCTCGTAGGCGCCGCGCTCCCGGGGGATCTCGGTGACGAGCGACGGGTAGGCGAGCAGCGGCTCGACCGACGCCGGCGACGCGTCGAGCAGGCGCATCCAGCCGTCCAGGTGCTCGAGCGGGTTCGCGCCGGCCTCCAGCAGCCGCTGCAAGCCGACCGCCACCGACTCGGGATCCGCCGCGCCGTCGAGGAAGGAGGTGATCTCCTCGAGGCGCAGGCCCGCCTCGGGGTGTTCCGCCAGCGCGTCGAGGTTCACGTCTCCTCCGCGAGCAGGTCGAGGGCGGCCCGCTCCACCGCATCGACCGCGATCCCGGACATGCAGACCGTGTCAGGGCATGAGCGCAGCTCGCACGGGCTGCAGCGCACGCCGGCGCGCAGGCTGCGCACCCGCGGCCCCAGGGGCGCCGCGACCGCGGGATCGGTCGGCCCGAAGAGCACGACGGTGGGCACGCCGGCGGCGGCGGCGAGGTGCGCGGGCCCGGTGTCGGCGGCGACGACGAGCCTCGCGCCCGTGAGCAGACGCACGAGGGCCGGCAGGCCCGGTTCGTCGGCGAGCCGGGCGGGGGCGCGCATCGCGTTCACGACGGCCGTCGCCTCCTCGTGGTCGCTTGGCCCCGAGCTGACGAGCACCTCGGCCCCGAGGCGCGCCCCGAGGCGGTCGCCCAGTTCCGCGAAGGATGCGGCGGACCAGCGCTTGAACGGCAGCCAGCGGCTCACGCCGGGGTGGAAGACGATCGATCCGTGGGGGGGCGCGGGGGCCGCCAGCGTCGCGAGGGGCCTCGGCCCCTGGCCGATCGCGGCGTCGAGCAGCGCCCAGTAGGCGTCGTTCCGGTGGCCGGGAGGCGCCATCACCCTCTCGCGCACGAAGAGGCGGTTGCCCTCCCGCGAGAGCGCCCCGTCAAGGCCCAGCACCCGGCGCGCCCCCGAGAGGCGCGCGAGCACGCCGCTCTTGAGGTTCCCCTGCAGGTCCAGCGCGAGGTCGTAGCGGGCGCGCCGCAACGAGGAGACCATCCCCCATGCGCCACGGAGGAGGCCGGTCCGGCGGGGGTAGACGTGGAGTTCGTCGAGCTGGGGGTGCCCCTCGAGAAGGCCCGCGAACCTGTCCTCGACGAGCCAGCCCACGTGGGCGGACGGCAGCCGCGCGCGGACCGTCGCGAGGACGTGCAGCCCGGTCACGACATCGCCGAGCGCCGAGAGGCGCACCAACAGGATCCGCACGGCCAACGTAGGATAGGGCAAGACATGACCGGAATCCGCATCCTCCTCGTCCTCGGCCTTCTCCCGCTGCTCGCGGCGCAAGCCCGGGCCGGGGACGAAAGCTCGACTTCCGGCGGGGAGGCGGGTCCGAAGGGGCCGCGCGCCCTGAACCGGGTCTTCAACGGCCGAGTCGTGAAGATCAAGAAGAAGCGGGTGACCCTCTTCTACGACTTCGAGGACCAGGTCCAGCTCAAGGACTTCGAGGACGCCCGCCCGCCCCGCCTGCTCGACGCGAGCCAGAACCGCGTGCGCATCGAGGGGGGGCGGCTCGTGCTCGAGGGCTCCTCGTCGATCCGGCACAAGATGGAGGGCACGGGGGAGTTGCGCGGCCACTTCTTCGTGCGCATCAGCGACCAGGGCAACATCGGCACCGTCTTCACCGAGCCGATCCTCTCGGACTTCTTCGTCTGCATGACGCTCTTCGACCAGCGCTTCTACAAGAACGGCGCCTTCTTCCTGTGCGCCTGCGGCCTGCACGAGGACGAGGGGGCGGACACCGACATGGCGCTCGTCAACTGGCGCGACATCTTCGCGGGGAACGTGAAGAACAAGGTGAAAGTGGGCGAGGACGCCGAGGTGGAGGTCTACAAGGACGGCTGGACCGAGTACGCGCGGTGCGAGGACGTCGAGGGCAAGGGGTCGTCGAAGGGGAAGTGCAAGGACATGCGCACCTACCAGTTCGGCCTCTGGGTCCACAACGCACGGGCGAGCTTCGACGACCTGACGATTTCGATCGAGCTGACCGACAAGTTCCTCGACCTCAACAATCTCAAGGCCGAGCTGGATGCCGAGTGGGAGGACATCCCCCAGACGGGTCCGCTGGCCGGGATCGGGGGGGTCCCGACGCGGTTCCGCAGCGCGATCGACGCCTATGCGGAGGGGGCGACGGCCGACGTCCGCCTGATCGTCAAGGCCCTGGCCACCAAGAGCATCCCCGACCGTGGACGCGAGGTTGCCGCGGAGGTGCTGATGGCGCGCAAGGACCCCAAGGCGGTCCCGACGGCTATCGATGGCCTCTACAGCGAGGACGTCATGACGCGGAAGCTGACGATCGGCGTCATTAAGTCCATAGTAGGCAAGGACTTCGGCTATACGGCTACCGGAAGCCCGAAGAAGCGGAGCGAGGCGATCCAGAAGCTGAACGCCCACCTGGCGCTGGAGCGGGCCAAGTATTACGGGTAGTGCGCAGGCCCCCGCCAGATCGCGCGGAACCTTTTTTATCCCCCGGGGGTTCTAGTCAGTACGATAGTTGGTGTCTGTCACAGGCTCCTGACCCAAGGTTGTAATCGGATGAAGATTCGCAAGCGCTACCTCTGGCCGCTCGCGGTGCTCGGTGCCATCGCGACGACGTTCTTCGGGACTGCCGACCCGGTCTATGCCCGCGGCGGTGGTCGTGGCGGCGGCGGCGGCGGCGGCGGTCGTGGCGGCGGCGGCGGCGGCCGTGGCGGCG
>CAZMXP010000056.1:0-32133 GCA_964570285.1 uncultured Planctomycetaceae bacterium
ACTCCTTCTACACCGAGCGCGTCCCGCGGGTAGGCGTGGATGTTCGGACGCTTACAGTTGGTCAGGAGTCGCGGTGCCATGCCCCCTGAGTAGGCCGAAAACACCCGCGACCGGCCCGTAGGAAGGCAACTGGGGATCAACTTCTCCACCTTGGGCTCGGGCCAACGCGCAGAGTGCAGCTAGGCCCACGACGCCACTCGTGAATTTCATGCGCTGACTCCCTACTTGATGTTGCGGTAGGCCTCGCGTATTTGAAATGCTCCATCGCTCCCCCCCCGCGCCCCCCCCCTATTCCACCGCCGGCGCGGCGGCCGGCGCGACCGGCGCCGGTTCGCTCCGCGCCGCCCGCCGCCGCAGCCACTCGTTCCGCAGCGTCCCGCCGCCGAGATAGAAGAAGCCCCACGCGACGGCGATCGTCAGCGGCGCGCCGAGGCCGTGGCCGCGGGCGAAGAGCAGTACGCAGGAGAAGACCAGGTAGAGGCCGAAGGCGATCTCGACGGCCGCCTGCCCGAGCGCGGCGGCAGCCTTGTACGAAAGAGAGGGCTTGTCCCCCTCCTTCGGCGTGCGGACGAAGCCGGTCTTCACGCCGAAGAGCGCCTCGAGCACCGCGCGGCAGGAGTTCACCATCAGCGACATGCCGAGGCCGATCGCGAGCGGGATCTTCAGCAGCCGCCTCGGCGTGAAGCGGCGCGCGTCCCACGCGGCGGTGAAGTAGAAGCCGAAGATCGCGAGCACGACGAGGTTCAGCGCGAGCAGGTCGAGAAACGTCAGGAACGCCGTCGACTCGAAGGTGCCGCGCACGAGCACGATCGGCAGGTGCAGGATCGTCAGCACGCCGAGCATCAGGAAGGCGAAGTGGCTCGACAGCATCAGCGTAGCCTCGATCTTCGCCTTTAGCGGGATCGCCGCGTTCCAGATGAGCGGCAGGTGCTCGCGCAGCACCTCGGTATAGCCTTTCGCCCAGCGGTGCTGCTGGCTCTTGAACGCGTCGACATCGGCCGGGATCTCGGCGGGCACCGTCAGGTCGCGCAGGTAGACGAACTCCCACCCCTTGATCTGCGCGCGGAAGGAGATCTCGGTGTCCTCGGTGATCGAGCAGGCCGACCAGCCGCCCGCGTCGTCGATGCAGGTGCGCCGCCAGACGCCCGCGGTGCCGTTGAAGTTGAAGAAGCGGCCGGTGCGGTGGCGGTAGGTGTGCTCGATGATGAAGTGGCCGTCGAGGAAGAACCCCTGCAAGTCGGTCAAGAGGCTGCGGTCGAGGTTCAAGTGCTCCCAGCGCGCCTGCACCATGCCGACGCGCGGCTTGGCGAAGTAGGGGACGATCGCGCGCAGGAACCCGGGCCCGGGCACGAAGTCGGCGTCGAAGATCGCGACGAGGTCGGAGTCGTCGCGCAGGAGCCCCGCGGCGAGCGCCCCCGCCTTGAACCCCTCGCGGTTCCCGCGGCGCACGTGCTCGATCGCAAGCCCCGTCGCGGCGAGCGCCGCGCACGCCTCCGCCGCGATCTCGACCGTCTCGTCGTTGCTGTCGTCGAGCACCTGCACGCGCAGCCGGTCGCGCGGGTAGTCGAGCCCCGCCACCGCGTCGAGCACGCGCCGCACCACGGCGCGCTCGTTGAAGACCGGGATCTGCACGAGCACGCTCGGCAGCGCCGCCAGCTCCCCCTCCGGCGCCGGATTCGCGCGCCGCGTGCGCAGATAGCAATAGAGCATGTGCGCGCGGTGCATCCCGTACGCCGCGAGCAGCACCGACAGCGGCACGTAGAGTCCGAGGAGCAGGATCTGGGCGACGGTCACGGGGAGTCCCATAGGATATCGGATGCGTGAAGATCGAAGACTTCGATTACGACCTGCCGCAGGAGCTGGTCGCAAACCACCCCTGCGAGCCCAGGGACGCGGCACGCCTGCTGCTGCCGGGCCCGCCGCCGCTCGACCGCAGGGTCCGCGACCTGCCGGACCTGCTCCGGCCCGGGGATCTGCTGGTCATCAACGACACCAAGGTCGTTCCCGCAAGGCTCTTCGGAAGGAGGGGGTCGGGGGGGAGGGTGGAGTGCCTGGTGCTCCGCCGCGAGCCCGGCGGCTGCCACGAGGCGCTCGTGAAGGCGCACCGGCGGCTGCGGCCCGGCGAGAGCGTGCAGCTCGACGGCGGGATCGAGATGACGCTGCTCGAGCGCCCGCGCGCCGACGCGGTCTGGCGGATCCGCCTCACCTGCGAGGGCGACCTCGACCGCGCCCTCGACGAGCACGGCCACCCCCCGCTGCCCCCCTACATCAAGCGTCCCGACGCGGCCATCGACCGGGAGCGCTACCAGACCGTCTACGCGACGCACCCCGGTTCCGCCGCCGCGCCCACGGCGGGGCTTCACTTCACCCCGCACCTGATGGAGCGGCTGATCGCCGCCGGCATCGCGATCGCGCGCGTGACGCTGCACGTCGGCTACGGCACCTTCCAGCCGGTCGAGTCGATCGAGGGCCACCGCATGCACGAGGAGGAGTTCGAGGTCACCGAGGAGGCCGCCGCGGCGATCCGGGGCCGCGAGGGGCGCCTCATCGCCGTCGGCACGACGAGCGCGAGGGTGCTCGAGACGCTCGCGCGCGAGGGCGGCATCCGCGCCGCGCGCGGCAGGACCGGCCTGTTTCTCCATCCCGGCGAGCCCTTCCTCGCCGTCGAGGGGCTGCTGACGAACTTCCACGTGCCCAGGAGCAGCCTCCTGCTCCTCGTCTGCGCGCTCGCCGGCCGCGAGCGGATCCTCGCCGCCTATTCCCACGCGATCCGCGAGCGCTACCGCTTCTTCAGCTACGGCGACGCGATGCTTATCCTGTAGCGACGATGGGCGACCGCGAGCGGCATCGCAGGCTGTGCGAACGCCTCGACGAGGCGAACCACCGCTACTACGTCCTCGACGACCCGACGCTCTCCGACGACGAATACGACGGCCTGCTGCGCGAATTGATTGCGCTCGAGGAGAAGCACCCCGAGCTGCGCACGAAGGACTCGCCGAGCCAGCGCGTCGGCAGCGAGCCGCTCTCCGAGCTGCCGACCTACCGCCGCGCGCTTCCGATGCTCAGCATCGAGAACTGCATGTCCGAGGAGGAGTTCCGCGACTGGGTCGAGGGCCTCGGCATCTTCCTCAGGCGCGAGGAGCCGATCCGCTTCTTCGTCGAGCCGAAGATCGACGGCGCGAGCCTCGAACTCGTCTACGAGGACGGCGCGCTCGTCACCGCGGCCACGCGCGGCGACGGCACCACCGGCGAGGATGTCACCGCCCAGGTGCGGACGATCCGCAGCGTGCCGAGGCGCCTGCGCCCCGGCGCGCCGCAGGGCCGCCTCTCGATCCGCGGCGAGGTGTTCATCGCGAAGAAGGAGTTCGACGCGCTCAACGAGGGCGCCGAGAGGGTCTACGCGAACCCGCGCAACCTCGCCGCGGGCTCCCTGCGCATGCTCGACCCGCGCATCACCGCGGCGCGCCCGCTCGACTTCTTCGCGCACAGCATGGGGGAGACGGCGCTCGAGTCGCAGTCGGCGTTCTATGAGAAGGCGCGCTCCTGGGGGTTCAAGACCGCGCCCCACGCGGGGATGGTGGAGGGGCCCGGGGAGGCGGAAGGGGCCTACCGCGACCTGCTCGCGCGCCGCGACGGCCTCCCGTTCGAGGTCGACGGGATGGTCGTCAAGGTGGATGACTTCGCGTTGCAACAGTCCCTCGGCTTCCGCGCGCGCTCGCCCCGCTGGGCGGTCGCGTGGAAGTTCCCGCCGGTGCAGCGGGCGACCGACCTGCTCGAGATCGAGGTGCAGGTGGGGCGGACCGGGGCGTTGACGCCGGTCGCGATCCTCGCGCCGGTGAGCATCGGCGGGGTGACCGTCTCGCGCGCGAGCCTGCACAACGAGGACGAGATCGCGCGCCTCGGCGTGCGGCCGGGCGACCGCGTGCTCGTGCAGCGCTCCGGCGACGTGATCCCGAAGGTCGTCAAGGTGCTGGAGAGCCGCGGCAGCGCCCCCTTCGCGATGCCGCGCGCCTGCCCCGCCTGCGGCAGCGCGACGGTGCGCGAGGAGGGCGAGGTCGCCTCGCGATGCCCGAACGCCGCCTGTCCGGCGCAGCTCGAGGCGCACCTGCGCCACTTCGCGCACCGGAGCGCGATGGACATCGAGGGGCTCGGCCTCAAACTGATCCGGCAGCTTGTCGCGAGCGGCCGCGTGAAGGGGATCGCCGACCTCTACGCGCTCGACGCGGAGACGCTCGCGGGGCTCGAACGGATGGGGGAGAAGTCGGCGCAGAACCTCGTCGAGGCGCTCGAGGCGAGCAAGAGGCGGCCGCTGCCGCGCTTCCTGAACGCGCTCGGCATCCGCCACGTCGGCGAGCGCGTCGCCGAGGTGCTGGCGCAGCGCTTCCCCGCTCTCGACCTCCTCGCCGCGGCGACGGAGGAGGAGCTTCTCGCGATCGACGAGATCGGCCCCGAGGTCGCCGCGTCGGTGCGCGCCTTTTTCGAACGCCCGGAGAACCGCGAGACGATCGCGCGGCTCGTCGCGGCCGGCCTCGCCCCCGCGCCCCCCGAAGATCGCAAGGGAGGAAGGCTCTCGGGAGAGGTTGTCGTGCTGACCGGGACGCTCGCGGCGCTCACGCGTGACGCGGCGAAGGCGCGCCTCGTCGCGCTCGGTGCCTCGGTCGGATCGGCCATCACGAAGAAGACGACGCTGGTCGTCGCCGGCGAGAAGGCCGGAAGCAAGCTGAAGAAGGCGGAGGAGCTCGGCATCCGGGTCATCGACGAGGCGACCTTCCTCGGGATGATCCGGTGATCGGCTTTTTGCTGCTCGCGCGGGCCACGCGCCGCGTCGCGGCATTCGGGCGCGACGCGGCGAGGGTCCAGCGCGCGACGCTGCTGCGCCACCTGCGCCGGGCCGCGCGGACGCGCTTTGGCGAGGAGCACGGCTTTGGGAAGATCGCCTCGCCCGCGGAGTTCCGGCGGCGCGTGCCGTCGCAGGACTACGCGTCGCTGCTGCCCTGGTTCGAGCGCGCGCGCGACGGGGCGCACGACGAGCTCTGGCCCGGGGCGCCGGTCGTCTTCGCGATGACGAGCGGCACCACCGGCGGGAACAAGTACCTGCCCCACACGAAGGCGTCGCTGCGCTCGACGATGGCGGGCAGCCGCGACGCCCTCGCCGCCTACCTCGCCCGCGCGCGCGACGCGCAACTCCTCTCCGGGAGGGTCGCCTTCCTCGGCGGCAGCGTCGCGCTCGACCGCTTTGCCGGTGGCATGCCGTGGGGCGACAACACCGGCATCCTCGCCGCCCGCGCGCCGCTGTGGGTGCGCCCGTTCCGCGCGCCCTCTTCGAGGGTGCTCGCGATGGCGAGCTGGGAGGAGAGGCTTGACGCCGCGGCGAAGGAACTCGCCGAAGTCAGCGTGCGCCTGCTGCTCGGCGTGCCGTCGTGGGCGTTGCTGCTGATCGACGCCGTCGAGCGCGAGGCGAAGGCGAGCATCCGCGACGTCTGGCCGCGCTGGCGCGGGTTCATCCACGGCGGGATGGCGTTTGCGCCCTACGCCGACACCTACCGCCGCCGCGCCGGCGCCGGCATCGTCTACGTCGACACCTACAGCGCGACCGAGGGGGGCATGCTCGCGGTGCAGGAGCGCGAGGGCGACCCGTCGATGGCGCTGCTCACCGACCGCGGCGTCTGCTTCGAGTTCACGCCGGTCGACGAGCCCGACGGCCCGCGCCTCGGCCTCGACGAGGTCGAGGTGGGCACGCCCTATCTCGTGCATGTGACGACGGAGCAGGGGCTCTGGGCCTACCGCATCGGCGACATCGTCCGCTTCACGAGCGTCGATCCGCCGAGGATCGTCGTCGCGGGGCGGCAGCGCTTCTTCCTGAACGCCTTCGGCGAGCATGTCAGCGAGGAGGAGATGGACCGCGCGATCGCCGAGGCCGCCCGCGCCGGCGGCGGCGAGGCGCGCGAGTACGCGGTGCTGCCCGAGTACCCCGACCACCGCCGCCCGAGGGGCCGCCACCTCTGGCTCGTCGAGTTCCAGCGCCCGCCGGAGAGCCTCGACGCGTTCGCGCTCGCCCTCGACCGCGTGCTCGCCAACGGCAACGACGACTACCGCGCCCACCGCTCCGGCAGCGCCCAGCTCGAACCCCCCCGCGTCCGCCTTCTCCCGCAAGGCGCCTTCTACGCATGGATGCAACAACGCAACAAGCTCGGCGGCCAGAACAAGGTCCCCCGCGTCCTCGACGCCTCCCTCGCCCGGACCCTTCTCGGGGAATGAGGGACTCGAGGCGCTCGGAGGCGCGCGAGGATGTTGCCGGGCGCGCGTCTCAGGGTGCGATGGCACGCCCAATGCCACCGGGAACGGCGCGGCGGTGGACCACAGCCTTCGTCTTGAGCTTGGAAGAAGGAACCCAGGAACCTAGGAACCGAGGAAGCGGCGGATTCGATCCATTCGAGTCCCGGGATGCTCCCCTTTGCCTCATGGGCTGCGATGCGCGCGCGCCTGGCCGCAGCTACCGGCCCCCAACGTACATTGCGAAGGGGGAGGAGGACGGGGATGTGGGAGGCCAATCCAAGGGGACGAAGTGTAGCGGAGCGCTCGCAGGCGCGAGATGACCAGATGGACCAGATGGATCAGATTGTGGTATGCTGCCCTCGATGTCCCGCGTCGTACCCATCCACGAGGCGAAAGCCAAGCTGAGCGCGCTCCTGCGGGAAGTGAAGCGCGGGCGGAGGATCACCATCTCGGAGCGCGGCCGTCCGATTGCACAGATCTGTCCGCTTGACGACCCGCGGGACACTGCTTCACGCCTCCGGGCGCTTGAGGCCTGTGGCGTCATCGTTCCAGGCTCGGCGCCGCTGTCGGCTATCCGTCCCGTCGCCACGCGCAAGGGCGCGCTGCGGCGATTCCTGAGATCCCGCGATTGAGTGTCGCCTACCTCGACACGTCGTTCCTGCTCGCCATCGTCTTCCGTGAGCCGGGGTGGAGAGTGCTGCGGCGGCGACTGGATGTCGCGGATCGAGTCCACTCCTCGGACCTGATCGTTGCCGAGGCGCTTGCGGCTGCGGTTCGCGAGGGTCTCGATCCCGTAGCGCTCGAACCGTCCCTCCACGCGGTGTCTCTGCTCTTTCCGGACCGCTCGCTGGGGGCGGAGATTCGGGAGGTTCTCGCCGAGGGCAGCGTGAGGGGTGCCGATCTTTGGCATCTTGCCTGCGCTCTCTACCTCTCCGGAGCGGACCGATCGTCGACGACCTTCCTCACGCGCGACATCCCGCAACGCACTCTCGCGCGCCGCATGGGCTTGGCCGCGCCCTGAATGGCGTCCTCCTGTGGGTGGCGGGGCAACTCAGAGCTTCCCGTCTACCCGAGGAGTGACGCCCCTTCCATTAGGCAGCGCGGCCTTCGGCCGTCGCTACCTTGGTTGCGGCGTGGAGCCGCGCTGCGGTTTGTCCCGCCGAAGCGCAGGCTGGGATGCGCGCACACCCGGCCGGAGCTACCGGCGGCCGACGTACATCGTGTAGGGGAGGAGGACGGGGATGTGGGAGGCCAATCCGAGGGAAAGCGCGGTGACGGCCCAGGAATAGATGCTGAGCAGGCGATGCACTTCGAGGGGGTCCCGGGGGCCGGGAAACGTCAGGGTTTCGCTCCACCACCACGCGATCTCGACCGCGGTCGCAAGCAGCGCGCACAGAAGCGCCGCTCCGAGCCACACGGCAAGCTCTCGCGTGGGGGAGGAGCGCCAGACGGGGCCGAGAGCGAGGAACGCGGCCACGGCGGCGGCTGCCGCCGCGGACACGCGCCCGGGCGGCGATCGGAGGGTCAGTTCGGGAAAGAGCAGCAGGGAGGTCATCGCGAGAGCCGGGAGAGAGGCGGCCACCCAAAGTCGCCATCGCCGCCTGTCGCGCCCAAACATCACCGCGAGCCACGTCGCCGTGAGCAGGCCGCAGTGGCTCAGGGAGACAAGGTTCGCCGCCCGCGCGTCGCGCAGGGCCGAGCCGACCTCCTCATCGAAGAGCCACGCGCACCCGGGCACCCAGAGGTAGGGGTTTTTCGCGAGCGGTCGGATGAAGGCGATCGCCGCTGCGCCCGCGCCGATCGCCAGCGCCCACAGGAGCAGCCCCCGGCCGGTGCGGAGCGGATGTCGCGGAGGCCAGCCGGGAAGACGCACGTCGCCTGCGACCACGGGCCGGATGATAGCTGCTTGGAGGTGACGGGAACCCACCGTCGGGAGACGACCATGACGTTCCTGCGGCGATCCGACCGAGCGCCGGGGCAGTCGGCGGTGGCAACCCGGGCCGGAAGCTGGGTTGCCGATGAAGCGGGCGGCGCCCGTCAGCCGCCTGGATGATCCTCGAGCAGGCGTCGAACCTCGTTGGCCAGCGAGGGGACCTTCGAGACAACCACGTCCCAGACGATCTCGTAGTCAACGCCGAAGTATCCGTGGATGAGCCGGTCTCTCATTCTCGCCATCCCGCGCCAGTCGAACCAGGGATGAGCGGCACGCCACTCGTCTGGAAATCGCTTCGCAGCCTCGCCGATGACTTCCAGGCTGCGGACGAAGGCCCTGCGAAGTGTTTCGTTGCGAAGAAACTCCGCCTTGTCGATGCCCCGGCACTGCTCGATCAGGTACTCGGATTCGAGGAGGATATGCCGCAGGTACTCACGCGGCTCGAATGACATCCTCGGCCTCGTCCAGGATGTGGGGTCCGAGATACGGGCTGAGCGACCCTACCGTAACGAGTTCGACGCGACGCCCGAGTCCCGCCTCCAGCAGGTCTCCAAGGGCGATCAGGTTATCGAAGGTGTTCCGCGCCGAATGAAACTCGACGAGGAGATCGACATCGCTTTCGGAGGTGGCAGCCGCGCGCACGAAGGAACCGAAGAGCGCAAGGCGTCTCACGCCGAGGCCCCGGATGCGGTGCTCCAAGCTCTGCAAACGCGAGAGGACCTGCTCCTTCGTCTGCACAGGCTGCATGGCGAAGCAATATACCATCCGGGCGCGGCCGGGGCCGGAAGGCCTCCCTGCCCGCCCTTGGTGGTGCCCCTGTCCTGCTAACCGAACGGACTGCTTGGAGGCGCCGGGTATCTACCCGCGGGAGATGAGCATCGAGTAGGGAAGGAGCGGGATCCCACCGGGCAAGTGACACACCTCCGACTCGACGGAAGGGCGCGCAGCAACCGAAGCGCATGCCGCGAGGATCCCGAAGAATACCGACCCAACCTTCCTGCGTCGATCCGACCGAGGCAGTGCCTGCGCTACCTCGCCCTCAGCGCGATGACGGCGCCGAGCAGACAGAGGATGGCGAGAAGGCTCTCGAGGATGTGGCCTTCGGACTTGCTGGCATCTACGGCAAGGCCGCCCTCGGCGCCGAGGCGCGCGAAGTGGAAGACCTCCGACGACGACTCCGGCAGCGGGATGCGGATGCTGATCCGCCCCTTCGCGGTGCTCGGGCCTGCGGCCTGGCCGTGAGCCGCTTCGCCGAGGAAAGCATCCCCGTACCCCCTGGTCGTGCCGATGCTCGTGGGTTCTGGCGTCGCCCCTTGGGTCCGAGTCGCGAGGCCGCCCACGTCCACGCGCGAGTCGTCCCCGTCCGCGAGGAACCCGTTCATCGGGTCGTTGGAGGCGAAGTCCATGCTCGCGGTCTGATCCAGCCGCCTGGTGTTCTTGAACCGGGAGCTCGCGTCGCTCTGGCCCGGGCGCGCGCCCGCGCCCCCCCCGCCCCCCCCGACTCCGGTAGCGGACTCCTCGGCCTGACCGCCGAAGAGCGGCACCTCCGAGTCCTCGTCGATCGTCTGGCCGACATCCGCCTGCTGTTTCAGTTTCTGGTCGAACTCCTGCAAGTCGCGGTTGTCGGAGGCCTTGTTCTTGTCGAGGTAGGCGTCGTTGACGCCCCACTCCTGGACGTTGCGGCGGGACTGTTCCGGCCCCGTCACCACTCGCACCTTCGCGCCGAGCTGCAACTCCTGCTGCGACGCCTCGCGGAGCAGCGCGAGCGCCTTGTTCTGCGATTCGATCTGGCGGCGCTGGTCGCTGTCGGCGGCGACCGTCTGCACCTTCTCGGCGGCCCGCAGCGCGTCCTCCTCGAGCTGGATCGCGTTGCTGAGCGCGCGCTGCGCCTGGAGCGCGCTGCCGCGCTCGACGACGGCGTAGTTCTCCTTGGCCTCCTGGTAGATGTCGGTCGCCTCGCCCGCGGCGAGGTAGGCCTCGTCCACCTTCTCCATCTTCGTGTCGAAGTCGTAGGCGTAGCCCTTCGGCACGTGCAGCGTCAGCGTCGTCCGGCGCACGTCGATGTTCTCGATGCGCGGAAGGTCGAGCGGGAACTCCCCGTCGCCGACGCGGCCGAGGCGCACCGCGTAGACGAGATCGACCTCGAAGCTCGGCGAGCCGACCGCGAGCTTGCGCAGCGGCACGAGCACCGCCCCCTGCTCACCCAGCGGGCGCACGCCCTCGCCCGCGACGAAGACGCTGTAGAGGGTCGCCTTCGCCGGGAGGCGGAGCCTGAGGAACTGCTCGGACCGGTTGAAGACGCGGTAGGCGACGTGGACGCGGGTCCATCCGGAGAGGTCCACGACGGCGGTGGCCGCGGCGCGGTAGATCACCGCGGCGGCGACCTCCTCGAAGGAGTGGCGCTGCACCTTCACGTCGAGCGCGTAGGCGCCGCCGCTGCCGACGAAGACCCGCGCGACGCTCTGCCGGGTCGTCTCCGGCGGCGCGAGCGGCAGGTCGGCGAAGTCGCCGTTCTCGAGGTTCTGCGCCGACGCGACGCGCACCTCGCCGTCGGCGACCTTCTCGACCGCGACATAGCGGCGCACGCGCGACGCCCCCTCGGGCTCGATGCCGCGCAGCGGCGCCTCGTAGGACTGGAAGTAGGTCACCGCGACCGCGACGCTGCCCCGGGTGGGGGTGCGCAGCGCGAGCGTGAAGCGCCGCCCGCCCTCGACGGCCGCCGACCGCTCCTCGCGCAGGTCGGGCATGCTGATCAGCGCCTCGGACTCCCCCGCGACGGGCACGACGAAGGAGACCTCGTCCACGAGGCCGCGCTCGACGTGGAAGTTCACGAGCGCCTCGACGCGGAGCCGGTCGGCCAGCGGCACGATGCGCGAGACCGTCAGCGCCTCGACCTCGCGCCGCTCCTCGCGCGTCTTCAGCACGAGCCGCCACGGCACCGCGACATACCGGTAGGAGCGGCGCAGCCGCCCCCAGCGCACGTCGCCCGCGTTGGCGACATCCTCGGGCAGGAGCCCGCTGGCCTCGACCTCGTCGAGTTCGAGGCCGTCGGCGACGGCGACGCGGATGCGCCCCGACTCGCGCACGGCGCCCGGCAGCAGCATCGCGGGCGCCTCGAAGGGCGCGGCGCTCGCGCCGCGGCGGCGCAGCACGACGCGGTAGTTCTCGGCCCCCTTCTGCGGCGCGAGGCGCTCCATGTGCAGCGTCGCCTCCTTGACCCACCAGTCGCGCAGGTTGCCCTCGGCGGAGAGCACCTCGTAGCCCGCGGGCACGCGCAGCGGCACCGTGTAGGGTCCCGGCCCGCGCTCCACCTCGACGCGCACCGTGAACTCCGCGGTCGCGCTCTCGCGTTCGACGAGCAGGTCGAGGGACGCCTCGGCGCGCAGCCGCGTCTCCTCGAGGAAGATCCGGTAGCGCAGCCTGTAGGGGCGCACCGCGAACCGGTGCACGCTGTGGATCGCGCCCCTGTCCGAGGCGGCCTCGAGCTTCTGCGGCGCCTGCTCGGTGCGTCCGCGCAGGAGCCCCTGCGTCTCCAGCAGCTCGATCTTGAGGTCGGGCAGCGTCTCGATCGCGATCACGCCCGCGTCGCGCACGACGTCGAGCGGCTCGACCAGCGGGAACTCCTCGTCGCGCTCGCGGGCGGCGGGCCGCTCGGCGCGGATCTCGACGGTGACCGACGCCGTCGCGGGCTTGCCGAGCGCCACCACGAGCACGCCGTCGGCGCCCACCTCCCAGCCGGCCAGGTCGGCGCAGGCGACCGCGCGCACGATCAGGTCCTTGCCGAGACGCACGCGCAGCCGGTCCACCTGCCCGCCCGCGACGCCGTAGCGCACGCGCGCGGCGAGCCCGGTGAATCCGTCGCGCACCGCGATGACCGCCTCGGTGTCCGCGCGCAGTTCCGCCTCGGCGTTCGCGAACGACTCCGTCTTCGGCGTCCACGTCGCGGCCAGCGTCGCGACCGGCCCCAGCTGGTAGAAGCCGCGCGCGCCCGAGCCGAGCGCCGCGACGTTCACCTCGTGGCCGGGGCGGTCGTGCGTCAGCGCGAGCGTCGCCCCCGCCGCCGGCACCACCGGCACCGCGAACGAGCGCACGTCGCCCCTGGCCTCGAGCCGCGGGCGCAGCGTCAGCTCGAGCGCGAAGCGCCCCTTGCCCTTCAGCACGAGCAGGTAGCCCTCCTTCTCGACCGTCAGCGTCGCGGCCTTGCCGTCGAGCGTCGCGCCGGTGACGGCGACGCCGTCGAGGCGCAGCGGGATCCGCTCCGCCTCGGGCGTCTCCTTGACGATCGCGTAGCGCGCGCGCAGCACCACCTCCTCGCCCTTCAGTTCCGCCGCGTACTCCGCCGCCGCGAGCGCGGTCATGCGCCCGACGAGTTCCGGGTAGGCGCGCTCCCGCAGCCGGTGGTACTCCGCGGCGGGCAGGAAGACGCGCTCGACCTTGCCGGGCTCGCCGCCGCTGTAGGGCACGAAGACCTCCTCCTGCGCCCCCGCACCCCCCGCCATCAGCAGCAGGGCCGCGGCCGCGGCCGCCTTCCGGCGGTCCCGGATCCAGCGGAAGAGCCGCCGGGACTCGACGAGCAGGCAGAGGCCCACCGAGACCGCCGCCCCGACGGCGAAGTCCGCCGGCAGGAACGACGCCCCCGCGAAATGAAAACATGCAACAATCAAGACGGTTGCAATCAGCGTGCGCAGCAGCGAGACGCGCGCGCCGACCACCAGGAAGAGGCCGATCGCGGCCCCGAGCACGTACCCGAGGTAGCGCCGCACCGCGAAGACGTCCGACCGCGCGTACGAGATCGTGACGGCCCCGCTCGGCGACAGGCTCTTCAGCACGTGCACGTTGTCGGGCTTCAGGAACTGCACGTCGAGGCTCAGCAGCGCCCGCTCGGGCCGCTTGCGCGGCGGCGCCACCGGCGCGCCGGGCTTGGGCGTCGGCGCCTTGCCCGCGCCTCCCTTGGCGACCTCGAAGGCGGTGTTCGCCACGGGCGGCGACTTCGCGGGAGCGGGTTCTGAGGGGGGCGCGGGGGGAGCCCCGGGGTCCGACGGCTCGCGCTCGCCGGGGGGCACGCCGCCCTGCGGCCCGCGGAACTCCTTCTTGCCCTCGTCGGGGGCGTCCACCGCGTCCATGACTTCCTCCTCCAGTGCCGGCTCCTCGAGGCTCTCCCGGGCGGCGTCCTTCTCGGACTCGGGTCGCTTGTCGTCCGCCGGATAGGGAAGCCGGGCCATGCGCCGGACGCTCGCGCGGTCCTCCTCTCCGATCTCGTCGAGGGTCGACTCGTCCTGCATGGCCTCCCCCGCCCGCCCCGCGGACCGCAGCGTCTTGCGGGCCCTCTCGCGGTCCGCGCGAGCCTCCCCGCGCGGCGCCTCGAGGGCGGGCGCGGGGGCCGCACCCGCCGCGGCCCGCTCGAGCGGCAGCAGTTCGCTGACGAGCCCGCCGAGGGTCTCCGCGACGCTGGCGCGGTCGCTGTCGGTCGTCGGCACCATGTCGCCGTCGTGGCCGGTCAGCGAGTAGCCGCGCGGGAGGTGCAGCGTGTAGCTCGTGGAGAGCACGTCGATGTCGAGCACCGGACGCGCGATCGTCACGTCGCCCTTGTCGTCGAGCGGCTCGACCTCGCTCTCGTAGATCAGCGCGACGACGAAGGGCGCCTCGCGGTCCTTGCTGCGCGGCAGCGAGACCTTGAGCCGCCCCTTCTCGACGAGCGGCTTGCTCGGGTTGCCGTCGACGACCACCGCGAGCAGCGACGAGCCCTCGGGCAGGCCGAAGAGCAGGAAGGCCTGGTCGTTGTTGCGGATCCGGTACTCGGCGCGGCAGCGCAGCCTGCCGTCGTGGCTCAGCACGCCGTAGATCTCCGCCGAGAGCGCGACCGCCTGCACGACCTCGTGCGGATCGTGGCGCTTCGAGCGGATCGTCACCGCGTAGGGGTGGCGCGCGTACGCGAAGACGTCCAGCGGGGGGGTCGCGGGGGGGAAGGGCAACTCGTCCACGTCGGCGGAGCGGAGCCCGGAGGCGTCGACCCGGATCGCCGTCGTCGCGCCCGCCTCGACGACGAGGAAGCCGCGCTCCTGCGCGTCGGGGACGGTGATCTCGGGCACGACCCCCTCCCACGTGTCGGCGTCGAAGTTCTTCTCGAAGGCGACGTCGAGGCGGTAGCGGCCGCGGATGCGCTTCTGGAGCACGATCGTCCAGACCTCGGGGTCGGCCCCGTCGGCCGGCGCGCGCCGCTCCTTGATCATCGCGCCGTCGAAGTGCACCTGCTTGCCGGTGCCCTTCGGCAGCGCGACCCTGAGTTCGCGCACTCCCGTGCGCTGGATGTCGAGCAGGATCGCCGCGCGCAGGTCCATGCGCCGCTCGCTCGGCGTGACCTGCTGCACGACGGTCGCGCTGATCTGCGGCAGGTGGCGCTCGAGGCGGAAGCGCGCGGCGTGGTTCGGCTGGTCGAAGCGCCACGTGTAGAGGATCTTCTCGTTCTCGGGGAAGCCCGCGCGCAGGATCTCGGGGATGCCGACGGGGCTCAGCCCGGTGCTGCTCTCGACGCCGACGCGGAAGGCGGGATCGCTCGCGACGACGAGATGGCCGCTCTCCTCGTCGAGGCCCGCGCGCAGCCCGGCGAAGTCGAGCGTCGCGGTGCCGGTGCCGGGCACCCAGTCCACCTCGTCGGTCTCGAGCAGCAGGTCGATCGCGTGGCCGCCCACGGCGAGCCCCTGCGGGAAGACGAGGACGACCCTGCCGTCCTCCTCGTAGCGGTGCTCGACCTCGGCCCCGTCGAGCTGGAACTGCCGCAGGATCCACCCCTTCGGCAGCGAGGGCTCGAGCCGGAAGAGCGGCGACCCCTCGATCGAGTAGAAGAAGCGCGCGCGCAGGCTCTTGCCGCCCTCGTGCAGGTAGAGCAGCGCCTGCGTCGTCGCCCGCGTCTTGCTCGCGACCTTCTCGACGGTCGCGCGCACGCGGCTGCTCTCCGACCAGACCTCGTAGAGCGCGATGTGGTCCTTCGGCAGCCGGTCGAGGCGGCGGGCGCCCTCGGCCGCGAGCGCGGTGACGCGCACCTCGGGCCTCGCGAGGATGCCGACGGTCCCGCGGAAGCGCACCGCCCCCTCGACGCGCGCGATCGGGATGGCGACCTCGCCGTCCTTGTCGCGCGGCATCTCGGACTCGATCGTCAGGTCGGCGCGGCCCTGCAGCGGCTCCACGAAGACGATCTCGAGCCGGTCGACGCTGCCCGCGCCCCCGGGCCCCCTCACGATCCGCCAGGTCTTGAGCCCCTTGCCGTTGACGGCGTGCAGGATCTGCCCCGGCTCGAGAAGGAGGTTCACCTGCCGCATCGGCGAACGCAGCACCTCGACCGCGAGGCTGGTCGCCACCAGCGTGCGCGCGTCGCCGAGCGACGCGGAGGTCTGGAAGGCCGCGCTCAGGAGCGGGTCGAGCGCCCGCGCGGGCGCGAGCGGCCGCATCCAGAGGTGCAGGAGCCCCGAGCCGTCGGGATAGGCGACGACCGAGCCGCCCTCCGGCGGCGCGCGGAAGGCGCGCACGATCGGGCCGACCTCGCCCTCGGTGTCGCCCGGCAGCGCGATCGTCACCGAGTGCGCCGCCGCGGGCGGCAGCCGGAACGACGCCTTCTGGATCTCGCCGCCCGCCGAAAGCTGCGCCGACAGCGAGGCGGTCACCATGAAGGTGCCCGCGCCGGGGAAGCGGAGCCCGTCGCCGACGAGTTCGCCCCCCTCGACGGCGATGCGTTCGAGCGCGACGTTCTCGAGACGGAAGGGGATCTCCACCGGCCGGTCGCCGTTGACGACGGCGACGTAGGAGGTCTCGATCCGCAGCACGCCGCCGTCGATCTTCGCCGTGGCGGCGCCGCGCACGAGCCGTCCCGCGAGCGGCGGCTGCGCGTCGTCGGAGGTCGCATGCGCCTTGGCGAGTTCGAGCAGCTTCCCGTATTCCTCGGCGGAGATCAGGAAGCCCGCGCCCCGCTCGGGGAAGAGCGTCAGCAGGTCCTCCGCGGGCGCGTGCACGTAGACCTTCGGCTCGCCCGCGGGGGCGAGCGCGACCAGGGCGAGAAGGAGGAGAATCGCGCGGCTCATGAGGCCCTCCGGCGTTCGCGCAGCGTGACGAGAAGCGTCATCACGGCGGCGGCGACGATGAAGACGTTCCAGACGGGCGTCCACCCCCGGCCACTGAAGGCAAGGAGGAGGAGCGCGAGGAGGAGGAGCGCGCCGCCCGCGGCGAGGGGCCGGAAGGTGCGCGACAGGAAGAAGATCGCCCCCGCGCCCCCCAGGAGTCCGAGCAGCAGGAAGACGATCCTCGCGGCCGTGGAGATGTGGTGGATCACGAGCTCCCCGTTGCCGGTGCCGTTCGTGAAGAGGCTCTTCAGGCTCTCGCGCTCGGTGTACATCGGCACGAAGTCGTCGAACTTCGGCAGCGGCGTGCCGATGCGAGCGCCGGCGGTGCCGGGGGGCACGCCGGGCTCGAGGTAGCGGCTGATCGCGGCGATGCCGCGCGCGAGCCAGCTCCCGTCGGCGGCGTCCGCGCCGGCGGGCGTGACGTTGCCCGAGAACGACGTGACGCGCCACGCGTTGGGGTAGTGGACCTCCCACGAGAGCAGCATCTGCGCGGGCGCGGGCGAGTCCTCGTAGCGGGGGAGCTCGGGGCCGGTGAAGCGCGTCTCGCGGAAGAGCGCGCCCGACGTCGCGATCGGGTGCTTGTAGGCGATCGCGACCTTGAAGGTCGCGTCCTTGCGAAGCCCGGTCAGCAGCGGCACGAGCAGGATCCGGTTCTGGCCGATGCGCGGCTTCTGCGGCTTGCCGGAGACGAGGAGTTCCTGCACGTCGTGGCCCTCGGGGAGGCGCAGCGCGAGGAACTGCCGGTCGTTGTTGAAGACCTCGAAGGTGGCGGTCGTCGTCGCGGTGTCGTCGCCCGAGACGACGGTCTTGATGTGGACGTGCTGCACGACGAGGTCGGCGACCGGCTGGTACTCGTGCTTCTCGAGGCGCAGCGGGAAGGGGAGCGGCGGCTCGAAGCGGCGCAGCGCGAGGAAGACCTCCTCGCTCCGGAGCCCCGCGGGCAGTTCCGCCGGGTCGATCTGCTCGTAGTCGCTCGTCGGCGTCTCGACCTTGATGACCGGCGACTTGCGGATGGCCGCGTAGGTGTGCGCGCGCTCGACGCCGAGCGGCACGATCGCGGGGATCGCGACGTTGCGGCTCTCGTTGGTCTTGAGCGCCCTGTCGAAGACCTGGTCGTACTCGGCGTGCAGCAGCACCTCGCCGAGCGCGGGGCTCTGCAGCGTGACGGTCCACGTCACCGTCGGCTCCTTGCCCTCCTCGAGCGGGTCGTCGCTCGGCTGCTTCTCGCGGAGATTGCGCCCCTCGATCTTGACGGTCTCGACGACGCTCTTCGGCATGCGGAACTTGAAGGTCTCGACGCCGGTGTACTCGACGGCGTAGGCGAGGTCGGCGCGCACGCGCACGCGCGACTCCTCCGCCTGCAGCGTGTAGCGGACGTCGCAGGTCACCTTCGGGTCGCGCGCCTTGACGGTGAACGACGCCTTCGCGTCGCCGCCGCGCCAGCGCCACGCGAACGCGAGCGGCTGCGCCGACTTCCAGCGGTCCTCCGCGGCGAGCTTCTGCGGCTCGAGCGGCACGAGGCCGGTCGTCGTCGCGACCGCCTCGATGCCCGGGTCCATGTAGATGCCGAGGGTGCCCTCCTCGCGGTCCACGCCGAGCACCTTCAGCAGCGGCACGTCGAGCTTGCCCAGCGCGAGGTCGAGCGGCGCCTCGGCGGAGATCGGGATCGTGAACTTGCCGAGCCTGCGCCCCTTGAGCTCGAGCGTCAGGATGCGCCTGCCCTCCTCGGTGCTCTCGCGCCAGCTGTCGATCAGCTTCGGGTCGCCGATGTCGGTCAGCGCGATGCCCTGCGGCACCTCGATGCGGATCGTGAAGAGGCCCGCGCGCTCGACGGTGAAGGCGAGCGCCTCGTTGAGCTTGATCGTGCGGCGCTCGACGTCGAGGCGCGCGCGGGTGAAGAGGCTCACGAGCGGGGCGATCCGCTCGGTCTGCACCGAGAGCGTGTAGGGCATCGCCGGGAAGCGGAAGCCGAGGGAGCGCTCGCCCCCCCTGATCGACTCGGGAAGCGTGTTCAGGTCGATCTGGAAGACGTTCTCGAGCGCGATCGGGCGCACGCCGACGCCTTCGGCGCTTGCGACTCTCAGGTAGCCGCTCTCGCGTGCCGCCTCCTCCAGGCGGAAGGAGGGAAGGGTGAGGGGTCCGGGGACCTCGATCGCGCCCTCGAAGCCGACCGCGAGCGCGTACTTGCCCGTCACCTCCGCGTGCAGCGCGACGCGCAACTGCCGCCGCGCTGCGTCCTTGAACCCCCACGTCTTGATGTTGGCGCCGGTGACCTCGAGCACCTGCACCTTGTCCGGGACCGCGATCGCGAACTCCTGCGTCGGCGAGCGCAGCACCTCGATGTCGAAGTGCGCGGTGCCGCGGACGGTGCGCTCCTCGATGCGCACGTCGAGGGTGTCGGCCGAGAAGAGCAGCGGGGGCTCCTTCTCGGTCTCCTCGGGCTGGAAGCGCCATGTGAGCTTGACCGACTCCTGCGGGCCGAGGAAGGCGAGCAGCACGGTCTCGTCGCCCTCGTTGGTCGTCGTGTGCGCGCGGGCGGGCTCGATCGCAACCTCGGTGCCCTTGCCCGGCACGCGGAAGGTGAGCTTGTGCAGCGGCACCGAAGGCAGCCCGAACGCGGTCGTCGCGTACTCCTTGCCCTTCGCGACGCCGGCGACGAGCCGCAGGTCCACCTTGTGGCGCCCCTTGCCGCGAAGGATGAGGTCGTACCCGGAGGCGGCGGGCGCGAGCACGCCCGGCGCGCCGTCGACGAGCACCTCCTCGAACGCGACATCCTTGAACGAAAGCGGGATCTTCTGCCACCCGTCGTCGAAGACCTCGATCTCGATCGCCGCCGAGAAGGACGCGATGCCCGAGGCGATCCTCCCGTCGTAGGCGGCCGACTCCACCGTGTAGGGCACCGGCGGCTTGCTCCCGTCCACCTTCGGCCCGTACTTGAGCTTCCAGAGTTCGAGGAATTCCTTGTACGGCACCATCACGCGCTCCTTGTCGGTGCCGAGGACCTCGTTCAGCTTCTCGTAGGGCACATAGATCTTGTGCAGGTCCGGCGTCTTCTCCTCCTGCGCGAGCGCAATGGAGGGCAGGAACATCGCAAGGGCAAGCAGTTTCCGCATGCCCCTAGCATGCACCCCCAACGCGCCGCCAAGGTCAAAAGCGGGTCACGAGGCGGCGGGAGCGGGGGGGCCGGAGCCGCCAACCCGAAGCAGCGCATCGAACCGCGCGACGAACGGCTCGGCAAGCGCCCGCTCGAACTCCGCGAGGTTGTCCCGGATCAGGTCGCGGTCGAGCGAGGGGTTCTTGAGCAGCACCGCCTGCCCCCCGACCACCATGTAGGGGAGGCGGGCGCCGTCAAGCGCCCGGGCGGTTCTTGCGAGCAGCTTCTCGAACATGGAGCGCCCGGGCGAGTCGGATCTTCACGTCGATGCCGTCGAGCAGGTCCCGGCAGGGCAGCACGCCGAGCGTCACCGCCTCCTCCCACAACCCCTCGAAGATGCGCCGCGCTGCCGCGTGGTCGGGCGGCTCGGAGCGGATGCGATCGCTCTCGAACCGGTCCAGCCTCGCCGTGCGCCTCCGCATGGGCCCATTCTACGTCTTCCCGGGCAGCGCGACGAGCGCCGTGTCGTCGCTCGCCGCGGCACCGCCGCGCCCGGTGACGGCGCACTCGACTGCGGGGACCCACGGCACTTTGGCGGCGTTCGCCAGCGCCGCGCCGAACTCCGTTTGAGCCGCATCGAGGTCGAAGAAGCGGAGCACGCGACCGTGCGCGGCGTCGTGGAAGCCCTCGTCCCCCGGACCCCCTGCCTTCACCGCGAGCAGACGGTCGCCGGTGCGATAGAGCCTCGTGCCCGCGCGCCTGCGCGGCGCCGCGAGCCTGATCCCCTCGACCGTGACGATCGTCGCGCCGTCCATGCCGACGGGAAAGGCGCGCAGCAGGTGGCGCCCGGGCCCGAGTCGCAGCACCAGCAGCGGGTCGAGGTCCCTCGTGCGTGCGCGCAGGTAGTTCCGGCGCGCGTCGGCAGCGGGGGCGAGCGCGGCCGTGAGCGCGTTGCCGGCGATCGAGATGCGGCCCCCGGTGGCCGCGAAGAGGGGACCCGTGTCGAAGGTGAGATGGGTCTCCAGCGGGACCGCGGACCCGGAGCGCTGGAACGTGAATTCAAGTGTGACAAGTTCGAAGTCGTCCCAGCGCTCGACCGTCGTCTGGACATTGCACGCACCCGGCAGGCGCAAGGGCGTCGCCTCGACGAGCCGCGAGTCGGAGCACGAGGCGCACGCGGGGAGCGCGCAATCGCAAGCGACGGGGGGAGGCGGCGGGGGGCCGTCGCCGCGTAGGCCCGGCGGGAGGCTTCCTGGATCGCGGAAGCCCCCGCCCCCGTGCGCCGTCGCGCGCTGCGTGCAAAGGAGGAGGATCCCTGCGGCGGCGAGGAGCGTGCGCATGGCGGGGAGCGGCGCAACTCCCGTGCCGCGGCGGCAATGCAAGTGTTCCGCGCTGTCGCGTTACGCGCCGGGAACGGCCGCGTCACCGATCCTTCCGGTCGGGCTCCGCAGGCCTCAGCGCGATCTCGAGGCGCTCGCCGGCCGATGCCTCCGCGGTGCCGACGAGGGCCTTGCCGTCCGGCGTCCAGAAGTTCGCGACGAACCGCCAGCGGCCCGGGGGCACGCCCTCGATCTCGAAGGTGCCGTCCGGTTCGGTGTCGGGCCCGTGTCCGAGGGCGGGATTCTCGAAGGTCACGCGTCCGCCCTCCCACGGGATCGCGGAGACGACGCGGCCGGCGATCGTCCCTCCCTTCTCGAGTTCGACGGCGATCTCATCCTCGCCCGCGCGCACGCCGCGCAGGTACTTCAGGAAGCCGTTGCCCACCGGGCCGACCATCACGTCGTAGGTGCGAGTCGCATCGACGCCGTAGACCACCGCGGTGCCGTCGCTCGCGATGCTCGCCTCGTCGCGGTAGGGCTGGGAGACGAGCCGCGGATTCAGCCGCACGTCCCCCGAGCCCCCCCGATTCCACCCGACCACGCGCAGGCGGAGGCTCGGACCGGTATCCACGGTGAGAAGCAGGTCCTTCGCTCCCGACGCCGCGAGTTGGCGCGCGCCGACGCGCGTCGCCATCGTCGGCGCGTCGAACTCCGCCCAGACGGTCGCGGCGCCGCCGCCGAGGCCGTCGAGCCGGAAGCGTCCGTGGCGGTCGCTGTCGCAGGTGCGTTCGCGGCCGTCCTGCCCGAGCGCGTGCACCGTCGCGTCCGGGAGCGGCCGGCCCGCGGCGTCGCGCACCTCGCCCTCGATCGCGCCGCGCGGGAAGAGGCGCACCGTCGTGTCGGCGGCGGTCCACTTCTCCTCGAACGGCGTCATGTCGCGCCGCTCCGGCGGCGGCGTGATCGAGAGCGTGAAGGTCTGTCCCGGTGCGAGGTCGGCAAGCCGCAGCACGCCGCCGGGGCCGGTCAGGTCGCGGGCCTCCGACGACCAGGTGGCCTTGGCATCGTCCCCGACCGGACGCACGCGCACGATCGCCCCCTCGACCGGCGCGCCGGCCGGATCGACGACGGTGACCGTCGCGTCGACCCCCCTCGGCAGCCGGATCGTGACGCGCTCGCCCGGGTCCGCGAGGGTCGGCTCCGGCGGCGCCCCGGCGCGCGGCGCCTTCGTCCAGATCGCGACGCGGCCCTCGCCGAGCCGCCCGAGGCGGAAGCTGCCGTCGGCGCGGCTGCGGGCGACGTCGCAGTAGGTCCCGCCCATGGCATTCCCCGCGCCCGGCTGGTGATCGAGCAGGAAGGCGCGCAGCAGCGCGCCCGCGACCGCGCGCCCGCGCGCATCGACGACGAGCCCCTCGATCGTGCGCTCCGGCGGCAGCCTCACCTCGATCGTGCCGCCCGTCGCGACTGGCCCCGTCCGCACGGCGCCGTAGGGCAGCGGCGAGCCGTCGCGCGTCGCCGCGCGCATCACGGTGACGCGGTACGAGGTCTCCTCGCTCTCCTCGTAGTCCCACAACTCCGTCGCCCCGTCGATGAGTTCCTCCGCCGTGCCTCCCCCCCCGGCGCACTCGAAGAGCACATGCGCGCCCGGCACCGGTCGCCCCATCGGGTCGACCGCGCGGACCGTCGCGATGAGGCGGCCCTCATAGCAGAGTTCTGCCTCGTACTCTTCGCCGGGCGCCGCGTCGGGGAGCTTCACGACGAGATCGGAGCCGGGGGTGGCGGTCGTGACGAGGTGCGCGTCGTCGTGCCAGACCTGGATGGAATGGGGGGTGGCGCGGAGGGGGGAGAGCGTGATCCACCCGTCCGACGCGGTGGTGCCCGAGGCGCACTGGCGGTCGATCTCGTACCGCTCGGTGAGATGCGCGCTGACACTGGCACTCCGCCGCGGCGTCCCGTCGGGGCGGAGCACGCGCACGCGGAGCGCGGCGCCCCGCTCGAGCGCCGCTTCCGTGACGCCGCGCGAGAGCGGTACGCCCTGCTCGAAGTAGCCCTCGGCGGAGACATGGAGGGACTCCGACCCGGGCTGGAGCGGCCCGGCGAGCGCGAGCCCGCGCGCGTCGGCGAGCCAGCCCGTGCCGGTGGGCCGGTCCTGCGAGTCGAGTTCGCGCACGACGGCGCCCGCGACCGGCAGGCCCGTTGTCGCCTCGACGACCTTCACCTGCACGAGGCGCGGCGCGTCGAAACGGATCACGACGCGCTCGCGCCCGAAGACGGTCGTCCTCAGGAACCCGGGCGCGGACGCCGCCAGCTCCAACGTGCGCCCGCGCGGCACGCCGTCGATCCTGAACGCGCCGTCGCCGTCGCTCGCCGCCCGCAGCGGCGCGAGCTCGGAGCGGTAGGTGACGATCGCGCCCGCCACGGGCCTCTCCTCCGCGTCGAGCACGAGCCCCTCGATCGATCCCGCCCGCTCGACGCGCAGCGTCACGCGCTCGCGGACGCCCGGGCGCAGGAAGAGCGAGAGCGGGCTATGGGCCGACTGGTCCCGGAACGACAGGTTCTCGCTCCCCTCGCTGCGCCAGAGGTCGCTCGCGACGAAGAGGGCGGCCTCCGCCGGGAAGAGGTCCGCCATCGTGAAGTATCCATCCGGACCCGTCACGGCCTTCGACTTGCCGTGGGTGGCGAGACTCCTCGCGTGGACCTCGACCCCGGCGACGGGGGCTCCCCCGTCGGCCTCGACGACGACGCCCTCGACCGACGCGGCGCGGTGGAGGAGGATCTCGCCGCCCGAGGGGCAGTTGCTCGCCTCCGCGTAGCCTGTGGCGCGCACGGTGAGTTCGCCCTCCGGTGCGGCGAGGCGGAAGCTCCCGTCCGCCGCGCTCGTCGTCTCTGCGGAGCTGTTCTGGGTGCCCGCCTCGATCGTCGCGCCGGCGACCGGCGCCCGCGTCTCGTAGTCGAGGACCTTGCCTACGTAGAGATCCGGAAGGCTGACGATGAAGCGGTAGTCACCGTCGTGCGGTACGGAGACGGGCCCGTCCCACAGTTCGAGGTGCTCGCCGACACGCAGCCCGACGTGGAAGAGCCCCGCCGGGATGCCACTGAGGCGGAAGGCGCCGCGCTCGTCGGTTGCGCCCGTGGCGAAGAGCGGCGAGCGCGCACTCTCGCCGATGCTCATTGTCCCGCGGACCGGCGCACCCGCCTCGTCGACGACAACTCCCGACAGCTCATGCACCGGACCCCGGAGCGCGATCGTGACCTGCACCGCGGCGCCCTTCACGGCGAGCGACGCCACCGCGACGCCGACCGCCCCGTCCGGCGCCACCGCGTGCAGGTGGTAGACGTCCGCCGCGAGGCCCGCGAAGGCGAAGTTCCCCTCTTCCCCCGCGCGGGCGCGCCGGATCTCCCTTCCGCCGAGCGCGAGCGTCACCTCCGCGCGCGCGGGTTCGCCGTCGCGCAGCACGCGTCCCGCGAGGGCCGGCGGCGCCGTCTCGCGCCTTGCCGTGGCCCTCTCCACGGAGGTCTCCGGCCCCCGCACCCCCTCCCGCATCGCCGACTGGTGCGTGTCGCCATCGCCCAGCGAGAGCCATGCGAGGGCGACCGTGGCCAACGTTGCGAGGACGATCGCGACCCACCGCATGCCTCTATCAACGTAACCGGGCCAGCAGCGGATCGGTCTCCACGGTCTCGACCGCCATGCCGCAGTCCCTTGCCGCCTGCCGGGCCGACAGGCGCACCATGCGATCCTCGCTCCGGAGGGCGGCGGCGAGCGCCGGGTGCGCGGCGGGGGACTTCGTCCATCCGAGCGCGCGCAGCGCGTTCCGGCGGGCCATCGGCGGCGCGCCGCCGTCGGCGGCGAGCCCTGCGAGGGCGGGCACCGCGGCCTCGCCGATCGCGCCGAGCCTGAGCGCCGCGGCGGTGCGCACCGGGAAGGCGACATCGGGGCCGAGGGCCGTCGCAAGGGTCGCCGCGTCGCCCGCGGCCCCGAGGCAGACGGCGGCCTGCACCCCCTCGGACTCCTTCGGCGACCGGAGCAGCCCCGCGACCTCGGGCGGCGCCCGGCGCAGCGCGGCGAGCGCCGCGAGCACCGATGGGCGGTTCTCCGCGTCCGACGGCAGCATCGCCGCGAGCCGGTCGTAGGCCTCCGGCGGCGCGAGCGAGGCGATCGCGCGCAGCGCCCCCTTGCGCACCCGCGCCTCCTCGTGGCGGCTCGTCTCGAGGAGTCGCGGCACGACCTGCCCGCGCGGGAAGTGTTGCAACGTCGTCTCGACGGCGCGGTATTCGAGGCCGTCCTTCGTGCCGAGGCGCTCGAAGGCGCGGTCCAGCGCGGGCGTGCCGAGGGCCCAGAGCGCCTCGCGCGCGGCGGGCACGAGCACGCGGTTGTCGCCGACCTCCCAGAGGCAGGAGGTCTTCCAGAGCGCGTCGAGATCGGTGGCATCCTTGGCCAGTTGCAACTTGGCCTCCTCCGGCGTGAGCCGCGGCGCCTGCGGATCGGTGGCGGATGTCTCGGGGGGCTCGGGGGCGTCGATGCCGGCGCCGAAGAGGTCCTTCGTCCAGATGCCGCCGTCGCGGGTCACCTCGCCGTAGAGGTCCTTGCCGCCGCCGTCGAGCAGCAGCGCGAGGCCCCCGGTGTTGCGCGCCTCCGTCGCGCTCCCCTGCGCGCCGCCGATCTTGACGGCCATGTAGCCGTCGTTGCCCGCCTCGTCGAGCAGCATCGCGACGCTGTTCGTCAGCGCGCCGCCCTGGCTCCCGCCGCTGCCGCAGTAGTGGTCGTCGCCCCCGCGATCGACGAGAAAGCCGACGGAGTAGTCGTGGGCGCCGCCGACGCCGACGCCGTGCATGTCATAGTAGAGGTCCTGCCCGGCGCGGTCGAAGAGCATGCCCGCCGCGAGGTGGATCCCGCTCCCCTGCCCGTACTGCCCGAGGTTGTAGGTGTCGTTGCCGTCCCCGTCGATCAGGAGGCCGATCGCATACCAGTAGGCGGAGCCCTGACCGTAGATGTCACAGTTGTATCGGTCGTTGCCCCTGAGGTCGATCAGCGCCCCCACGCCCCCCGACGCATCGGGCCTCATCCCGATGGAGAAACCCTGGGAGAGGGACTGATACCGGTCGTTGAAGAGCGGCGCGTGCAGGTGGACGCCGCCGGCGTCGTAGACGTCCTGTCCCGCGAGGTCGGCGAGGACGCCGCAGCCGCGGGTGCTGGCAAAGCCCTGCCCGAAGAGGTCGCAGTGGTAGAAGTCGTTGCCGTCGCGGTCGAGCAGGAGGCCGATGCCGAAGGCGCCGGCCCCGAGGCCGAAGTCCTTGCAACGGTAGGTGTCGTTGCCGCCCTCGTCGACGAGGAGGCCGAACCCGGCGAGACCCGCGCCGAGCGACGCGTGGCCGGCGACGTAGGTGTCGTCGCCGCCGCAGTCCCACTGGATCGCGATGCCGCCCAGCGCCGCGCCGAAGGAGAGGTCGTGGCCGCCGACGTAGCGGTCGTCGCCGGCGAGATCGAGGAGCACGGAACAGGGGCGTCCCATCCGGACGCAGGCGCTCGCGCCGCGGGTGTCGGTGTCGTTGCCGCCGAGGTCGAGGACGAGCACGGCGCTGTCGTCGCCGGTACGCACGTCGTCGCCGGTGCCGTAGAGCGTGACCATGCCCGCGGCGCTCTTCGCGCGGACGACGCCTTGCCACTCCGGGGCGCCGCGGCATGCGGCGGCGAACGCCTCCACCGCGTCGAGAAGCCGGCCGGGGGCGGCGTCGCGGAGCGGGACGCCCGCCTGCGCGGCCCGCGCGAGGAACTCGGCGTCGGTGAGGTCGCTCTCTTCGAGCACGAGGGCGGGCTTCTCCACCTGGGAGAGGAGCAGCTTGCGCAGGACCGGTCCGTCCGGCGTCGCCATCCAGCGCGCGTCGTCGATCGCCGCGAGCAGCGCGCGGAGCGCGGGCCCCGCGGCAGGGGGCAGCCGCTCCTCGACCTCGGGCACCGCGTAGCTCTCCATCCGGTCGAAGGCCGCGCGGTCGCCGGGCATGCCGACCGTGGAGATCGCCTGCGCGAGCAGACGCGCCGCCTCCCCCGAACGCGCCGCCTCCTCCCACTGCTGTGTCACCGGCCCGAGCGCGAGCGGATCGTCGAGCACGCGATCGACGACCTCGAGCCTGAACGGGTCGTCGATCGGCCGCTTCTGGAAGCCGAGGTCCTTCCGCGTCGCGTTCAGCAGTTCGAGCCCGAGATCGATCCGGGCGAGTTCCGCCTCGGTCCAGAAGCCCTTCGGGTCCTGCGCGAGGGCGGGCCCGAGCAGCAGCGCGGCGATCAGGAGGGAACGCATGCCCCCATCGTCGCAGATTCCGCCCGCCGGATCAGCGCAGCATGGCGAAGAAGAACCCGTCGGTGTCGGTCCGGTGGGGGAGGAGCGTGTCGGACGAGGCGACGGCAAGGCCGGGCAGGGTCGCGACGACGGCCTCGTTCTCCTCCGCGGCGAGGGAGCAGGTCGCGTAGATGACCAGCGGCGCGTGGCGCGCGTAGTCGCCGAGGATGCCGATCTGCTGGCGCTGGTGGCGGAGCAGATCCGCGGGCGCGAGGCGGTTCTTGATCATCGGGTTGCGGCGGATCGTGCCCATGCCGCTGCACGGCGCATCGACGAGCACCGCGTCCACGCGCGCCGGGATCGACGCGCGGTCCACGACGCGGATGTTCTGCGCGTCGGCGCGGCGCGCGCGCTTGGACAGCTCCTCGCGCCGGCGCGGGTCGGGCTCGTGCGCGAAGATCTCGCCCTTGCCGCGCATCAGGTTGCTCAGGTGCAGCGCCTTGCCCCCCGAGCCGGCGCAGGCGTCGAGCACCTTCCAGTCGGGGTGGGGGTCGAGCGCGATCGAGACGAGCTGGCTGCCCTCGTCCTGCACCTCGAACTTGCCGTCGAGGAAGGCGCGGCTCGCGAAGATGTTGATCCGCTTCGACAGGCGGATGCCTTGGGGGGCGCGGGGGGTGGGCGTGCCCTCGACGCCCTCCTTCGCGAGTTCGCGCATGAGGCTCTCGCGGTCGCACTTGCGCGTGTTCGCGCGCAGCGTCAGCGGCGCGGGGCGGTTCAGCGCCCGCGCCAGTTGGGCCGCCTCCTCCGCGCCCCATCGCGAGACGAACAGGTCGATCATCCACGGCGGGAAGGACTCGTCGAAGGCGAGGTCGCCGGTCGCGGGCAGCCCCCGTTCGACGGCGTCGATGCGCGCGGCGATGCGCTCCATGCCGGGCGTGCGGTCCAGGCGCAGCTTGTAGCGCAGGAGCGCATAGGTCGTCTCGGCGATGAACCGCCGGTCGGACGAGCCGAGGTAGCGGCGCGCCTTGAAGAACTCGCGGAAGGTCTGGTCCGCGGGCCTGTCGCCCCCGACGATGAGGCCGTGGACCTCCTCGACGTGGCCGACGAGCGACTCGCGCTTCAAAGCAGCCCCAGCAGCGTGGCGGCGACGGAGCGCGGGTCGCTGGCGCCGCAGATCGCCGCGGAGACCGCGAGGCGTTTCGCGCCCGCGGCGACGACCGGAGGCGCGTTCTCCGGCGTGATGCCGCCGATCGCGAAGAAGGGCAGCGCCGTCCGCACCGCCGCGATCAGCGCCGGTCCGCCCGGCTCTCCCGCCTGCCGCTTCGTCGTCGTCGCGAAGACGGGCCCGATGCCCAGGTAGTCGATGCCGCGTTCCTCCGCGGCGAGGCCCGTGTGGCCGAGGATCATGTCGCGCCCGAGCAGCCGCCGCGCCTCCTCCGGCGGGAGGTCGCGCGCGCCGACATGGGCCCCCCGCGCCCCCACCACATCGACCAGGTGGACCCGGTCGTTGAGGATCAGCGGGACGCCTCGCTCCGCGCAGAGCCGCGCGAGCGGGCGCGCCATCGCGACGAACTCCGCGTCGCTCGCCTCCTTGTCGCGCAGCTGCACGATGTCGACGCCGCCGTCGATCGCGAGCGCGGCGGTCTCGAGCGGCTCGCGCGCGCAGAGGCGCGGCGACAGGACGAGACAGAGGCGGGGGAACACGGCCCCCAGTATTACAATGAGTCCGCCATGGGCGCGACGAATGGGCTCCTGCGCGAACGGATCCGGCTGCCGGTGCTGCTGCAGCTTCGGCGCTGCATCGCGGGCTACCGGCGCACGGAGCAGCTCGCGGAGGAGTTCTGCGAGGCGATGGCCGAGGCGCGCGACGCGCGCGAGCCGCGGCTGCGGCTGCGCGTCGCGGCGGCGCTCGACCGCCTCGTCGCGGAGGAGGGGGGCAAGGGCGTCAGCGGCGCCGAGTTCGACCGCGACTGGGCGAGCGGGCGGCTGCTCGCGGCCCTGCGGGAGTTCCGGCGCGTGCATCCGCGCACGCACATGCTCTTCCTGCGGCTCTTCGACCGGCCGGAGGGCGAGGGGCCGCTCGAGCCCGCGGAGCTGGCGCGGCGGCTCGAGATGGAGCAGGACGAGGTCGAGCGCGCGCTGGCCGAGGGGCGCGCGGAGCTGCTGCGCCTCTTCTCGGCGGAGGTCGCGCTGACGGTGGACGACCCCGCGCTCGCGGAGTCCGAGGTCGAGGCGCTGCTGCCCTACGCGGGCGCGCTCTTCACCTGAAGGTGGGGGGCTTGGTGACCTCGTCCGCCTCGATGCGGTAGAGGCTCATCACGACGCCGTCCTCGATGACCTCGCCGACGCCGAGGGTGCCGAAGACGGTGATCGGGATGTCCATCAGGAAGGCGGCGGTCTTGCCCGGCGCCATCTTGCCGTGGATCCACTCGTTCATCTTCGGCATCACGCCGTAGCAGCAGGCGAACTGGTTGCGCACGAGCAGGAACTCGACGACCTCCTCGCCCTCGAGCTTGACCGGGATCATGAACCCCTGGATCGCGATCTTCCTGTTGCCGAGCTTCTTGATCGACTCGGGGATCTGGTCCTTGAGCGGCTTGGTCGGGTCCATCTCCGGGTAGACGTAGACGTAGCTCGCGAGCTTGTCGAAGGTGACGGGCGTGAACTCGCTCGCGGGAGGGGGCGGCTCCTCCGCCTCCGGCTCGGGTTGGGGGGGCTCGGGGGGCGGGCCTTCGACGGCGAGGGGGGGCTCGATCGTCGGTGCCGGAGGGGGCGCGTTCAGCAGTTCGCCCTGCGCGAGTTGCGTCGCGCCGGCGGGGTGCGGCGGCACCGCGGGGCCGCAGACGAGGCACTTGTTGAAGGTGGCGCCCGCGAGCACCGCCGTCAGCAGCGCCATCACGAGCCAGGCGCCCTTCGCGACGCCGCGTTCGGTCTTCCTCACTCGTGCTCCTCGTCTTCGCGGTACTCGAAGGCCTTGCCGCGGTACTGCCTGCCGCGCAGCGTGACGTCGCCGAGGATGCCGTCGAAGGCGATCGCGCCCTTGAGCCTCTCGACCGTCGCCTCGAAGCGCGAGGTGTCGCCCGCCTTCTCGCCGGTCAGCGGATCCGTCACCGGCCACAGGTCGATCTCGAGCGGGTCGCGCCCGGTGATCAGCGAGATGCGCAGCGACTTCATGTCGGAGCGCACCGCCTCCTCGACGTGGCCGTCCCAGAGGTAGGCGGTCAGCGTGCCGGTCTCGCCGTCGAGCGCGAGTTCGACCTGCGCCTCGTGGTCGCCCAGTTCGACCAGCACGCCGCCGTAGCGGGGGGCGTGGGCGTGGGCCTCATGGTCGTGCGAGTGGGCATCCCCCGCGGCGGCGGGGGCGGGGCGCTCCTCCCCCGAGCAGGCGGCGAGCAGCAGGGCGACCGGGATCCAACGGCGCATCCGGCACATTGTAGGACCTTCCGCGCGGTTCGTGAGGGCCTCCCCCGGGTTCCCGCCCGCGCCGCCCGGAAAGGAATCTCCGGAAGACCGGGTCCGGGCAGTCCCTGGCCCGCCAGGGCGGCCGGCCGCGGGCACATGTCGCGCTCCTGAGGGCTCGGATCCACGGGTCGTAGGAGTCGATGCGGGTGATCCCGCGTGCGACGAGTGGGACCGAATCTCGAAGTGTGCTCGGGATTCGGGGGCGAACCGTGCTCCGGGGCGCACGAGGATGTTGCCGCGCGAGCTTTGCTGGGTGCAAGGGCATCCCCAATGCCACCGGGAACTGTGCGGTGCGCCACAGCCTTCGTCTTGAGGGTTGGAGGAAGGAACCCAGGAACTAAGGAACCGAGGAAGAGGCGGCTTCGATCCATCCGTGGCCCGGGATGCTCCCCGTTGAGCTCATGGACTCCTCCCTTCCTGGGTTCCTCATCAAGAATGCCGCCACGGACGATACGGATCGGCGAGAGGCCGTCGCGAGGGCGTGCAGCGGCCGGAACCGAGCCGCGGCGGCGGCATCGGCAGATGTGACGAGACGTTCACGCGGCGGGGATGCCGTTACTCGACCGTAACGCCGCGCGGAATCGCGGGGACGACTCGCGCGTGCGTGCGAGGTGTGTAACACGCGGGTTTCGCGGGCTTTAGGTCGATCGCGATCCGCGATGAGCTGACGCGCGACCCCGATTCTCCTGCGATTCGCGGCCGGTATGGCCTTTGCCATGGCAGGTCCCATGTCGGTGCAGTGGCGAACCCGATGCCACTGTGAAGCTGGCAATCGAACAAACGCTGAAAAATGCCAAGTGCAAGCAGGGAGGCGTGATGAGAGTGTGCGAGCGAGTTGTGATTTCCGTCGCGGCGCTGCTTCTCGGCGGCCTGATGATGGCTCCCGAGGTCCGGGCGCACGGCGGGTCGTTCCGCGGCCCGAACGGGGCCGTCCCCCCGGGGCTGCGCGAGCCGAGCGATGCGGAGCCCCCGCCCCCCCCGCCGTCCGATCCCGGCCCCCCGGCCGGGCCGATCACCCCCGCCGATCCGGCTCCGGGAAGCCCGATCCCGCCTCCCGAGACCGGCCATGAGGCTCCGTCCGAAAACGGCGCGCCGCCGCCCGGTCACGGCCCCACGCAGGGCGCGAAACCGAGGGCGAGCACGAAGCCGCTCACGTTCGAGTCGTGGCGCTTCTGGTGGGCGTACAACAGCGACGACATCCTGAGTCTCAAGTCCCACATCTACTCGACCAAGACGGCGTCCGCGTCGGCGATCTGGTTCACGTCGAGGGAGAACGAGCAGAACCGCCGCAACCCGCTGCGCCCGACGGAGCGCGCCATCACGACGACGATCATCCCCGCGCTGCTCCGCTCGCTCGAGCGCAAGGACGACCACGAGGACATCCACGGAGGCGCGATCGTCGCGCTGGGCAAGGTCGGCACCGCGAACTACACGCAGCTCTTCCGCGACGCGACCTTCAACGAATACAAGAACTCCAAGGGTCAGAAGTTCGACCTCGGCTTGCAGGCCACCGAGTCGGCGGCGCTCGCCCTCGGGCTGCTCCCGAGCCTCTCCGACAAGGAGAAGGAGGGCGTCCGCAACGCGCTGCTCGAGATCGTGCAGAGCGGCAAGCTCCGGCCGCGCGAGCGCGCCTGGGCGGCGGTGAGCCTCGGCCTCCAGCGGG
>CAZMXP010000057.1:0-31699 GCA_964570285.1 uncultured Planctomycetaceae bacterium
AGGGGCGGAAGCGGTAGCATGGGGAGCGCCGCTCGCGGCTGAGCGGCAAGACGTTAGGTGGGGCGAGAGGAGCGTTCGTTGCCGGCGAAGGACCCCTACCCCGAGATTGGGCAGATGCTCGTTGCTGCTGCCACGGCGCCGTGGGAGCGAATCGTGCTCGAGGCCGAGGTGGGCGATGACTGGGGGACCTTCCAAGTCACGAGCTTCTCGCCCGATGGCGCTGCGGAGAGCTTGGATATCAGGCCCGAACTTCGCTTGCTCAAGTTGCTCCAGGAGGTTCGGCGGATCACGAGCAACGAGATCGCTCCGGGAAAGGAGCGCTGGCGTACCCTTGCCCTCACGCTGCGCCGGGACGGCTCTTTCGACATCGACTTCGGATACTAGACCGGCTCACCGGCTTTGGCGCGTCGGTTCGACATCGCCCACCTAACAAGCCGCTGCAGCCGACGAGCGGCGGGCACGCCGAGGGCTGGGGCGGTAGCATGGGGGCCGCCGCTCGCGGCTGAGCGGCAAGACGTTAGGCCTACACGGAGATGAGTTGGAGCGACATCGAGCGGCTGGCGCGGGACTCCAACCTTGAGGTCAATGCGCTTCGCGAGGTCGCATTGCCCGCGATTGCGTTCGCACCTGCGAGCGCGACGGACGGCCCCGCCGCCACCGGCTCCTACTTCGGCGGCCTTCCGATGCTCCCCGACGGAATGCCATGGCCGACGTGGTCGCCGAATCGGTACTGCAGGGACATGAGAGAGACCGCCCGTCGGTACATCGAACAGCAACCATCGACCTCGCCCCACTGGACCGCGGAGATCGCCAAGCTCGACGAGCTCGAGGCACGCGGCTCCATGGCGCTCATGTTCCTTGCCCAGCTCGATCTCGACCAACTGGCACGCGTCGCGCCCATTGCGCCGCTGCCGAACACTGGGAAACTGCTCGTGTTTGCGGAGTTTCACTATCTCGGCGCCGCAAGCCAGGGCCGGGCGGACCCGGTCCCGCCCTGGTGCCTGGTCTGGTTCCCGAACGAACTCGCGCGTGCTCGTGCAGAGCCGCCGACCGCCTCCGAGGGTTTCGTCTGCCAGCAGCACTTCATGACTCCGAGTCCGGTCTTCACCTTCCCCGACACCGTGATCCGTGACGGTCTCGTTGTCTACGAGCAGTATGGCGACGACGACGGCTACGGCACGTTCCTCTCGGCGCTAGACACCATGGGCGTCCGTGGGCGGAATCAGGTAGGAGGCCACCCGCTGCGGCTGCAGGATTGCGACATGCCGGCAACGGTGAATCGCCGCCACGACGGATACGATCTTTGGAACCCGGCGCCCAACGACGGCTAGGCTCAGCTCGCGGCAGGTGCCGCGCGGTGGAAGTTCCTGTTTCAGATCACCGAGGACTACTCCGATTTCGGGTGGTCTGGAGTTGCCTCCTTCTGGGGTAGGCCGCACGCGGTCGCCGCGGGCAACTTCGGTGAGGCGGAACTCCACTACGAGGATACGTAGACGCACGGCGTGAGGCCTAACAATCCGCTGCAGCCGACGAGCGGCGGGCACGCGAGGGGCGGAAGCGGTAGCATGGGGAGCGCCGCTCGCAGGTGAGCGGCAGAGTCGTTAGGCACCTATTCGCTGCAGCGTCCTTGGGCGAAGCCCGGCGAGAACGCGAAGCAACTCCGGGACGAGCGCTTCCAAGGACTCAAGCCGATTCGTGATCGCGACGAGCACGACAATGGCCACCGGCAACCTCGCGAGATTCTGCTGAAACTCGATGTTCTGGTCGGCGCTGAGCACAACATCGAAGGAACTCGCCGCTCGGATCAGCAGCGCGCCGTTCTTCAACCCCGTCCACCCAAGTTCGGCGACCGTACGGACCTCGTGGCCAGTCAGCAGCTTCGCGAGCGGGCGCGGGAGCGACTCATCGAGCAGAACGCGCACGCGTGGTTAGCAGGTCCTTCGCTACCTCGAGAGCCGCGACAGCCTGTTCGCGTGAGACCGAGGGGAAGTGATCGAGGAACGTCTCGAGGCTGTCCCCAGCCGCCAAGTAGTCGAGCAGGTTCTTCACGGGAACGCGCGTACCGGTGAAGACGGGCGTACCGCCGAGGATCTCCGGGTCGCTATGGATGACGGACTCAAGGGTCGGCATTACGACCTCGCTGAATCCATCATACGTCGGGGTACGGTGCCTAACAAGCCGCTGCAGCCGACGAGCGGCGGGCACGCGAGGGGCGGAAGCGGTAGCATGGGGTGCGCCGCTCGCGGCTGAGTGGCAAGGCGCTAGAGCCCTCGGTACAGCATCAGGTAGATGACGACGCCGGTGACGCTGACGTAGAGCCAGAGCGGCAGCGTCCACCGCGCGATGCGGCGGTGGCTCTCGTAGAGCCCCTTCGCGGCGCGGCGGACGGTGAGGACCACGAGCGGCACGATCGCCGCGGCAAGGATGACGTGGGTGATCAGGATCGCGAAGTAGATCGTCCGCCTCGCCCCCGAGCCCCCGTACTTCACCGAGCCGACCTGCACGTGGTAGATGACGTAGCTCGTCAGGAAGAGGGCCGACGCGACCAGCGCGCCGACCATCAGGCGGATGTGGAGGGCGCGGTGGCCGCGCCGGATCGCCAGATACCCGAGGCCGAGGCAGAGCGCGCTGAGACTGTTGAGCGCGGCATTGAGCGTCGGGAGGTCGCGGATCATTCCTTCTCGTCGAGCACGAAGCGGGCGTCCTGGCGGAGCTTGTCCATGCGTCCGGGCTCGTTCAACTGGTAGAAGCCGCGGATCTCGCCCTTGCGGTCCACGAGCACGAAGACCTCGCTGTGCGTCAGCGGATCCTCGTCGCGCCACGGGACCTTGAGGCCCGTGACCGCGAACTCGCGGATCAGATCGCGCGTGCCGGTGAGGAAAAACCAGCGGCCCGGCAGCGCCTGGAAGCGCTTGGCGTACTGCCGGAGCACCTCGGGCGTGTCGAACGCGGGATCGACGGTCGTCGAGACCAGCGCGAGGTCCTCGTCGTCGATGAAGTCCTCCTGCATCCGGCTCATCTCGGTGGACATCGCGACGCAGGGACCCTGGCAGCGCGTGAAGATGAAGTCGGCGATCCAGACCTTGCCCTTCAGGTGGTCGAGGCCGAGAGGCTCCCCGGCGCGCTCGAGCAGCAGGAACGGGGGCACCTGCCCCAGCTTCTGCAGGTCGAACGAGACCGTCCTCCCGGCGGCGGCGCCCCCTCCCTCTCCGGAGCAGGCGGCGACGAGCACGAGTGCCAGCAGGGCGGGACGGGCGTTCATCGGAGGTCTCCTGCGGCGGGCCGCCGCGCGAGCCGCAGCGCGAGGCCGTAGAGCGCCGCCGCGAACAGGGCCGAGATCCCGACCGAGAGCGGCACCGACGCGCCTCCGGTGCCCATGCCGAGCGCGCCGCGCAGCGCGGTCAGCCCATACGAGAGCGGGTTGAGCCGGATGAGCCACCCGAGCCACGCGGGCGCGCCGCCGGCGGGGAAGAAGGAACCGGACAAGAGCCACATCGGCATGAGGAAGACGCTCATGATCGCATGGAATCCCTGCGTCGAGTCCATGCGCCACGCGATGCAGAAGCCGAGCGACGTGAGGCCGAAGGCGACGAGCCCCAGCACGCCGATCGACCCGAGCAGCGCGCGCGGCCCGAGCGCGATGCCGACCGTCGGCGCGAGGAGGAGGAAGAGCGTCGCTTGCAGGATCGCGAGCAGGCTCCCCCCCGTCACCTTGCCGAGCACCATCTGCCAGCGCGGCGCGGGCGCGACGAGGACCGCCTGCAGGAACCCCTCGCGCCGGTCCTCGATGATCGAGATCGTCGAGAAGATGGCCGTGAAGAGCACGATCAGGAGCGCGATGCCCGGCAGGAAGAACATCGCGTAGCTGTCGTCGCCGAGCGGCGAGCGGAACGAACTCCGGAAGGCCGCGCCGAAGAGCAGCCAGAAGATGAGGGGCTGCCCGATCGCCCCCATCACGCGGTTGGGCTGCCGGAAGAAGCGCACCACCTCCCGGTCCACGAGCGTCATCGCCGCCCTCACGCCGCGCCCCCGCCGCCCCAAAGGCGGTGCCCCGTGAGCTGGACGAAGACATCCTCCAGCGTCGGCCTGCCGACCGAGAGCGCGTCGATGCGGCCGGGCAGCGCGGCGATCAGCCTCGGCAGCAGCGCGGCCCCGTCCGCCGTCTCGAAGCGCACGCTGCCTTCGAGCACCGTCGTGCGCACGCCGAAGCTGCCGGCGATCGCCGCGGCGAGGCCGGCGGGATCGCTCCCCCGCACCGTGACGATGTCGCCGCCGAGGCGCCCCTTGAGTTCGTCCGGCGTGCCCACCGCGACGAGCCGCCCGCGGTCGAGCAGGCCGAGCCGGTCGCACTTCTCGGCCTCCTCCATCAGGTGGGTCGTCACGAGGCTCGTCGTCCCCTCCTCCGCGCGGATCTGCCCCAGATGGCTCCAGAGGTCGAGGCGCGCCCCCGGGTCGAGGCCGGTGCTCGGCTCGTCAAGCAGGAGCACCCTCGGCCTGTGCAGGAGCCCCTTCGCCACCTCGACCCGCCGCCGCAGCCCGCCGCTCAGGTTCTCGACGCGCTCCCCCGCCCGCTCGGCGAGCCCGACGCGCGCGAGCATCTCCGCCGCGCGGGCGCGCAGCGCGGCCCCCGACATCCCGTAGAGGTGCCCCTGGTGGCGCAGGTTCTCGGCCGCGGTCAGCTTGCGGTCGAGGCTGGGCGCCTGGAAGACGACGCCGATCGCGCGGCGCACCGCCATCGGGTCGCGCGTGCCGTCGGCCCCGAGCACGAAGACGCTCCCCTCCGTGGGCCGAAGCAGCGTCGAGGCGATCCGGAAGAGCGTCGTCTTGCCCCCGCCGTTGGGGCCGAGCAGGCCGAAGATCTCCGCCTCCGCGACGTCGAAGCTCACGCCGTCGAGCGCCGTCCGCTCGCCGTAGCGGTGCGTCACGCGGTCCACGCCGATCGCCGTCACAGCAGGAAGACGGCGGCCGTCGCGACCAGCGACACGCCGCCGAGGAAGACGAGATACCGGCCGAGGAAGGGCATGTCGGCCATCGTGCGCCCGCGCGCGGCACCGAGCGCGGCCCCCGCGGCCCCGCCGACCTGGTGCAGCAGCAGCAGCGCGGAGACAAGAAGCACGACGAGCCCGTACCGCCCGCCCCGGGAGGCCGCCTCGCGGTAGGCGGGGAAGGTGCAGGCGGCCGCCGCCGCGAGCAGCAGCAGCGGGAGCATCGGCGTCCGCGCGACGCGGGGGGCGAGCGCCGCGAGCAGGCAGGCGCCCATCGCCAGCGCGGGAAGCAGGGGGGGCACGGGGGCCGCGACGTCGGGCCAGGCCGGAAGGCCGCCGCGGACATGGAGGTAGGCGAGCAGCAGCGTGCCGACGAAGAGGCCGTCCACGACGAGCAGCAGCGTCAAGCCGAAGGAGCGGACCTCCGCGCGCGCATCGCTCGGCGCCATCGTCAGAACGTCCGGTCGAGCAGCATCGCGAGCAGCACCGGCGGCAGGTAGAGGAGGCTCGTCCGGAGCAGCGCGCGGGCGTGGGCGACGGTGCGCGAGAGCGCGAACGCGATCGCCGCCCGCACGAACCACGCGCCGAGGAGCAGCGCCACCGAGGCGTACAGGAGCCCCGCCCCGCCCCCGAGCACCGGCAGCAGCGAGACCGGGAGCAGCGCGAGCACGCCGAGCAGCGCCTGCCGGCCGGTGACCCCGCCGTGAGGATCGACGACGGAGAGCATGCGGAACCCCCCGGCCCGGTAGTCGTCGCGATAGAGCCAGGCGATCGACAGGAAGTGCGGGATCTGCCAGACGTACACGAGCAGGAAGAGCGCGTAGGCGCCGGGCCCGGGCTGGCCGGCCACCGCGGCCCATCCGATCAGGGCCGGAAGGGCGCCCGGGATCGCGCCGATGTGCGTGTTCAGCGTGGTCCGCCGCTTCAGCGGCGTGTAGACGCCGACGTAGAGCAGCAGCGTCGAGGCGCCGAGGGCGGCGGCGACCGGCGTCGTGAAGAGCAGCAGGTGGAGCAGGCCCGCCCCCGAGGTCAGGAGGCCGAAGACGAGCACCTCGCGCGGCGAGAGGCGCCCGGAGGGCAGCGGGCGCAGCGCGGTGCGCGCCATGCGCGCATCCTGCCCGCGTTCGAGCAGCATGTTGAGCGCGCTCCCGCCCGCGGCGACGAGCGCGGTGCCCACGACCGCATGCACGACGAGCAGCGCGTCCGCCCCCCCCGCGCCCCCCCCCATCCATGCGCTGACGGCGACCACGATCAGCACAAAGAGGCTCAGCCTCGGCTTGCAGAGCTCGAGATAGTCGTGGGCAGGCGAGCGGGTCGAGAGCGTGGCGACGGCCTTCATGCGGCGCTCCCCACCCACCGCGAGGCGGGGGCGGTCGACCGCCGCAGCGCGAGAAGCACGAGCAGCATGGAGACGCAGAGCATCGCGGCGCCGGTGACCTGATGGGCCGACGGGAGCAGCGCCTCGGCGGGGCTGTGGCGCCCGCCGCGGTAGCCGTCCAGCGCATCGAGCGCGAGGAAGCCGAGCCCCACCTGCACGAGCAGCAGCGCCCCGAGCGCGAGCGCCGTGCGCCGCAGCGCGCGGTCGCGGCGGTGGCACGCGATGGCCACGGCGAGCACGCCGGCGACGCACGTCGCCACGAGCACCGCGCCCACGAGGTGGGCCTGCAGCGCGAAGTCCCCGCCGAAATGCCGCCGCATGGCGCCGAGCGCGACCTGCAGGAAGATCAGCAGGAACGCCGCGAAGGCGACGGTGAGCATCGGGCGCGCGTCCTCCGCGGGCTCCCGCCGGGGCGGGCGGCTGGCCAGGTAGGCGATCGCGAGCACGACGCAGAGGAAGAGCTGGCCGGTGGTGCCATGGACGAGCGCGAGGAGCGAGGAGCGTTCGAGCACGCGCTGGCCGCCGAGGTACCCCTGCACGCCGCCGAGCAGGAAGGCGCCCACCATCAGCCAGCGCAGGTAGGGACGCGGCGGGCGCGCGAGCAGCCAGACGAGCTGCACGAGGCCCAGCACGCCGAGCAGGTAGCCCATCAGCCGGTGGCCGTGCTCCACCATCGTGTCGCGCTCGCGCAGCCACTCCGGCGGGTTCAGGTAGTAGCCGCCCGAGGTCGGCCAGTCGAGGTAGGCAAGACCCGCCTTCAGGCTCGTGACGAGCCCGCCCAGCGTCAGCATCAGCAGCGTCGCCCCGGCGGTCGCCCAGACGAGCAGCGTGAGCGCGCGGGAGGGGGCCGCGTCGGGGCGAAGCATCGCTCAGCTCGACGGGGCGGTGCGCACCTCGCGCGTCTGCGGGAGGAAGTCCTCCTCCACGTCGGGGGAGGCGAACTCGTAGGGGCCGCGGTGGACGGTGGGAATCACCTGGAAGTTCTCGAACCAGGGCGGGGAGGTCGCCTGCCACTCGAGGCTGTTGGCGTTCCACGGGTTATTGCCCACGCGCTCGCCGCCGCGGATGCTCTTGAAGAAGTTCCAGAGGAAGAGCACCTGGCTCGCGAAGAGCAGGAAGGCGCTGATCGTCATGAACTTGTTGAGCGGCATCCAGCGGTGCAGCCCCTCGTAGACCGTCGGGTCGGCGATGCGGCGCTGCATGCCGCCCATGCCCACGATGTGCATCGCGAAGAAGGTGCCGTTCATGAAGACGAAGGTGAGCCAGAAGTGCCACTTCCCGAGCCGCTCGTCCATCGCGCGGCCGAACATCTTCGGGAACCAGTAGTAGATGCCGCCGAAGATGCCCACGATCGTGCCCGTGAAGAGCACGTAGTGGAGGTGCGCGACGATGAAGTAGGTGTCGTGGATCTGGATGTCCACCGGCGTCGCCGCCATGAAGACGCCGGAGAGGCCGCCGATGATGAACATCGAGATGAACGCGCAGGCGAACCGCATCGCCGTCGTGAACTGGATCTGGCCGCCCCAGAGCGTGCCGAGCCAGTTGAAGACCTTCACCGCCGACGGCAGCGCGATCATCATCGTCGCGATCATGAAGGCGGTGCCGAGATAGGGGTTCATGCCGCTCTGGAACATGTGGTGGCCCCAGACGACAAAGCCCAGGCCGGCGATGCCGCAGATCGAGTAGACCATCGGCCGGTAGCCGAAGAGCGGCTTGCGCGCGAAGGTCGGCAGGATGTCGCTGACAAAGCCCATGGCCGGCAGGATCATGATGTAGACGGCGGGGTGGCTGTAGAACCAGAAGAGGTGCTGCCAGAGCAGCGGCTGCCCGTCGGCACCCGCATGGCGGGCGTAGGCGTCGCCGATCATGACCGAATCGGGCAGGAAGAAGCTCGTGTGCAGCGTCCGTTCCGCGAGCAGGCACATCATCGCCGAGCCGAGCACCGGCGTCGCGAGCAGCTGGAGGATCGCCGTGATGAAGAGCGCCCAGACGCTCATCGGCATCCGGAAGAGGCTCATGCCCGGCGCGCGGAGCTTGATGATCGTCGTGATGTAGTTGACCGCGCCCATGATGGACGACCAGCCGACGAGGATCACGCCGATGACCCAGAGCGTCTGTCCCCACCCGATCTCGACGGCGGAGAGCGGCGGGTAGGCCGTCCATCCGGAGGCCGCGCTCCCCCCCTCGACGAGGAAGCTCGCGACAAAGCAGCCGAACGCCGGCCACATGACCCAGTAGGAGAGCATGTTCAGCGTCGGGAAGGCCATGTCCCGGGCGCCGATCATCAGCGGGATCAGGTAGTTGCCGAACCCTCCCGCGAGCGCGGGGATGATCACGAGGAAGATCATCACCGACGCGTGCATCGTGAACGCCATGTTGTAGAACTGCGCGTCCATGACGCCGTTGTTCTCGGCGAAGAGCCAGTCGCCGATGACCGGCAGCTGGGCGTGCGGCCACGCGATCTTGTAGCGCACGAGCATCGCGAGGCCGCCGCCGACGATCGCCCACAGGATGCTCGAGATCAGGAACTGGATGCCGATGATCTTGTGGTCGCGGGAGAAGACGTACTTGGCCCAGAAGCCGCGCGGCTCGTGGTGGTGGACCTCGTGGGCGACCGCGTGCGGCGTGCCGGGAAGCGCGTGCGCGCTGCTCATTTCCGCAGTCCCTCCTGCCAGTACTTCCACATGGAGTCTTCCTCGGGGTCATGGTCCCCCATCGTCTCGTGTTGCTTCTTCAGCCATGCCTGGAACTCCGCCTCGGTCTCGACGATGAGGCGGCCGCGCATCGTCGTGTGCCCGATGCCGCAGAGTTCCGCGCAGACGATCTCGAAGTCGGTGCCGGTCTCCGTGACGTGGAACCACTGCGGGATCGTCAGCCCCGGCAGGAGGTCCTGCTTCACGCGCACGTTCGGCAGCCAGAAGCTGTGCAGCACGTCGCGCGTGCGCAGCTTCACGATGATGTCCCGGTTCACCGGGACGTGCATGTCCGCCAGCTTCGTCACGTCGTCGGCGGTGCCGAAGACGCCGTCCGCGCCCGCATACCGGAAGTGCCACTCGAACTGCTTCGCGAAGACCTGGATCACGACGGCGTCCTTCTCGTCGGGGAACTCGCGCGTGTACTTCATGCTGCCCCAGGAGCCGGTCTGGAAGACGGCCAGCGCGAAGAGGATCAGGCCCGGGATGAAGGTCCACGCCAGTTCCAGCGCGTGGCTGCCGTGGGTGTGGACGGCCTTCCCCCCCGGCCGCGCCCGGTAGCGCAGCAGGAAGTAGACGAGCAGCCCCTGCGTCAGGAAGAAGAAGAAGCCGGTCACCGCGAGGATCACGTAGAAGAGCGTGTCGACGATGTGGAACGTCCCGATGTTGCGCGGCTGGATGTCGGGGAACTTCACGCCCGCGTTGGAGAGCACGAGGATCTCGCCGACGAGGAGCACGAGGAAGCCGATCACGACGGCCCCGGGCTTGGGCTTCGCCGGGGGCGGGGGCGGGGCCGCGGGGCTGCTGTGGTCGTGTTCGTCGCTGTGCATGTTCATTGCCCGAAGGTGATGTCCACGGTCTTGCTTTCCCGGTTCCCGATCGTGATGTCGACCGCCTTCTCGCCGAGCTTCTCGTGCCACGCGACGAGCTGGTAGGTGCCCGGGGGAAGGTCCCGGATCGTGAAGGCGCCGTCCGCGTCGGTCACCGCGTGGCAGGGATGGGGCACGACGCCGACGAAGGACCACATCCAGTTGTGGACGTCGCACTTGATCTTGTAGGGCATCTGGGGCAGGTCGAAGGTGCGCGGATCGAGCGCGCCCGGCGTCGTCATGCTCTTGTTGATCTCGGGGTTGGCGCCCCCCGGGAGCCCGTGCACGTTGTGGGAGGTCGCATCGCTGCTCTTGATGATCAGCGGCTGCCCGACCTGCACGACGAGCACCCTCGGCACGTACTGGCAATCGACCTGGTCCAGCACCGCCGGCGTCGAGGGAGGCGTGTACTTCATGCCGGGCACGAGGCCGCGCGCGATGTAGACGATCACCCACTGGACGCCCCCGTCCGGGCAGACGAGGAACTCCTCGCTCATCAGGCCCTGCGCGTGCGCGCTCATGCAGAACTGGTCGGAGAGGTCCACCCGCTTGGGCGGCTTCCGCGCGCCCGCGAAGTAGACCTTGCCCGAGACCGTGCCGCGCTCGTTCGGGTCGGTGTTCGCGACGCGGTAGCTGCTCGTCGCGGCCCCGCCGGAACCGTAGATCACCGCCTGCGCGTCCGCGGTGGCGAGGAGCTCGGCGGTCCCCCCCCCGCACCCCCCCCAGACCGCCGCGAGGCAGGCGAGCGTCAGACCACGATGTAGGAATCGGGGTTGTCCCATTCGCCCTTCTCCTGCTGGAACTTCTTGGTCTTGTCGATCGTGATCTGGCCGTCGTCCCCGATGAAGATCTTGAACCGCTCCAGCGGACGCGGCGCCGGCCCCTCGAAGTTGATGCCGGTCGGATAGAAGCCCGAGCCGTGGCAGGGGCACTTGAACTTCAGGTCGGCCTCGAGCCAGTTCGGCGTGCAGCCGAGGTGGGTGCAGATCGTCGAGAGCGCGTAGAGCAGGCGCTTGCCCTTGTACTCCGTGTTGGTGATCCACACCTGGTACTGCTTCTTGAACGCCTCGCTGACGGTGTCCTTCGGGAAGTCGTCGACGAAGCCGGCCTTGAAGATCTGCTTCGGGTCGAAGGACGCCACCGGGAAGAGGAACTTCACGAGCATGCCGATGCTCGTCACGCCGGCGTAGCCGAAGAGGCCCCAGCCCGCCGCCATCCAGAGCGCGTCGCGGCGCGTGGAGAGTTCCGGCGCCTCGAACGGCGTCGTGCCGGGGGGCATGGGGTCCATGTCCATCGGCTCTTTCGTGCCCTTCTTCACCGCGGGGACGCCGGTGCGGAGGCCGAGCCGCGAGTCGGTCACGTGCGGGCCCTGTTCCTCGGCGGACATGCTAGTCCTCCTCCCGGTAGTGGTGCCGGATGTAGTCGCGCAGCGCGCGGATCTGCTCGGCGGCATCCCCGCCGAAGTAGGTCTTGTCCTCCGCGGCGGGCGCCTTCTCGCCGAAGAAGCCGGGCATCGCGGTGCCGGGCTGCAGCTTGCCAGGGCCCCAGAGCCAGGTCGGGATCCAGCTGTCGCGCAGGCGGCCGCCGTGCGCGTGCCGGAAGTTGGGTGCCGCCTTCGTCAGGTCGCCCCCGGTCACGTGGCAGGTCTTGCAGTCGTACACCTTGAAGAGCGCGCGCGCCTCCTCGAGCCGGTTGCCCACGCGGATCTCCACGCGCTTGGTCTTGTCCTTCGGGTCGGGGACGAGGCGCGACTGCGGGGTGGCGTACTGCGCCGCCGGGCCGGTGAGGCTGTCGGCCTCGGAGGGATCGAAGTCGGCATTCGTGCCGCTGAGCGCGGCGAAGTAGCGCACCAGCTTCCGCGTCTCGGACTCGCTGAAGTGGTAGGTGGGCATGCGGATCGAGTGCCACGGGCGGACGCGGTCGCTGTCGGCCACGCCGGGGACCGAGACGAACGCCGGGTTCTCGAGGAAGCGGAAGAGCCACGCCGGCTGCGTCTTGATGCCCTGGCCGAGCAGGCTCGGCGGCCTCCACTTGTCGGCCGCGATCGCGGGCCAGATGTCGCCGCCCTCCGACTCGATGACGTGGCACCCCTGGCAGTTGTAGCGGCGGACGAGCAGGCGCCCGTCGAGGATGTCCTGGTGGCGCGCGTCGGGCTTGTAGGCGCTGGCCGCCGGGATCGGGTCGTTCACGAGGCCGACGAGGAAGGTCGCGAGGTCGCGCGCCTCCTCGGGCGTAAAGCCGAACCGCGGCATCTTGAGCCGCTCGAAGGGCAGGTCGCGCATCGCCATCCCGTGGTCGTAGACCCGCGGGTTGATCAGCTTCGCGAAGGCGAAGTCGAAGCGCGTGTGCTCGATGGGCGCGTGGTTGAACGCGAGCCGGTCGATGAGCTTGCTGCCCCACTCCGTCAGCTCGGTGCCGATCGGCGTCGCCCCCTTGAAGGTCTCGGTCTCGTGGCAGCCGAAGCAGCCGTAGTGCTTGAAGAGCTTCTCGCCGACGTAGAGCACCTGCTCCCTCGGCGTCATGCGCTCGACGATGCCCAGCGCCTGCGCCGTCGACTCCTGCTGCTCCCCGACCTTGAGTTCCTGCGCGATCTTGCGCAGCGTGGGCTGGTTCAGCTCGAGCCCGTCGAGCGCGTCGAAGGCGGCGTGGCGCGAGCCCATCAGGTAGGCGGTCACGTCGCGCGCCTCGTCCGGCGTGAGGCGCAGGTCGGGCATGCCGGTCTCGTGCCAGTAGCCGCGCGGGTCGAGCAGCCAGTGGTAGAGCCACTCCTTCGTGACCTTGCTGCCGACGCCGGTCAGGTCGGGACCGTGGCGGCGCGCCATGCGGCCCTTCCAGCCGAGCGTGCGGTGCGTGGCGCCGTCCACCCACTCGGCCATCTTCTCGCGATCGACCGCCAGTTCGGGGGTCTGGATCGGCACGTCGTGGCAGGCGATGCAGGCCTTCGCCTGCATGCCGGACGCCTCGTAGTCGCCGACGAGGATCTTCTCCCCGCGGGCGGGGTCGGCCCTGCTGAGGTCCACCGGCGGATAGGACTCCCGGCCGCTCTTCTCGAGGAGCCACTCCACCAGCGCGTAGGCCTCCGCCCTCGACCACTCCATCCCGTCCACGGCGTCGTCGCCCTGCTCCGCGAAGCGGTAGGTGAACTGGTGCGAGTTGTTCGAAAGGCCGAAGAAGCGCGGCATGCGGGTCCCGGGGCGGAAGTCCTTCGGGTTCCAGATCCACTTCTGCAGCCACTCGCGGGAGGTCTTGCGCGCGATCTCGTCGAGCTGCGGGCCCACCTTCGAGCGCATCTGCTTCATGAACGGGTAGACCGTCTCGTCGAGCTTGTGGCAGCCGTAGCAGCCGAAGCTGACGAAGTTGTCGAGCCCGCGCTCCAGCGACTCCGGGCGGTAGGCGCCCTTGGACTCGGGGATGAAGAGCCTCCCGGCGTACTCCCCCGCCGCCTCCGCGGCGGGGTCGCGGAAGTTCGCCTTGGCGTGCATCCCCCACTCGCCCGCGTCCGGCACGGCGGGATCGGGCTTGCCGATGCGCACCTCCGCGTACTCCGGCTCGGCGGCGACGAGATAGCCCTCCTTGTGGCACTTCAGGCAGGAGGACTGCACGAGCATCTTCGGAAGCTGCGGCCAGATCCAGTGGTGGGTCTTCTCGTGGGTCCAGCCGAGCGTGTGCTCCCACCGCTCGCCGGTCGCGTGGTCGGTGACCCAGCCGGTGGTGACCGCGGCCCCGCCGCTGCCCTGCTGCATCGCCTCCTCGAGGGTCTGCCCGGCGCCGGCCGGCAGGTGATGGTCCTCCTCGTGCGCGCGCGCGGTCGTCATCCAGTCCTCGACGCGCAGCCGGTCCGGCGTGTGGTAGGCGAATCCGAAGTCGGTGGACCACCCGCGCCCGTTGTGGCAGATCGTGCAGCCGACCTTCTCGTAGGGGTGCGGCGAGGTATCGCCCACCATCTGCTCGAAGTGCGGGTGCGTGCGCCAGTGCTTGCGCATCCGCTGCAGCAGCGAAAGGTACTGCTCGGCCACGGAGACGCCCTCCTTGCCCGAGACCCAGCGCCCCTTGGCTTCGTCGTGGCTCCACCGGCGCCAGAGCTTGCGCCCGGTCTTCTTGTCCACGGCGATCGCGCCGTCGGTGCGATCGTAGGAGGCAAACATCATCTCCAGCGCCTGGTGGTGGATCTCGACGGTGCGCAGGAGCGACTCCTCGCGCTCGAAGGGGGAGGCGCGGGCCACGGGGGGGTGGACCGAGTCGATCAGGCCGTAGACGAAGCGGTAGACCGCCTCCTCGAAGCGCTGCACCTTGTCGGGGTCCCCGGCGTCGGCGGAGAGGATCTCGACCGGCCACTTCTCGTCCTCGAACCCGAGTCGGTTGATGCCGATGTGGCAGGTGCCGCACCGGTCCACGCGGCGGGGCGTCGCGAACTCGTAGTTGTCGACGAGGTTCTCGAGCACGACCTGCTCCACGCGGGTGGGAGGCGCGAGGAAGTCGAGCAGCGGGATCTCGCGCAGGGGGCTGTACCCCTTCTTCTTCTCCACGGCGGCGGCGAGGAGCTGGATCTTCTTCAGGCTCGGGTTGGCGCGCTCGCGGGCGACGAGGTCGTCGAGCTCCTTCTCCGTCGCCTTCAGCGCGGCCAGCTCCTTGTCGAGGATGTCGGCGGCCTCCCGGGCGGCGATCCCGAGGAGCTTCTCCTCGTTGCGCTCCCGGCGGAGGCGCGCCGCGGCGGACTCCGCCTCGGCGGGGGACTTGGCCTCGTCGAGCTCGTACTGGGCCTCTCCCGTGTACTGCTTCTGGGCCTTGAAGGCCATGTCGGCCCCGTAGAACGACCCCTGCGCCCCCTCGACGCGCTTGCGCAGCGCCGCGAGCTCCGCCTCGCGGTCGGCGATGACCTTCCGCGCGGCCTCGCGGGCGCGCTCCAGCTCGGCGCGGTCGCCCTGCGTCGCCGTCTCGAGCAGGAAGGCCTCGACGGCGAGCTTGCCCGCCTCCCACTTGAGCTGGGCGCGCTGCTCGTGCTTCCACGGGCGGTCGAAGTCGGCGAGGATCATCGCGACGATGCCCGCGACGAGCGCCGCGCTCGAGAGCGTGAAGAGCTTCAGCAGGCGCTTCTGGTTGTAGAGGAAGCCGGGGTCGTTGTTCGTGGCGGAGGGGCGCTTGCTCATCGCGGGCCGTGCCTCACAGGTTGATGAAGTACTCGGGGATGTACACGATGTACTTCAGGTTGATGAGCCAGCGTCCCAGCATCTTGACGGGCATCGAGATCATGAAGAGGAGGAGCGTCATCACGACGATCAGCCGCACCGGGCCGAGCGGCTTCGCCAGCGGCTTCAGCACGGTCTTCAGCAGGATCAGCGGCAGCACGAGGAAGTAGGCGCCCACAAGCGCGAGGCCGGGCGCCTCGCGGATGTACCACTCCGTCGGCAGCGCCGTCTTCATCCACTTCACCCAGAAGATCTCGCTGACGTTGATGTTCATCAGCGGCACCTGCCGGTGGGGATCCCAGTAGTCGTACGGTCCGAAGAAGTTCCAGTTCGCGCCCCGCAGGAAGGTCCCGATCGTGATGAGCACGATCCAGAAGATGATGAAGCCGAACAGGTAGACCGAGATCGCGAACTTCCGCTCGGCGAAGGTGAAGTAGCCGTTCCCCTTCGGGTTCATGTCCACGTAGGGGATCGCCATCAGCCCGACGACGATCAGCGTCGGCAGCACGACGCCCGCGTACCAGGGGTCGAAGTAGACCAGCATCTCCTGCAGCCCGAGGAAGTACCAGGGCGCCTTGCTCGGGTTCGGCGTCAGCGCGGCGCTGGCGGGCTCCTCGAGCGGCGCGCGGATGCCGACCGCCCAGAAGAGCAGCACCGCCGAGAGGATCACGAGGCAGATCAGCTCGATCATCACGAGATCGGGCCAGACGAGCACGGTCTCGCGCCGGTGGACCGCCTCGAGCGGCGGCTCGCCGCGCTCGGCCGCCGCGTCGTTGATCGCCGCGCGCCGGAGCGAGAGCCAGAGGAAGAAGAAGACGCTGAAGAGCAGGAGCACGATCGGGATGTTGTCCGGCCGCGTGATGTTCTTGCGGAAGTTCGGCTCGAAGCAGCTCCCGAGGAAGACGCCGAGGATGCCGAGGCCGATCAGCGCGGCCCACTTCGGCTGCGTGACCACCCGGTAGTACTTGAGGGTCAGGGCGAGCAGCACGCCCATCATCGGCACGAGGATTTCCGGCTTCGCGAGGAAGGTCATCACCGGCCGGATGAACGACTCGAAGAGGGTCGACATGGCCTAGAGGGGTCCCGAAATGCCGCCGTCCTTGCGGACGCGCCAGAAATGGACCGCCATCAGCGTGACGGCGATCACGGGTATGAAGACGCAGTGCAACACGTAGAAGCGCAGGAGCGCGTTCTCCCCCACGAATCGCCCGCCCAGCAGCGCGAAGCGCACGTCCGATCCCGCCGTGACGAGCGGTTCGCCGTCCAGCGCGAAGAGCGACGCGAAGGGGCCCTCGTGCCCCTGCAGCGGCGTCGCCCTCGCCATGTTCGAGCCGACGGTGATGGCCCAGATCGCGAGCTGGTCCCACGGGAGCAGGTAGCCGGTGAACGAGAGCAGCAGCGTCAGCAGCAGCAGGATCACGCCGACGACCCAGTTGAACTCCCGCGGCGGCTTGTACGACCCGGTCATGAAGACGCGGAACATGTGCAGCCAGACCGTCAGCACCATCGCGTGGGCACCCCACCGGTGCAGCTCGCGCATCAGCCCCAGCGGGATCGTCTCGCGCAGCTCCTGGATGTCGTTGTAGGCGCTGTAGGCGACGGGCCGGTAGTAGAACATCAGCAGGATGCCCGTGACCGACTCGACGAGGAAGAGGAAGAAGGTCACGCCGCCCATGCACCAGGTGAACGAGAGCGCGATGCCGCTCTTGCGCACGCGCACCGGGTGGAGGTGCAGGAAGACGTTGCTCAGCACCGCGAGCGCGCGGTTGCGCTGGGTGTCCGGGTAGCCGTGGCGGAAGATGGACTTCCAGACCTGCGTCTGGCGCACCTTCGCCCACAGCCCCTCCTTCTTCCCGGCAGGAGGCTTCGGGTTTACCGTCGCGTTCGCCATCGGTATCGGTTCAATCCTTGCTTTCCCAGGCGTGGAGGACCTTCTGGGCCGCGCTGCGCACCTGCTGGTCGCCCTCGTGCTCGGCGAGCGCCCGCTGCCGCAGAACGCGGGTCACCGCCTCGTCGTTCCTCGCGTCGAGGCGGTCCACCGCCTCGATCGCGCGCAGGATGAGGTTGCTGTGGAGCTGGTACCGGCTGATGCCGGTCAGGGTCGCGTCCATGCCGAACTGCTCGAGATAGGTCCGGTCGAGCATCTTGCCGAGCACCGGGAGCGCCGCCTCCGCCTCGCCCGCCCTCGCGAGCACGAGGGCGGCGGTGAAGCGGACGTCCTCCTTGGGGTCGGAGAGGTGCTTCATCGCGAGCGCGCGCGTCTCCGCCGCGAGGCGCTCGCTCACGCCGGCCACCGCGTCGAGTTGCGCCAGCACCGCGAGCGCGGCCTGCCGCGTGCCCGGATCCTCGTGCAGGCCGAGTTCGCGCAGCCGCGGGACGCTCTCCCGGTCCCCCAGCCCCCCCAAAGCCCGCACCGCGTAGGAGCGGATCCACGGGTGCGGGTCGTCCAGCGCCTCGCGCACGGCCGGCACCGAGGCGGGATCGGCGAGCCTGCCGATGATGCCCAGGATCGTGCAGGCGAGCCGCGCATCGTCCCCCGCGTCGGCGCGCGCGCGGGCGAGCGCGCTCGCGAGCGTGGCCGTCAGGCGCGGATCGCGGAACTCGGCCGGGACCTCCGCGCCCTGCAGGCGGCGCGCCAGCTCGAACGCGGCCTGCCAGCGCCGGTTGATCGTGTCGGACTGCAGGAGATCGACGAACTCCGCGGCCGTGCTCGGCCCGGAGCCCACCATCAGGTTGGCGCCGACGTAGATCGCGACCGCGACGGAGACGATCAGCAGCGGGATCGCGAAGAACTGGACGGCGGTGCGCAACCAGCCGCCTTTCTCGGCGTCGCTGAAGTCGGCGTACGAAGCGGGCGGCGACGGGTTCTCGGCCACGGCTGGGCTCATGCTAGGGGCGTCGGTAGGCGACGTAACCTACTGACAGCGCACGGTATCCGCAAGTTTTCCTCCCCCTCGCTGCTATGCTGCGCGCCATCGGACGAAGATGCGAATCGTGACGCTGATCTCCGGTGGCGAGGCGCTCGCGGACGCGGTCCGTCTCGACGCCGAAATCCGCAGTTTCAACGCCGGCATAGACTTCCGCCTGCGCTTCCTCCACGTCGAGATCGAGCCCTGCTTCGCGGCCGACGCGGCCGTCGCCGCCTCGTTCCGAGCCGAGTCCGGGAAGCTGCCCGTCGTGGAACTCAGCGGCGCGGAGCCGCTGCTCGCCGCGGCGTCGTTGGCGCTGCTGCTCGCCCGCGAGCGCCCGGCGCTGCTGCTCCTCGTCGGTGACGGGGCCCTGCTCGCGCCGGGGGAGGCGGCGGCCAAGGCCTCCGGCACGCGACGGGCCTATTTCGGTGCGCGCCGCGGCTCGGGCGAGGGCGGGCTCGACCTCGGGGAGGTGCCCGCGAGCGCGCTCGATCGCCTCACCGGCGTCGCGCGGGAGATCCACTGATGTACATCCTCGGAATCGGCGGCCTCGGCTACAAGGACAGTTCCGCGGCGCTCCTCGACGACGGGCGCCTCGTCGCCGCCGTCGCGGAGGAGCGCTTCTCGGGCACCAAGCACGAGGGCGGATTTCCCCACCGCGCGGTGGCCTGGTGCCTCGAACGCGCGGGCATTTCGATACGCGAGGTCGCCTCCATCGCGGTGGCGGACAACCCGTGGCTGCCGATGCGGGACAAGGTGCTCCAGTGGTACGGGGAGGGGTTCTTCCGCTCGCGCACGGCGCACGTCTACAACGTCTTCAAGGACGAGACCCACCGTCTCGTCGAGTACCTCAAGACGCTCGAGGATTATCTGGGGTCCGGGGTTCAGGTGCGCCCGGTCCCGCACGACCGGAGCCACTTCGCCGCCGCCTTCTTCCTCTCGCCGTTCGAGAGCGCGGCGATCCTGAGCCTCGACGGGCGCGGCGAGATCAGCACGACCGCCTGCGGGCGAGGCAAGGGCACCGGCTTCCAGGTGGACGCCGTCTCGAACATGCCCGACTCCCTCGGGCTGCTCTACGCCCTCGTGGCCGACCACCTCGGCTACAGCGACCTCGACGACGAGTTCCGGCTCATCTCGATCTCGCCCGCGGGCACACCGAGCCTCGTGCCGAGGATGCGCGAACTGGTGCAGATCGCCGGGGACGGCACCTGCAAGCTCAACCCGGCCTACTTCGGCTACCACCAGAAGCGCGCCTACCTCTCGGAGCGGTTCACGGCGGTCTTCGGGCCCCACCACGACCCCGACCTGCCGCTGGAGGACCGGCACAAGGACCTCGCGGCGAGCCTGCACGCGGTGGTCGTCGAGGTGGTCTTGCAGATGGCCCAGCGCCTGCGCCAGCAGACGGGCGAGCGGCGACTCTGCGTCGGCGGGGGTCTCGTGCTCAACTGGGCGCTCGTCGGGGCGCTCTGCGAGAGCGGCATCTTCGACGAGATCTACTTCCCCCCCGCGCCGGGCGACGACGGCATCGCGGCCGGGGCGGCGCTGGCGGTCCACTTCGCCGAACCTGGACAGACCCGGTTCGGCGCGCTGAACCGGGCCGACCTCGGCCCCTCCTACCCGGTCGAGGAGATCGCCGAGGAGATCGCCCGGCTCAAGCTGAAGGCGAAGAAGCCCGACCAGCTCGCGGCCACGGCCGCCGAACTGATCACGCAGGGCAAGATCCTGGGCTGGTTCCAGGGCGGGGCGGAGTTCGGCCCGAGGGCGCTCGGCCACCGGAGCATCCTCGCGGACCCGACCGATCCCGCAACCCGCCCGCGGCTGGTCGCCTCGGTGAAGGCGCGCTCGGAGTTCCACCCCTTCGGACTCTCGATCGCCGCCGAGGCGGCAGGCGAACTCTTCGAGGACGTCACGAAGAGCCCCTTCCTCGAACGGACCGGGCGCCTTCGCGCCTCCGCTCTTCCCAAGCTCCCCGCGGTGGTCACCCCCGGGGGCCGGTGCCGGGTCCAGACGGTGGACAAGAAGAGAAACCCCCTCTTCCACGAGCTTCTCCTCGCGCTGGGAAAGAAGACCGGCGTGCCTGCGGTGCTCAACACCAGCCTGAACGAGCCCGGGAGGCCGATGGCGACCTCCCCGCGGGAGGCGATCGGAGGCTTCTACACCACCGGCCTCGACGCCCTCGCCCTAGGCCCCTTCATCCTCCTCAAGTAGCGGGACAACGGGGTCTGACCCCTTTGTCCCGCCCAGGAGGGGGTCGGAGCGGGAGCGGCGGAAGGGGCCGAAGTGGGCGGCGATCTCGGGGGTGCGGGGCGCCTTCAGCAGGGGTTCGCTCTTGTGGCACTCGTAGATCCGGTAGGGCTCCCGGCCGAGGTGGCCCGCCACGAGCGCGAGCGCCTGCTTCTCGGTAGGCGCCCTCACATGAAAGGTCCAGGTCCAGGGGTCGCCCTCCCGCTCAACGATCAGGCCGATGCGCCACCAGCGCGGGACCATCGCGCTACCCGATCTCGCGGAGCGCCGCCCGGTGCGCCGCGCCCACAGCCTCGAGGTCCGCGGGCGTGTGGGCGAGGCTCACGAAGAAGGCCTCGAACTGGCTCGGCGGCAGGTAGACCCCGCGGTCGAGCATCGCCCGGTGCCAGCGGGCGAAGCGCGCCGTGTCGCAGCGGCGGGCGCTCTCGAGGTCGGTGACCGGCCCGTCGCCGAAGAAGAGCGTCATCATCGAGCCGACGCGCTGGATCAGGCCCCCCGCCCCCCCCAGCATCGCCTCGAGGTGACCACCCTTCGATTCCAGTGCGGCGTACGCCTCGTCGTCCACCGGCCCGAGGGTGGCAAGACCGGCGGCCATCGCGAGCGGGTTGCCGGAGAGCGTCCCCCCCTGGCTCACGCGCATTCCCAGCGGCGAGACATGCTCCATCCACCTGCGGCCGCCGCCGAACGCGCCGACCGGGAGGCCGCCTCCGAGGATCTTGCCGAGCGTCGTGAGGTCCGGCTTCACCCCGTAGCGCTCCTGCGCGCCCCCGCGGGCAACCCGGAAGCCGGTGATCACCTCGTCGAAGATGAGGCAGGCGCCCGAGCGGTCGCAGATCTCGCGCAAGCGCGGCAGGAATCCCTCGGCGGGGGGCACGCACCCCATGTTCCCCGCGACCGGCTCGACGATCACGGCGGCCACCTCGTGGGCGCGGCAGAGCCCATCCACCGCGGCGGCGTCGTTGTAGGGAGCCACGAGCGTGAGCGCGGCGGTCGCCGAAGGCACGCCGGGCGAGTCGGGCATGCCCAGCGAGAGGGCGCTCGAGCCCGCGGCGATCAGGAAGGGGTCGGCGTGGCCGTGCCAGTTTCCGGCGAACTTGACGATCGTGTCGCGGCCGGTGACGCCGCGCGCGACGCGCACCGCCGACATCGTCGCCTCCGTGCCGCTGCTCGTGAACCGGACCATCTCGATCGACGGCATGCGCGCCTGGACCAGCTCCGCGAGGCGCGTCTCGAGCGGCGTGTTGGCACCGAACGAGGTGCCCAGGCGCGCGACGTCCCCGATCGCCCCGACCACCTCCGGATGCGCGTGGCCGCGCAGCAGCGGCCCCCAGCTCATCACGAGATCGACGTACTCGTTGCCGTCCGCGTCGCGGATCCGCCCGCCCTCCCCGGAGACGATCATCGGCGGGTCGCCGCCCACCGGCCCGAACGCGCGCGCGGCGGAGTTCACGCCCCCCGGCAGGATGCGGCAGGCGCGCGCGAACGCCTCCCGCGACCGCTCACTCGCCCGCATCGAGCAGATCCCCCGCGCCGTGGTCGATCAGGTTCTTGGCGAGCACGAGGCCAAGCGCCGCCGGGTCGTCGCCGACCCCCTCGGCGGTGACGAGGCGCGTGCCGTCGAGGGCGGCCACGAGCGCCCTGAGCCGGATCCTGTGGCCGGACGACTCCGCCAGCGCGCCCACCGGCACGCTGCACCCGCCGCCGAGCGCATGCAGGAGCGCGCGCTCCGCGGCGACGCAGCGCGCGGTCGGCTCGTGATGCAACAGTTGCAACCGCCCGAGCAGCTCCGCGCGGTCGTCCCGCGCCTGCAGCGCGATCGCCCCCTGCGCCGGCGCCGGCAGCCAGTCGAGCCGTTCGGTGATGGCCTCCGCGCGACCGAGGCGGATCAGCCCAGCCGCGGCGACGACCACCGCGTCGAGCTCGCCGCCGGAGACCTTCGCGAGCCGCGAGTCGACGTTGCCGCGCAGCGGCACGATCGCGAGGTCGGGCCGCCGAGAGAGGAGCAGCGCGGCCCGGCGGCGGCTCGCGGTGCCGACCCTGGCGCCCTCCGGCAGCGCCGCGAGCGCAAGACCCGATCGCGACACGAGCGCGTCGCGCCACTCCTCGCGCGCGAGGATCGCGGCGACGCAGAGCCCCGGCGTCCCGAAGGTCGGCAGGTCCTTCAGGCTGTGCACGGCGGCGTCGATCCGTCCCTCGAGCAGCGCCTGCTCCAGCTCCGCGGTGAAGAGCCCCTTGCCGCCCAGTTCGGGCACCGGCGCATGCAGCTCGCGGTCCCCGCGCGTCGAGAGCACGACCGTCTCCGCCCCCTCCAGCCGCGCGGCCACCAGCGCCGTCTGGGCGCGCGCCAGCGCCGAACCGCGGGTGCCGAGCACGACCGGTGTCATGGCCGCCAGACGATAGCACGCAGGATCAGGAGCAGCAGCAGCGCGGCGGCCCCTGCCAGGTAGGGGCGCAGGTCGAGGGGGCTCGGGGGCCGCAGGTCGGCCGGGGGAAGCGTCGTTCCGTCCCACGGCCGGTCCACCCCGCGCGTATCGACGAAGCCCGGCACGGGCGTCGCGATCCTGTCGCCGACGAGGCCCTCCCCCGCCCGCGCGCGCTTCGCCCGCTCGATCAGCACGGCGAGCGTCCCGTGCGAGTCCCACTCGCGGTCCACCGGCAGGCCGAGCACGAGGGTGCGCTCGTCCGCCCACGCGGCCAGCGCGAGCTCGCGCCAGAGCAGCAGCGGCACGCCGTCGGCAAGGCGCACCTCCTCCCAGACGCACTCGTCGAGCAGCAGGCCCTCGAAGAGGCCCGGAGGCGCGATCGCCTCGGAGCCGCGCACCGAGGCCGCGACGGGGTCGCCTGCCGCGGGCGCGATCACGAGGTCCGCATCGTCCCCCGGGGTCGCCGGAAGGCCCGCGTGGAAGAGCGCCGCCTCGACGAGGGGCGACCCGGTCCGGTCGCGCGCCACCAGCGCAACCGGCCGCAGGTCGACGCGGTTGTCGCCGTCGTAGTTGTCGGCGTCGAGGATCTCGATGCGGCTTGCGGACGCGCACTCGACCCCGGTACCCGTGCGCACCACGAGGGTCTGGTCGCCCACCCGCACCCTCACGTCGCGCGCGGGGCCGTCCGTCGCGAGCGCGAACCAGAGGCGGTCGCCGCGCGCCTCGACGGCGTCGATGCCGGTGTTCTGCCCCGACGCGGTGCGGCCCACCGTCAGGTAGCCCGTCCCCCCGACCCCCTGTTGATTCGTCGCGAGCAGGACCGCGCCCTCCCGCGCCGCGACCGCCGCCCCGACCAGATCGCCTTCGACCGGGATGCGCACGCTCTCGTCGTACTCGCGCTCGACGCGGCGGATCTCCTCTTCGGTCGCCTCGGAGGCGGTGCGTCCGTCGGCGAGGCGCGCCGACATGTGCGGCCCGGTGTCGACGAGCACCACAAGGCGCCTCACCCCCTCGCGGAGCCGGACCACCGGCGCCGCGGCGGCGAGACAGAGCAGCCCGATCGCCGCCAGTTCGAGCAGCAGCAGCCGGTCGACGCGCCGCCGTGAGGCGCTCGTCGCCTCCAGCGCGGCGCGCCAGAGCTGCAGCGACGGCCAGACCAGCGTGCGGGGCCGCGCCTGCCAGCGCCGGAGGAGCAGCAGCAGCGGCAGCAGCAGCAGCCCCCAGAGCGCCGCGGGATGGAGCAGCGTCACGGGCGCTCCACCCCGAGCAGCACCTGCGTCACCGACGAGACGAGGTCGTCGCCGGGGGCGACGCGGACGAACCGGGCGCCGTGGCGCGCCGCCAGGGCGGCACGGTCGGCGAGGAAGGCGGCCGCCGCCTCGTGGAAGCGGGCCCGCGCGGCCGCGTCGAGGCCGAGACTCAGGGTTTCGCCGCTCTCGGCGTCGCGCACCTCGAGCGTCGCGTGCGCGGGCGGCCGGAGTTCGTCGTGCGCGACGACCTGCGCGCAGACGACGGTCGCCCCGCGCCGGGAGGCGAGGGCGAGGGCGCGCGCCAGCGCCTCGCCCTCGTAGAAGTCGGAGAGCAGCACCAGCGTCTTGCGCCCGGTGCCGCCCGGGGGCGCGCGTCCCACGGCACCGGGCAGGTCGGCGGCGGGCTGCGGCGGCAGCTTCTCCAGCACGTCGAGCAGCTCCTGCAGGCGTTCGGGCGCCGCGATCCAGGCCGAGGCGGCGGCGGCCGTCGCCGCGGCGACGCGGGCGCCGGCGAGAAGGCCGAGCCATCCGAGCGCGGCGGCGAGCCGCAGCATCGTCTCGCGCTTGCCGAAGTGGTCCATCGACGGGGAGCGGTCGAGCAGCAGCAGCAGTTGCGCCTCGCGCGGCGCCTCGAACTCCTTGACGACGAAGGTGCCGAGGCGCGCGCAGGCGTTCCAGTCGATGGTCCGGACGTCGTCGCCGCTCGCATAGGCGCGGTGGCCGCCGAACTCGACGCGCCCACCGCGCTCGAGCAGCGGCGACCGCCCGGCGCCGCCGCGACCCGCGAGCGCGCGCGCGACGACCTGCCTCAGCACCTCGAGGCGCCGCCGGAACTCCGGGTCGAAGACGGCGGACATGTCACTTGAGGTAGCGCGGGCCGCCCCCCCATCCGAGGATGCGGCGGAGCCTGCTGTAGTAGGAACGCATGCCGAAGCGGATCAGCCGGAAGGGCTGCTCCGCCTTGCCGACGCGCAGCACCGCCGGGTGGTGGAGCTCGCGCCGGAGCTGGCCGTCGATCGTCAGGCTCGCCGCGGGGTCTCCCCGCTTGCAGTAGACCTCGATCTCGTTGTGCGCGGGGATCACGAGGGGGCGCTGGCTGAGCGTGTGGGCGCAGAGGGGGGTGATCACCGTCGCCTCGAGCTCCGGGTCGAGGATCGGGCCGCCGGCGGCGAGGCTGTAGGCGGTGGACCCCGTCGGCGTCGCGATGACCACGCCGTCGCCCGCGTAGGAGATCGCCTCGCGCCGTTCGATCTTCGCCGAGACCCGGAAGAGGCGGCCCGGGACCAGCGCGCTGACGACGATGTCGTTGAGCGCGTGGCAGCGCCAGTCGCCGATGCTCGCGGTGAGACGCATGCGGTCCCGGAGGTTCACGCGGCCGCTCCGGACGCGCTCCAGCGCGTCGCCGAGCTGCTTGTACTCCACCTCGGTCAGGAAGCCGAGGCGCCCGAAGTTCACCGCCAGCGTCGGCAGCGGGCGCTCCCCCATCCGTCGCGACACGTTCAGGATCGCCCCGTCGCCGCCGAAGACGATGACCCACTGCGCGTCGAGGCCCTCGAGGTTCAGCGTCCCGTCGAGATCGACCGAGACGACGCCGAAGTCCCGCTGCAGCGTCGGCAGCGTCTCCTCGACCGCCCGCCGCACGCCGCGCTTGGCGCCGTTCCCGAGCACGACCACCGGTCCCATGCCGCGAGAGTATCGCAGCCTTGGGCGCGGTGCGAAACAACCAGCACAGAGACACCGGGACGCAGCGCGGCTTGACGCCGCAACCAAATCAGCGACGGCTGAAGGCCGCGCTGCGCCTAGTGAGGAGCTGCGAGATCCGGGTGACGCGCGCGGGGGGAAGGGCTGCGTGCGCTTCCCCTCCGCCGCCGAGGAGAGCCGCGCTTCGGCCACCGCGGCTTGGTTCCGGGCGCCGCACCAGGTCAGCACCAGGATTTGCGCAGGGAGCGCGAAATCCGAGGGCGAGTAGTCCAGAGGCGCGACGCATGCGCAGTCCGTCGCTCGGCTGGTCGCGGCGCCAAGCCGCGCCGCGCCTCTGTATGGCGAGTGGGACCGGCTCTCGGAGGGTGTACGGGTTTCAGGGGCGAACGCGTCCTGAGGCGCGCGCCTTTGAGCGTGCAGCGGCACGCCCAAGGCCACGCGGTTCACCACAGCCTTCGTCTTGAGCTTGGAAGAAGGAACCCATGAACCTAGGAACCGAGGAAGGGGCGGACTCGATCCATCCGAGTCCCGGGATGCTCCCCTTTCCTGTCATGGATTCCTCCTTTCCTGGCTTCCTCATCAAATCCGATACCCTCGTCCCTTCACTCTCTCCGTGCCTTCCTGCCCTCGTGGTCCTTGTTCAGAACGACCCGTGCAGCGGCCTGCGCTCGTTCGGTGGCGCCGCCAAGCCGCGCCTCTGTGTCCCTGTGTCTCTGTGCTACTCCTTATCGTTGCCGCCGCCTCACCGCAACCGCTCCAGTTGCCGGTCGAGGGCGCGCTGGTCGGCCGGGTCCTCGAAGTGGGGCCGGGCGCGCTCGACGTAGGTGCGCGCCCGGGCCCGGGCCTCGCCGTCGCCCCGGTTCGCGAGCACGAGGGAGAGATCGACGAACTGCGTCACGCAACCGAGGTCGGGCACGATGCGCTCGCCGAACGCGATCTCGAGCGCCGACCGCACGTCGTCGGGATCGCCGCCGGCGAGGCTCTGCGCGAAGAGTTCCGTCAGCACCGACGCGACGACATAGCCGCGCGCGATCGCCTCGCGCGCGGAGCGCGCCGCGGCGCGGTTCCACTTCGCGATGCCGGTCGCCTTTGCCATGCCCCCCTGGGCGTAGATCAGGTAGGACCAGGGCGCGGGATTCTTCGGATCCTGCTCCGCGAGCGTCTCCAGCGTCGCGATCGTGCTCGACATCATCATCGTGTCGCCGCGCGTCCGCCCCATCAGGATCAGCTCGAGCTGGCTGTCGAGGATCTGCCAGTAGGGGAAGCGCTCCCGCGGGTCGTCGAGAAGCGCGTTCTCCTGCCTCGACAGGTAGGAGGTCAGCGGGCGGCGCGCCGCGCCGTAGGGCGTCCCGCTGTCCTGCAACGCGGCCACCGGGACCTCGCCCGGCGGCTGGGAGCGGAAGGCCGTGAGCGCGCGGTCGAGCGCCTCGTACTCCGGATAGCCGGAGGGGTCGAGAGGGCGCGTCTCGCCGGGGTCGCTCTCGCGGTCGAAGAAGAGCACCGTCCGGCCCGACTCGACGAGCGAGTAGCGGCCGTCCGTCACCGAGAAGCACTGCCCCCAGCCATGCACCCTCCACGTATAGAGCGACTCGCTGACCACGTGCGCGTGCGGGGGTCCGTCGAGCGGCGCGCCGTCGTGTCTCCGCTCCACGAGCCCGCACCAGCGCCGCAGCGTCGGCGCGATGTCCGCGAGGCTCCTCGGACCGCGGGAGACGGCGCCGGGCTCGAGGCCGGGACCGCGCACCGCAAGGAAGCCGTCGACCACCGAGCCGTAGCAGAGCGGGCCGTGCGCGGGCTCGTCGTGTTCCCCGAGCCCCTCCCCATGATCCGTCGCGAGCACGACGATCGTCTCCGCCGGCACCGCCTGAACGAGCCTCTCGAACGCGGCGTCCATCCGGCGCACCTCGCCGCGGTAGAGTTCGCGCGGGTCGGTCGCGCCCACCGTGCCCCGGCGGCGGGCGTCGCCCTCGTACGGCAGGTAGGGCGCGTGCGGATCGAAGAAGTGCACCCAGAGAAACCACGGGCGATCCGGGTCCGCCGCGGCGAGCCACGCGAGCGCCTTCTCGAGGCGCTCCTCGCAGGGCCGGTGGCCCGCGGCGTCGTTCTCCGCGCTCGCCTCGACCGGGCCGTCGAAGTGGTCGAAGCCCGCGATCGCGCCCGTGCGCGGCGCCATCACGGAGTACGCGGTGAAGGCGGCGGTCGCGTAGCCCGCGTCGCGGAACTCCTCGGCGAGCAGAGGGAAGCCGCGCTCGAGAGGCAGCGGCGAGGTCACGTTGTCGTGGATGCCGTGGCGGGCGGGGAGGAGCCCGCTGAAGATCGTCAGATGCGACGGGAGCGTCAGCGGGACGGGCACCCGCAGGCCCGGGAAGGCCGTGGCGGTCTTCAGGAAGGCCTCGACGCCCGGGGTCTCCTTGCCGAGGGCGTCGCGCCTCGTCGTGTCGAAGGTCACGAGCAGGACGGAGGGGGGCCCGGGGGGAGGGCGGAGCAGCAGGAAGAGCGCGCCGGCGGCCGCGACCGCGAGGAGCGCGGCGAGCCTTCTCACCGGGTCCGCAGCGACCGCTGGAGTTCCGCGAGGCAGCGCTCCGCGATGCGCGGCGCGCTGAGCCCGTACCGCTCCAGCAGGTCGGCCCGGTCGCCATGTTCGATGAAGCGGTCGGGAAGGCCGATGCGCAGCAGGCGCGTTCCCCCGGCGCCGCCGTCGAGCAGGCACTCCGCGACCGCGCTGCCGAAACCGCCGAGCGCCGCATGGTCCTCGACGGTGACCAGTTGCGCGTGGTTCGCGGCGGCCGCGCGGATCGCGTCGGCGTCGATCGGCTTGCAGAAGCGCGCGTTGATGACCGTGGCCTCGATGCCCTTCTGCGCGAGCAGCGCCGCGGCCAGGAGGCACGGCTCGACCATCGCGCCGTAGGCGAGCAGCGCGAGATCGCCGCCCTCCCGCAGCGTGACGCTGCGCCCCAGCCGCACCGGCGCGTCGTTGCCCGGGAGCGGATGGAGCAGGAAGGTGTCCTTCGGCCAGCGCAGCGCGACGACGCCCTCCTCCGCGAGCGCGAAGCGGAGCATCGCCGCCATCTCGGCGAGGTCGGCCGGCGCGAGCAGCGTCGTGTGCGGGATCGAGCGCAGGTAGGCGATGTCGAAGGCGCCGTTCGCGGTCATGCCGTCCCCGCCGACGATGCCCGCGCGGTCCATGCAGAAGACGACGTGCGCCTGCTGCAGCGCGACGTCGTGCACGACCTGGTCGTAGCCCCGCTGGAGGAAGGTGCTGTAGATCGCCGCGACCGGCAGCGCGCCGCCCGCGGCGAGGCCGCCCGCGAACGCGACCCCGTGCTGCTCGCAGATCCCGACGTCGTAGAAGCGCGACGGGAACTCCTTCGCGAAGGGGGTCAGGCCGGTTCCGCCGGGCATCGCCGCGGTGATCGCGAGCAGGCGCGGCTCCTCCCTCGCGAGCGCGCAGAGCGCCTGGCCGAAGTAGGTCGGGCAGTCGCCCCGCTCCGGCGGCGGCGGCACGCTCGGCACGCGCACGAGCGGCGGCTCGACGGCCTTCTTGGCGCCGCCGATGCCGTGGTAGCCCGACGGGTCTCTTTCGGCGACGTCGTAGCCGCGCCCCTTCACGGTGCAGACGTGCAGGAAGACGGGGCCCTTGGTCTCCTTGAGGTCGCGGAAGGTCGAGACGAGGCGCTGCACGTCGTGGCCGTCCACCGGGCCGAAATAGCGGAACCCCAGCTCCTCGAAGATGCGCCCGGGGTTCATGTAGTGCTGGATCGCCTCCTTGACCCGCGGCAGCCAGTTCGCGAGCGGCGTGCCGACGACGGGGATCACCTCGAGCGCGCGCTGGATCTCGTGCTTGGTCTCGACCCAGCGCTCGGTCGCGCGCAGCTTGTCGAAGTAGCGCACCAGCGCCCCGACCGACTTCGCGATCGACATCTGGTTGTCGTTCAGCACGACGAGCAGATCCTCGCCCGGCATCGCGCCCGCGTGGTTGAGCGCCTCGAAGGCCATGCCCGCCGCGATGCCCGCGTCGCCCACCAGCGCGATCGTCCGACCGACCGGCTTGCCCGCATGGTCGCGCCCGCGCCGGTAGCCGAGCGCGGTGCTGACGGCGGTGCCCGCGTGGCTCACATGGAAGAGGTCGTAGCCCGACTCGTACTGGCTCGTGAAGCCGCAGAGGCCGTCGGTCTTGCGCAGCGTCGCGAAGCGGCTCCGCCGCCCGGTCAGCATCTTGTGGACGTAGGCCTGGTGCGAGACGTCGAAGACGAGCCGGTCCTTCTCGGGGCCGATGTCGAAGACATAGTGCAGGGCGGCCGTCAGTTCGACGACGCCGAGGTTGCTGCTCAGGTGGCCGCCGGTCGCCGTGACGCTCTCGATCAGGAACTCCCGGATCTCGCGGCAGAGCAGGTCGAGGTCGGCGCGCGGCAGCCGCTTCAGGTCCTCGGGGTAGTCGATCGTCGGAAGGATGCGCATCGGCTATCGGATCCTCGTCACCGTCAGTTCCGCGAGCGCCGCCAGCATCGCAGGGTCCCCGAGCCCGGCCACGGCCGCCTGCGCTTCATCCGCGAGGCGCCGCGCCTCGGCGAGGGAACCGTCGATCCCGACGGCCGCGGGGTAGCTCATCTTACGCGCCGCCCGGTCCTTGCCGGGGCTTTTGCCGAGGGTGACCGCATCGCCGGTCTCGTCGAGCACGTCGTCGACGATCTGGAAGGCGAGGCCCAGCGCGGTGCCATACGCCGCGAAGGCGTCGAGTAGACCCCCCCCTGCCCCCCCCCCGGCCCCCCCCGAGATCCCCCCCATCACCGCCGAGGCGCGGAAGAGCGCGGCGGTCTTCCTCCCGTGGATGAACTCCACCGTCGTGCGGTCGGGCGTCTTCCCCTCCGCATCGATGTCGGCGATCTCGCCGCCGACCATGCCGGCGGTGCCGGCCGCCTCCGCCAGCGCGAGCACGAGCGCGCGCGATCGCGTCGCGGAACGCACCTCGCGCGCGAGCACGAGGAAGGCGTGGGTCTGCAGGGCGTCGCCGGCGAGGATCGCCGTCGCCTCGCCGAAGCGGCGGTGGCAGGTGGGCAGGCCGCGCCGCAGGTCGTCGTTGTCGATGGCGGGAAGGTCGTCGTGGATCAGCGAGTAGGTGTGCAGCATCTCGAGCGCGCAGGCGGCGGGCAGCGCGTCGTCGGCGGCGCCGCCGGCCGCGGCGCAGGCGGCGCGCGCGATGGCGGGGCGCAGGCGCTTGCCGCCGGCGAAGAGCGCATAGCGCATCGCCGCGTGCAGTTGGCGCGGCTCCTCGCTCGCGGGCGGCAGCCAGCGTTCGAGCGCCGCGTCGACCCACTCGCGCGTGGAGGCGAGGAAGGCGTCGACCGTCAATTCCCCTCGCTCTCGAACGGCTCCTCGGTCAGCTCGCCATCCGCCCCGCGCACGAGCTTCTTGACCGCACTCTCCGCCTCGCGGAGAAGGCCATAGCAGGACTTGAGATGGGTGACCCCGTCCTTGTAGCGGGCGAGGGAGTGGTCGAGGTCGAGTTCGCCCGCTTCGAGCTCTTCGACGATCTTCTCGAGCGCCTCAAGGTGGGCTTCGAAGCCCTGCTTCTTCGCCATTCCCGACTATCGTAACCGTGGACGAGATTTCTCCGTCGGCGAGCGTTGTCTTGAGCCGGTCGCCGGGGCGGGCGTCGGCGGCGCGCAGCAGCGGGCGGCCGAGAAGCGTCGTGACGCTGTAGCCGCGGGCAAGCACCTTCAGCGGCGAGAGCGCGTCGAGGCGGCCCGCGTGGCGGTCGAGATCGGCGCGGCGGCTCTTGAGCCGGTCGCCGAAGGCGCGCGTGAGCCGCCCGGCCACGGCGTCGAGCTCCTGCTCGCGGCGGCGCACCGGGTCGAGGGGGTCGCGGAAGGCGCGCGACGCCTCGATCTCGCGCAGCCGGGCGGCGAGGTCGTCGACCTTCGCGCGCAGCGCGCGGGAGAGGCGCACCTTGCGCTCGTCGAGCCACCCCCGGACGGCGGCGCGGTCGGGCACGACCGCCTCCGCCGCGGCGCTCGGCGTCGGCGCGCGCAGGTCGGCGACGAGGTCGGCGATGGTGACGTCG
>CAZMXP010000058.1:0-16574 GCA_964570285.1 uncultured Planctomycetaceae bacterium
ATCGCCGCCTGAACGTGACTCATCCGGCACGATCAAGCGGGATCAAGGGCTCTAGAGCCGGACGGGTCGCCCCGCGACGAGGTCGGCGTGGATCGCCTCGAGTTCGTCGGCGGCGCCCTTGTGGATCAATTCGGCGAGGCGACGGCGCTCCGCGGCATCGACCTGCTCCCACGCGACGCGCATCAGCGCAAGCAGGTCTCCCGCGTCGTGCTTCCGGCGCTCCGGCGGCCGCGTCGGCGAGATCGCCGCGAAGAACTTGAGCAGCATGTGCCCGCAGGCGTCGAGCGTCGGCCCCTGCCCGAGCCCGGGGATCGGCGCGGTCGTGCGATGGCTGCCGAGGACGGCCAGCCGGAGCGGATGCCGCTCCGCGATGAGCAGGTCGCCCACCTTGACCTCACCCTCGAGGACCAGCCAAGCGTCGTCCTGCAACGGCGCGCATCGTACCGCCCGCGAGTGTCGTCGCGATGGCCGGAGTTGCTGCGAGAGCACGCTCGGTGCTCCGTTGGATCCTCGCCGGAGCCGTTCCCGGGGGATGCGTTGCAGGACCTCGACGTCAGCCTGATCGCCGCCGTCCTGCCTGGAGCACCGCGGCGCGAGTGGGCGCGAGGCGGGCGATCGCATCGCCCCCTGGTCCTTTCCGGGCCCCTTGGGGCCCATAGCCCGCGAAGCGGGCGACGGGCCCCGTCCCCCCTCTCCGTCACAATCGCCTTGTGACGTCGATCCCGAAGGCCACGCTGCCGCTCGAGGAGGTGCTCGACCGGCTGCGCTCTGACCCGCGCTACGCGGAAAACGTCGTCACGTGGAAGACGCTCGAGCCGAAGGCGGCCCGGTTCGCCGACTACCCGGAGTGGGTCCACCCGGGGCTGCTCGCGACGCTGAAGGGATACAAGTTCGAGCGGCTCTACACGCACCAGCGGGCGGCGGCGGATCTCGCGCACGCGGGCAAGAGCGTCTGCGTCGTCACGCCGACGGCGTCGGGGAAGACGCTCTGCTACAACCTGCCGGTCCTCGATGCTGCCGTGCGGAAGGAGGGGGCGCGGGCGCTCTACCTTTTCCCGACGAAGGCGCTGTCGCAGGACCAGGTCGCGGAGCTCAACGCCGTGGTCGCGCGGCTGCCGGAGGGGGTGGCCGCCTACACCTACGACGGCGACACGCCGTCGAGCACGCGGGCGGTCTTGCGCGAGCGCGGCGAGATCATCGTCACCAACCCTTACATGCTGCACTCGGGCATCCTGCCCAACCACGTCAAGTGGACCGACCTCTTCCAGGGGCTCCGGTATGTGGTGGTGGACGAACTGCACGCCTACCGCGGCGTCTTCGGCAGCCACGTCGCGAACGTCTTCAGGCGCCTTCGGCGCATCGCGCGCCACTACGGAAGCGACCCGGTCTTCGTCTGCTCCTCCGCGACGATCAAGAACCCGAAGGAGCACGCGGAGAACCTGCTCGGCGTGCCGGTCGAGCTGGTCGAGGAGTCGGGCGCCCCGCGGGGCGAGAGGCACTTCGTGCTCTACAACCCGCCCGTTGTCAACCGCGACCTCGGCCTGCGCGCGAACTCCATCGAGGAGGTGCGGCGGCTCTCGGGGCTCTTCGCCGGAGGCGCGGTGCAGACGATCTACTTCGTCCGCTCGCGGCAGATGGTCGAGGTGCTGACGAAGTACCTGAAGGATCGAAACCGCGAGCGCGGCCTGCCGCTCGAGACGGTCTGCGCCTACCGCGGCGGCTACCTGCCGAAGCTGCGGCGCACGATCGAGAGCGGCCTTCGCAGCGGCGAGATCCACGAGGTCGTCTCGACCAACGCCCTCGAACTCGGCGTCGACATCGGCTCCCTCGACATCGCGGTGCTGACCGGCTACCCGGGCACGCTGGCTTCGACGATGCAACAGGCGGGGCGCGCGGGCCGCCGCTCGGGCACGAGCCTCGCGGTCCTCGTCTGCCGCTCGACCGCGCTCGACCAGTACATCGCCGCGCACCCCGAGTACCTCTTCGAGCGACCGCAGGAGAGCGCGGTGGCCGACCCGGACAACCTGATCCTCTTCGTCAACCACCTGAAGTGCGCCGCGTTCGAGCTGCCTTTCGACGAGGGCGCGACCTTCGGCGGCAATCCCGTCACCGGCGAGGTGCTCGACTACCTCGCGCGCGAGGCGAAGATCCTGCACAAGGCGGGCGGCCGCTACCACTGGATGGCGGAGGCCTACCCCGCCGAGGACGTCTCGCTCTCCTCCGCCGATGTCGACTACTTCGTCGTCCTCGACGAGGAGAAGAACACCGTCATGGCGGAGGTGGACCGCCCCGACGCGATGACGCAGATCCACGAGGGCGCGATCTACGGCCACCAGGGCGACCAGTTCCTGATCACGAGGCTCGCCTACGAGGAGCGGCGCGCCTACGCGAAGCGGATCAATCCCGACTACTTCACCGAGGCGGAGGTCGACGTCGACGTCCGCGTCGTCCATGCGGATGCCATGGTCAGGGGTCCGGGGCATGAACTCCACCGCGGCGAGGTCGGCGTCAAGACGCTCGCGACGGTCTACAAGAAGATCAAGTTCTACACGCGCGAGAACGTCGGCGCGGGCGAGATCGCGCTGCCGCCCGAGGAGATGGAGACGACGTCGGTCTGGATGCTGCTCGACCCCGCGACGGCCGCCGAAGCGGGGCTCGGCGACCCGCGCCACGCGGGCGGCTGGACGGGCCTCGCGCACCTCTTGCGCCACCTGCTGCCGGTCTACCTCGGCTGCAGCGTCACCGACGTTCGCGGCAAGGCGGAGATCAGGAGCCCCGACTTCGACCGCCCCTCGCTCTTCCTCTTCGACAACGCGCCCGGCGGCGTCGGCCTCGCCGAGAAGATGCACGAACTCTGGCCGCTGCTGCTCGAGACGGCGCGCGAGGTCGTCTCGCGCTGCCCCTGCGCGAACGGCTGTCCCGCCTGCGTCGGCCCCGCGCCGCAGACCGGTGCGCTCGGAAAAGAGGTCGCGGGGCGTATCCTGCACCTGTGCGTTGGCCCCTGATCCTCGTCGTCGCGGGCAACCTGCTCGCTCTCGTGCCGGTCGGTCTCGGCCTGCCCGACCTCCCCGCGCCCCTCCCCTTCCTCCCGATGGTTGTTGGCGTCCTCTGGGCCTGGATCGCCTGGTCCCGGGAGGGAAAGCGGATCGCGGCGGCGATCCTCTGCACCGCGATCGCGGGCGCCTACGCCGGCTGGTTCTTCGGCCTCTCGACCTACCGCGAGCAGAAGGGGGTGCCCTCGGCCGGCACGCTCGCCCCCGACATCGAGGCGGTGCGCGTGCGCGACGGCGCGCGCTTCCGCCTCGGCTCGCTGCGCGGCCAGTCGATCGTGCTCGTCTTCTTCCGCGGCGCGTGGTGACCCTACTGCAAGCGCGAGCTGGTCCAGCTCGCCGGCCTGAAGGAGTCCTTCGCGCGGCTCGGTGCCGAGCTCTATGCGATCAGCGCCGACCCGCCCGACCGGCTCTCCGGCCTGCAAGAGGACCTCGGCACCGGCGTCACGCTGCTCAGCGACGACGGCGGCAAGGCGATCGAGGCCTTCTCGATGGTCGATCCCTCGCCCTTCCCGCCCCGGCGCGTCGCCCGGAGCGGCACCTTCCTGATCGACCCCGAGGGGAGGGTGCGCGAGGCGCTCTTGCCCGGCAGCTACCGCGAGCGCCCCGCGGCGGAGCGCCTGCTCGAACTGCTCCGCTGATTGTGCCTTGAGGCCGCCCGACCACCAGATGTGGTGGTCTCTCTCCCTAACCCGTTGCGGCAGCGTGCTTTCCGGCGGCGTCCCCCCCCGCCGGGACAATGGGGCCGATGGCGCTCCTCGACAAGCTCAGGAGGATTGCCGCCCCCGTGGCGGCGGCGCCTGCGCTCGGCGGCGAGTTGCCCGGGGGGCGATGGGAGGGGGGCTGGGGGGCCACATGGGTGAGGAGGGAGCGCTTCCCCGTCGGCCACACCCACGGGTCGGTCCCGCTGCGCGACCTCCGCCGCCCCGCGCCGCCGCTTCTCGCCGACCTGGCGCGCGACCCGTCGCTGTCGGGCGTCGACCTCACGCGCGCGGTCTTCTTCGACAGCGAGACGACGTCGCTCGGCGGCGGCGTCTCGACCTACGTCTTCCTGCTCGGGCTCGGCTGGTTCGAGGGCGCGGAGTTCGTCGTCGAGCAGTTCTTCCTGAGCGACCTCACCGAGGAGGAGGCGCTGCTGCGCGAGGTGAACGCCCGCTTCGCGTCGTTCGACGTCGCCGTCTCCTTCCACGGCAAGGGGTTCGACGCGCCGCGGCTGTCGGGGCGGCTCGCGTTCCACCGCCTCCCCCTCGCGCTCCCCCGCAACCACCTCGACCTCTGCCAGATCGCGCGCAGCCTCTACCGCGGCGCCTTCCCCGACTGCCGCCTGCAGACGCTGGAGCGGGCGCTCGTCGGCTTCGCGCGCGCCGACGACCTGCCCGGCGCCGAATGCCCGCAGGCCTACTTCTCCTACCTGCAGGGGGACCACTCCGCGATCCCGCGCGTCTTCGAGCACAACCTGCTCGACGTGCTGACGCTGCCCGCGATGGCGGTCTGCTTCGCGCGCGAGACCGAGGCGCCGGGCCACCCCGTGGTGCTCGGCAACCTCGGCGCGTTCTACGAGGCGCTCGGGCGCGACCGCGAGGCGCGCGAGGCGTATCGGGCCTCCCTCGACGGGCTCTCGGCCGCGCGCCACGCGCTCTACCCGCGCGCGCTGGAGAGGCTCGCGCTGCTCGAGCGCCGCGCGGGGCGGCACGCGGAGTCGGCCGCGCTGCTCGAGGTGCGCCGCGACACGCTGCCGTTCTCCGTGCAGGCGCTCGAGGACCTGAGCAAGCACTTCGAGCACAGGGTGCGCGATTTCGGGAGGGCCGAGGAGGCGGCGCTCGACGCGCGCTCGCGGCTGCTGACCGGCAAGATCGCGCTCGAGCCGCGGCTGAGACAGCAGGCGCTGCGCGCGCTCGACCACCGGCTCGAGCGGCTGCGGCGGCGCCGCGGCGCGGCTGGCCAATCCTAGCGCGAAACCGTACAACGGAAGGGATGCCCCCGCAGACGCCGGATGCCGAGCTGACCGCGTTCCTGAGCGTCTTCCGGCCCAACCCGCAGGGGGTGAGGCCGGAGACCCTCACGGAGCGCCTCGGGTTCGGCCCCGCGAAGCTGGAGGCGATCCGCGCGCGGCTGCTGGCCGACGGGTTCGTGCTCGACACCGACGCCGAGGGGCGCTGGGTGCTCGCGGAGGCGCCGGACCGGCTCCTCCCCTACTGGGTCTGCGCGGGCCTCCGCTGCGACCGGCTCGCGGGGCTCGTCTACTACAAGGAGGAGGTCACGTCGACGCAGGACATCGCGTTCGAGCTGATGGTCGAGGGGCGGCCGCACGGCACGCTCGTGATCGCGGAGCACCAGACCGCCGGGCGCGGGCGCGGCACGCGGCGGTGGCACACCGTCCCGCGCAAGGCGGTGATCTTCTCGCTGCTGCTCGACCTCGAGCCGCCCGACACCTTCGCCTCGGTGCTGACGATCGCGCTCGCGACCGCGGTGGCGCGCGCGATCCAGGATGTCGCCGGCCTCCCCGCGCGCATCAAGTTCCCCAACGACATCGTCGTGCGCGGCAGGAAGGTCGCGGGCATCCTGCTCGAGGTGAAGGACTACGGCGTGCCGACGCCGCGCGCGGTCGCCGGCGTGGGCGTCAACATCAACCAGCTCCGCGAGGAGTTCCCGGAGGAGCTGCGCGGGAGCGCGACCTCGCTGCGCGAGGAGACCCGCGACAAGGCGCCGCTCCGCCGCGCGCGGATCCTCCGCTACATCCTGCGCGAACTCGAGCGCTGGCTCGACTGCATCAAGCAGGGGCAGTACGACGACCTCGAGAACGCGTGGAACCGCTTCAGCGCGATGGAGGGCAAGGAGGTGGCCTTCCTGAAGGGCGGCGAGGAGGTCTCGGGCCGCGTCGTGGACGCCCGCATCCGCGAGGGGCTGCTCGTGCGGCTGCCCTCGGGCAAGGAGGAGCGCTTCCGGCTGGAGCACCTGACGGACGTGCGGTTCCCCTGAGGCCCGGGGCGGCGTGACCCCGGCGTGACCCGCGCGCCCCCTACAATGGCCGCCCGTGTACTGGCTGCGCCGGATCCCCGCCGAGACGCGCATCGTCGTGCTCGTGGTCTTCCTCGCGCTCTTCCAGTCGGTGCTGCTCTCGGTCTTCGGCCTCGTCGCGATCGGCCACGAGCGGCGGCAGGTCGAGGACCAGATCCGGGGCGACGCCGAGCGGTTCCTGCGCACGGACCTCGTGCCGCGCTGCCAGTACGACCTGCGCGACCTGGCCGACGTCGCGTTCGCGATCGGTTTCGACCTCGAGGGCGGGCGCCTCGAGAAGGAGACGCGGCTCTTCCGCGAGGCCTACCGCGTCGGGGCCGACGGGCGGATCCTCCAGCCCTCCGGCGAGCCGCTCTACCTCGGCCGGGAGGCGGCGCTCGCCGACGACGCGGTCGCGCAGCGCGAGGCGGCCGAACTCGCCTCGCGCTACACGGGGCACGAGGTCTCGGACGAGGAGAAGGCGGCGCTGGATCTCGCGTTTGCCCGTCGCCACCCCCTCTGCCGCGACGAGTTCGGCGAGTCGCTCGCGCTGCTCTTCGCCGCGACGGCCCTCGTCTCGGGCGGCCCCGCGACGCCGGAGGCGCTGCTCGGCATGCGCTGGATCGGCGTGCTCAACCGCGTCGCGGGGCATGTCGCCCCCGCCGAGGCGGAGCGCTTCCTCGCGCGGGTGGATGGGGAGGGGTCGGGGGAACCCCTCTACCGCGAGGGGGTCAGGGCGCAGGAGGACCGGGAGGCGCGTCTGGTCGCGCTCGTGCGCGAGGCGCCGCGCTTCCCGCGGGACGGCAAGCCGAGGCTGCTCGGCCAGTTCTACGTGCGGCCGGGCGCCGCCGAGGAGGAGTTGAGCGTGCTCGCCGTGGCGCCCGAGCGCCTGCGGGAGTATCTCGACCGGGTGGTCGAGTCCGCGCGGGGTGGCGCGCGCGAGGGGGTCGAGGCGCGCATCGTCGCCGCCGCCGAGGCGCCGGCGCTCGGGGTCACCGTCCCGATGGACCTCCTGCCCGGCCACGTGGCGGTCGCGCGCATCTCGTCGGCGTCGGTGCGGGAACAGGCGGCGGACCGGGAGCGTTTCTACCGGTACATCATCGCCTTCTCCGTCGCGGGCATCCTCGCGGGCGGCTTCCTCACCGTGAGGGCCGTCACCCGGGAGGTGAAGCTCGCGAAGCTGAAGTCGGGATTCGTCAGCAACGTGACCCACGAGCTCAAGACGCCCCTCACCTCCATCCGGATGTTCGTCGAGATGCTCGGCGGCGGCAAGGTGACCGAGGAGGCGGAGCGCCAGGAGTGTCTCTCGGTGATCGCGCAGGAGACCGACAGGCTCGGCAGGCTCATCCAGCAGGTGCTCGACTTCGGCAAGCTCGACGCGCACCGGCGGCGCTTCGCCTGGACCACCGGCCCGCTGGGGGCCGTGGTCCTCCGGGAGGCGGAGCGGTTCCGGCGGACGACGGGGCTGGACGAGCAGAGGTTCCGGGTGGAGATCGGTGGGGGGGTGCCCGCGGTGGTGCATGATCCGGAGGCGTTCGGGGAGGTGGTCAGCAACCTGCTCTCGAACGCGTGGAAGTACACGCCGCGCGACGACAAGCGGATCGTGCTGCGCCTCGGGGTCGCGCCCGGCGGCGGGCGCGTCGTGCTCGCGGTCGAGGACAACGGGCCGGGCATCCCGCCGAAGGAGCGCGACCGGATCTTCGAGCAGTTCTACCGCATCGGCGATCTCGTCACGCGCGAGGTCGAGGGCACCGGGCTCGGGCTCGCGATCGCCCGCGGCATCGTGCGCGCGCACGGCGGCAGGATCCGGGTCGAGGACGCCCCCGGCGGGGGAAGCCGGTTCCTCGTCGTGCTGCCCGCGGCGGCCCCCGGCAGGCGATCGGAAGGAGTGGGCGCATGAATCGCGACGGCGGACCGCTGGTGCTGGTGATCGAGGACGACGCGGCCATCCGCCTCGGGCTGCGCAAGAGCCTCACCCACGAGGGCTACCGGGTCATCGACGCCGCGGACGGCGAGCGGGGGCTCGCGATGGTCTTCGAGCAGCGTCCCGACCTCGTCGTGCTCGACCTGATGCTGCCGAAGCTGAACGGCTACGAGGTCTGCAAGACGATCCGCAAGCACGACTCGACGCTGCCCGTGCTGATCCTCTCCGCGAAGGACATGGAGCAGGACAAGCTGCTCGGCTTCGGGCTCGGCGCGGACGACTACGTGACCAAGCCCTTCAGCACGCGCGAGCTCGCCGCGCGCATCAAGGCCGCGCTCCGCCGGCGCGGCACCGCCGACGCCCCGGTGCTCGACTTCGAGCACGACCGGATCCGCCTCGACATGAAGGGGCAGGCGCTGCTCGTGGACGGCGAGGACGTCGAGGTGAGCAACCGCGAGTTCCGGCTGCTCTGCTACCTGGTCGAGAACCGGGGCCGGGTGCTCTCCCGCGACCAGATCCTGAACAAGGTCTGGGGCTACGACTACGAGGGCACCGCGCGCACCATCGACAACTTCATCAACAAGCTCCGCACCAAGATCGAGCGCGACCCGCAGGAGCCCGAGATCATCCTCACCGTGCGCGGCGTCGGCTACAAGTTCGCGGAGTGAGCGGCGCGGCCCCGGGGGCCCGGGCGCTTCAGCCGCGCCCGCACGGTGGCCGATCAAGGGTAGACTCGGTGGGGCGCTCGCCCGCCGCGCCGGAGATGCCGATGAACCGCCAGCTCCCGGTCCAGGATCCGACCGACCAGGGGTCGCTCGCCGACCAGACGGCGGCCTATGTGCGGAACCACCCGCTGCTGCGCATGGTGCTCGCGCTCACCGTCCTGAACCACGTCGCGGCGATCCTGCTGACGCTCTGCCGGGTGCTCCAGACCGAGGTCGCGGGGCTGCTGGTGCTGCTCTCGGTGCTGACCTGGTTCTTCGGCGTGGGCCTGCCGGTGCTCAACCGGGAGGTGCGCCACCGCATGGGGGCGGGGCGCGACAGCTACTGGGGCGAGGTCACGGAGGCGTTCGCCCGGGTCGTGCTCTGCGCCCAGACCGGCCTCTACTCGGCGGCGCTCCTCTTCTACAGCCTCGCGCCGCTCTGACCGAACGGTAGTGGGAAGGGGCTTGCAGCAGCCCTAGTTGGCTATTACTGTTAGGTCCACAATCGCTTGTTGTGGGCGGTTGTTGTGGGCGGCACCGCCGGCCGCCGACCGAGGAGAGCGCATGGGAGCGGAGGCAACAGTGGGGGCAGGGCGGGCGCCGCGGGCGTTCCGGGGCGTCTTCGTGCTGCTCTGCATCGCCGCGGCGTGCTCCTCGACGTCGACGCAGACCCGCGACGACTCGGGGCTCGCCGTCCCCGAGACGCGGTATGTCGGCCTCGGCCGCCTCGCCGCCGACCTGAGGCTGCACTACCGCGACGACATCGCGGGCGGCTACGTGGAACTCTCGGCCCCGCCCGACAACCTGGTGTTCGTGCCGGACTCGAACGAGTGCCTCGTCAACGGCAGGTCGATGTCGATGGACCAGCCCTGCCTGCGGCGCGGCGAGGGGTTCGTGCTGAGCGCGGCCGACGCGGAGCGCGTCACGCGGGCGCTGCGCGACTACCGCCCCGCGAGGCGGGCCGCCCCCCCGCCCCCCCCCGACATCGCCCCCCGCGCCCCGCGGGCGACCCTGCCCACGGCGCTTCCCGTGGTCTGGCGGCCCGAGGCCGCCCCGCGCGCGTGGAAGTACATCGTGATCCACCACATGGCGAGCGGCCGAGGCTCCGCCGGCGCGATCCACAGGATCCACATGGCCAAGGGGTGGGACGGCCTCGGCTACCACTTCGTGATCGGGAACGGCACGCAGACCGGCGACGGCGAGATCGAGGTCGGCTACCGGTGGAAGCGGCAGTCCGAGGGCGCGCACGCGCGCGTGAGCGCCAACGACGACAACTGGTGGAACGAGAACAGCATCGGGGTCTGCCTCGTCGGCGACTTCACCGCGCAGCGGCCGACCTCGCGCCAGCTCGAGGCGACCGCGCGGCTCGTGCGCACGCTGCAGGGCGAGTTCGGCATCCCGACCAGCCGCGTGATCCCCCACGAGAAGGTGAAGGGCACGCTCTGCCCGGGCCCGCTGTTTCCCTGGAACGACTTTATCGCGCGGTTGCGTTAGCCTCTGGGGATGCCGTTCGCCAGCCTCCCGTCCGGGATCCGGCTCCACTACGAGGAGCACGGCTCGGGCGAGCCCCTCCTGCTGATCATGGGCACCGGCGCCGACCGGCGCTTCTGGTCGGCCCAGGTGCCCTTCTTCCGCGAGCGCTACCGGACGATCGTCTACGACTCGCGCGGCGTCGGCCTCTCGACGGTGCCCGGCGACCCGAAGAGCTGCTCGATGGCCGTGATGGCGGACGACGCCGCCTACCTGCTCGGCGCGCTCGGCATCGAGCGCGCGCACATCAGCGGCCTGAGCCTCGGCTCGACCGTCGCGCAGGAGATGCTGCTGCGCCATCCGGGCAAGGTCCTCTCGGCGCAGCTGCACGGCACCTGGGGCCGGTCGGACGAGTGGTTCGTGCGGATGATCGAGACTCTCGAGGAGCCGGTGCGCCACGGCGACCTGAAGGCGTTTGTCCGCTACGCGCTGATGTGGATCACGAGCCCCTCGTTCCTCGAGGGCAACAAGGCCGCCGTCGCCGGCATGGAGGCGGCCTTCCTCGCGGAGCCGCCCGACCCGCGCGGCATCCTCGGCCATATCCACGCCGACAAGACCCACGACGCCCTCGACCGGCTCGGCGCGATCGACTGCCCGGTGCTCGTGACCGCGGGCGAGATGGACGTGCAGGTGCCGCCGCGCTACGGCGAGGCGGTCGCGGCGAGGATCCCCGGCTGCGACTACCACCTCTTCCGCGGCCCGCACGCGAGCCACCTGGCCTGCGTCGAGATGGCGGAGGAGTGGAACGGGTTCACGCTCGGCTGGCTGGAAAACTCAACGGCACAGGGCGGCCGTTGAGTCTGTTCCAGGTGGATAGGGTTCGCCGGGGGCCCCGCCCGCGGTCCCCGGCGCCGCGAGGGGCCTACTCCGCCTTCTTCAGGTGCGGCTTCGCGTCGGCGATCGCCTTCTTCGCGACGGCGATCATGCGCGGCGTGTCGTGCTTGACCGTCTCGATCTGGCCGCCGGCGGTCGGCGCGATCGCGTGCAGCCCCTGGTCCTCGAGCGAGACGAGCACGCGCTCGGCGTAGTCGGCGAGCGTCTCCCAGTCGCCGGCGCGGCGGCAGGCGCGGTCGAGCACGTTGAAGCCGTCGCGGCAGGTGTAGTTGCCCGCCTCCATCGAGCGTCGCGCGTAGCGGATCGCCTTCTCGTCGTTGCGGTTGCAGGGGTACCAGTCGAAGAGCAGCCCCGTGTCGCTCTGGAGCTGCGCCTCGTCGGGCAGGAGCGCCGCGGCCATCTCGTAAACCTCGCCGCTGCGCTTGATGCGCCGCTTGACGTCGGCGGGCGGGTTTGCGTCCTTCGCGGCGCCGCGCGCCTCCGCCCAGTCGCGCAGCGTCAGCGCGAAGTTGTTGCGCACGTCCGCGTTCTCGGGCGCGAGGAGGAGCAGCTCCTCGTAGAGCTTCTCCACGGCGTCGAAGTTCGCCTGCATGCGGATCATGCCCTCGAACCGCTGCGCCGCCTCCACGAACGCGGGGTCGGCCTTGAGCGCCTTCCGGTAGGCGTCGAGCGCCTCCTGCGCGTCGCCGAGCTTCTCCTGCGCGTAGCCCGCGCTGTAGACGTAGGTCGCGTTCTTCGGGTCGATCTCCGACGCCTTGCGGTAGGCGTCGCGCGCCTCGTCGTACGAGCCGTTGACGAACTTCGCGTAGCCGAAGTAGTACCAGACCGGCGCCGACTTCGGCGCCTGCTCGGTCGCCTCCTTCAGCACCCCCTCGGTCTTGCGCCAGTCCTTGCCGGAGACGTAGTAGAGCCCCGAGCGGATCGCGGTGTCGTCGGTCGGATGCCGCTTCAGCGCGGCGATGTAGGCGTTCTTCGCCTCCTCGCTCTTCCCCTGCGCGTAGAAGCAGTGGCCGTAGCGCACCATGTCCACCGGGTCACCGTCGTCCACCTTGAGGGCGATCTCGTACTTCGTCGCGGCCTCCGCGTACTTCTTGTCGTTGTAGAGCATGAAGGCCTGGAGGGCGTGCGCCTTCGCGTGGTCCTTGTTGACGCCGAGGCAGTCCGCGAGGAGCTTCCGCGCGTTCTCGGTGTCCTGCAGGTTGTAGGCGACGTACGCCTTGCCGTAGATCGCGTCGGCCGCCTTCGGGTCGATGCCGAGCGCCTCGTCGTACATGCGCGCGGCGTCGCTGTAGTAGTTGCGGATCGTGGTCCCGTCCTGGCTCGTGCGCGTCTCGAGTTCGGCCATCTTGAGGAAGGTGTCGCCGAGCCGCATGCGCAGCATCGCGCTCGCGGGCACCGCGGTGATGCCGCGCTCGAGCGCGGTCCACGCGTCCGCGGGCTCGTCGAGCTTGAGCAGCGCGTCCGCGAGCACGAGCCACGCGTCGCCGTTGGTCTCGTCCTTCTCGACGAGCCGCTGCGCCGTCTCCTTGGCGCCCTTGAAGTCGCCCTTCAGGAAGAGGCTCCGCGCCTGGTCGGCGCCGCCCGCGACCGCAACGGCGGCAAGAGTGAGCAGCAGTGTGGCCCTACGCATGGTTTTCCTCCCGAGACCGGTCGATTCTAAGCTCCCTGCACCGGGAATGCCGCTCGGGGAGCCGGCCTGCGGCCCGGCTCCGGCGCCGGAGTGTAACCGAACGGAAACACCCGGGGGCTACATGTGGGGGGGGCCGGGGGCCGATGAGGAGGTGTCTTGTTCCGCTCGATTCTCCTCGTCTCGGCGCTGGTCGTGGGCGCCGCTGGGACGGTCCATGCTCAGGACCGCAAGGGACCGGACCGTCTGCACGAGTTGAAGTCGGAGTTCCGCAAGCTGGAGGGGCGCCGGCCCGGCATCGGCGAGAACCTCGAGCGCCGCCGCGCGATCCTGAGGGAGGTCGCCTCGCTCAACGACCCGGGCGCGCTCCAGTTCCTCGTGGACGTGGCGCGCAACGGGCGCTACGTCGAGTTCCACGCCGAGGTCCTGCAGGTGCTCGCCGAGAAGGGGCTCGAGCAGGGCCCGGTCGCGGCCCTCTTCCAGGAGTTGCTGGTCGAGGGCGGTCCGCACCGCCTGCTGGCCCGCACCTACCTGCTCGCGCGCGCGGTCGCGAGGCAGGACGACTCCTTCCTCGCGTCGCTCTTCGTCAAGGGCGACACCGAGGACCGGTTCCTCGCGCTGCAGGCGATGGGCAGGATCGGCAGCCTCTCCACGCTCGCCGCGGCGCAGCGGCTGCTCAACGACCCCGACTGGAAGCCGAGGGAGGGGAGCCCGGTCTGCTGCGCGACGATCGCGGCCTCGCTGCGGCGCGCCGAGGGCGCGCCCGCCGCGCAGGTGCTCCTGCTGCTGCAGCGCGACCCGCGCTTCCTCCCGTCGGACGCCTTCGCGGTGCGCGAGGCGACGCGCCTCTGGAGCCGGAGGGACCTCCACTCCTATGTCGAGCTGAAGTCGCTCGCCGACCCCGACACCGGCAGGCGCATCGACGCCGTCCGGTTCATGGGCAACGCCGGCATCGAGGCGGCGCGTGCGCCGCTGCTGATCCTCGCCCGCGACCGGACCGAGCATCCGGCGGTGCGCGCGGCCGCCGCCGAGGCGCTCGGCGGCCTCCGCATCGCCCGCGGCGATCTCGCGTCGCGCCTCGAGTGGCTGCTCTCCGACCCCGATCCCGAGGTGCATCGCGGCGTGCTGCGCGGCCTCGCGCGCCTCGGGGTGAGACAGTCCGCCGAGGTCCTCGTGGACCTGCTCCAGGGCCCGCAGGCCGCGGACGTGCGCGCGGCGCTCGCCCGGGCCCCCGCGCCCCCCCCCGATGAGAACTGGCCCGCGTGGCTCGCCACGCTGCCCGAAGGGACCTAAGCCATGATGCTCCTCACCGTACTCGCCCTGCTCACCTCCGTCTGCGCGATCTGCGTGGTGCTGCGCCGCCTGACGCAGTCGGAGGTGGAACGCCTCGCGCTGAGAGAGGAGATCGAGACGCTGTCGCGCGGCGGCGACGAGCGCGAGGCGCTCGCGGCGGTGGGGCTGATCGCCTCCGAGCTCTGCAAGATGGTCGTCTCGCCGGTGACGGTGATCCTCGGCCAGTGCGAGCTCGCGCGCTCGCAGGGCCAGGCCGACCGCCGCCTCGACGCGATCGAGCGGCAGGCGCGGAGGATCGCCGATGTCGTCGAGCGCCACCGCGGCCTCGCCGACTCGCAGTGCGCCGAGGTGCGCGAGATCGAGCCGGCCGCCTGCGCGCGCGCCGCGCTGGGCGCGACGAGCCGGCTCGCGAAGGAGCGCGACGTGACCGTGCACGAGATGCTCGAGGATTCGCCGCGCATCCGGATCAACCCCTTCCTGCTGACCCACGCGCTGCGCCACATGCTGCGCTCCGCGATCGAGGCGTCGCCGAAGGGCAAGGGCGACGTGACCTTCGCGATGGGCTACCTCCCCGGCGCGCACGGCGAGGAGGACTACCTCGCCTTCGCCGTCGCCGACGACGGCCCCGGCATCGAGCCGCTCGCGCTGCCGCGCGTCTTCCACCCCTTCCCCGAGGAGAGCGGCACCTGGCGCAGCACCGGCTTCGGCTACTCGGTCGTCTACGCGATCGCCCGCGCCACCGGCGCGACGATCGTGCTCGACACCGCCCCCGGCGCCGGCACCCGCGCGACCTTCAAGGTGCCGCTGCCGAAGAAGGTCGAGAAGAGCACGCCGATCGCCGAGCCCGTCCACGTCGAAGCGTAGGGGGCCCGGGGGCCGCCGGGCGCCTCCCGGCGGCGTGCGACAATGCCCGCGGTTCGCAAGAGCGGTGCCCGCTTGCCGGCGACGCCGGGCGCGGATGGTAGCCCCGAAGAAGGCGAGGATGTCGCGACCTTGGCGGGGCAGGGTGCGGGTGACCGCGAGCATGCGCTCCGTGAAGCGGAGGCCGGCATCGCACGACGCACCGAGGCATCCCTTGCGCCGGAGAGGACCGCGGGGCGGACTCGCGCACGGCGAGCTTGTTGGCGGATTCGACGCCGGTACGCCTCGCGAAGGCCTCCCCGAGCAGGCGCTGGAAGGCGGCGCCGCTGCGGTTGAGATCGACGTGGCAGAAGGAGAGCTCGTGCGTGCACGCTGTCCACAGCCATCCGGGGCCGTACGAGGTCTCGCAGCCGGCGTCCGAACCGGCCCACGTGGAAGGCTGATGGCCCCTAGGCTTTTCTTGGGGGGCCCTAGGGCCCCCCAAGAAAAGCGCCTGATGGGAATCGAACCCACATAGCTGGCTTGGGAAGCCAGCGCTCTACCACTGAGCTACAGGCGCGTAGGGACCGACGAGGATACCAAGTGATCGCGGGTTTGGGGAGTGTTCTGGCCCCTCGCCCGCTGCGCGGGCTATGGGCCATGAATGGTCCGAAGCGTTCGGAGGCGCGCGAGGATGTTGCCGCGCGAGCTTTGCAGGGTGCAAGGGCACGCCCAATGCCACCGGGAACTGGGCGGTGCGGCGGATCACAGCCGTCGTCTTGAGGTTGGAAGAAGGAACCCAGGAACCTAGGAACCGAGGAAGCGGGGGATTGGATTCATCTCAGTCCAAGAGCGCTCCCCCTGACGCTCATGGTTTCCTCCCTTCCTGGGTTCCTTATCAAATCCGCTACGCCCGATCCGGATCGGCCGAAGGCCGTCGCGAGGGCGCACAGCGCCCGAGGCTTGTGCTACTACGGCTTGGATACTTCGCCGATTGCGCCAGAATCACATGCGTCAAAGAGCCTCCCATAGGGCAGGAAAACCACGAAGGCGCGAAGCCACGAAGGAGTGCTGCCGACGCGGGACGCGCGCCAGTCCGACTCTTCCCTGTCTCCGTGCCTTCGCGTCTTCGTGGTCGTCCGTCGACCTGACGCGCTCCGTTCGCCCCCGGCGTCGCCTCGCTCGCAGCCTTCGGCTTGGCCCTCCTCACGCTTGCAAGGAGAGGGGGGCTGATCGCTACGCTCTCCCTCGTCTGCTTGCTGCTTCCCCTGCTGACGGTCCCGATCATCATGTGAGAGGAACCCCGGCGCGCGGCTTTACGCCTCCTTCAGCGCCTTCGCGACCTCCTCGAGGACCTTCTTCGCGTCGCCGTAGACCATCGTGTTGCGCTCGTGCTCGAAGAGGCCGTTCTTGACGCCCGCGAAGCCGGCGCCCAGCGAGCGCTTGATCGTGAAGACCGAGCGCGCCTCCTCGACGTCGAGCACCGGCATGCCGTAGAGGGGGCTCTGCGGGTCGCTCTTCGCCGCGGGGTTCACGATGTCGTTGGCGCCGACGACGAGCACGACGTCGGTGTTCCTGAAGTCGCGGTTGATCTCGTCCATCTCGGCCAGCTGTTCGTAGGGCACGTTCGCCTCGGCGAGCAGCACGTTCATGTGGCCGGGCATGCGCCCCGCGACCGGGTGGATCGCGTAGCGGACGGTCGCGCCGCGCCCCTCGAGCATCGACGCGAGTTCGCGCACGGCGTGCTGCGCCTGCGCGACGGCCATGCCGTAGCC
>CAZMXP010000058.1:16584-29826 GCA_964570285.1 uncultured Planctomycetaceae bacterium
GCATCAAATTCTGGCCGCGCCGCAGCACGCTGTTGCCGTAGCCGGGCACGAGGATGACCTGCCGCGCGTCCGCGAGCAGCATCGCCACCTCGTCGGGCGAGCAGCTCTTCACGGGCCCGTACTCGCCTCCGCCCGCGCCCGCGCTCTCGCCCCCGAACCCCCCAAACATCACGCTTCCGAGCCCGCGGTTCATCGCTTTGCACATGATCCTCGTCAGGATCAGCCCCGCCGCGCCGACGAGCGAGCCCGAGACGACGAGGACCGGCGAGCCGAGCGTGAAGCCCGCGAGCGCCGCCGCGACGCCGGAGTAGCTGTTCAGCAGCGAGATCACGACCGGCATGTCTCCGCCGCCGATCGGGATCACGAGGGTGACGCCGAGCGCGAGCGAGAGCAGCAGGACCGCGACGAGCGGCGCCGCCCCCGGCAGGCAGGCCGCGGCGACCGCCGTGGCCGCCAGCGCGAGATTCAGCAGGTGGCGCTTCGGCAGCAGGATCGGCCGGCCGGCGATCCTCTCGCTCAGCTTCAGGAAGGCGACGAGGCTGCCGCTGAAGGTGAGGCCGCCGACGAGCACCGTGAGCACGAGGCTTGCGCCCGCGATCCCGCCGGGGGAGGGGTCGGCGGCCTGGAAGAAGGTGCCGAGGCCGACGAGCGCGCTCGCGAGCCCGCCGAAGCCGTTCAGCAGCGCGACCATCTCGGGCATGTGCGTCATCGGCACGCGCAGCGCGAGCAGCGTGCCCGCGACGCCGCCCACGGCGAGCCCGGCGAGGATCCAGACCGGGTCGATGCGCCCCATCTCGACGAAGGACGCGACCACCGCGAGCAGCATCGCGCCCGCGGCGAGCGCGTTGCCCTGCCGCGCGGTGCGGACGCGGCCCATGCGCTGCAGCGCGAGCATGAACATCACCACCGAGGCGAGGTAGGCGGCGTGGACGAGCGGCTCCATCCGCTATTTCCTGCCGCGGAACATCCGCATCATGCGGTCGGTCACGAGGAAGCCGCCGACGACGTTCACCGTCGCGAGGGCCACCGCGAGCGCCCCGAGCAGCGTCGCGAGGCCGAAGGGCGCCGCGTCGCCCACGCGCGCCACGGCCATCGCGCCGAGGATCGTCACGCCGGAGATCGCGTTGCTGCCCGACATCAGCGGCGTGTGCAGCGTCGGCGGCACCTTCGAGATCAGCTGGTAGCCCGCGAACGACGCGAGCACGCAGACGTAGAGCAGCATCAGGACCATGCCGGTGTTCATCGGGGCCTCCCCGGCGCGCGGATCTCGCCGCCGTGCGTGACGAGCGCCGCCGCGACGATCTCGTCGTCGAGGCGCCAGGCGAACGCGCCCTCCCTGTCGAGGGCGTCGAGCAGGATGTGCTGGACGTTTCGCGCGAGCATGTCGGAGGCGTGCGCGGGCACCGTGCGCGCCCACTCCGTCTCGCCGAGGATCCAGACGCCCTGCCTCTCGACCGCCTTGCCGGGCTCGGTCAGCTCGCAGTTGCCGCCGCGCGGCGCGGCGAGGTCGACGACGACGCTGCCCGGCCGCATCGACCGCACGTGGTCGGCGGTCACCGTGATCGGCGCGCGCCGGTAGGGGACGAGCGCCGTCGTGACGATCGCGTCCGCGCGCGCGAAGGCCTCCGCGAGCAGCGCCGCCTGCGCGCGCCGGTACTCGTCGCCCTGCTCCGCCGCGTAGCCGCCCTCGCCCTTGCGCGCCTCGACGCCCTTCACCTCGAGGAAGCGCGCGCCCAGCGACTCCGCCTGCTCCTTCGTCTCGGGCCGCGGGTCGGTCGCCTCGACGACGGCGCCGAGCCTTCGCGCGGTGGCGATCGCCTGCAGCCCCGCGACGCCGACGCCGACGACCACGAACCGCGCGGGCCGGATCGTGCCGGCCGGCGTCATCATCAGCGGCAGGATGCGCGGCAGTCGGGCGGCCGCGGCGATCACCGCCTTGTAGCCGGCGATGCTCGCCTGGCTCGACAGCACGTCCATCGCCTGCGCGCGCGTCGTTCGCGGGATCGCGTCGAGGGAGAAAGCCGAGATGCGCCTTGCCGCCAATGCGGCGAGAAGGGGGGGGTTCTCGGGGGCCCAGAGGAACGAGACGAGGCTCGACCCCTCGCGCAACGCGCCGATCTCTTCGGGCGTCGGCAGGTGGATCTGCGCGCGGACGTCCGCGTCGCCTTGGGCCCCGACGGTCGCCCCGGCGGCCGCGTACTCCTCGTCGCGGTAGCCGGCGCGGAGTCCCGCCCCCGGCTCGACGGCCACTTGCAAGCCGCGCTTGCGCAGCGCCGCGACGCTGTCGGGGGTCGCGGCGACGCGCGTCTCGTCGCCGGGCTCGCGGGGGATGAAGAGCATCGCCATCGGCGCATCGGTTATTCTCCCCCCATGCGCCAACTCTCGCTGCTGCTGTTTGCCCTCGCCGCCTCCGCGCAGGAGGTCCGCGTCGTCGACTGCCAGGTGAGCGCCAATGGCGAACGCCAACTGCTGCTCCGCGGCGCGATCGAGGCCGACGAGTCGCCGCCGTGCTGGATCGGCGTCTGGTTCCAGGCGCGTCTCGCCGACGGCACCGCGCTCGACCCCGAGCTGCTCGTCAAGTGGAGCGACCTCTTCACGCCCGACCCGCAGGGCAAGCCGACGCGCTGGAGCGACTGCAGCATGCTGCTCGGCTATGAGAAGCTCGAAGCGTGCAAGAACCTCCCGAAGGGGGCGCGCAGCCTGTTGCGCTTCGCGTGCGACCCGTGGAGCGCGCAGGAGAACAAGTGGCTCGCGAACGGCTGGCCGCTCTCGTGCCCGGTCTTCGTGACGACCGACCCGCAGGGGCGCATCGTGAAGGCCGACCCCTTCTACACGCGGCCGCACGACGCGCCGCGCTGCCGCACCCACGAGACCAAGCCCGCGCGGCGCATCACCCTCGACCTGAAGCACCTGAAACTCCGGCCCGGCGTCGAACTCGGCCGCTGCGTCGGCGCGAAGCACACCATCTACGACCTGCTCGTCTGGACCGATCCGCAGAACCCCCAGTGGCCCGACCGGAGGCAGGCGGCGATCGACTGGCTCGAGCGCGGCTTCTTCTTCGAGCCGCTCTCCACTCCCGACGCGGCGAAGGAACTCGTGCTGCTCGCCCACCGGGGCCGGCCGCTGGTCGCCTCCCGGGAGGCCTACGCAAGCCTGAAGGCGGGCCACGAGAAGCGCAGGGAGACGGTGGTCCCGACGGCCTTCGGCTGCGAGGTCGAGGCCATGGAGGACCTCGGCTGGCGCGTCAGGCTTCTCGTCGTCGAGAACGGCGAGGTCTGGCAGTATGACAACAACGTCGCCCGCGACGGGCGCCTCTCCACCATCAAGAGGCAGTGCCTCGTCGGCTGGCACATCGACACTCCCCCCGACGCCCCCCTCATTCGCGACGTGGTAACCTTGCATGCCGAGGCCGCGGCCCTCCCCGTGCTCGAGGAGGAGATGGACGGCTATCTCGCGCCGGAGGAGTGGCCCGACCACGTGAAGTGAGCGGCCGGACGTCGCTGAAGGTCGCCGGCGGGATCGCAGTGGCGGCGACCTTCCTGCTCGGCTGGACGTGGCAGCTCGGCTGGCTGACGCTGCGGGAGTGGCAGGGGGGGAGCGACGCGGCGCTCGGCTACGCGACGCTCTCCGGCGTCTGGGCGCTGATCGGCCTCGCGGTCGCGCACCTTCTGTTGTCCGCCGCCGTGCTGGCGAGCATGAAGGCGCCCCGCCGCGCGCGCGGTTGATTCGCCGACCCCGCAGGGAGGATAATGCGCGCCATGCGTTCGCTTCTCCCGTTGTCCCTCGCCCTTCTGGCCGCGAGCTGCGGCGGCAGCGGCGGCATCGTGCTCAACGCCGCCGCCTTCTCGCTCCTCTCGCCGGCGCCCGAGGGCGCGGCCAACGACCCGCGCCCATTGATCCGCTGGGGGGCGGAGCAGGGGCGCGACAGCTTCCGCGTGCGCCTCTACCGCGACGCCGCGCTGACCGACCTGATCGAGAGCATCGACGTCTCGGGGGCGACCGAGGTCGCGCCGAGCGCCGACCTCCCCGACCGCGGCGAGGTGCACGCGGTCGTCGACGTCCTCGACGACCAGGGCAACGTGCTCGTCACCGGGCCCGTGAACCGCTTCCGCGTGCTGTTGCTCCCGCCGGACCTGCCGCGCTTCAACCTCGTGCGCCGCGACGCTCTGCGCACGCAGCCCGGCTACCGCCTCTTCAACATCCTGGACATCGCGCCGCCGACGGGGCCGGAGCGCGTGACGGCGCTCGTGCTCGTCAACGACGCCGGCGAGGTCGTCTGGTTCTGGCGCCGCGAGCGCGGCACCTTCACCGACGCGCGCGTATTGCCGAACGGCAACCTGCTGCACATCTTCATCGACCCCGTGGCGCGCACGCAGACGGCCTACGAGACGACCTGGGACGGCACGGAAGTCTGGCGCAGCCGCGACGGCGTCAAGGTGCACCACGAGGTCACGATCGGCCCCGGCGGGAACTACCTCTGCCTCACCTACACGCACCGTCCGGTCGGCGCCCTCACCTACGAGGGCGACAAGCTCGAGCTCGTCGACGCCGCGAACAACGTGCTCTGGACGTGGGACATCTTCGACCACGTCTCGACCGACGAGGTCGATCCCGTGGAGATCCTCAAGACCGGCCGCTCCAACGAGGGCCAGGACTGGACGCACAGCAACTCCGCGGCGTGGGACCCGGTGAACAGCCTCATCTGGGTCTCCGTGCGCCACCTGAACCGCATCTTCGGCGTCCACTACCCGAGCGGGGAGATCCGCGTGCATCTCGGGGATGGGGGGCTCGGGGGGAAGGGGCTGATGAGCTTCCAGCACGCGCCCGAGATGCAGGAGGACGGGACGCTGCTCGTCTTCGACAACGGCAACACCTACCTGCCGCAGTTCTCCCGCGTCGTCGCCTACGCGTACGACACGGTGGCGCAGACGGTGTCCGAGTCGTTCGTCTACAGGGAGACCCCCGACTTCTATGCCGGCGCCGTCGGCGACGCGGACCGGCTGCCCAACGGCAACATCCTCGTCGTCGCCGGCACGGTCGGCAGGATCTTCGAGATCACGCCCGGCGGCGAGAACATCTGGGAGATCGCGCAGGGCAACCCGCGCTTCTGGGTCTACCGCGCCGAGCACGTCGCGCGGGCGGAGATCCCCGCGGGCGTGCTGCCGTTCGACTAGCGCGGTCGGGGGGCGCCCTCCGGCGCGAAGAGCGCGAGCACCATCCCCTCGTGGTAGTCGACGTGCGGCCGGTCCCACCATCCGCGCACGCGCGCGCGGGTGTAGAGCAGCCGCAGCGCCTGGCGGTGGACGTGCATCTCGGCCCGGGCGAGGCGCGAGGCGTGCACGGGGCCGGGTCCGGTCGAGAACGACCACGCCTCGTCGAGCGGGAGCCTCTCGACGATGACCGCCCAGACGCGCCGCCCCTTCGCGAGGTGGGCCGCGAGGCCGTCGAGGAACTCGGCGATCACCTTGGGGTTCTGCTCGCGCTCGCGCAGGCCGATCCAGTCCACCTTCGTGACGCGGCCGCGGAAGGGGAAGGCGACTTGCGCCTGCGGGCCCGCGAAGTGGTAGTTGAACGAGGAGGCGTAGGGCGCGGGGAAGATCCAGATCAGGTCGTCCGGCCTCCCGTGGCGGCCGATGAGCGAGGCGAACTCGCGTACCGGGCTCGACGGACGCAGCCATCGCGCCGGGTCGAGGTACTGCGTCGCGAACGCGGCGGCAAGCAGGAGATAGGCGAGGCGCCGCCTCGTGGAGCCGCGCAGCGTGATCGCTTCGCGCAGCGCGGGGAGCCGCACCGTGAGCGGCTCGCCGCCAAACATCCGCGACCAGGAGAGGCAGGTGCAGGGAAGCAGCGGCAGCACCATGGCGATCAGGTAGCGCTCGTCGAACGCGCCTACGTACACCTGCATCACCCACGCGAGCGCCGCGGGCGCCGCGCTGACGGCGATGAGCCCCCAGAAGCGCAGGCGCGGCCCCTCCCGCGGCGCCCCCGAGGCCGGGGTGCGGTTGTAGAGAAGCAGTAGGCTGCCCAACAGGCCCCAGGCGACCAGATAGGCCCCCGCGGAGCCGAGCGGGAGCCGCAGGACCGCGTAGAGGCCCGCGGCATCGGTCCCCGGCAGGTACCAGGGCTGCAGGTCGGCACCGAATTGCCGCAGGAATGAGGGGAGCCACGGGGCGTAGAGCAGGAGGAAGCAGGTGCCGGCCACGGCCATGCGCAGCGCCTCCGCCCGGCGGCGCGACGTCGCCAGCGCCCCGATCCCGGCGCACGCCACGATTCCGAACGCGTAGTAGTGCGCGTAGGCCATCGCGGCCGCGCTCGCGGCCCAGACGCACGCCCGCCGCAGCGACCGCCCTTCGAGGTAGCGGAGGTAGGCCGCGGCGTGGATCACCGCGAGCAGGCCGAAGATCGAGGAGTTGCGGATGTCGCCGGAGATGCGGATCAGGTAGGGGCTCGTCGCCGCGAGCAGGCCGGCGAGGATGCCGCAGGCGGGGCCGAAGGCGCGCCAGCCGACGAGGACGACCCCGAGCACCGAGAGCGCACCGAAGAGGAGGACGAGCGTGCGCATCGCCGCGGGGTCCGGCCCGACCGCGCGGTAGAGCGCGTACTCGATCAGCGGCTCGAGCGGCGGCGAACTCTCGGTGCGGAGGTTGTCGAACAGTTCCGTCACCGAGCCGCTCTCGGTCACGACGAAGTAGGCGTTGGCCTCGTCGCGCCAGAGCCCGTCGCGGGAGGCGCCGTGGCCCGCGCGCGTGAGCAGCCCGAGCAGCACGACGCCGGTCGCGAGGAGCAGGGCCGGGTTCCCGAGCCGCAGGCCGGCGCGGGAGTCCCTCCCCACCGGCCGCGGCGCGGCGAACGGAGTTGGGGAGAGGGCCGAGAGGTCGCTCACGCCCGACATTAGACGACTCCGCCGCCGCGGCATCCACGGGCAACTTGCGATGGCCACGGTGCCCGACCGTTGCTAGAATGACTTGGGGGAAACCATGCGCACACGCGAGGCGCGTCTCCCGACCGGTCCGCACCACATCGCGCTCTGCACCAAGAACCGTACACAGGAGACCGCAACGATGTTCTCGCAGACTCCGATCGGCCGCCGCCGCTTCCTGAAGGGCGCCGCCGCCGCCGCGATCACGCCGATCCTCGGCCTCGGACGCGCCCGCGCGGCACTGCCCGCCGGGCCCGCCAGCTTCCTCGTCGTGATCAACCTGCTCGGAGGCAACGACGGCCTTGCCACCGTCGTCCCGGCGCACCTCTCCGCCTACGCGGCGCGGCGACCCACGCTCCGCCTCGAGCCGGGCCGCGACCGCCTGCTGCCGCTGACCGGCGGCTGGCATCTGCACGGGAACCTCGGCCGGATGAAGGCGCTCTGGGATGCGGGGGAGCTGCACGTCGTGCAGAAGGTCGGCTACCCCGGCGAGAACCTCTCGCACTTCACGAGCCAGGACATCTACAGCCATGGCGTCCGCGACCTGCCGCGCCGTGGCGACGGCCGCGGCTGGCTCGGCCGCTTCGCCGACGCCTACTGCAACGACCCGCTCGAACCGCTCGGCGTCGTCGCCGTCGGCCTCGGGCGAAGGCGCGATCTCGACGCCCAGACCGCGCAAACGCTCGCGATCGACGGCCTCGACGACTTCCGCATCGCCGGCGACGCGGCCCGCGTCGCCGACCACGAGTCGCGCGTCGCGGCGGCCCGCGCGCTGCTCGCCGGCTCCGCTCCGGGTCGGGCGCACGCGCTGGTGGACCGCGTGGGCCGCGAGACCGCGGGCTGGATCGATCCCGCGACCTACCCCGCGACCGCGCTCGGGAACAACCTGCGCACCGTCAGCCGGCTGCTGCATGCGCAGGCGTCGTTCGGGACGCGCATCTTCTACACCGGCCTCGGCGGCTTCGACACGCACGCCGCGCAGGCCGGCACCCACGCGGGCCTGATGGCCGAACTCGACGGCGCGGTCGGCGCCTTCGCCGGCGACCTCGCCGCGAGGGGACGCTGGCGCGACTGCGCGATCCTCGTGATCTCGGAGTTCGGCCGGCGCAACGCCGAGAACGGCAGCGCCGGCACCGACCACGGCCACGGCAACGCCTTCCTCGTCTGCGGCGGCGCCGTCGACGGCGGGAGGATCACCGGCAGCGTGCTCGACAGCGACATCGGCGACCGCCCCCAGCTCGGCCACGACTATGACTTCCGCGAGATCTACGCGGAGCTGGTCGAACGCCACCTCGGCCTCGGCTCGGGCCCCCTCTTCCCGGAGCCCTTCCGGCGCACCGGCGAGATCACCCTCGTCTGACGCGGAACACTTTACCGTCCCTCCCCGGGACGGGGCCGCCCGGTTCGCGCGGGCAATCCCCGCGCGCTCTTGGTGTACTGGAGGGCGTGAATGGGGCTTGGATCCTGCTTCTCTCCCTGGCGATCCTTGGGGGGTGCGGGGGCGGAGCGGCGCCCGCCGCCGCCCGGGCCATCGCGCTGACGGTGCTGACGGGCCCGACCGCGGGGACGTCGCGGGTGCCCATCGCCGGCGGCGAGACGGTCGAGGTCGCGGGCGCCCCGGGGGAGGTGCTCCTCGACGGCGTCGCGGTGGCGATCGAGCGCGTCGACGAGACGACCGCCCGCTTTCTCGCGCCCCCGCGCCCCCTGGAGACCCTCGCAACAGTCCGGGCGGGCGACGCGAGCGCGACGCTCTTCTACACGCAGGAGTTCGCGCTAGAGCCGGCCGGCGACCGGCTCGACGAGGAGCTCGCGCGCCACCTGCTCCGCCGCGCGGAGTTCGGGGCGCCGCCCGGGCGCATCCGCGACGCCGTGTCGGCCGGACTCGCGGAGACGGTGCGCGCGCTGCTCGACTCGGGGGTCGACGCCGCCGCGGAGGCGCGGGCGATGGGCGCGTACCGCGCGGGGGCGTGGCCCGACGCGCACCAGGCGCCGCATGCGAACCGGGACTGGTGGCTCGAACTGCTGCTGCGCTCGCGGGTGCCCTTCCGCGAGCGGGTCGCCTTCCTGCTGCACGACCACTTCGCGACGAGCGAACGCAACTTCGAGGAGCAGGCGCGCTGGTTCCTGCACCGGCACGTGCAACTGCTGCGCAGCTTCGCCCTCGCGCCCGCGGAGGGCGGCCTCGGCTACGACTGGCGTGCGCTGCTCCGTGCCGTCGCGAAGGACCGCGCGATGCTCGAGTGGCTGAACGGCCGCGAGTCCACCCTCGAGGCGCCCAACGAGAACTTCGCGCGCGAACTCTGGGAACTCTTCATGCTCGGCGAGGGCCGGGGCTACACCGAGGAGGACATCCGCGAATCGGCGCGGGCGCTGACCGGCTTTCTCGTCTACGGTTCGCGGGGGCAGGGCGACCCCGACGGCCACTGGGAGGTGCGCTACCAGCCGCGGCGCCACGACGCGACGGAGAAGACGATTTTCGGCGTGCGCGGGCGCTTCGGCTACGACGACCTTGCCCCCTTCTACGAGACGGCGGTCGGGCAGCCGGACGTGATCTTCGGCACGACCGACCCGTCGATCGCGCGCGACCCGCGCGACGCCGACGGCGGCATCGTCGACCTGACGCTGCGCGAGCGGCCGCTCGAGGCGTCGCTGTTTGTCGCGCGGCGCCTCTGCGAGGCCTTCCTCTACCCGGACCCGCCCGCGGCGATCTGCGAGGAGATCGCGTCGGAGGTCCGCGACGCGGGCTGGGTCCTCCGGCCGGCGCTGGCGCGCCTGCTCACGAGCAAGGCGTTCTTCTCCGCGCGCGCGCGCGACGCGGGCCCGAGCGCGCCGGTCGAGTTCGCGATCGGCTTCCTCCGGCAGACCGGCCTCGACCGCGGCGCCGACATCCCGACGCTGCGCGACCACCTCGCGCGGATGGGGCAGGTGCCGCTCGACCCCCCCGACGTGTCCGGGTGGCCCGCGGGCGACGCGTGGCTCGGCGCGCAGTCGATCGTCGAGCGGATCAACTTCCTCGGCCGCGCCGTCTCCGAGTTCGGGGAGCCGATCCTGCCGCCGGAGGGCGCGCCGCTCGTGGACCACGCCGCGTCGCTGCTCGGCCTCGAACTCTCCCCCGCGGCGCGCGCGCGATGCGAGGCCTACGTCGGGAGCCGGCCGGAAGTGCGGCTCAAGACGGGCGGGCTACTCTACATCCTCGGGCAGTTGCCGGAGGCGCAGCGGCGGTAGGGGGGCCGCTACCGGGGCACGAACACGTCGCCCCTCCCCGGCGGGAAGAGCGAGAGCATCGCGTCGATCGCGCGCTCGTCGAGCGAGAGCGTGTACTCGTTCACGTAGAGGGCGATGTGCCGGCGCACGACCTCCGGCGCCATCTCCTGTGCGTGCTCGCGCACGAAGGAGGCGCTCGCCTCCGGGTGCGCGATCGCGTGCGCGACGCTCGCGCGGATCTCCTCATCCACGCGCCGGGCGACCTCGCCGCCGAGCGCGCGCCGGATCGCGACGGCGCCGAGCGGGAGGGGTGCGTGCATCCGCCTCTCCCACACCTCCCCGAGGTCGGCGATCAGGACGAGGCCCTTGCCGGCGTAGGAGAAGCGGCCCTCGTGGATCAGCACGCCCTGCTCGACCTCGCCGGAGAGCACGGCCTGCTCGATCCTGTCGAAACGCATCGGCACCGTCTCGAAGGTGCCCAGCATCGTCAGCAGCAGCGCCGCGGTCGTGCGCTCCCCCGGGATCGCGACGGGCCCCTTGGGGCCCATAGCCCGCGCAGCGGTCGCGCATTCTCCCGGGATCTCGACGGGCCCCTTGGGGCCCATAGCCCGCGCAGCGGGCGACGGGCCCCCCGGCCCCCCCGACGTCCTCCCCACGAGCAGCGGGCCGACGCCGTAGCCCGCGGCGCCCCCGGAGCGCAGCAGCATCCACTCCTCGCGGAGGCGCGGGTAGGCGGCGACGGAGATCTTGCAGAGGTCGACGTCGCCCCTCTCGGCGCGCACGTTCAGCGCCTCGATGTCGTCGAGCACGACGTCGTAGCCGCCCCGCGACGCGAGATGGTGGAACGCGAACGTGTCGTTCGGGCAGGGGCTGATGCCGAGCCTCAGCCGTCGAGCCACGAGAGCAGCGCCTCCTGCGCGGCGCGCGCGGCCTCGCGCACGCGCCAGCTGCCGCGGTCGCGGCGGCCGACCATGTTCGAGATGCCGCGGATCTCGCCCACCTGGATGCCGTGCAGGCGGGCCACGTGCACGATCGCGGCCCCTTCCATCGATTCGACGGCGCCGCCGGTGCGCGCCTCGAGCGCGCGCGCCGCCTCGTCGGTGCCGGTGCAGGTCGTGCAGGTGACGAAGGGCACGCGACGCGGCGCGGGAAAGAGCTCGAGCGGCAGCAGGTTGTAGAGGGGCGTGTCGCCCGCGACGACGGGATAGCCGAGCGCCTCCATGTCGAGGAACCCCTCCGGGGCCGCGACACCGAGGTCGGCGTAGCACTCGGTGCGCGCGCACGCGACGTCGCCGACCGATAGGCCCGAGCCCGGGTAGGCGCCGCCGACGCCGCAGCAGAGGACGGCGGCGGTCCTGGGCCGCCGCGCGAGTTCCCGCGTCAGCGCGACGGCGGCGTTGACGGGGCCGATGCCGGTGACGAGCGGCCGCAGCCCCCGCGCCCCCAGAAGATCGCCCTCCGCCGGGGTGGCGACGCAGAGGAGAGGCTCGCTAACCATGCTCCGCCGGCAGCAGGATCGACTCGAGCGCCTTGCGGATCGCCGGCGGCGGTTCGATCGCGCGGAAGGTCCTCATGTCGACGACGGCGTTGGTGATCTCCGCGCAGCAGTGGATGTTGCCGGTCTCGCGGTTCCTCATCTCGAATCGGAAGACGACGGAGGTGCGGCCGATGCGCTTCACGCCGACGCGGATCTCCATCGGATCGCCGAAGGTGACCGGGCGCATGAAGTCGGTCTCGATGTGCACCGCGGGGAAGCCGACGCGGTCGGTGCCGATGATGACGTGGTAGGGGCGCTTCACCTCCGTCTCCCACCACTTCTCGAACGCGACGTGGAACGCGTGGAAGAAGCGCGGATAGTAGAAGATGCCCGCGTTGTCCACGTCGGCGAAGCGGACCGCGTAGGGCGTGGCGTACATGGCTCGCATCATAGCTTGCGGGCCGCTGCGGCCGACCGCCTTTGGCGGCGGCCGCGCGGCCGGCGGGAACGGCACCGTCCGTTGCGGTAGGCTGGGCGGGACGCCGATGCGCATCGATCCCCGTTCGCTCGACGCCCGCGCGGCCTACCGGCTGATGATCTCGGTCGTCGTGCCGCGGCCGGTCGCGTGGGTCTCCACGCGCGGGCGCGACGGGTCGGTCAACGCGGCGCCCTTCAGCTACTTCCAGGCGCTTTCGAGCAAGCCGCCGGTCGTGATGATCTCGGTCGGGAGCCGGCGCGGCGGCGAGCCGAAGGACACGCGGCGCAACATCGACGAGACCGGCGAGTTCGTGGTCGGGATCGTCTCGGAGGAGAGCGCCGAGCGCATGGTGAAGACGTCGGTGGACCACCCCTACGGCGTGAGCGAGTTCGGGACCGCGGGGCTCACCGCGCTGCCGAGCGAGATCGTCAGGCCGCCGCGCATCGCCGAGTGCGGCGTCTCGATGGAGTGCCGGCTCGACCGCGCGCTCGACGTCGGCGGCAGCCGCGTCTTCCTCGGCGAGGTGGTGCTGGTCCACCTGCGCGATGAGCTGCTGCTGCCCGACGGCACCGTCGATCCGCTGCGGCTCCGGCCCCTCGCGCGGCTGGGCGGCTCGCAGTACGCGCCCCTGCGCGAGGTGTTCACCGTGACGGCCGACGATGGCGCCTCCACCGACGAGAGCGAGCTGCTCGCGCACTGGCGGTGGACCCGCGAGCGCACGGTCGCGATGGCGCGGGCGCTCGCCCCCGCCGACCTCGCCGCCCGCGGCGGCGGCATGACCGTCGGCCGCATGCTCCGCCACCTCGCGGGATGCACGCAGCTCCTGCGCCTCACGCTCGAGGGGCGCCCGGAGGAGGACGAGATCAAGGAGTGGGACGAGAGCTGGACGCCCGGCCGCATCGCCGGCGAACTCGCCGACGACGCGGCGCGTTTCGCCGCCGCGATGCGCGCCTTCCTCCCGCGCGAGCGCGACAGGCTGCGCCGGATGGTCCGCCACGAGGCGTGGCACCAGGGCCAGATCGCGGCGCTGCTGCGCGACCGATTCGGCGAGTCGGAACTCTGGCGGGTATAGGGCCTGTCTGAAAACCCCGCCTGGAGTCGGGCGGCTGCGGCTGCGCCGGGACTGCGTCGCGCCGGCTCGCCGCATTTCTCCGTCAATGCGGG
>CAZMXP010000059.1:0-28186 GCA_964570285.1 uncultured Planctomycetaceae bacterium
CCGCCGCCGCCGCCTCCTCCCCCGCGGCCGCCCCGGCCCCCGCCGCCGCCCCCGGGGCCGCGCCCGCCGCCGCCGGAGGGGGGCTCGTAGGTGCCGCCGGATTCCTCGATGAGGACCGCCCGGCGGCTCAGCTTGACCCGGCCCGCGTCATCGACGGCGATGCACTTCGCCTTCACGATGTCGCCGCGCTTGACCACGTCCTCGGGACGCTCGACGTAGCCGTCGCTGAGTTCGCTGACGTGGATCATGCCGTCCATGTTGGGCAGGATCTGGACGAAGACCCCGAAGTCGCGCACGTCGACGATGGGGCCCTCGTAGATGCGGCCCACCTCCGCCTCGAGCGTGAGGTCCTCGACCCACTTGCGCGCCTTCGCGGCGTTGTCGCCGTCGGCGCTGTAGATCTTCACGGTGCCGTCGTCGCTGATCTCGATCTTCGTGCCGGTCTCCTGCTGGATCTGGCGGATCATCTTGCCGCCGGGCCCGATCACGGCGCCGATCTTCTCGGTGTTGATCTTGATCGTCAGCAGCCGCGGGGCGTGGGGCGAGTAGTCCTCGCGCGGCGTGCGGATGGCCTTCGCCATCTCCGCGAGGATGTGCTCGCGCCCCTGGCGCGCCTGCTCCAGCGCGCGCTCCATGACCTGGCGGCTCACGCCGGCCACCTTGATGTCCATCTGCAGCGCGGTGATGCCCTTGGCCGTGCCGCAGACCTTGAAGTCCATGTCGCCGCTGTGGTCCTCGTCGCCGAGGATGTCCGAGAGCACGACGACCTTGTTCCCCTCCTTGACGAGGCCCATCGCGATGCCCGCGACCGGCGACTCGATCTTGACCCCCGCATCGAGCATCGCGAGGGTGCCCGCGCAGACGCTCGCCATCGAGGAGGAGCCGTTGCTCATCAGGATCTCGGAGACGAGACGCAGCGTGTAGGGGAACGCCTCGGGCGCGGGGATCACGTTCGCCAGCGCGCGCTCCGCGAGGTCGCCATGGCCGAGTTCCCTCCGGCTGGTGCCGCGGATCGGCCGCACCTCCCCGACCGAGTAGGGCGGGAAGTTGTAATGGAGCATGAACCGCTTCTTGTACTCGTCCTGCAGGCCGTCGATGACCTGCTCGTCGAGGCCGGTGCCGAGCGTCGCGGCCACGAGCGCCTGCGTCTCGCCGCGCGTGAAGAGCGCCGAGCCGTGGGCACGCGGGAGCGGCCCGATCTCGCAGCGGATCTCGCGGATCTCGGCCGGGCCGCGGCCGTCCACGCGCTTGCCCTCGAGGATGAGTTCGCGCAGGACCTCGTCGCAGACCTCGCGATAGGCGGTCTTCACCGCCGCGACGGGCCACTTGCCCGCCGCCCCGGTCTCCTCGAGGTCGCCGTACTTCTCGACGAGCCCCTTGCCGATCGGCTTCAGGGCCTGCTGGCGCGCGGGCTTGGTGGGCTGCACGATGGCGGCGCGCACCTGGCTCTTGCAGGCCTCGCGGGCGATCTCCCGCAGCGGCGCGTTGGCGTCGGCGGGCTTTTCGAACGTCTCGTGCGCCGGCCGGATGCCGAGCGCCTGCAGCACCTCCGTCTGGAGGTCGCAGATCCCGCGCACGATCTCATGCCCGAGCAGGATCGCGTCGAGGGTGGCCGCTTCCGGCAACTCGCGGGCCGCCGCCTCGACCATGTTGACCGAGTCCCTCGTGCCCGCGACCACGAGATCGAGGGCCGCCTCCGGCAGGTCCTTGTCGGAGGGCCACGCGACGAGCTTGCCGCCGATCTGGGCGATGCGCACCCAGCTGACGGGCCCCTGGAGCGGGACGCCGGCGATCATGAGCGCGAGCGAGGAGCCGATGCCCGCGAGCACGTCGGCGTCGTTGACGCCGTCGTAGCTGAGCACCGTGCAGATGATCTGCAGGTCCGCGAGGTATCCCTCCGCGAAGAGCGGGCGGATGGGCCGGTCGATCATGCGACTGCCCAGCGTCTCCTTGGTCGTCGGGCGCCCTTCGCGCTTGAAGAAGCCGCCGGGGATCTTCCCGGCTGCGTAGGTCTTCTCGCGGTACTCGACCGTGAGAGGGAAGAAATCGATGCCGGGGCGAGGGTCCGCGACGCAAACCGACGCGAGGACCATCGTCTCCCCGAGGGTCACCACGGCGCTGCCGTGGGCGAGGTTGGCCATGCGGCCCACCTCGATGGAGAGCGGCTTTCCGCCGATCTCCCGGGTCTTCTTGACAAACAACTGACTCTCCTGTTGGGCCGATCGCGGCCCGCCGTCTTGGGGGACCTCCTAGCGCCGGATCCCGAGGCGCTGGATCAGATTCTGATACCGGTCCCAGTTCATATTCTTGAGGTAGCGGAGCAGGCGGGCCCGTTGGCCTACCATCATCAGCAGTCCGCGCCTCGACGCGTGGTCCTTCATGTGGACCTTCAAATGCTCGGTCAGGTGGCGGATTTTCTCGGTGAGAACGGCCACCTGCACTTCGGGGGATCCCGTGTCCGCGGGGTGCGTCTTGTATTCCCCGATGACCTCTTGCTTGCGGGCTTGTGAAATGCTCATTGTCGCGGTCCCTTTCGCGGTCCGCCCGACCCAGAGACCCGGGCCGCGACACCTCGCAGTACCGAGTCGGGGGACTCCTTCCAAAAGAGCGATGCTACCAGAGGCTCCTATCTCCCGGAGGGGGCCGATGACGGGGGGGGCCGGGGGGGGCCGGGGGGGGCCGGGGGGGGCCGGGCCGGGAGGACCGCCATGGGCCCCGTTACGCGAGCCGCTCCCGGGCCGGGAGCGCGGTCGCGAGGAAGTCCGCCAGCAGGATGCAGGCGGCCGCCGAATCGCGCCTGCCCTTCCGGTCGCGCCACGAGAGCGCCTGCATGCCGAGGGCCGAGTCGGCGGCCTCGGACGTGAGGCGCTCGTCGCTCCCGTAGACCGGCAGCCCGGTCGCGGCGGCGAGCCTCAGGGCGAAGGCGCGCACCTCCTGCTCCATCGGCGACGGCGTCCCGTCCATGTGGCTGGGCAGGCCGAGCACGAGGGCCTCCGCCTCGACCTCGGCCGCGAGCGCGCCGAGGGCCGCGAAGTCGTCGTCCGCGTCGCCGCGCTCCAGCCGCGGCCTCGGGTGCACGGTGTCCAGAGGCGTCGAGACCGCGATGCCGATCCTGCGGCGTCCGTAGTCGAGCCCGAGGAAGACCCCGCGCACCCCTGCCCCCGCGCCCCCTACAGATAGGCCTCGCCGCCGGACGCGGCGAGTCCCTCGACGATCTTCTTGACCTCCTCCGCGCGGCTCTTCGGGCAGATGAGCGTCGCGTCGGGCGTGCGGACGATGATGAGGTCCTCGAGCCCGACCGTCGCGATCACGTGATCGTCGCTGCCCATGACGATGCACTGCCGGGTGTCGATGCCGAGGTGGCGCCCGCGGACGATGTTGCCCTTCGCGTCGCGCGGATTCAGCCGGTCGACGGCGAGCCAGGAGCCGACGTCGTCCCATTCGAAGGTCGCGGGGATCGTCTCCACCCGGTCGGACTTCTCGAGGATGCCGATGTCGACCGGGACGTTCTCGAAGCGCTCGTACTCCGCGCGGGGCACGCTCTCGCCGCGGGCGAGGCGCAGGCCGATCTTGTCGATGAGGTCGGCGTGGCGCGGCAGGTGGCGCCGGAAGGCGTCGAGCAGCGTCGAGAGGCGCCAGATGAAGGTGCCCGAGTTCCACCAGTAGCGGCCCGAGGCGACGAAGGCCGCGGCGGTGGCGCGATCGGGCTTCTCCTTGAAGCTCTTCACCCGGTGGATCGCGAACCCGTCGACGCTCCCGACGGCGCCTCCCCCCTCGATGTAGCCGTAGCCGGTCGCGGGCCCGGTGGGGCGGATGCCGAGGGTGAGCAGGACCGGGGCCTCCGCGGCGCGCGCGATGGCCGCGCGGAAGGTGCGTTCGAAGACCTCCTGCGGACGGATCACGTGGTCGGCGGGCATGACGACCATGACCGCGTCCCCTCCGGGGCCGATCGCCCGGCGGAGGGCCGCCGCCGCGATGCCGATGGCCGCCGCGGTGTTGCGCATCGCGGGCTCCGCGATCACGTGGTCGGCGGGCAGCGCCGGGCACTCGCGCCGCGTCGCCTCGGCCTGCAGCTCGTTGGTGACGACCCAGGTCCGCTCCGGCGGCGCGAGGCTCGCGCAGCGGTCGAGGGTCGCCGCGAGCATCGTCCGGCTGCCCGCGATCGGGAGAAGCTGCTTGGGGCGGGCGCGCCGCCCGGCGGGCCAGAATCTCGTGCCGGCGCCGCCCGCGATGATCACGACATGGGTTTCCACGGCGGTAGGGCCGCTCGCCTGCGAGCGGTGGGCCTCATGGTACCGCATGGGCCAGCCGCGCGCGCGCCGCCCGGCGGGCAGGGCGGCGAGCCGGGCCCGGACCCTACGGCAGGATCGGCGGCCGCATGCGCTCCGCGCGGCCCGCATGGGGCGACTGGGTGAAGGGCACCCGGCGGTTTTTCAGGAAGGGGAGCGCGCGCAGGCGGAGCGCGGGGCTGTCCACCGTCCCCTCGAGGCGGATCTCGTAGGCGGTCTTGTGCCAGAGGCTGCGCAGCGTGCTGAGCACGGGCAGGTTCAGCAGGCGCGGCACGTCGATCACCTTGGTCACGAGCGGTTCGACGACGAGATCGAGGTCCCCGTAGATCGAGACGGTGCCCCGCGCGAAGACGTCGTTCACCGCGGTGCCGAGGTGGAAGCGGCTCACCTCGAGGTCTTCCCCCCGGACATCGAAGTCCATCGCGGCCGTGCGGAAGCGGGGCACGTTGAGCGGCGTGACGCTGCCCAGCACCGAGAGGATGGCACGCATGCCGGGAAGCGCGAAAAGCTGCCCGTCGCGGATCCGCACCTCCCCGCGGCCCTCCATGTCGGCGACGTCGCCGCTGGGGGAGCGGAAGTCGAGAGCGAAGTCGAGGGCGCCGGAGATCGGCTCGTCCCGCGGCAGGTCCTTGCGCAGCAGGTCGCCGAGGCTGACGTCGGTGGCGCGGAGCTGCACGAGGAAGCCGCCGGGCTCGGAGAGATGGGCCGCGACGCTTCCGCGCAGCGTCCCGCCGTAGAAGCGCGCGTCGAGATTGCCCACGCGCAGCGTGTCCCGGTCGAGGTCGAGGTTGAAGGAGGCCTGGTCGAGATGCCGGTCGTAGAGCACCATGGCGGCGCCGAACACCGCGCCGCGCAGCTCGAACCCCCCGCCCAGCGTCGCCTCCGCGATGCGGAGCTCCCCGCGCAGGTCGCGCACCGGGACCGGGAGGTTCATGTCGAGGGCCCGGTACTCGACGACGCCGCTCAGGCGGGTCCGGTCGCCCTCGCCGGACGGGAGTCGCACGGTCAGCGGCGACAGCGCGAGGGCGCCGGTGGGCTCGAGTAGCGCGGAGCGCATCTCCGGGACCGTCGCGCGGCGGAGGTCGATCGCGCCCGACAGGATCAGGGTCCCGTCGCCGCGGTTGAACTCCGCGCGAAAGTTCTTCAGGTCGAGGCGCAGGTTGCCGCCGAGGACGGTGCCGAAGCCCGCCCCCAGCAGCGGCTCGAGGTGCTCCACCGGGTGCAGGTCGTTGGCGTCGAGCAGGATCCACCCGTGGTGGGTCGGCTCGCGCGGCAGGCGCGCCTCGCGCACGCGGAGGACGCAGTCGCCGCTGCGGAACCAGAGGTCGCGGGCGACCAGGTGCTCCTCGTCGATGACCAGGGGCCCGCCGGTCACCGCGACGGCGATGCCCTTCACCGTCGTGCGGATGCCGATGCGCTGCACCTCCGCGTGGAGCACGGGCTTCTGTCGCGCCGAGCGCCGGCTCACCCTGAGCGTGAGGTCGATCCAGGAGTCCGGCGTGGGATCGACGCGGTCGAGCAGCGGCCCCACCTCCGGTGCCAGCTCGCGCACGAGCGCGCGGAGCGGTTCGTCGAGCGCGAGGGCGCGCACGGAGGCGCCGAGTTCGAGCGCCCCGCCCGGCCGCACCTCCCCCTCGAAGAGGATGTCCGCAGCCCCCAGCAGCCCCCGCACATCCTTGAACAGCAGGTGGTCGTCCGCGAGCGTGATCGTGCCGCTCAGGTCGCGGACGGGGAAGTCGACGTCGCCGTAGCCCGCGAAGCCCGCGGTGCCCCCGAGGTCGATCGTGACGGCGGCCGCCTCGGGACCGGTGAGGAGGATCTCCGCGCCGATCGTCCCGCAGGGCCGCAGGCGGCGCCACGCGTCGAGCAGCCCCGACTCCCGCGCCGAGGAGGCCTCGATCGCGCGCTCGATGTCGGGGCCGAGCACGATGGCGTCGGCCTGCACGCGGATCTCCATCGCGGCCTCGGCGTCGCCCGTCTGGCGCACGGTCCCCGAGCCCACGACGGTGCCGCCGTCCTCGGCGCGCCCGGTCACGCCCTCGAACTCGATGATCCGGCCCGGGCGCCCCGTCTCGTCGGCGGGGAGGTCGCGGCTCGTGATCGTGCCGTTGAGTCCGCGCACGTGCAGCGGGAAGCGCCGGTAGGCGAGTGCCGTGTCGCGCAGGCGGATCGCGTAGGTCGAGCGCGCCGAGGGTTCGCGGAAGCCGTCGCGCTCGATCGAGATCGTCACGAGTTCGGCGTCGCCGTCGAGTTCGAACTGCTCGTAGGGCATCCCGCCTGGCGTCGTCGCGAACGCGGCCGCGAGCTTCGCGTCGATGGGCAGGTCGTGGACCAGGATCCGGATCGCGACATCCTCCGGCGGCGAGTCGCCGGGCAGGCGGTAGGCGACGATCCTCCCCTCCGCCTCCACGCGGACCTCCTCCGCGCCGCCCTGCCGGGGCCGCGCGATGCGGTTGTGGCCGCGGAGGTTGCGGATCTCGGTCACCTGCGCGAGGCCGTGGGGCGTCGGCACGCTCGACTCGATGTGGATGTTCCCGGCGCAACGCTCCAGCGGGTAGTGGAAGCCGAAGCGCCGCTTCGTCAGCGCGTCGAGGCGCCCCGCGTAGTCGAACGCGCCGTCGTAGAGGCGGAGGTCCGCGGTGACCTTCTCCGGCAGGCCGAGCCGTCGCGACACGCAGATGACGAAGTCGAAGGTCCCGGCGGGCTGGAAGGGGATCACGATGCTCTCGACGATGTCGGGCTCGAGCAGCATGTGCAGGTCTTCCGTCGTGGCGCGCACACCCTCGCCGCGCAGCGTGAAGTCGACCTCGTGCCCGGGCGTCGAGAAGTCGACGGCGATCGAGACGCCGATGCGTCCGGGTACGTCGCCGGGGCTCCGGTATTCCGCCCGAAGGTCGGGCACCGCCAGCTTGCCGTCGTGGAAGGTGAGCGTCGCCGTGCCCTGCCGCACGCGGAAGGGCAGGCCGCCCGCCTCGCCCGTGTGGAGGTTCCCGAAGGCGCCGTCGAGTTCCGACAGCGTGGCGAGGATCGTCAGGTCGGTCACCTCGAAGGGCGCGAGCCGCGCCTCGGCGCGGATGTCCACGTCGGCGCGCCCGCCCACCTCCACCGGCGGCAGGTGGCGGCGCACCTCCTCCGCGAGCAGGTCGGAGTCGCGCCGGTCCCAGACGAACCCCTCGACCCTCGCCTTCGCCTCGGCGGTCCCCTCCCGGCCGCGGAGCAGCACGTCGAGGTGGGCGGAGCCGCGGCGCGCCGTCGAGAGTTCGGCGTGGATGCGGTAGTCGGCCCCGTCGGGGTAGGCGTCGAGCTTGTCGATCGCCAGCGAGAGCGGGGCCGCCGCGTCGAGGATCCCGCTCTCGGTCAACTCGATCCGGCTGCCGCGGCGCCCCGGGAAGATCCGGACCACCGGGGGGCGCCAGGCCTTGCGCGGCGCCGCCGCCTCGCGCGGGACGAGGATGCCGTCGAGCGGGTTCCGCCACGGCTCGACGCCGCTGCCGCGCAGGTGCAGGCTCGCGCCGTGGATGTCCACCTGCCGGATCTCCACGTTCCCCGCGAGGAGCTGGCGCTGATCGATGGCGATCGCGATGCGCTCCGCCTCGAGCGCAGGTCGCCCGTTGCCGTAGCCGACCCTCACCGCCAGGAGTTCGATCCCCCGGTCGAGATCGAGCACCACCTCGCCCACGTCGAAGGTGCCGGCGATCAGTTCGCCGAGCGCCTCCTTGACCTGCGCCTTCAGCGACTCGGGGCGCAGGCGGTGCGCGAGGAAGAGGGCGGCGCCGATGCCGACGCCGGCGAGCAGCAGCGCGAGGGCTCTTCCGAAGGTGACGATCCGTCGCGGCATGGGATGGGTGGGGGCGGGGGGGAGGGAGCTCTCCCCGCGCCCCATTATCCACTCCTATCGGCGCACGGCCGTCTCGTCGGCAGCGGCGGGTCTCCTCACGACGCTGAAGCCCCGGGGCTGGCCGCTCTCCGGTGCGAGGTAGACGCGACCGACACGCTTGCCGATCCCCGTCAGGATCTCGTAGACGATCGTGCCGCTCCGTTCCGCCAACTCCCGCGCGGTGACGCTCTCGTCCCCCGAGCCCCCGATCAGGACCACCTCGTCGCCGGAGCAGACGCCGGCGATGGGACCGACATCCACCATCATGTAGTCCATCGACACCCGACCGACGACCGGAGCGCGCTGGCCGCGGATGAGCACCTCCCCCTTGCCGCTGAGGCGGAAGGGGTAGCCGTCGTTGTAGCCGACCGGCAGCGTCGCGATGCGCGTCCGGCGCGGGGTCACGTGCTCGCGGGCGTAGCCGATCGACCGGCCCGCGGCGTGGTCCTTGAGGAAGATCACCTGCGTGCGCAGCGAGAGCACCGGGGAGAGCCCCTCCCCGAGCCCCGGCGTCGGGCCCAGGCCGTAGAGCGCGAGGCCGGGGCGGACCATGTCGAGGTGGCCCGCGACGCGCGACAGGATCGCGGAGGAGGCGGCGGCGTGGCGCGGGGGCAGCGGGATGCCCGCGTCGGCGATCCTCCGGCTTACCTGCTCGAAGAGGGCGAGCTGGCGGCGCGTGAAGGCGTCGTCGCCGGGCCCCGCCGCCGCGAAGTGGGTCGAGAGCCCCTCGAAGCGCAGGAACTCGGACTGGTGGATGAGCCGCGCGATCTCCCGTGCGCGCGACGGGGCGCACCCGAGGCGGCCGAGCCCCGTGTCCACCTTCAGGTGGACCGCGACCGGATGCGAGGCGCGGCGGCCCTCGCGCTCGAGCAGCCGCGCGCGCTCGGCGCTGTGCACGGTGACGGCGATGTCGTTCTCGATCACCGCCGGCAGCTCGCCGCCGACGATGCTGCCGAGGATGACGATCGGGATGCTGATGCCGGCCTGGCGCAGCTCGATCGCCTCCTCCGAGTCGCCGACGCCGAGCGCCTCGACCCCCTGCGCGGCGAGGTGCCACGCGACCGGGACGGCGCCGTGGCCGTAGGCGTTGGCCTTGACGATCGCCATGATCCCCTTGCCCTCGCCCGCGAGCGCGCGGACGCGGTTGAGATTCCGGGTCATGGCGTCCAGGTCGATATCGGCCCAGACGCGGCGATTGAGCATGAGCGCCCCTTGTAAGCCGTTGGTACGACAGGGTGCGCGTGGTGGCGGCACCGACCACGATACGCGCCCTTCGGGCGATGTCCACGACGAAACGGGGCGGCTGCGCCGTGCCGTACGGACCGGCGTCGCGGAGGCGCCTTCGAGCTATTCCTCTGCTCACGGACGCGCGGGGAACCGGATCTCGGGGTCGCTCAGGCGCAGGTAGAGAGGTCGCAGTCCGGAAGCGGGGAGGGTCTCGCCCTTGGCGAAGCGTTCCGCGCCGAGGCGGGCGATCACATCGGGGCGCACGGGGGCGTCGGCGTCGCCGGGGAACGAACCCAGCAGTTCGGGATAGGCGCGGCGCGCGTCTCCGAGCACGCAGGTCCCGGGTGCGAGCGACGCCGCGAACTCCTCCGCGGGGGCGTGCACGTAGGGGCCGCGCGCCTCCGGCGGGCCCTGGGCGCGGAGGAAGCGCGCGCCGTAGACGTGGCCCCGTCTCGCGTCGAGGGCGACGGCGATCTCGCGCGTTCCGGCGGGGGCACCCTCGGCGATGCCGTGCAGGGAGCCGACACCGACCGTGGGGAGGCCCGCGGCGTAGGCGAGGGTGGCGGCCGTCGCGATGCCGATGCGGATGCCGGTGAAGGAGCCGGGGCCGACCGCGCAGGCGACCGCGTCGAGGTCGCGGGGAACGAGCCCGGCGGCGTCGAGCAGCGCCTCGATCGCGGGCATCAGCAGGCGACCGCGGGGGGCGCCGGGGGGGAGGCGGGAGAGCGAGAGGCCCGAGGGGAGGAGCAGCGCCGCACCGCCCCCGGGCCCGGTCAAATCGACGGCGAGGATCCGGGCGGTCACTCCTTCTTCTTCTCGAAGATCGCGACCGGTTCCTTGTCCCCGGGGGCGCGCTGGAAGGCGATGCCGCGCAGCAGCGGGCGGAAGGCGGGATCCCGCACGTTGATGCTGACGGGCGCGTAGATCTTCTCGGGGCCCGGTTTGGCCTGCGACAGGTCGATCACGAGGACGACCTTGTCCTCGATGTCCTCGGGGGAGATCGCCTGCGCGTACCGCAGCGAGAGCCGGTCGCAACGACCCTCGCGCACCTCGTCGGGGCCGAGCGAGCGGAATCCCTCGATGTCGAAGAAGGTGTACCCCGCGAGGGGATCGACCTCGCGCCTCTGGCAGCGGTAGAAGATGGGCACCCGGAACTCCCGCGTCTCGTAGCGGGGCTGCACGTCGAAGAGGACCTGCAGGCGGCTCTCGAACGCCTCGGCGGGCATGACCTCCGGCTGCACGATCGTGATGTGAGCAAGGTGGGCCCCCTCGATGCCGCTCCCCTCCCAGTCCACCCCCTGCACCGTCAGGTAGACCGCCGTGCGATCGCCCTCCGACGCGTCGGGGGGGATCAGCGGCTCGAGACTCGGCAGCGAGACGTAGAGCTTCCGTCGGGCGGAGAGGTCCCCGCTGAAGGCGGTCGCGGGGGCGCGGATGACCACATTGGGGATGCTGAACCGCACGTCGAGAAGCTGCTTGTCCCCGCCGGGGGACTCGTAGGGTCCCGACGGCGAGAGCCGCAGGCGCGGCTCGGAGGCCGGGGAGACGCTGAGCTCGAACTGCGCGGTCTTGAAGTCCGTGAACTCGAGCCGCGGCGGGTCGTCGGGCAGCTCGATGCTGTTGAGCTGCGGTCCCGGCACGTTCTCGGCGCGGAGGAAGTCGGGATCGATCCGGATGCTCGGCGGGCGGTGGCGCGCGAGGAAGTCCTCGTCCACCGTGATCACGATCTCGTTGGCCCGCTCGCGCTCGGTCGCGATCGAATCGACGATGCTCCGCAGCCCCTTGATCCGCAGGTTGCGCAGCACGATCCTCGGCTCGAGGAGGACCCAGCGATCCTCCAGCGTCGAGGAGAGCTGGAAGACCAGCGTGACCTTTCCGATCTCGCGGGTGCCGACCAGCGTCTCCTGCACCGTCGCGAAGAGCACGATCGCGAGCGTCAGCGCCATGAACTTGGTCTTGATGTGCTCGGTGAAGAGGCCCACGAGGAAGGGCCGGAGCCAGCTCACTTCTGCACCTCCTCGCCCAGCAGCAGCGCGCGGAGGATCTCGTCGGTCTTGACGGTGTCCTCCTGGGGATGCAGCTCGCCGTTCACCGCGAGGGAGATCGTGCCCGTCTCCTCGGAGGTGACGACGACGACGGCGTCGCTCTCCTCGGTGACGCCGATCGCCGCGCGGTGGCGCGTCCCGTAGCGCGTGTCGAGGTTCGGGTTCTGCGTCAGCGGAAGCACGGCGCCGGCGGCCTCGATGCGGTCGGTGCGCACGATGACCGCGCCGTCGTGCAGCAGCGTCGGCGTCGTGAAGATGGTGTCGAGCAGCTCGGCCTTCACCGCGGCGTCGACGCGCACGGCCCGGTCGATGAAGGGCTGCAGGCTCACCTCGCGCTCGATCACGACGAGGGAGCCGACGCGGTTTTTCGAGAAGCGCCGCGCCGCCTTCAGGATCTCGTCCACCGGGGAGTGGCCCGCCTCCTCGGCCTTGAGGCCGAAGCGCCGCAGGAGGCGGCCGAGCGGGGAGCGCCCGACGCGGGCGAGGCCGTGGCGCAACTCGGGTTGGAAGATGATCACGAACGAGATGAACGCGAAGATCAGGAAGTACTGGAAGATGCTGAGCAGCGCCTCGAGCCCCGACGCGTCGAAGAGGCGCATCGCGACGATGATGGCGAGCAGCGCGAAGAAGCCGATGCCCCGCAGGAAGTCGCCCGCGATCGTCGTCTCGAGGTACCGCAGCGTGCCGTAGACGATCATCCAGAGGATGGCGATCTGCACCAGGTTGCTGATGCTGAAGAAGAGGGAGACGTCGGGCACGCCCCTCCTACTATAGTGATCCGGAGCGCCATTGCGCAGCAACGCGCAGCGCGTCGAGGTTGGGCGCGACCTCGTGCACGCGGACCAGAGTCGCCCCGAGCAGGACGGCGATCGCGGTGGAGGCGACGGTCGCCGCCCCGCGCTCCGCGACGGGCCGGCCGGCGAGCTCGCCGAGCATGCGCTTGCGCGAGATCCCGACCGCGACGGGGAAGCCGTGCGCGGCAAGGCGCGGAAGGGCGCGGAGCAGGGCCAGGTTCTGGTCGAGGCTCTTCCCGAAGCCGATGCCGGGGTCGATCAGGATGCGCTCGCGCGCGATGCCCGCCGCCACCGCCTCCCGCGCCCGGCCGAGCAGGTAGGCCTCGACCTCGGCGACGACGTCGTCGTAGCGGGGGGCCTCCTGCATCGTGCGCGGCTCCCCGCGCATGTGCATCAGCAGGATGCCCGCGCCGGCGCGAGCGACCACCGGGAACATCCGCGGATCGCCCCCGGCGCTGACGTCGTTCACGAGGCAGGCGCCCGACCGCAGGGCCTCCTCCGCGACCCCCGCATGGCGCGTGTCGATGCTCACCGGCACTCCCCGGAGTCCGCGCACCACGGGCATCACCCGCGACAGCTCCTCGTCCGTCTCCACCGGCTCCGCCCCCGGCCTCGTCGACTCCCCCCCGACATCGACGATCGAGGCCCCCTCCGCCACCATCGCCCTCCCGTGCGCGATCGCCGCCGCCGCCTCGAGGTAGGTGCCCCCGTCCGAGAAGGAGTCCGGCGTGACGTTGACGATCCCCATCAACCCCGGCCGCCGCATCCACGCCTCCGGAACTCCCACCCCTCGTCCCCTGGGGGTTTCCGGGGGGCGCCCCGGCCCCCCGAAAGCCCTACGCGAAGCCCGCGGCCGGTCCCCGGTCCAGCTTGGGCAGCGGGTCGCGCTGCTTGCCCTCGTCCCCGCTGCCCTGGGACATCGGCTTGGGCACGGGCGGGGGCCGGTCGCCGCCGGCGCGGTAGGCCTCGAGGTCGCCGCCCCCGAGGAGGAGGTTCACCTCGTCGGCGGTGAGCGTCTCGTGGCGGATGAGCGCCTGCGCGAGGATCTCGAGCTTGGCGCGGTTCTCGGTGAGCAGGCGCTCGGCGCGCTGGTAGCACTCGTCGCTGATCGCGCGGATCGCGGCATCGATCCGCTGCACGGTCTGGTCGCTGTGGTTGTGCGTGCGCGTGATCTCGCGCCCGAGGAAGACCGTCTCCTCGTCCTGCGAGTAGGAGAGCGGCCCGAGTTCGCTCATCCCGAACTGCGTCACCATGCGCCGCGCCATGTCGGTCGCGCGGCGGATGTCGTCGGCGGCGCCCGTCGACAGGTCGCCGGTGCACATCTGCTCCGCGATGCGGCCCGCATAGAGCGTCGTGATGTTGGTGAGCAGCCAGTGGCGTCCGTAGATGTAGCGGTCGCCCTCCGGCAGGAACATCGTCGAGCCGAGCGCCTGCCCGCGGGGGATGATCGTCACCTTGTGCAGCGGCTCGGCGTTCTCGATGAGCAGGTGCATCAGCGCGTGGCCCGCCTCGTGGTAGGCGAGCGCCTCCTTGTCCTTCTCGGTCATCACGCGGGAGCGGCGGCTCCGCCCCCAGCGCACCTTGTCGCGCGCCTCGTCGAGATCCTGCTGCGCGACCCACTCGCGGTTGCCCATCGCGGCGCCGATCGCCGCCTCGTTGATGACCGCCTCGAGTTCCGCGCCGGAGAAGCCCGGCGTCCCCCGCGCGACGATCGCGAGATCGACGTGCGGGCTGAGCTTCACCTTGCGCGCGTGCACCTTCAGGATCGCCTCGCGACCCTTGACGTCGGGCAGGTCGATCGTGATCGTCCGGTCGAAACGGCCCGGGCGCAGCAGGGCCGGGTCGAGCACGTCGGGGCGGTTGGTCGCGGCGACGACGATGATCCCCTTGTCGGTGTCGAAGCCGTCCATCTCGACGAGGATCGCGTTCAGCGTCTGCTCGCGCTCGTCGTGGCCGCCGCCGAGCCCGCTGCCGCGGCGCCGTCCCACGGCGTCGATCTCGTCGAGGAAGATCAGGCAGGGGGACTTCTCCTTCGCCTGCGTGAAGAGGTCGCGCACGCGCGAGGCGCCCACGCCGACGAACATCTCGACGAAGTCCGATCCCGAGATCGCGAAGAAGGGCACCGCCGCCTCGCCGGAGATCGCCTTCGCGAGCAGCGTCTTCCCGCAGCCCGGCGGGCCGACGAGGATCACGCCGCGCGGGATGCGCCCGCCGAGGCGCTGGAACTTCTGCGGGTTGCGCAGGAACTCGATGATCTCGCTGACCTCCTCCTTCGCCTCCTGCACCCCGGCGACGTCGGCGAAGGTGATGTTGGTCATCTCCGGCGTGTACATGCGCGCGCGGCTGCGCCCGAAGCTGAGCACCCCCCCGGCCCCCCCCGCCTGCCGCATCGGCCGGAAGATGAAGAACCAGAAGAAGAGCCCGATCAGGATCCACGGCGCGATCGTGAAGAGGAACGTGGGCAGCAGCGTGTTCGCCTCGCGCTCGCGGATGCGTCCCGGGTCGTCCACCCAGCGCTCCATCTCGCGGCGCTCCTGCGCGTCCTCGGCCCAGCCGCGCATGACGCCCTCGACCTTGAACTTCTCCCGCCGGTCGAGCACGCTCTTGGACTTGTCGCTCAGCTTGCCCTCGCGGATGAGCCGCTGGACCGCATCGGTGTCGAGCTTGCCCTGGATCTCGACGTGGTCCTGCGAGTGGTAGATCTCGATCTCGTCGATCGCGCCCTCCGCGCCGAGGCTGCGCAGTTGCGCGTACGTGATGAGCGCGCTGCGCGACCCTTCCGGCTCGAACTGCATCAGCACCACGGCCATCAGCCCGAGCAGGAGCAGCATCAGCGGGACGTTGCGCGCCCGGCGCGCCTTGCGCGGGTCCTCGGTGGGCTGCTTCTCTCTGCCTTCCGTCATGAATCTCTCTTCGGCTCCCTCGACTCGAGCCAGTAGACGACCTTTTCCGCGACGTCGCGGAGCGCCTCCTCGGCGGCCTCCTCGAGGGTGGATAGCCTCCCCGCCCTGGGCGAGAAGGGTTCGCGTTCCACTATGGAATACGGCCCGTGCGTCCGGCCGGCCGTGCGATCTTCCAAGGTGACCTCCACCTCGACAAGGAAGCTCGACTCCCGGACCTCGTCCGCCCGGTCCTCGCTGTAGATGCGCTCGTCGGCCCGGAGGATGCGCCCGGTGACGACCCAGTCCGCCTCGGACGGGTCCGCGGGGGCCCGGGGGCTCCGGGCCCGCACCTCGTCCGCGACGAGCCGCGTCAGACGCATCTCGAGCCCGCGCCGCCAGCTCTCGTTGTCGAAGGGGAGCACGGCGACGCGCGGCAGCGTCCCGTTGCCGAGGCGCGCCTCGCCGCGGTCGCGGTCGAAGGTGTAGCCGCAGCCCGTGGGCAGGAGCAGCAGCGCGAGCGGCAGCAGCGTCTTCATCCCGCCTGCCCCCGCTCCCCCTGACCCTCGCCGGGCGCTCCCCGGCCGAGCCGCCGCAGGCGCTCCTCCGCGTCGGCCGCCCCCTTCGTGCCCGCGTAGCGCACGACCGTCTGCTCGTAGTAGCGGATCGCCGAGCCGGGGTGGCCGGTGCGCTCGTAGAAGCGCCCGATCCGGTAGTGCTTCTCCGAGAGCGTCTCGACGATCGCCGCGACCAGCCTGCGGCTCGCCTCGATCTGCTCGCCGAGGCTCTCCGCGAGCCCCTGCTGCTGCGCGGTGGCGATGAAGTCCTCGAACCCGCGCCGCGCCTGCAGGAGCAGCCGCTCGTCGTAGTCGGCCCCCTGGCACTGCAGCCAGAGCGAGCGGGCGAGCTGGAACCGCGCGCGCATCGTGAAGGTGCTGCGCGGGTAGTTCGCGAGCAGGCGCCGGAGGACCTCCGTCGCGGCGTCGTGGTCCCCGTGGGCGAGGTGCCAGTCCGAGACCCGCATCAGCGCGTCGTCGGCGAGCGAGTGGTTCCTGTAGTGCACCTGCATGTGCTCGAGGATGCGCACGCCGAAGGCGCGGTTCCTGCCGAAGAAGAGCACGCCGGGGAACTTCCCGTCGAGGTGGTCGACGCCGAGGTCGAACTGCGTCACGGCGGCCTCGACCGAGAAGCGGGTCGTCGGCCACCGCTCGGCGAGCTTCTGGTAGGCGGAGAAGGAGCGCTGCCCCTTCAGCAGCCTGCGGCTCGAATCGGCGTAGAGGAAGGTCGCCTCTTCCGCCTCGTCGCTCGCCTCGTGGTTGCGCCGCACCGCCTCGCTGTAGCGGCTCGCCTCTTTCCATTCCTTCGCCTCGAAGTGCCGGCGCGCGCCGGCGATGAGCTCCTCGGGCGTGCCCTTCGGCAGCGCGAGCTGGCAGCCCGGCGCCAGGAAGGCGAGCCAGAGCGGCAGGATCAGGCGGCAAAGAGCCATCGGGGCGGGGATATGCAATCGGGGGGCCAAAGCGGCTCCGCCAGTCTACCGCCTCGCGGCGGCGAGTTCGCGCTCCGCGGGCCCGAGCGAGCGGAATCCCCGCTCGAGGGAGTGCTCCAGCCATGAGGCGAGCAGCAGCCGGAGCTGTTTCAGGGGGCGCGGGGGCGGCTCGGTCGCGAGCAGGTCGGCGGCGGGGAGTTCGAGCATGTCCTCGAGCAGGGCCAGCGCCTCGCGTCCGACCGTCCATCCCCGCTCGAGGCCCCGGGCGCAGCGCCCGTGGAGGGCGCCGCCGGCGGAGGGGCAGAGCCGCACGAGCGACGTTTCGGCGAACGCGCCGCCGCACCGGACGCAGCGCGACGTCGCCGGCTCGTGGCCGGAGAGCGCGACCGCCCGGGCGAGGAAGAGCGTCACGGCAAGCGGGAGGCGCTCCGCGGGCGCGCGGTCGAGAGCCTTCAGCGTGAAGCTCGCGAGGCGGAAGAGCTCGCGGTTGGGTTCGTTCTCGCGCATCAGGTCGCCCGCGACCTCGAGCACCAGCGCCGCCGCGAGAAAGCGCGCGGGGTCGGAGCGCACCCGAGCGAAGGGCTCGCGCACCCGCGAGGAGTTGAGGTGGTAGAGCCCGCCGGCGCCGCCCTTCGAGAGGCGCACGCGGTAGAGCACGCCCCGGTCGATCGGGCCCTGGAATCCGTTGCGGACGCGCTTGGCCCCCTTCGCGACCGCGTGGACCGCGCCCAACTCCTCCGTGAGCAGCACCGCGACGGCGCTCGACTCCCCGTAGTCGTGGATGCGCGCGAAGAGCGCGTCGCTCTGCGTCGCCGGCCCCCGCGCCCGCCGTCCTCTACTTGCCATCGCCTGGCGGAGGTCGGTGAGCAGGACGAATAGCACAGAGACACATAGGCGCAGCGCGGCTCGACGCCGCAACCAAACGCGCGACGGCCGAAGGCCGCGCTGCGCCTAGGATGAGTCTCCGTCGCGTACGCCTTGCGAGAACCACCGGGGACTTGTGCCGGTTCGTACGCGGCGCCAAGGACGCCCCGCGGGCGCGTGCGGCTCCCGCGGCAGGAGGGTGTCTTTGCGTCTTTGCGTCTTTGCGTTTCTCCTTCCCCACTTGCGGGTGGCGGATGTATGAGAATTCGCGCAAGCGGCGAAGAGTCTCAGGGTTAGTAGTACAGAGGGAGGAGGGTGGGGGGAGCGAGTCAGGCGAGCGCCGGCGCACCCCGGGCGCCGTCTCGGAGCAGCTCCCGCCCGGAGTACTCCTTGCCCCCTCCCCATCGCCCCTCCTTCTCCTCTGTGTCCCTGTGTCTCTGTGCTCATCCCGCCGCGCTAGCCGTGCTTGCCGACCTCGTCGCCGCGGGCCACCTCGACCTTGACGCGGTGGACGCGGCGCTCGTCGGCGTCCTCGACGGTGAACCGCACGCCGTCGATCTCGACATGATCCCCGCTCGCGGGGACGCGGCCGAGCCGGGTGAAGAGCAGGCCGCCGACGGTCTCGTACTCCTCGCTCTCGGGCACGTCGAGGTCGAGTTCGCGGTTGAGGTCGTCGATGGGCGTGCGCCCCTCGACCGACGCGGCGTTGGCGTTCAGCTTCACCATCTCCGCCGGCGTCTCCGCCTCGTGCTCGTCGGCGATCTCCCCGACGATCTCCTCGAGGATGTCTTCGATCGTCACGAGCCCCGCGGTCCCGCCGTACTCGTCGAGCACGATCGCGAGGTGCACCTGCCGCGCGCGCATCTCCTGCAGGAGTTCGCGCACGAGCTTGCTCTGCGGGATCAGGAAGGGCTTGCGCACGAGAGCGGCCAGCGGGGGGGGCTCGCCGCCGCCGAGGTAGGGGAGGAGGTCTTTCGTGTAGAGGATCCCGACGATGTCGTCGGGCGTGCCGCGGTAGACCGGGAGGCGCGACAGCCCGCGCTCGCGCGCCCTCGCCACCGCCTCGGCGGTCGTCGCCTCGACCGGGATGCAGATCATCTCGGTGCGCGGCGTCATGATCTGGCCCGCGGTCGACTCCCGCAGGTCGATGACCCCCTCGATCATCCGCTTCTCGGTGTGCTCGAGCGTGCCCTCCCGCGTGCCCTCCTCCACCGCCGAGAGGATCTCGTCGGCCAACTCCTCCGCCGGATCCTCCTGCACCTGCCCCGCGGGCAGCACCCGGGAGGCGGCCCGGTGCAGGAGGCTCGACAGCGGGCGCAGCACCGCGAGCGCGCGGGAGTAGGGCAGGAGCCCCCGCAGGATGATGCCGTCCGCGTAGCGGCGGCCGAGCACGTAGGGGCCCGCCACGTTCACGAAGAGGTAGAGGAGGCAGAAGCCGAGCGCCCAGCCCGCGACCGCCAGCGCCGCGGGCCGCTGCTCGACCAGTCCCACCGCGAGGAGCGAGACGGCGATCATCTGCGTGATCCCGCGCCCGATCTTGCTCGCGAAGAAGATCTCGTCCTCGTGCAGCAGCACCCGGTCGATCTCCTCCTCGTTGCCCAGGCGCTGCGACTCCGCGGTGACGCGGACCCGGCTGTAGTGCTGGAGGGCGTTCTCGAAAAGCGAGCAGAGGAAGGCGAGCCCCAGCGCGACCGCCGCCCCGGCGAGGAGCGCGCCGGGCCCGAAGACCCCCAGCAGCAGAAGCGGGGGCAGGATCAGCGAGGCCGCCGTGCGGGTTGGTCGGGTGCCCGGTACGGTGCCGGGTGGAATCGGTTCACGGTGCAACGTTGTCCTTGCTCTTGCGCCCCCCTAGCTTAGCAGAGGGGTCGCGGGGCGAGCCGATCGACGTAAGTCATTGCGGCATCATGTGTTGCCGCGTCGACCGAAGGGCCAACGTGATCGCGATGGCAAGCGCGTCCGTCGCGTCCCGTCCTCCGGCGAGCGGAGAGACCCCGAGGATCACGGAGACCATCCGGGCGACCTGCTCCTTCGCCGCCTTGCCGCTCCCTGCCACGGCCAGCTTGACGGTTGCCGGGGGGTAGGGGGTCACGGGGATCTTGGCCTCCCCGAGCACGGCCAGGAGCGCCCCTCTCCCGTGGCCTACGGCGAGGGCGGCCTTCGGATCGGCCTTCACGAAGACGTCTTCCACGGCCGCCGAGGCGGGCATGAATTCGGAGAGCAGCGTGCGCAGGCCCGCCGCCAAGGTCGAGAGGCGGATCTCGAGGGGGGCGCCGGGGGGCGCCCGCAACACCCCGGAGGCGACATAACGGAGGCCCGAGCCCTGGCGGTCGATCAGCCCGTATCCGACGACGCGCGTCCCCGGATCGATCCCGATCAGGCGGACGGGCCGAGGACCGTGGACCGTAGGCTCTGCGTCGGGAATCCGCCTACCCTACAGCCTCGGGCCCCGGGCCTCGAGCCTCAATTCAGCTTGGCATCCACGAAGGCGCGGAGTGCCTTCTCGAAGGTGTCGGGCTCCTCCATGAACGGGAGCTGCGCCGACTTGCGGAGCTGCACGACGATGTTGTTGGTGTAGTAGCGCTTCAGCCGTCCGATGTCGTCCGCCCCGCCGAGCTTGTTGTCCTTGGGCGGGAAGAACATCAGCACCGGGACCGAACCCTTCTCCTCGCCGCGGATGTCGAACGCGGGGATCTCGACGCTCGTGCCGTTGGGATCGACCCAGATGCGGCGCAGCATCGAGAGCTCGAGATCGGCCTGGTCCTTCACCGCGGTGCAGTCGCGGAAGTAGTTGTACTTCTGGCCCTCCTTCTGGGACCCGATCTTGATCTCGTAGGAGCTCACCTTCGCCCAGAACTCGTCGTCGGGGTTGCCGCTCCGCTTCGCCTCGTCGATGTGCTTGCGGAAGGTGTCGTTGCTCGCGAAGGGGTTGATGAAGATGAGCCCGCTGACGCGGTCGGGGTACTTCTGCGCGTACTTGGCCGCGATCCAGCAGCTGAAGTTGTGGCCGAGGATCGCCATCTTCTCCACGTTGTACTTCTTGCGCCCCTCCTCGAAGGCCTCGACGAGCTGCTCGACGGGATACTCCGGATCCCCGTGCTGGTTGATCTTGAGGTCGGGGAAGGAGCTGATCGGCGGCAGGTTGATGTAGAGCCACTTCACGAAGAGCCACTGGTTGAAGTAGGGCATGTAGTAGGTGCTGATCTTGTGGGTGCTCGGCAGCACGAGGACCAGCGGGCCGGTGCCCTTGCGCGCGTAGGTGTCGTTGAACTCGAGCTTCACGTCGCCGAAGTTGCCCTGGTCGAAGCGCTTCACCGGGGGCAGCGTGCGGTCCTTGTTCTTCTCCCAGTAGAGCTTCCACTGCTGGACGTCGGTGTGGAACTCGACCTGCCCCGTGATCGCCTCGAGGTTGTAGAGCAGCACGCTGTGCACCCGCGGGTTGCTCTCCCCCTCCTGGACCACCGACCCGTCCCGGCCCACCTGGTGGAGCATGTCGATCATCTTCGGGACCGCCTCCTTGATGCGCTGCTCGCCGGCGGCCCAGCAGGCCATGCGGCGCACCTCCCACGCGGAATCGGCGAGCCCTTCGAGGATGTAGGGGGGGTCGAGCTGGGGGTTGGTGTTCGTCGCCAGCGCGGCCATGATGCCCTCGCGGACGCGCTTGTCGGAGTCCTTCGCGTAGCCGAGCATCTTCTTGCGCAGGTCGGAGTTCTGGATCTTGCCCAGCCGGTCCGAGGCGGTCTCCCGGATCTGCCAGTCCTTGTGCGAGAGGAGCTTCTCCTTCTCGATAATGAACTCGATCGTGCGCTCGTCGGTCAGCGGGAGCCCCTCGATCGCGGTGATCTTGAAGGCGATGGACTGCTTCTTGAAGTCGTCCTTGAAGTCGACGACCGCCTTCTTCCACCGCTCGTCGGCCTCCTTGTCCTGCGCGAGCAGCGGGGCGCCCGCGACGGCCAGGGTGACCAAGCCGAGCATCGTTCCGATCCGGATCCTGATGATTCGAGAGCGCATCGTTCCTCCCATTGGGGGGTCTGGCCGCGTCCGACGCGGAGGGGCAGCGGAACCTGCCCAGGTCCCCCCATCATAACGCAACGGCGTCAGGGATGGGCGGCGAGGAGTGCCCGGGCGATCCGGAGGTCGAGCGGGGTTGTGATCTTGATGTTTCGCGGATCGCCCTCCACCGTGACCACCTCCTCCCCGAGCCCCTCCACCAGTCCCGCCTCGTCGGTGGCGTCGCGGTCGGACGCGGCCAGCGCCCGCGCGAGCACGGCGACGGGGAACCCCTGGGGCGTCTGGACCGCGACAAGGGCGGCGCGGTCGGGCGTCGAGACCACCCTGCCGCTGGCGACCCGCTTGATCGTGTCGGCCACCGGGAGCGCCGGCACGACCGTGACCCCGCGCAGGGTCGCGTCCGCGATCCGGGCGACGAGTTCCGGCGGCACCAGCGGGCGGGCGGCGTCGTGGACCAGCACGAATCGCGTCGAGGGCGCGAGAGCGGCGAGCCCCGCCCGCACGGAGTCCCGGCGCCGCGCGCCGCCCTCGACGACCCGCCAGCCGTCCAGCGCCGCGCGCGCCCTGTCCTCCCGGCGCACGACGACGACGCGATCGCGGAAGCCCTCGAAGGCTGCGGCGCTGCGAGCGAGCAGCGTCTTCCCGCCCAGTTCGACGAACGCCTTCGGGCCGCCGAAGCGCTCGCCCGCGCCGGCGGCGACGAGCACCACGCCAAGGGCCGGATCCATGCGACCGAGGTTAGCATTGGGCGCGTTCATGCGCGTCGGCACGGGTTTCGACATCCACCGCCTCGGCGCCTCGCGCCCGCTGAGGCTCGGCGGCGTCGAGATCCCCGGCAGCAAGGGGCTGGTCGGCCACAGCGACGCCGACTGCGTGCTGCACGCGATCGCGGACGCGCTGCTCGGGGCCGCCGGGCTGCCCGACATCGGGCACCACTTCCCCGACAGCGACCCGGCGTGGCGCGACGCCGACAGCGCCGACCTGCTGCGCGCCGTCGTGCGCATGGTGGGGGAGGCCGGCTACCGCGTCGCCAACGTCGACACGACGATCCTCGCGGAGCGCCCGAAGCTCTCGCCGCACCGCGACGCGATGCGCGCGCGCATCGCCGGCGTGCTCGGCGTGGAGCCCTCCGCCGTCGGCGTCAAGGCGACGACCCTCGAGGCGCTCGGGGCGCTGGGCCGGCGGGAAGGGATCGCCTGCATCGCCTGCGCGCTGCTGGAGGAGAGCCGGTGAGGCTGCACAACAGCCTCTCCGGGCGCCTCGAGGAGTTCGTGCCCTTCCGCGCGGGCGAGGTCCGCATGTACAACTGCGGCCCGACGGTCTACAAGCGCGCGCACATCGGCAACTTCCGCGCGTACATGCTCGCGGACCTGTTGCGGCGCGCTTTCGACTACCTCGGCTACACGACGACGCAGGTCATGAACATCACCGACGTGGGCCACCTCACGGTGGACGACGTCGCCGACGCGCAGGGCGAGGACAAGCTGCAGGAGGAGGCGCGCCGGCGCCGTCTCGACCCGTGGCAGATCGCGCGGGAGGCGGAGGGCTGGTTCCACGACGACCTGAAGGTGCTCCGCTGCGTGCCCGCCCACCGCTACCCGCGCGCGACCGAGCACGTGCCCGAGATGATCGCGATGATCGAGTCGCTGATCTCCTCCGGGCACGCCTACGAGGTCGGCGGCAGCGTCTACTTCTCGGTCGCCTCCTTCCCGCGCTACGGCCGCCTCAGCGGCAACACGCCGGACCAGCTCGACGCGGGCGCGAGCGGCCGGGTGGAGGAGCGCGAGGACAAGCGCCACCCGCACGACTTCGCGCTCTGGAAGCGCGACGAGAAGCACCTGATGCAGTGGGACTCGCCGTGGGGGCGCGGCTTCCCCGGCTGGCACATCGAGTGCTCGGCGATGGCGCGCAAGTACCTCGGCGACACGCTCGACGTGCACACCGGCGGGCCCGACAACAAGTTCCCGCACCACGAGTGCGAGATCGCGCAGAGCGAGGCGGTCACCGGCGTGCCCTTCGTGCGCCACTGGGTCCACTGCGGCTATCTCGAGATCGACGGCGCGAAGATGGCGAAGCGCGCGGGCAAGCTCTTCCTCGTGCCCGAACTGCTCGCGATGGGCTACACCGGCGCCGACATCCGGCTGCTGCTGCTGAAGCAGCACTACCGGTCCCCGCTCCCCTTCAAGATCGAACTGCTCGACGAGAGCAGGGCCGTGCGCGAGCGTCTCAACCACTTCGTGCACTACCAGTTGGCGGAGCGCCCGCCGGGTGCCGAACGCCCGGCGGTCGTGGACGAGGTCGAGGGGGCCCGGGGGAGGTTCCGCGCCGCGATCGAGGACGACCTCAACACGTCGGAGGCGCTCGCCGTGCTGCACGGTTTCCAGAACGCGATGAACCGGCTCGGGCCCAACCGCGCGGAGGCTGGGCGCGCCCTCGCGTTCGTCGAGGAGGCGGACTCGATCTTCGGCCTGCTCGACGAGGCGGCGCCGCGTGCGCTCGAGGCCGAGGTCGAGGGGCTGATCGCGCGGCGGGAGGCGCACCGGAAGGCGAAGGAGTTCGCGAAGGCCGATGCCATCCGCGGCGACCTGATGCGGCGCGGCATCGAGCTCTACGACACGCCGGGCGGCGTGCGGTGGAAGCGCATCGAAGGAGGGTCGCGATGAGTCGCATCGAACGGCTGTTCGTCTACGGCGCGCTGCTCGCTCTCGCGCTGCGTGTCGCCGCCGAGGACGCGGCGCCCCCCGACGCCGAGTTCGGCAAGCTGCGCGTGCGCGACCTCGTGCTCGTGGACGGGAGCGGCCGGGAGGTGGGCTTCCTGCGCGTGGCCGAGACGGGCGCCTTCCTCGACCTCGCGAACAGCCAGGGCCACCGCGCCGCCTACCTGGGGGCGACCGGCACCGACGGCACGGGCTTCCTGCAGCTCTGCGCGGCGGACGGTTCCGGCCGCGTCGAGGCGCTCTGCACGGGGAGGGGCGGCACCGTCGCGACGCTCAGCGAGGAGGCGAGGACCGTGACGCTGATGGGCGCGGCCTCCGATACCGGGGCCGGTCTCGTGCTCGTCTGCCGCAAGGACGGCGTGCGCGGCGTCGAGCTCGCGACCAATGCGACCGGAGGCTACGTGCAGCTGAAGGACGCGGAGGGGAGGCGCGCGCTGCACGCCGCCTGCGCGAAGGAGAAGGGCGGCTACGCGGCGACGATGGCGGCGGACGGCAGCGAGACCGCGCGCCTCGGCCCGCGCTGAGCGGCGGCCCCGATGGACGCGAGCGCACGCGACGCGTGGTCGCGGGAGTGGGGCGCCCGGTACGGCCGCGCGTTCCTCGAGGATCTCGCCCGCGGCTCCGCGGCCGGGGCCTGCGCCCGGTTGATGGGCCTCGGCGAGGAACCGGGCCGCACCCTCGACGCGGCCTCGTGGCAGCGGTTCGGCGCGGGCTTCCTCGATTTCTGTCTCGCGAGCCGGGCGGCGTTTGCCCCCTCGCTCGCGGTTGCCGATCCGTCGGCGTGGATGGACCATGCCGCGCGGCTGCTCGAGGCCGATCTCGCGCAGGGGCGGCCGGTCGACCTGCGCGACGAGCTCACGGTGAGTCACCTGCTCGGGCTCATGGGCAAGCGCCTCGTCTTCGGCGTCTACCACGGCGCGCCCACTCGCCTGCCGCGGCGCGTCTCGCTGCGCCTCGCGTGGCGCTACCGCCTGCGCTACCTGCGCCTCGCGTGGCGGGCCGGGCTCGCGCCCGCCGTGCTGGAGATCCACCTGCCGAAGCTCGCGAACCGGCGCTTCACGGAGGAGCTGAACGCGGAGTCCCACCTGCAGATCGCCCGCTTCCTCCGCGCGAACCCCGCGGTGGGGGGAGTGTTCAACGCGAACTGGTTCTACGACCCCGCGGTGGCCCGGATCAGCCCCCATCTGGCCTTCCTCCCGCGTTTTGGGGCCTCCCATGGCGCTCTGCTGGCGGTGCTGGGGCCGGACGCCGACGCGATCGCCGACGCCACGGTCAAGGGGGGGGCACGGCGCGCGAAGTGGGAGGCGGGAGAGTACCGGCCGACGCGGGTCGCCCAGTTCTGGCCCCGCGACGCCGTGCTCGCGTGGGCGGCGGGGATGGCCGGGCCGTGAATCCGTATAATCCGCGGCCGTGCGCCCGCTCCTGCTCCTGCTGATCGGGGCGTCCGTCGCGACGGCCGAGGAGTGGCGCTATCCGCGCTGCGACGTCGGCAACAGCGGCGTCGTGAAGAACAACGGGCCCGAGAAGGAGCCCAAGATCCTCTGGAAGCGCGAGGAGAGCGCGGGCGCGATCGGCACCGGTGCCGCGCTCGCCGACGGCAAGCTCGTCTACGGCACGGGCGAGTTCAACGTCGCCTGCCGCTGGGCGTCGGGCGGCGCCGTCGTCTGGGACCTGCCGGTCAAGCAGCAGATCGCCGCGTGGCCGAGCATGGTCGGGGACTGGCTCTACTTCGGCGGCCAGGACACGGTGCACTACCGCATCCGCCTGAAGGACCGCGGCGAGCCCGCGTCGGTCGAGGCGAAGGCCGGCATCGTCGCCGACCCGGTGGTCGAGGGCGACTACTACCTCGCGGGCTCGCTCGACGGCTGCTTCTACGCGATGGGCGCCGAGGACGGACGGCTGCTCTGGCGCGTCGAGACAGGCGCGATCCACTTCGGGGCCGCGCTCGCGGGCAAGCGCGTGCTCGCCGTCAACGAGGAGGGCGTGCTGCACTGCCTCGACCTCGCGAAGGGAAAGTCCCTCTGGAAGTTCGAGGCGGGCGAGGCGCCCGTGTCGGCCCCGATCCTCGGCAAGGGCGAGGCGTGGCTCGTGCTCGCCGAGAGGGTCGTCTCCGTGGATCTGTCGAAGGGGGTGCGGGGGATCGAACGCGAGACGAAGGGGGTCGCCTCGGCCCCGGCCCTCGACAAGAGCGTGCTGCACTACGGCACGAGGAGCGGCGAGGTCGTCTCGCTGGACCTCAAGGCGGGCAAGGAACTCGCGCGCGTGGCCGTCTCGACAGAGCCGGTCTCCACGCCGCTGGTCCTCGCGGGCGGCACGATCTACGGCGCCTGCGGCACAAAGCTCTTCGCCGTCGACGCGAAGTCGAGGAAGCTGCTCTGGACCTTCGCGCTGCCGGAGCCCCCGCGCCCCCCGATCGTCGCCGACAAGATGCTCTACGTCGGCGCCGGAAACGTCTTCTACTGCCTCAAGTGACGCCGCGCGGCTCCACGCCGCGACCGGCACAGCGCCGGCCGAAGGCCGCGCTGCGCCTAGGAGGAGTCCCCGTCGCGCACGCCTTGCGAGGAGCTCTGGCTTCGTCTTGAGCTTGGAAGAAGGAACCCAGGAACCTAAGAACCGAGGAAGGGGCGGATTCGATCCATCCGAGTCCCGGGATGCCCCCCTTTGCTCTCATGGGTTCCTCCCTTCCTGGCTTCCTTCTTCCCACCCTCACGACGAAGGCCCTGATCCATCGCACAGCGGAGCCCTCGGTGGCATGGGGCATGTCATGGCAATCCGCAAGGCTTGCACGGCGACGTCCTCGTGCGTCCCTGAACGCGTTCCCCCCCGCGCCCCCCCCTCCCGCGCTCCTTGGTCGTCGCGGTCGGCGGAGCCCTCGATCGCCTAGAGCTGCAGCTACAGAACGGCTCGAACCCTTCCGACTCGGCGCGGTGGTGCTGCTCGCGCGCTGGTTCCTGAAGTAGCGCCGCCGCTCCCGGCGGGGCCCTTGCACCGATTGAAAGTTCAACCTTGAATCGGTGCAGGCGGGGCGCGCGGCCTTCCGCCGGCAGCGGGCGAATCGGGCTGGACGGGGGCGGGCCTCGACCCTCAAGATGGGGGGGTGGCGGAAAGCTCCGATTCCCGCGAGGTCTCACGCATGTTGCGCGCGGCGGAGGCGGGGGAGCCGGTCGAGTTCGCCGCACTGCTGCCGCTGGTCTACGACCACCTGCGCGCGATCGCGGCGCGGCAGATGGCGGGCGAGCGCAGGAACCACACGCTGGAGCCGACGGCGCTCGTCCACGAGGCCTACCTGCGCCTCGTCGGACGCGAGCCGATCGCCTGGTCGTCGAAGGCGCACTTCTACGGTGCCGCGGCGGAGGCGATGCGGCGCATCCTCGTGGACCACGCCCGCGGCCGTGCGCGCCTGAAGCGGGGCGGCGAGGCGCGCAGGGTTGGCGCCAACCTGCTCGATCTGGTCTCGCAGGATGATCCCGGGACTTTCCTGGCGGTTGACGAGGCGATCTGTCGCCTAGAGGAGGTGGATGCCCGGGCCGGCTCGATCGTGCGGCTGCGGCTCTTTGCAGGCCTTGACGTGGCGGAGACCGCGCAGGCGCTGGGAGTGCCGCAGCGCACGGTCGAGCGCGACTGGGCCTATGCGCGGACCTTTCTCTTCGAGGAACTCAGATGAACGACGAACGCCAGGCGAAGCAGCTCTTCCAGCAGGCCATCGAGAAGCCGCCCGAGGCGCGCAAGGCCTTTCTCGACCGCGTCTGCGGCCATGCGGCGCTGCGGCGGCGCGTGGAGGTCCTGCTCGAAGCCTACGAGGACCTCGACGACTTCCTCGCGAGCCCGACGGTCGGTGCCGAGGCTCCCACCGAGGGCCCCGGCACGGTGATCGGCCCCTACAAGCTCTTGCAGCGCATCGGCGAGGGGGGATTCGGCGTCGTCTACATGGCGGAGCAGCTCGAACCGGTGCGGCGGCGGGTCGCGCTGAAGGTGATCAAGCTCGGCATGGATACAAGGC
>CAZMXP010000060.1:0-27632 GCA_964570285.1 uncultured Planctomycetaceae bacterium
GTCCGGGTCCGGTTGGCCCCGAAGCGTGGCTGAAGGCCATTACCCGGACAAGCTCTTAGTCGCGCGCGACGGTGAAGAGCAGGGACGCCGTCGCCCACCACCCGCGCGCGGCCGCGACGGCGTCGCGGTGGGACGCGCCGCCCTGCGCGAGGCCGCCGACGTACCGCTGGAGGTCGTCCATGCCGTCGCGCACGCCGGTGCGCTGCGCGAGGTGCGCGAACGCGGCCGGGTCGTAGGGCTGCTCGGTGAAGAGCAGCTTGACGGTGAAGCGCGAGCCGCCCGGGTAGTCCGCGTTCCAGCGGAAGAACTCGCGATCGGGCGGCGTGAGCACCAGCGTCGCGTTGGGCTCGATCCTGTGGACGTAGCCCGGGCCCTGCGGCCAGAGGAGCGCGAACTCGCCCTTCTGGGGTTCGCGCAGCGAACGCTCCTCGTAGAAGGCGAACGCGTAGACCGGAGCGGCGCGCGGATTCTCGAGCACCACCTCGAGCGGCGCGCCGTTGCGGAACCGGCGCATCCCGTCCGCGGGGTCCAGCTCCTCGCCCTCGTGGCCCCGCGCCGCACGAAGGCTCGCCTTGACCGCGCCCTCGTTGCGCTCGAGCGCGAGCAGCCGCCGCGCGCACGCGAAGCGCGAGAGCACGTCCTCGAGCCCGTCGGGGCCGGTCGCCTCGAAGAGCGCGCCCTCCGGCACGCCCTCCCGCGGCAGGCGCTCGGGCAGGTAGACGCGGACGATCCCCTCCCGGTGCTGCAGCGCGACCGCGTAGGCCGCGCCCTCCGCGGCGACCTGCATGCCGAGCCGATCGAGGCGGCTCCGGAACGCGGGGGGGATCTCGTTCAGCAGGCCGACGGCGAATCCCCGGAAGGTCACGGCGTCGAGACGGCCGAGCAGGGGCGTGCGTCGCGTCGCCGGAAGTTCGAGGTCGAGCCGCGCGGTGCAGGTGAGATCCTCCACGGCCGTCACCGTGGCCGACGTGACCTCCCCGACCTGCTCCTCGAGGTCGGTCTGGTTGCCGTAGAAGCGGAAGCGCGCCCCTTCGGTGACGCCGTGCAGCGTCCCGAGGCTGAGCGTGAGTTCGTGGTCGCGCCGCGCGACGATCTCGGCATAGAGCGGCGAGCGCTCGGTCCCGAAGCAGCGGAGGTCGCGCACCGCGGGGCTGATCGCCGCCGGCGGGCTCTGCACCGTGTCGGGCCAGTCCGTGCGGAACTGTTCGAGCGTCCTGCTGTAGAGCTCTCCGTAGGTCATGCCCGCGCGCGCGCGCGCGAGCGTGCGCGCGAGCGACCACGAGAACTTCCCGCACGGGCGCCCGTCGGGGTCCGCGCCCTCCTCGGCGACGTACTCGTCGACCGTCGCGCCGAGGTAGACGAGGCGGGTGTTGGGCTCGTTGCGCAGGGCCTGGCGGCCCCCGCTGCCGTCGAAGACGCTCTCCTCGGGACTCTCGGCCGGAGCCTCGCCGTCGGCGATCACGCTGCGATGGCCCGCGAACAGCGCGCGCCGGTAGGAGGTGCCGGAGTGGCAGGAGTCGCGGATATAGACCACCGTCCCGCCGAACTCGTTCTGGATGCGGCCGAGCGCGCGATTGATGTCGTCGTCGCGGATGTGGTTCTTGAAGCGCTTGAACCCGTCGCTCGGGACGATCGTCGTGTCGGTCCCCCCCTCCCGGCTCCGCGACTTGACGAGGCCGCCGTGGCCCGCGTACGCGAACACGACGACGATCTCCCCGGCGCCCGCGCGGTGCGCCGCCTCGGTGCGGTCCATGAGCCACCAGAGCGCATCGCGGATGCCCGCCCTCGTGGCGTCGGCGTTCGTCACGAGGCGCTTCTCGCGGAAGCCGTAGCTCTTCTCGAGGATGCTCGCGAGGCGCTTCAGGTCGTTGACACACCCCCGGAGCGGGCGGATGGCGCTGTCGGCGTGGTACTCGTCGATCGCCACGTAGAGGGCGATGCGCGCGGGCGCCGTCTCCTTCCCCCCGTGCGCCGCCAGCGCCCACAGCAGCGTGGCCACCGCGACCCGGCTCATGCGACCGATCGTACCGGCGCCCGGCAGGACCCGCAACAGGTATGATCTCGCCGATGCCGCGCCTTGAGCCGGGGAGCGTCGTGCAGGGGCTGCGCGTCGAACGCGAGCTGGGCCGAGGGGCGTTCGGCACGGTCTATCTGGCCGAGGACGAACTGCTCGGCCGTCGCGTCGCGCTGAAGGTCGTCGCGACGCCCGCGCTCGAACTGCGCGACCGCGGCCTGCAGGAGGCGCGCGTCGTCGCGCGCGTCAAGAGCCCCTTCATCGTCACCCTCTACCGGGTGCACGCGCTCGCGAACGACCAGGGCTGGCTTCTCGAGATGGAGTATGTGGGGGGCGGCTCGCTGAAGGAGCTTCTCGCCCGCGAGGGGCGCTTCGCGGTCCCTCGGGCGCTCGAGATCGCGCGCGGCGTGCTCGACGGCCTGCGCTCGGCGCACGCGGTGGGCATCGTGCACGGCGACATCAAGCCGGGCAACGTGCTGCTGGAGCCGTCGGGGGCCGTGAAGCTGGCCGACTTCGGCCTGAGCTGGCTCATCGACGACGCCACGATCTCGAGCATCGGCAGCGGTCCCGTGGGCACGCCCGCCTACATGGCCCCGGAGGTCATCCTCGGCGAGCGCAACCGCATGCCTTCCGACCTCTGGGGCGTCGGCGTGATCCTCTACGAGATGCTCGCGGGACGCCTGCCCTTCCGCGCGACGCGCCTGCAGGAGTTCTTCCTCGCGGTCGTCAATGCCGAGCCCCCCCCGCTCCCCCCCGGCGTTCCGCTCTTCCTGCAGCGCCTCGTTGCGAGGCTGCTCTCCAAGAGCGCGTCGGACCGGCCCACGGCCGAGGAGGCGTTCTCGGACCTCGACGGCGCGGCGCGGGAGCAGCCGGGGCGTGCGCCGCCCGCCCCGGCGAGGCTCCATGCCGGTCCGCAGCTCTGCGGGCGCGCAAGCGAAACGGGGGTTCTGAAGGGGGTGCTGGACAGGCTCGGCACCGGCGAGGGTGCCGCGCTGCTCGTCACGGGCGAGGCGGGCGTCGGCAAGTCGGCGCTCCTGCAGTGGATGCTCGCGGAGGCGGGGGCGCGCGGCATGCTCACGCTCGAAGTCACGGTGAGCCGGCTCGAGGGCGCGCTGCGCCCTCTGCTCGCGGGGGCACGCCGCATCGTGCCGCCCGACTTCGTCGTTCCCGGACTCCCCGAGGCCGTCGGGACGCAACTTCTCCACGGCGACCGCGCGTGGGACGCGGGGACGCGCCAGCAGGTGGCGTGGATGGTCGCGCAGATCTTCGAGGCGCTCGGACGGGAGCGCCCGCTCGTGCTCGCCGTCGAGAACGCGCAGGAGGCCGATGCGGAGGATGCGCGGCTGCTGAAGGACCTCCTGCTGCACCTGCCCGCGAACGGCATCGTCACGGCCGTCGCGTTCCGCACGCACGATGCCGAGTCGTCGCGCGCGGGAGACTCGGCCGCGAGCCTCCACGAGATCGCCTCGGTCGGCGGGTTGCGCATGCTCGAGCTCGCCCCCCTCTCGCCCGAGGCGATCCACATGCTGCTCGAGCGCCAGACGCACGCCTCCCACATCGAGCCGTCGGTCGCGCAGCGGCTCGTCGGCTTCGCGAACGGGAACCCGCTGCTCGCGACGGAGATGCTGCACCACCTGTCGGCGCTGGGGTCGGTCGTGACCGACGGTTCGTCGCTGCGGCCGGCGGCGGGCTGGGACGGGGCGACCCTGCCCGCGCGCTTCCACGACCTGGTCGCGCGGCGACTCGCGGGCCTGTCGGAGACCCATCGCGCGCTGCTCGACGCCGCCGCGGTGGACGGGCGCGTCTTCGACGGCGAGGCGCTGCAGGCGGTGCTGGGGCGCCCGCTGCTGGAGATCCTCCGCGACCTGCAGCGCCTCTACCGCGAACGCCACCTCGTCGAGCCGCAGGGGGAGGGCTACCGGTTCACGAGCCCGCTTCTGCAGGAGGTGCTCTACGAGGAGATCGCGCCCGCGCTCCGGCGCGCGATCCATCGCGGCCTCGCGGAACACCTGGAGCAGCGCGGCGAGGGCGTCGACGCGGGCAGGATCGGCGTGCACTGGGAGCAGGCCGGTGCCGCGGGGCGGGCCGCGCCGCACCTGATGCGGGCCGCCGCCGAGGCCGCGCGCCGGCAGGAGAAGCTGCGCCTGATCGACCTCTGCCGCCGTGGCGGCGTGGAGCCCGGCAAGATCGGGCCGGAGCAGGCGCAGGCGCACCTCGACACGCTGCTCCGCCTCGCCGCCGCCCTGCGCGAGCTCGGACGCCTCGACGAGATGGACCGGGTCTACGACGACCTGCTCAAGGGCGTCCACGACGAGGGCGCGCTCTGCCGCATCCGCGTGCGCCGCACGATGGCGCACTACCACACGCGGGGCGCCAAGAGCGTCGATCGGCCCTTCCTCGAGCGGGCGGCCGCGACCCTTCCCGTCTGCGCCGAGTCGGGGAACGCGAAGATGCTGCTCGGCCTGATCGCGAAGATGGAGGGGCATCCCGCGGACGCGGAGCGGGCCTTCCGCGCCGCCGATGCCGACTTCCGGGCCGTGGGCGACGACGGGCTCCGCACGGCGACGCTGAACCAGCTTGCCGCGCTGGCGATGAGGGCGCAGCGCCACGACGACGCGGAGAGCCTCTATCGCGACGCGGGGAGGCTCGCCCGCGAGACCGGCCGGCCGATCAACGCGGCCATCGCCGACATCAACGGCGCGCTGGCCGCCCTCGAGGGCGGTCGGATCGACGGCCTCGACGCGGAGGTCGAGAGCGCGCTGCGCACGCTGATGATGGCGGGGACGGGGCCCGTGCCAAGTGCGACGATCATGCTGGCGCACGTCCTCTATGCGCAGGGGAGGCTCCCCGACGCGTTCGCGCGCGTCGAGTCGGGCGTGGACCTGCTCAGGCAGTACGCGGACCCCGCCTCCACGGAGGCGGTGCGCAGCGAGGAGGCGCACCTCGCCGCCGTCCAGGGCCTGCTGCCGCGCGCGCGAGGCGCGCTCGACGAGGCGCGGACGGCCGCGGAGGGCCGTGGACACCTGCTGGCCCGCGTCTCGCTCGCCTGCATCGGGGCGCAGTTGCACTGCATGGAGGGCGACCTCGACGCGGCGCGCAAGGCCGCGCTGCGGGCGAACGAACTGGCCGCGGGCGCGGAGGAGGCCTCCGTGGGGCAGGAGGCGGCGCTCTGGCTCTCCGAGGCGGTCGTCTACGGGCTGCCCGCGGACTGCCTTCCCCCGGGCCCCCATCCCTTTGTCGATGCCGCCCGCGCGTTCGCCCTTCCGGGCCGCGCCCTCCTCCCCCCCGAGGGGATCCCGGGCCACCGCCGCGAGATCCTCCGTCTGGTGCGCGACCTGTGGGCTGCCGAGGCGCTGCGCCGGGCGGGGAGGGGGGAGGCCGCGGCGACGGCGATGCGCGAGGTCGTCGACGGCGCGCGCGCGCTCGGCCACGTCTGGATGACGCTCGCGTCGATGGCCCGGCTGCACGCGTGGACCGGGGACGCCGCGATCGCGGAGGAGCGAAGCCACCTGCTCCTTTCCGTCGCCGAGCGCACGCCCGTGGGCGCCGAGCGCGAACGGCTGCTGGCGGCCTGGGCGGCCGGAGTCCGCTAGTCCTCGACTCAGTCCTCGACCATGTCGAGTTCGGTGCGGCAGGCGACCCAGTCGCCCGCCTGCGCCTTGAGGCGCGCGTTGTGGACGTGCTGGGAGGCGGTGGACTCGTTACTGGGAGTCGCGGACTTGGCGGACTGGGCCTTGACCGCGCAATACTGGCTGTCCACCGTCGCGGGCTGCACCGCCATCGCGAGCGAGGTGATCTGGTCGCAGGCCATCGCCGCGGTGCCCTGCGGCGGGCCCACCGGGGGGCAGGGCACGTTGGGCCACTCGCCGCGCGTCGCGGGAGGGGCGGGCGTGTCCGTGTGCCAGGCGGCATAACCGGCGGCGAGGCCGATGGCGATGCCGATGAGTGCCGCGACGATCTGCTTCGAGTCCATGTTCCACCTCCGTGGCAGACCCGACACTCTGCCATTCCGGCCGCCCCCGCACAAGGCCCCCTTTCAGGCGGGACAACGGGGTCTGACCCCTTTGTCCCGCTGGTAGGCGAGGAGGGCGGCGCCCAGGGCGCCGGTGAACTGCACCATCGCGCCCGCGGGGACGTTGACTTCCGCCCCGAGCTGGGAGGCGACCTCCCGCGCCATGGACTCGTAGCGCAGGATGCCTCCAAGCAGCGTGAATTCGGGTTCCATGTGGACCCGCTTCATCAGTTGGACCGAGCGGCCTACGAGGGAGACGATCGCGCCCTGCATGATGTCGGCGGGGGCGCGGCCCTGCGACAGGTGGTTGATGACCTCGGACTCCGCGAAGACGGCGCAGACGCCCGAGATCTGCGCGGGGTCCTTCGACGTCGCCGCGAGGGGGCCGATCTCCTCGGTGCCGTAGCCCATGTAGCGGGCGGTCTTCTCGATGAAGGCCCCGGTGCCCGCCGCGCACTTGTCGTTGAGCCGGAACGACTTGACCGTGCCGCGGCCGTCGATGCGCGTGGCCTTCATCGTCTGGCCGCCGATGTCGAGCACGGTGCGCGTGCCGGGGAAGAGGAAGGCGGCGCCGCGGGCACAGGCCGTGAGGTCGGTCGCCGTCACGTCCCGGAACGGGACCTGGTGGCGCCCGAAGCCGGTCGCCACCGAGTAGGCGACCTCCGACTCGGCGACCCCCGCCTGCGCGAGGGCGTCGTCGAAGACCTGCCGCGCGATCTCGGCGAGGCGGAACCCCGTGCGCGCGAGGGCCGTGGCCGCGACGTCGCGCCCCCCGGCCAGGATCACCGCCTTCGTGTAGGTCGATCCGACGTCGATGCCCGCGGTGAGACTCATGCCTGATCCCTTCCGGCCCTCGCCGGCGCGCGTGCCGCGCGGAGGCGGTCGAGGGCGAAGAGCGCGGCCCCGAGCGCGCCCATGTAGTGCGAGTCCTCGCTCACGTTGAGCTTCACGCCCAGCTCCCTCTCGAGGGTGGCGATCATGCCCACGTTGCGCGCGACGCCCCCGGTGAAGGTCACCTCGGGCTCGATGCCGACGCGCCGCAGGAGGCCGACCGAGCGCTGCGCGATGGACTGGTGCACGCCGAGGAGGATCTCCTCCACCTTGCGGCCCTTGCCGAGCCACGAGAGGATCTCCGACTCGGCGAAGACCGTGCAGGTGGTGCTGATGCGCACCGCGCGCTCGGCGGTGAGCGCCGTCGGCCCGAGATCGGGCAGCGGGATCTCCAGCGCCGCGGAGGCCGCGCCGAGGAAGCGCCCCGTGCCCGCGGCGCACTTGTCGTTCATGCAGAAGTCGCCGATGTCGCCGCCCGGCGCGATGCGGATCGCCTTGGTGTCCTGCCCGCCCATGTCGAGCACCGTGCGCGTCCCCGGGAACATGTGCACGGCGCCGCGGCCGTGGCAGCTGATCTCCGTCACCTGCGCGTTGCCGAAGGTCACGCGGTAGCGGCCGTACCCGGTCCCGACGACGAAGGCGACCTCCTCCTCCGGGATCCCGGCGTCCTCGAGCGCGACGGCGAAGGCGTGCTCGGCGGCGGTGACGACGTTGGCGCCGGTGTCGCCGAGGGCGCGTCCGGCGATGCGCCCCTCCTCGTCGACGATCACGGCCTTGGTCTGCGTCGAGCCGACGTCCACTCCCGCGGCATAGGCCATGTCAATCCCCCCGGGCGGCCTCCCGCTGGCGGCGGGAGGCGAGCCCCTCGAAGTAGGCGTCGACGCGGTTCTTGAGCTGCGCCTCCGACACGACGCGCCGGTCCATCATGTCGGACTCGAGGAAGAGCGTGGCGAGGTCGCGCCGCTCGAGCAGCGCGCGCCGGCCGTCGGCGAGGCCGGTCGAGACGGTCCGGCAGCTCTTGATCGGGTGGTAGACGATGCCGTCGAGGCCGAACCGGTCGACCATCGACTCGAGCACGGTGTCGTTCAGGAACATGCTGTCCATCGCGTCGCGCACGCTCACGAGCACGCCCTCGGCGAGGCTCTCGATCGGCCGCGCGAGGTCGTACTGGAAGCCGAGATTCGTCCCGCCCGACGCGAACCAGAGGTAGGTCGAGGCGACAAACGTCCCCTTCCACTCGGAGAACATCTCCTGGAAGCGGCGGAAGATCGGGTAGCAGGGGACGCCGGCGAAGCCGAGGCGCCACTGCTCGCCGTCGATCGTGCCGATCGACTCGCGCGCCTTGTATTCGAGCTCCCCGACGAGGTCGCGGAAGTAGTCGGCCCCCTCGCGGGTGCCGCGGAAGCCGTTGGCGACGCCGAGGTAGACGGTGCCGTCGGTGAGCGCGTTGAACACCGCGGGCCGCGCGGCGTTCAGCTCGAGGATGCGCTTCCAGCAGGCGCTCATCGCATTGACATGGCCGAGCACCTCGCGCAGGCGGTCGACGTCGAACCGCTTGCCCGTGACCTGCTCGCACGCCGCGATCAGCTCGCGGACCTGCCCCTCGACGTAGCGCCGGTCGCGCTCGAACCCGGGATCGCCCTTCCACGTCTGGGCGCCGGCGGAGCGCGTGCCGGGCACGTCGAGCGCGAAGACGCGCGTGCCGTGGAAGCGCTCCCAGATCTCCGCCCACTTGAGGTAGGTGTTGCAGGCGTTCGTCAGCACCGCGATCGCGGGCTTGGGGATGCGCCCCATCGGGTGGCGGCCCGCCCGGAGCTGCACCGCGACATCCGCCTTCACGTAGCCGCAGATGTCGGGCGAGTAGCCGTAGTCCTCGGCCTCGTCGAGGAACTCGTGGGCGACATGGCGCACGGCCGTCTGGATGGAGTTGATCTCGGGGAGCACGAGGGGCAGGTCGAAGCAGCGCAGGATCTCCGCGAAGCTGCCCATCACGAAGACGTAGGCGCAGGGGCCCCCCTGTTCCGCGGTCCGGTCGAGCTCCTCGAACCACTGCCGCACGAGGCGCGCGCCCTCGGCGTTCCCGCGGCCGACGATGGGGGAGGTCTGCATGGTCCTTCCTTCCTAGGCGAAGAGGAGGCTCTCCACGAAGGTCTCGAGCTGGATCTCCAGCTGGTCGAGGCTCGTCATGCCCTCCTGGAACTCGGTGACGAAGTAGGGCACGCCCTCCTCGTCGAGGGCGCGCGTGTAGGCGACCTGCTCCTCGAGGCCGGGCTCGCACATCTTGGCCGCCGCGAGGATCGCCGCGCCCGCCCGCGCCTCGCGGATGCGGCGCAGCAGCATCTTCTCCTTCGGCTTGCGCAGGTCGTGCTGCACGGGGCTGTAGGAGCTGCGCTCGAGGTAGGACTCCGCGAGCGCCGCGAGGGGCTCGCCCTGCCGAGGCACGTCCTCGAGCAGCCAGCGCAGGCCGATCAGGAAGTCGTCGTCGACGACATAGCAGCTCTGGCCGACCATCCTCACGAGGTCGAGCGGCGGCTGCTCGCAGAAGCCCCCCTCGAAGACGACGCGCACGCGGTCCTGCCGGCGCGTCTCGCGTTCGTGCAGGCGCGCGAGGATCCAGCGCAGCAGGTCGTTGTGCTCCTCGCGCGGGATCATGCCCGCGAGCGCGACGAGCACGTACGCCTCGTCGGCGGAGATCTGCCACGGGCGCTCGCGCTTCACCGCGTAGAGCGAGCGCAGCAGCGCGCGGTTCTCGTTGAACAGCGCGATCGATCGCGCGAGGTCCTCCGCGACGACGCGCCGCCCCCCGACCCCCTCGAGATCGCCCAGCAGCCGGCCGTACTCGTCGCGCAGGTAGGCGCTGCTGTGGCGGCTGTTGGCGTTCTGCGGCAGATAGAGGATCTGGCACGGATAGCCGCAGTTGCGGCCCCAGACCGCCGCGAGGTTGCGCGCGGCGTCGCAGATCGGGTGGCTCACGAACATGTCGAGCTCGACGCGCCCCGAGAGCGCCAGCTCGAGCGAGGTCTTGAGGATGGAGCAGAGGTAGGAGCCGAAGCGCGACTCGGCGGCGCGCGCCTCGAGCGGCGCGCCGCGCACCTTGAAGGGCAGGAGGCCCGCGGCGTGCGCGAGCTCCTCGGGGAAGTAGACCTGGAAGTGGCCCACGACCTTGCCGCCCGCCTCGCGCCAGCGGCGCACCGTCGGGAAGTCGGCGTCCTCGTAGAGGTCGCGGCAGTCGGCGAGCACCGAGCCGACCTGCTTGTGGGCATAGGGGGGGAGCAGGGGGGGATGGGTCACGCGTCGCTCCAGGCGGGGGCGCGCTTTTCCAGGAAGGCGCGGATGCCCTCCCGCGCGTCGCGGGTCGCCATGAGGTCGCGCAGGTAGGCGCGCTCGAGTTCCGGCAGCCTCGCGCGGAGCTCGCGGAGGAGCGGCGCGCGCGCGGCGCGCGCGGCGATCCGGAGCACGGCGCCGGACCGCGGGCGGACGTGCTCGTCGAGGAACGCCTCGGTCGCCCGCGCGAGTTCCCCCGCCGGGACGACGCGGTTCACGAGGCCGAGGGCCGCGGCTTCCTCCGCCTCGACGCGCCGGCCCGTGAGGATGAGATCCTCGGCGGCGGCCCCGCCCGCCCTCCAGGGCAGCAGGATGCACGCGGCCGGCGGGAGGACGCCGAGCTGGATCTCCGGCACGCCGAAGAGCGCCGACGGTTCCGCGAGGATGAAGGTGCCTGCGGCCACGAGTTCGAGGGCGCCGCCGAGGCAGAGCCCCCGGACGGCCGAGACGACGGGCAACCCCGCCTCGGCGACCGCGAGGAGCGCGTCGTGGAAGACCGGAAGAAAGCCCTCGACCTCCCCGTGGACGTGCTCGGGCACGCTCGCGCCGTAGGAGAAGTGGCGGCCCGCCGCCGTCAGCAGCAGGGCCTTGAGGCGCCGGTCGCTGCCGTGCTCGCGCACGGCGGCGGCGAGTTGCGCGCAGCAGGCGCGGTCGAGGACGTTGCCCGGCGGGGCGTCGAGGCGGAGTTCGCACACGCCACGGTCGATCTGCACGCGGAGGCTCACGCGACGCCCTCCCGCAGGTGGGGGGAGATCTCGCGGATCAGCGCCTCGTCGAAGGGGTGGCCCTCTGCGAGCAGGCGGCGCAGCGCGAGGAAATCGACCTCGCGCTCCCCCTTCGCGCCGTGGTGGAAGGCCGGGAATCCGGCCTTCGCCTCGGTCGCCATGTTGAGCGCGAGCCAGGCGCGGTTCGACTCGCGGTTGCGGTGCCAGTGGTTGAGCTTGTGCTTGCGCAGCGACTCGATCGTCTTCGTCGTGCAGTCGGGCATCGTCAGCGCGAGGCGCCACGCGAGCCCCTCGACGGCGGCGTCGAGCGGCGCGTGGTCGACGGTGCAGGCCTTGGCGCGGGCGCGCGCGCGGACGAGATCCTCGCCCTCCCGCATGCGCCCGTAGACGATGCGGCCCATGTCGTCGAGCCAGCGGTCGGTGACGACCTGCGGGTTGGGGAGAAAGCGCCCCTCCTCCTTCAGCACGGGCACGACCTCGTTGACGAGGCCGATCCGGTAGGCCTCGTAGGCGCTCCAGAGCTCGCAGAGCGTGCAGCTCTCGATGGCCCGCGCGAAGCCGACGTAGAGCGGCAGGAAGTCGGTCGAGCCCCCGTCGGGGGCGGAGCCGTGCTTGGGGCCCGCCTGCCCGAAGACGGCCGTGTCGGCCGCGATGGTGAAATCGCAGGCCATCCCGATCTCCTGCCCCCCCGCGACGCGCATGCCGTTGACGCGGTTGATCACCGGCTTGTCGCACTCGAGGATCGACGTGACCATGTCGTTGAAGAGCCGCATGTACTGGCGGTACTCGAGGGGGCGACCCGCGTAGATCTCGGAGTATTCCGCGGTATTCCCCCCGGTGCAGAAGGAGCGCTCCCCGGTGGCGGTGAAGACCGCGGCGACCACGTCGCGCTCCACCGACGCGCGACGGAAGGCGAGGATGACCTCCTTCACGGCGTCGGTCGTGTAGGAGTTGAGCTGCGGCGGGTTGTCGAGCGTGATCCACGCGTTGCAGAGGCCGGGGACGGCCTCGCCGCCGGGGCGGCGCAGCGGCCGGCGCTCGTAGCGGATGTGGCGGAAGTCGCAGCCCGGGAGCAGTTCGTGGTTGCGGGTCGTGTTCATCGGCATGTCTCGAAGTCGGGGATGAGGACGGGACGGCGCGCATGTCCGTGCGCGCGGAGGAGGTCGTTGAGGCGGCTCATCGGATGGCGTTCGACGAAGGGGCGGATCTGCAGCTTGCCCTCGCGGATCCAGCGGAGGATCGCGGGGAAGTGCCCGGGGAGGCAGCCCCAGTTCCCGAAGACCGTCGCGTCGAAGGCCATCAGGTTCGAGAGACGGACCTCGATCCGGTCGAGCGTGAAGCCGACGACGGCGAGGCGCGCGTCGTGGTGGAGCAGCGACCAGGCGGTCTGCTGCCCCGCGGCGCTGCCCGAGCACTCGAGGATGCATCGCCCGTGCGGCGGGCGCCCGCGCTCCTTCTCGAAGGCGGCGACGGCGCCGCGGATCGCCTTCGCCTCCAGCGTGCGCGCATCCAGGGGCAGATCCACGAGGCCGTCGAGGGCGGAGAGCCTTGCGGGATCGACATCGATCGCCGCGACATGGGCGCCGAGCGCCTTCGACGCCTGCACCGCGAAGGTCCCGACGCCGCCCGCGCCGACGACGACGACCATGCTCCCCTCGCCGACGCCCGCGCGGACCACGGCCTGATAGGCGGTCGCGACGGCGTCCGCGACGACGGCGAGATCCTCGACCTCGCTCGCGTCCCCGGGGACTGCGCAGAGAAAGCGCGACGGCGCGAGCATGTGCGACGCGAACCCGCCGTCGAAGTCGTTGCCGGGCATCTTCTGCCGGCGGCAGACGTTGCCGCGCCCCGCGGCGCAGAGGTCGCACGACCCGCAGGGGAGTACCGCCGGCACGATGCACGTGCGCCCCTGCCACTCTCCCGCGCCGGGGCCGCAGGCGATCACGTCGCCGACGATCTCGTGGCCGAGCGTCAGCGGCAGGGGGGCGTTCGGGCGGACGCCGCCGTAGAGGAATCCGACGTCGGTGTGGCAGAGTCCGCACGCGCGCACCTTGAGCAGCACCTCGCCGCTGCCGGGCTCCGGAAGCGGGCGCGCGGTCAGCGCGAGCGGCTCGCCCGCGTTCACCATGCGCCAGGCGTGAAGTAGCGCAGACATGCGAGATCTCCCCGAACTCCCTGCACAAAGTATACCGAACGAACGTTCGTTCCTATGGGCTGGAGCGCGTCGGGGCCATGCGGAGGCCTCCCCCCTCGCCCCCCTCCATCCGTGGCGACGAGATCGACTCGGTACAATCCGCTGCAGGGATGAGCGCCGCATGAGCCTTGTCGCGAAGTACAACCGGCCCGGGCCGCGCTACACGAGCTACCCGACCGTGCCCTACTGGGACGAGGTGCCCCCGACGGAGGCGCAGTGGGGGGAGCGGGCGCGGGCGACGCTCGCGGAGGCCGACGAGGCGGAGGGGATCAGCCTCTACGTCCACCTGCCCTACTGCGAGAGCCTCTGCACCTTCTGCGGGTGCACGACGCGCATCACGCCCTACCACACGGTGGAGGAGCCCTACATCCGCACCGTGCTCGCGGAGTGGTCGCTGCACCGGCGCATTCTCGGGAAGCGGCTCCGCATCCGCGAGATCCACCTCGGCGGCGGCACGCCCACCTTCTTCAGCCCGGCGAACCTGCGACACCTCATCGAGGGGCTGCTCGCGGAGAGCGAGGTCTGCGCGGAGCACGAGTTCGGCTTCGAGGGCCATCCCAACAACACGACGCCCGCGCACCTGCGTGCGCTCCATGACCTCGGCTTCCGCAGGGTCAGCTTCGGCATCCAGGACTTCGACCCGAAGGTCCAGGACATCGTCAACCGCATCCAGCCCTTCGAGACCGTGCGCGCGATCACGGAGTCGGCGCGCGAGGTGGGCTACGAGTCGGTCAACTTCGACCTGATCTACGGGCTGCCGCTGCAGACGCGCGAGAGCGTGCGCGGCACCGTCGAGAAGGTCGGGGCGCTGCGCCCGGACCGGATCGCCTTCTACGGCTACGCCCACGTGCCGTGGATCAAGCCGAGGCAGCGCCGCTTCACGGAGGCGGACCTGCCGGTGGGGGAGGAGAAGCGCGCGCTCTACGAGCTGGGCCGCGACCGGCTGCTGGCGCTCGGGTACGGCGAGATCGGCATGGACCACTTCGCGCTCGACGGGGATCCGCTGTTCGTCGCGTTGCGCGAGAACCGCCTCCACCGCAACTTCATGGGGTTCACGCCGTGGCACACGCGGCTGATGGTCGGCCTCGGCGCGAGCGCGATCAGCGACGGCTGGACGGCCTTCGTGCAGAACGAGAAGCGCGTGGAGGAGTACACGGCCGCGGTGGCCGCGGGCCGCCTTCCGGTCTTCAAGGGGCACCTGCTGACACGCGAGGACCTCGTGCTGCGCCGCCACATCCTGAACCTGATGTGCCGCTTCGAGACTTCGTGGGACGCGCCCGAGGCGCAGCACCCCTCCGTGGAAGAGGGGATCGCGCGGATGGGCGACCTGGTCGCCGACGGCCTCGTCGAGGTGGGGGAGCGCTGCTGCCGCGTCACCGACGCGGGGCGTCCCTTCGTGCGCAACGTCGCCATGGCGCTCGATGCGCGGCTCGCGCGCCGCCAGCCCGACTCGCCGATCTTCAGTTCCACCGTCTAGCGGGACAACGGGGTCTGACCCCTTTGTCCCGCGGGACAAAGGGGTCAGACCCCGTTGTTCCCCGTTGTCCCGCGGCATGGGGCTTGCGAGGACCATGGGGCACTTCCATGGGTGAAATCCGCCGGATCCTCGTCGGTGTCGACTTCAGCGCCTGCTCGACGACCGCCCTGCGCCAGGCCGCCCGGCTGGCCCGCGCCTCCGGCGCGGCGCTGAGCGTGCTCCACGCGATCGACCCGCTCGTGCTCGCCGACCTGGAGGCCGTCCTTCCGCGGAAGGGCGAGAGCCTGCGCGCCGACGTCGTATCGGACGCGGAACTCTCCGTCGAGCGCATGCTGGAGGGGATCGAGCGGCCCGATCCGATGCGCATCTCCGTGGTGGTGGGTACCCCCCTCGACGAGATCCTCGCCCGGGCGCGCGGGGAGCAGTCCGATCTGCTCGTGCTCGGCGTGCGCGGCGGGAGCAATCTCGGCCACGGGGCCAGCGTTCTCGCGTCCAAGTGCGTGCGCAAGGCCCCGTGCGACGTGCTGCTCGTGGACGAGGAGCAACAAGGCCCCTTCCGGACCGTCGTCGCGTGCGTCGACTTCACCGAGGCCTCCCGGGCGGTCGTGGCGCAGGCCGCGCAGATCGCGCGCGGCGACGGGAGCGAGTTGCGCGCGGTCCACGTGTTCGAGGCGCCGTGGCACCGCCTGCACTACCGCGCGCCGACGCTGCAGGCGACGCCGCAGTACCGCCGCGAGTTCGGCCACGCGCTGCAGAAGCGCCTCGAGTCCTTCGTGCTGCCGATCGCGCGCGACTACGGCCTCACGCCCGCCTGCCACATCGAGGAGAACCGGGGGCACGGCTGGGGCGTCGTCGAGTACGCGAGAGCGCACGGCATCGACCTGCTCGTGCTCGGCACGAGGAGCAGGGCGAGCCTGCGCGACATGCTGCTCGGGAGCACCGCGGAGCGCGTGCTGCGCGAGACGAGCCGTTCCGTCTTCGCCGTGCGCGGCCCGAGCGCCTGACGCGCCCCGCGGCGGGAGTCGCGCGCCCGGGCCCCGGCCCGTCGGGAACGCCGCTTGCGAATAGGCGCGTGTGACACGGGCGGCCGGCAATCCCCGCGGAATCCCCCGCGCGGCATGCCCCGCCCGGGAAGGAACCGACATGTACGAACCCACCGACGTCCTGCTCGGGGAGCACCGGGTCATCGAAAAGGTGCTCGCGGCGATGGAGGCCGGCGCCCGCCGCGCGATGCCCTTCTCCTTCTACGAGCGCGCCCTCGACTTCATCGCCCACTTCGCCGACGGATGCCACCACGCGAAGGAGGAGCGGGGGCTCTTCCCGGCGCTGGAGAAGCGCGGCGTCCGCCGCGAGCAGGGTCCGGTCGGCGTGATGCTCCACGAGCACGACGAGGGCCGCACCCACGTGCGGCGCATGCGCGAGGCGCTCGCGCGGCAGGACCGCGCGACCCTCGTGCGCGAATCGCTCGCCTACGTCGCGCTGCTCCGCGACCACATCGCGAAGGAGGACAACGTGCTCTTCCCGATGGGCCGGCAGGTCCTCCGCAAGGAGGACAAGGAGCGCCTGCGCGGCGAGTTCGACGCGGTGGTCGTCTGCGACAAACATCACGCGAGCTACGAGCGGCTCGCGGAGGTCCTGCTCGCCGAGGCGAAGGAAGGGGCGTGAGCCGGGTCATCATCGAGCCCTTCCGGATCAAGGTCGTCGAGCCGATCCGGCGCACGACCCGCGCGGAACGGGCGGCGCTGCTGCGCGCCGCGCATTGGAACCCGTTCGGCCTGCATGCCGAGGACGTGCTGATCGACCTGCTCACCGACTCCGGCACCTCCGCGATGTCGCAGGAGCAGTGGGCGGGCGTCATGCGCGGCGACGAGTCCTATGCGGGCTCGGCGTCGTTCCTGCGTCTCGAGCGCGAGGTGAACGACCTCACCGGGTTCCGCCACTTCATCCCGACGCACCAGGGGCGGGCCGCGGAGCGCATCCTCTTCTCGCTGCTCGGCGGCCCGGGCCGGACCGTCTTCGCGAACACCCACTTCGACACCACGCGCGCGAACGTCGAGGCCTCCGGCGCGCGCGCGGTGGACTGCCCCTGCCCCGAGGGACGCGACCTCGACAGCGAGGCGCCCTTCAAGGGCAACATGGACCTCGACGCGCTCGCGCGCGGGATCCGCGCGGCGGGACCGTCCCACGTCCCGGCCGTCGTCGTGACGGTGACGAACAACGCCGGCGGCGGCCAGCCGGTCTCGATGGCCAATCTCAGGGGGGTGCGGGGGCTGTGCGACGAGCACCGGATCCCGCTGTTCATCGATGCGTGCCGCTTCGCGGAGAACGCGTGGTTCATCCGGCAGCGCGAGCCGGGCCACGCCGACCTCACGCTGCGCGAGATCGCGCAGCGGATGTTCCGCCTCGCCGACGGCAGCACCTTCTCGGGGAAGAAGGACGGCCTCGTCAACATGGGGGGCTTTCTCGCGATGAACGACGACGCGCTTGCGGAGCGCGCGCGCAACGTGCTGATCCTGACCGAGGGATTTCCCACGTACGGGGGCATGGCGGGCAGGGACCTCGAGGCGATGGCGATCGGGCTCAGGGAGGTGTGCGACCACGACTACATGGAGTACCGCATTGCGTCGGTGCGCTATCTCTGCCGCGGGCTGCAGGAGCGCGGCGTCCGCACGGTGAGGCCGCCCGGCGGCCACGCGGCCTACGTCGACGCGCGGGCGCTGCTGCCCCACATCCCCGTGGAGCGCTTCCCCGGCCAGGCGCTCGTGAACGCCCTCTACGAGCATGGGGGCATCCGGTCGGTCGAGATCGGCACCGTGATGCTCGGCCAACACGCCAAGCACGACCTTGTGCGCCTCGCGCTGCCGCGGCGCGTCTACACGCAGAGCCACATCGACTACGTGCTCGAGGTCTTCGAGCAGATCGTGCGCGAGGCGCCCTCGCTGCCCGGCCTCCGCATGACCTTCGAGCCCCCCTTCCTGCGCCACTTCACGGCCCGCTTCGAGCCGGCGTGAGCTGCCGCCGCCCGTCGAGGGCGTAGCGGACGCCCGAGAGCACGATCAGCGGCGCCGCGGCGACCGAGAGGGCCGTGACCAGCCACGGCGCCCTGCCGGTGCAGGCGACGAACGCGAGCGCGAAGACGAGGAGCGTGCTCGCCTTCCCCTCGAGGCGGGGCCGGATCGCCACGCGGCGGTGGCGCAGCCGGATGCGCAGCGCGCCGTAGGCGAGCAGCAGTTCGCGCGCGAGCAGCAGCCCGAGCAGCGCGACGGGCACGGGGGTGACCCCCTCGACCTCGCGGAACGCGAGGAGCCCGAGCGCGACGAGTTGCGTCAGCTTGTCCGCCAGGGGATCGAGGAACGCCCCGAACCGGCTCTCGACGCGCCACCGCCGCGCGAGCCACCCGTCGAGCCAGTCCGACGCCGCGATGACCGCGAGCGTGGCCGCGGCAGGCCCCCCGCGCCCCCCGAGGATCCACCACGCGAAGAGCGGGATCAGCAGCAGGCGCGCCGCCGTGATGACGTTGGGGAGGTGGCGCATCCCCCGCGCTCAGGGCAGCAGCACGACGCGGCGGACCTCGATCGAGCGGTCCTGCAGCCAGAGGGCGACGGCGCCGTCGAAGGTGCCGGGCTCCTCCTCGTGCTCGAAGACCTTCTTGTCGTTGACGAAGCAGGTGAGCTTGCGTCCGCGCACGGCGAGCCTGTAGGTGTTCCACTCCGTCGGGTCGAACTTCTTGAAGATGCGCTTGAAGGTGCGCACGTCGATCTCGCGCACGCCGGCGCCCTGCGTTTCGCGGCTGAGGCGCCACGCGTCGTCGCGGTAGATCGCGATGCCGTAGTGGTCGTAGTTGGTCCGCGCGCCGATCCGCATGCCGACGAGGGGGTCGGGGCCCATGCTCTTGACGATGCGCATCTCGAAGAGCACGGAGAAGTCGCCCTCGGGCTCCTTGGCGTGGCGCATGAAGACCGCGCCCTGCTCCTTCGCGCCGGCGAGGATGCCCTCCTTGACCGTCCACGTGGGCGAGCCGCCGGTCCAGTCGTCGAGATCCTTGCCGTTCCAGAGGGCGATGCCCCCGCCGGCGGCGGGTTCGGGGCGCGCGCCCAGCGTCGCGAGCAACTCCCTCGCCTTGCCGTTCTCCGGCGCGACCGCCACGACGCGTTCGAGGCATTGGCGCGCCAGCGCGGGGTTCTCCGCGCGCGACCGCTCGGCGAGCGCCATCAGCTTGGCGACGTAGCCCTCGACGAGGCGCCGGAACTCCGCCGCGGCCGGGTCGAGCTTGCGCAAGAGCTTCTCCGCCGCATCCGCGGCCTCGGCCTCCTCCGCGGAGAGCGTTCGCGCCCCCCGGGCCGCGACGCACTCCTGCGCGTAGGAGGCCGCCTCGGCGTTCTCCCCCCTCGACGCCGCGATCTCCGCGAGGCCCAGCAGCGCGGGAAGGAACCCCTTCTGCTCCTCGAGGGCCTTCTCGAAGTGGCGCTGCGACTCCTCCGCGTCTCCCGCGTCGCGCGCCTTGCGCGCGCGCGCGACGAAGTAGCGCGCCGACTCCGCATCGGCGAAGAGCGCCGCAGCCGCGAGCAGCAGCGCGAGCGCCGCCCGTGTCGCCCTCACCGCCGCAACCTCACGTCCCGGATCTCGACGCGACCGCCCTGCACGAAGATCCCGGGCGAGCCGTCGAAGGCCGAGCTCTCCTTCGCGACGTGGGAGAGCACCTCGACCCCGTCGAGCAGGCAGCGCACGCGCCCCGGTTCGACCTCGACGCGCATCGTGTGCCGCGCCTTGCGGTCGAAGTTCCGCGGCGCGTGGTTCCGGATCAGAGTCGTCTTCTCGTCGATCGTCTCCGAGAGGTCGACGACGCTCCGCGGAGTGAGGATGAACCCCATGCGGGTGCGCATCCGGTCGCGCGCGCCGAAGAAGATCCCGAAGAGCGCGCTCTGCTGCTCCTGCACGATGCGGAAGGTCGCCGTCAGCGTGTAGCGCCCCTCGAGCTCATGATCGGCGCGCCAGTTGAGCTGGCCGAGCCTCGCCTCCGCCACGCCGGTGATCACGCCGTCCTCGCAGCTCCACTCCTCGCTCTCCCCCGGTTCCCAGTCGGAGAGCCCGTCGGCGCCGCAGAGGTCGATCCACCCGCCCTCGGACGCGCCCGCGCCCGCGCTGGCGGCAAGGCCCTCGATCAGCCCCTTCGCGGCGATGTTCCCGGGTTCGAGCGCGAGCACCGCCTCGCACGCGCTGCGCGCCGCCTGCGGGCTCGTCTCGCGGGACGATCGCGCGAGCGCGAGGCACGCGTCGATGAACTCGCGGTCGAGCCGCGTCAGGTCGTCGGTCGCCTTGTCGAGCCGGGCGACCGCCTTCTCCGCCTTGCCCAGCAGCGGCTTCCACTTCGACGCCGGCGGCGGGCTCGCGCGGATCTCGTCGAGGCAGCGGCGGTAGGCGGCGCACGCCTCCGCCGCGCGCCCGAGCCTCTCGAGCGCCTCGCCGTGCGCGAACACCGCATCCGGATAGGGCGAGAACTCGGCGATCGCGCGGCGGAAACAGCTCTCCGCCTCCGCGAAGTTCTTCTCGCGCGACGCCTTCAGCCCCTTCTGGTAGAGCAGTTCCGCGACATCCCGGTCCCCCGCGACGGCACGGTCGCCGAGGGCCCATGCGATCGCGACCCCCAGCAGCAAGGGCCTCATCCCACCGACCGCTCCGGCTGAGATCCCCATCCGAACGCCGGCATTCTAGCCGAGGTGGAGGGGGCGCGTGCCGCAGGGTTCCGGCAGGATGGGGAGGGGGGGGGCTGCGGGGGGGGAAGGCAGGTCCGCCGGGATGTCGCCTATCGTCGTGCTGGTCGCAACCCGCGCCCCACCGGCACCGACGCCAGACTCCTACGGCGTCCACACTGCACCGCTGTTGACATAGGTGTCCGCGGGTTCGATCGCGCCGCCCCAGACGATCATCGTCGTGCCCGTCCAGACCGCGCTGTGGTCGGCGCGGCCCGCGGGGGCTCCCGAGGTCGCGATCATGCGCCACGTGTTCGACGTCGGGTCGTACGCGCCGCCGTCGCCGAGGATGCCCGCCCCCCCGCGCCCCCCCCAGACGAGCATCTCGCCGCCGGACCAGACGGCGGTGTGGCCGTTGCGCGCCGATGGGGCGCCCGATGTCGAGGTTGCCGTCCATGCATTCGAGCCGGGCGAGAAGCGCCCGCCGCTGCCGAGCCAGCTGCTGCTGTCGGTGCGCCCCCCCCAGACGATCATCTCCGCGCCGCTCCAGACCGCCGTGTGGCTCATGCGCGGTGCGGGTGCGGTGAGCGTGTCGGTCAGCGTCCACGTCGCCGAGACCGGCTCGAAGAGACCGCCGCTGTTCTGCGTGACGAGGACGAGAGCGAACGCGTCGCGCCCGCCCCAGACGGCCATGCGCGTGCCGGTCCAGACGACGGTATGGCCGCGGGAGGCGGGAGGGGCGGTCGACGCGGAGATCGGTGTCCATCCGTCGGAGACCGGGTCGTAGATGCCGCCGTCGCCGAAGACGAGGTCCACGGCGTTGGGGGCGGGCGGCGGGAAGGTGCCCTCGCCGCCCCAGAGGAGCATGCGGCCTGCACCCCAGACCGCCGTGTGCAACGCGCGAGCAACGGGCGCACCCGCGGCGGAGATCGCACGCCACGTGTTCGTCGCGGGACGGTAGGCGGCGCCATCGCCGAGGTGGCCTGCGCCGTCGACACCGCCCCAGATGACCATCTCGCTGCCGGTCCAGACCGCGGTGTGGCCGAAGCGTCCGGAGGGGGCGCCCGCGGTCGGCAGGGTCCGCCACGTGCCGGTCGCCGGATCGTAGGCGCCGCCGGAGTTCTTGAGGCCGAGGAAGTCGAGCCCGCCCCAGACGATCATCTCGGTGCCGGTCCAGACGGCCGTGTGATACGCGCGCGCGCTCGGCGCGTTGACAAGGCTCGTCCCGCTCCATGTGCCGCTGCCCGGACCGGGGCCGGGGCCCGGACCTCCGGCGGGAAGGACCGCGAGCGTGAAGGCCGCGAGCACGGTCGCACCCACGTCGTCGCGCAGCTCGATGGTCAGGGGGAAGGCCCCCGACGCGCCGGGCGTACCTGCCAGTGTGGCCGTCGCCCCCGCCGCCGGCAGCCCGCCGATGCCCGACGGCAGCGGCCCTGCGGCAAGCCGCCACGTGTACCCCCTGCCCGATCCGCCGAAGGCGAAGAGCGTGACGGAGTAGGCGGTGCCTTGCGTCGCCGAGGGCAGCGTGGTCGGCAGGATCGACAGCGCCGGGTCTATCGACGAACCGCCGCCGCCGCAGGCGCCGAGCACGAGGGACAGGAGGGCGAGCCACGCGCGCATCGCACCCCATTGTGCAATCGCCGCGCCATCGCGTGGGTGGCGGGCTCAGCGCCTCGACCGTCACCTCCCGGTTACGGTCCGGCAGGGCGACAGCGTACGATCGCCCCATGCGGACGGTCGCAGTGCGGGTCGCGGTGGCGCTCGTAGCGGTCGCGGGGGCGGGGTTGGGCCCGCCGGACGACTGCCGCTTCGCGGCGCACCTCGATTTCGCCGCGCTCCGGCGCAGCGAGGTCTGGCCGCGCCTCGCGGCGCCGCTCCACGACTTTCTGGGTGGGGAGTTGGGCCTCGCCGGTCTGCTCGATGGGGCGGGCATCCGCGTCGAGACAGACCTCGATGCGTTGACGGTGGCGATCTGCGGCGACCCTCCCCGCACGCTCCTGCACACGCTGATGTTCGCGCGGGGCCGCTTCGACGTGGCGAAGGTCAGCGCCGTGCTGACCGGGGACGGGGTCTTTCGCGGGACCGAGCGCGGCGGAATGCAAGTATTCAGTTCGCCGCGCGCATGGTTCGCGGTCGCGATCGTCGATGGCGGCCTGCTCTACGCAAGCCCCGCGGCGGCCCTCGACCGCGTGCGAGATCGACCGATCCCGCTCTTGCGGGGACTGATCGCCTCTTCACCGCCCGGCTTTGCCACCGCCGCGCTGAGGACGACTCCCGCGATGCATGTGGGGGGGCCCGGGGGGGAGGGCCTCACGCGGGCCGACCTGCTGTTCACCGTCGGAAGCCCCTGCCGCCTCAGCGGCAGGGCCACGGCCATCGACGCGCAGTGTGCGGAGAAGGCTGTGCGCGGGATCCAGACGGCGCTGCCCGCGGGCAGCATCGACCTACACCTCGATGGCTCCGCCATCTCGGGAAGCGTCACGATGGGCATCGAGGATGCGACCGCCCTGTTGGGCATCCCGATCGGCTCGAAGGAGCGGCCGGGCGTCTCCGCGCGTCCGGTGGTCATGGACGGAGGCCCGGCCCTCGAAGGGGACGGGAGGATGCAGTGCATCACGGTCGGGGGTCACGTCTTCGCGATCGCCGTCTCGCCGGATGACCGTCATGTCTACGTCGATCGCATTCATGAACCGGACCTCCTTCTCGACGCCGAGTTGAGGCTCGTCGCAAGATTCGACCGGCACTTCGGCAAGATGGGCTTTGCGCTCGACGGGAAAAGCGCCCTCTGGTACGGCATCGACTCCGTCGAGATCTGGTCGATCCCGGCACTGCAGCGACTTGTGCATGTCCCCCTGGAGTACGGCGCCTCTTTCGCTGGGGCGGTCTGCCCGCTCCCGGCCACGCGCGCGTTCGTCCTTGTGAACGAGCGCGGGATCCGGCGCTTCGATACCGAACCGCCGGATTGGGCAGGGGAGGGGAAGCCGGCGGTGCGTGATCCGTGGGCTGCCGCGATCGATGCCGCCACCGGCATGCTCCTGATCGTCGGACTAGACACGACCCTCGAGATCTTCGACCCGGTCGCGCTCACGTCCGTCGCGACGCTGTCGCTGCCCTTTGCCAGGATCACCCATCGCATCGTCGCGGCGGGCGGGCGTGTGTGGGTCGGCGGAACTGACGGGACCATCCTGCCGATCGACATCGCCCGGCGGGAGATGCTCGCGCCTGTCCGGGTAGCTGATAGGGGCGACGTGCATGTCGCGCTCTCGTCCTCGGGACGCACGATGGCGGCCTTCGCGCAGGAATTCGTCGACGCCGACCACCATCCGACGGTCGCGAAGATCTACGCCGTGGAGGGGGGCGCACTGCGCGAGCGCGCGTCCGCGTCGTTCGTCGCCCCCCGCGGCGCCAACGCGATCGGGATTCTCGAGAGTGCGAACGCGGTGCTCGTCGCAGCGGATGTCCCCCTCGTATGGCGCTACGGCTAGGCTGGCGCGTCCCTCCCCCCGGCCCCCTCCCTTTCGCCGTGCTAACATCCGAAAGACAGGAGATGGGCATCCGCTATCTTTTCGTGCTGCCGGTCGCCGCGCTGCTGCTCGCTGGCGCCGTCGCCGTGCGCGCCGGCGGGGGCAAGGCGGACAAGGCGGAGCTGAAGGAGGCGCTGCGCGACTTCGCGCTGGTCGGCGACTGGAACTACGACGACATCGACGGCGCGTTCGCGCGGGCGGCGAGGGAGAAGAAGCCCGTCTGCATCGTTTTCCGATGAGTGCCATGAGGGTCCTGCCGGACCATCGACGCGCAGGTTGCGCGCCGCGGCACGAAACGGCTCGAGGAGTTGCTCGACAAGTTCGTCTGCGTCCGCGCCGTCGAGATGGAGGGGGTCGACCTCCGCCTCTTCCAGTTCGACTATGACCAGACCTGGCTCGCCTTCTTCCTGAACGCGGACAAGACGATCTACGGCCGGTACGGCACGCGCGCGAGCGGCGGCGCCGACGAGGGGATCGACGTCTCGGTCGCGGGCTTCGAGAAGGCGCTCGAAGGGGCGCTCGAGGTGCACGCGGGCTATCCGGCCAACAAGCCCACGCTCGCGGGCAAGCGCGGGTCGCCCCCGCCCGCGTCGGAGATCCGCTCGTTCCGCCTCTTCAAGAGCCGCTTCGCGGAGGCGCCGCCGCGCGGGTGCGCGCACTGCCACCACGTCTGGGAGGCGCTGCGCAGCGTCCCGCGCGAGGCGAGAAAGCCGCTGCCCGACGACCTGCTCTGGCCCTACCCGAAGCCCGACCGGCTCGGCCTGACGCTCGATCTCGCGGAGCGGGCCACCGTGAAGGCGGTGGCGGAGGGCTCCGAGGCGGCGAGGGCCGGCTTCCAGGTCGGCGACCGCATCGTCTCCCTCGCGGGCCAGCCGCTGCTGTTGATCGCCGATGTCCAGTGGGTGTTGCAACATGCGAGCGAGCCCTGCGACCTCGCGGCGCAGGTCGAGCGGCGCGGGGGCCCGGCGACGCTGACGCTCCACCTCGGCACCGGATGGCGCCGCGGCGAGGATGTCACGTGGCGCACCTCCACCGGGGCGATGCGACCCTTCGGCTGGGAGGAGACGACGGCGGAGCAGCGTCGGCAGTTGGGCCTCAACAAGGACGCCCTCTGCGTGCGCGTGCGCGGCATGCCGAAGACCGGTCCGGCGCAGCGCGCCGGCCTCGTGGTCGGCGACTTCATCATCGAGATCGACGGCCGCGACGACGCGATCACCGAGAACCGCTGGCTCGAGTACCTCTACAAGGAGAAGACGCGAGGCCAGACGGTCACGCTGACGGTGATCCACAAGGGACGCCGCGAAAAGGCGAAGCTCGAGGTGCCGTAGCCGCCCGCCGGGCGGCTCAGAAGTCGGTCGCTCAGCCGTAGGGGTCGGTCGACTCGACGGTCACCGGCCGGCCCGCGAGGATGGCCTCGAGCGCATCGGCGAGGTAGGGCGACTGGACGAGGCCCCCCGAGGGCGCGTCGTCGATCGCGCCGCGGTAGGCGAGGATCCCGTCGGCGCGGGCGACGTAGACCATCGGCGTCCGGTCGGCGGCCAGCAGGTGCGCGATCGCCGCCTCGGTGTCGAGGATCTGCCCGCCGAGGAAGCGCTGTGCGGCGTGCCACGTGCGCTTCTCCTCCGCAGGCTCCGCGCGGTTCGGGTAGACGTGCACGACATCGATGCCCCGCGGCATGAAGCGCTGCTCGATCTCCCTCATCCGTTCGGCGTAGTCCTCGCAGAAGGGGCAGGTCGTGCTGTTGACGATGTAGAGCGTCGCCCCCTTCGTCGCGTGCGAGTCGAAGGGCTCTTCCAGTCCCGCCGACGGCCGGTGCACCGTCGCCTGGAACGAAGGGATCCGGTCCCCGGGGAGCGAGCCGGTCATCGGTGCCGGCGCGGCGGGGCGCGTCGAGGCGCAGGCACAGGCGAGAAGCGTGAGCAGCAGTGCGAGGCGCATCGCCCAAGCCTACCCGCTAATCGGCGAGCAGCACGCTCGCGGAGGTGAATTCGATCCAGAGGTCGGACGCGGAGCCCTTCGGCAGCACGATGCCCACGGAGATCGTGATCCCCTTCGCGATCGGGAGGGGTCCGGGGAGGGTGACCGTCACCGCGCCGTTCATCGGGCGCTTCGCGTCCCGGTCCTCGTCGAAAATGCGCCGGCCGCCGTCCCACAGATGCAGGTGCCGCACCGAGGGCCGCCCCGCTGTCGCCGGCCCGTGGACGATGGGGCGAGTGGCGGGAGGCGCGAGCTCGGAACTCAAGGCGACGGAGATCGTCGCGACCGCGCGCCGGCTGCGCGAGCGGCTGCGGGAGCGGTTCCCGAAGGCCGGGCTGCTGCGCGTCGCCGACCTCGTCGTCGCCACCGCCGAGGCGGCGGCGCAGCGCAGCGACGAGATCGCGCGGCCGCGCCACGGCGTCCGCGTCCTGATCGCGCTGCTGATCCTGCTGATTCCCGCGAGCATCGCGTACGGCATGTGGGCGCTGCGCCTCAGGTTCGTCCCGTTCGCCGACCTCGGCCAGTTCGTCGCCCTCTTCCAGTCCGCCGTCGAGAGCCTCGTCTTCATCGGCGCGGGCATCGCATTCCTGATCACGATCGAGACGCGGATGCAGGGCCACCGCGCCCTCGCGGCGATCCACGAGCTTCGCGAGATCGCCCACCTCGTGGACATGCATCAGCTCGACAAGGATCCGTCCTTCCTGCTGCGCCCGGGACCCGCGACGAAGAGCTCCCCGGTCCGGACGATGACCGCCTTCGAGCTGACGCGGTATCTCGACTACTGCTGCGACATGCTGGCGCTGCTTGGCAAGATCGCCGCCCTCTACGGCGCGAGGCTGAGCGCGCCGACCGCGCTGGAGGCGGTCGACGCGATCGAGAACCTCACCACCGGCCTCAGCCGCAAGATCTGGCAGAAGCTCATGCTTCTAAACCGCGTCGTTGACGCGGTTTAGAAGCACTAAGGACGGTGGGGCGCCCCTGTCCGACTCAGCTTTAGCAAGAAGAACCTGCCCGCGTGTCACCGCGTGCGCAGGCTCGTCCCGCTCGCGCTACGCGGGCAGGTTCTTCTTGTTCAGGTAGAAGTCGAAGCGCTCGTACTCCTTGTGGGTGGCGCGCTCCGCGACGTCCTTGACCGTCTTCGGCGGGGGGACGACGACCTTGTCGCCCGGCTTCCAGTTGACCGGGGTCGCGACGGAGAACTTGTCCGTCGTCTGCAGCGCGTCGACGAGGCGGACCACCTCGTCCACCTGCCGCCCGACGTTGAGCGGGTAGTAGATCAGCGCGCGCACCACGCGCTTGGGGTCGATCACGAAGACGGAGCGGACGGTGACCGTCGACGACGCACCCGGATGCACCATGCCGAAGAGGTGGGCGACATGCATGTTCGCGTCGGCCACCATCGGGAAGGGGATGTCGGTGTCGAAGATCTTCTTCAGGTTCTCGCGCCACGCGAGGTGGCTGTGGATGCTGTCGATCGAGAGCCCGATCAGCTTCGTGTCGCGCTTGCTGAAGTCCTCCCGCCGCCGCGCGAACTCCGCGAGCTCGGTGGAACAGACCGGCGTGAAGTCCGCCGGGTGGCTGAAGAGGACGACCCACTTGCCCTCCTGCCACTCGCTGAACTTGATCTCGCCGTCGGTCGTCACCGCCGTGAAGTCCGGCGCGATATCTCCGATGCGCGGGATCCCCGTCGTCGTTGCCGTGTCACTCATGCCCCATCCTCCTGTGAATGTAAGGCGCGGCAGTTCCATCGCCCTGCCGCGCCGCTTCCGTTGCTAGTCGTCGTACTTGTCGCGCCCGCCGCGATCCCGGTCCCCGCCGCGGCCGCGGTCGCCGCCGCGCCCGCCGCGGCCCCCCCCGCGGCCCC
>CAZMXP010000061.1:0-27474 GCA_964570285.1 uncultured Planctomycetaceae bacterium
TCGCCGTCGCTCCTTGCCCGGCTTGTCCTCGCTCGCCCTTGGTCCGACGGCGGGGATTTCAGACAGGCCCTAAAGGTCGATCCGCTCGTCGATGAGCATGTTCGGGATGCCGTCGTCGATGACGTAGAGGCACTTGCCGTCCGCGCGGACGAGCGCCTCCTCGATCGGCTTGCCGAGCACATCCCCCTGCCGGTTCTTCAGCGTCTGCGACTTGATGCGCTGGTTCAGCGTCGAGAGCAGCGACGCCTCCGCGACGCGCACCGGCTGGTGCGTCTCCGGGCAGAGGAGGATCTCGAGCAGTTCGGGCTCAATCGGCATGGCAACACCAAGGTACACTATCGTTCATGCGCACTCCCGCTGTCGCGCTCGTCCTCTGCGTTCCGCTGCTCGCCGGGGGGTCCGGGGGGTTGGACGGGATCGTCGCCCGCTTCGGGGACGAGCGGCCGGGTGTCCGCGACGCCGCCTCCGCCGAGGCCGCCCGCATGGTCCGCGAGCAGCTTGCGCCGCTCCTCGCGGCGATGGAGTCCCCCGACCCCGAGGTCGTGCGGCGCGCCCGCGCCGTGATCCGGGCGCTGCTCCCCTGGGAGGCGGAGCCGGAGCCGGAGGAGTCGGACGTGCTCGTGAGGGGCGGGGGGATCATCGTCGTGAACGGGGCGCGGCGCGGGCAGCAGCGCGCGATCCGGATCGCCGGGCAGCAGGGCATCCTCTTCGTGGACGGCGGCGAGAACGAGGCCGAGACGCAGAACCTGCGCGCCTTCGGCATCTCGGGGCAGGAGGCGAACGACCCGCTCGTGCGCCGCCATCTGCGTCTCGCCGCCGGGCGCGGCTTCATCGTCGAGGCGGTCTCCGCGGATTCCGACGCCCAGAGGCTCGGCTTTCGCCCGCTCGACATCCTCCTGCGCGTCGGCGACCGCCCGGTCCTGACCGGCAAGTCCGTGGATGACGCCATCGGCGGGCGGGAGGGCTGGGCCGGCCTGCTCTTCCACCTGCTCCGCGACGGCGAGGTCCTCACCCTCCCCCCCGCGAGCCCGCGCTAGAAGACCTGCACGACCTCCTTCACCCAGGGAGCCTTCTCCCGGAGGAAGTTCTCGATGCCGTTCTTGAGGGTGGCGGTCGAGGAGGGGCAGCCGCCGCAGGCGCCGACGAAGCGGAGCTGGATCGTGCCGTCGTCGTCCACGCCGATCAGCTCGCAGTCGCCCCCGTCCCCCTGCAGGTAGGGGCGGATCTCGTCGATCAGCGTCTGGGCCTCGGAGAGGCGGTCTTGGCCGATGGGATCGCTCATGGCCCTCCCATTCTAGCCTCCGCGCCGCGGGCTGGCGCCAAACCCGGCTCCGGGCCATCATGGGAGCATGAAAATCGCGACCGTCCTCGCGTTGACGGACCTCGAGGAGGAGAGCCTCCCCGGCCTGCGCGCCGCCTACGCCCTCGCGGCCGACCGCAAGGCGAGGCTCGTCGTCGGCCACGTGCTCGTGCCCCGCACGCTCGACGCGAGCGACGTGAAGGAGTTCCTCGAGGAGAACGGCCTCGACCCGGCGGCGGCGGTCCTCGACATCGAGATCGACGCGGACGTCCTCTCGGGCATCAGGCTGCTCGTGGACCGCGAGCACCCCGACCTGATCGTGATGTCGGCGCACCGCAAGCGCGGCGTCTCGCGCCTGCTCAGCGCGAGCGTCCCGGTCGGCCTCGCCGGCCGGACGGTCGCGCCGGTGCTCGTGCTGCACGCCGCCGGCCCGCCGACCTACCGCTTCCGCCACGCGCTCGTCTGCGTCGACGGCTCGCCGCAGGCGCAGGGCCTGCTCGACGCGGCGGGCGCGCTGCTCGGCAGGGAGGGCGCGCTGACCGCGCTGATGGTGATCGAGGACTCCCCGCTCGTGATCGGCGGCATCAACGTCGGCACCTACGACAAGGAGACGCTCCGCCGCGCCGACGAGGCCGCGGTGAGGTACCTGGGCGGCCTGAAGGCGCCGAGGCCGGGCCTCAAGCTCGCGACCGACCACCGCGTCGGCAACGCGGTCGAGGAGATCCTGAAGGCCGCCGGGGAATCGAAGGCCGATCTCGTCGTCGTCGGCACGGGGGGCATCGGGGGCAAGGCGCACTTCGTGATCGGCAAGGTCGCGCAGGGCGTCGTGCGCGACGCCGACATCGCCGCGCTCGTCGTGCCGACCGCGCGTCCCGCCTCATGATCCCGCGCTCCTGCGGGCTCCTGCTGCACCTGACGTCGCTGCCGTCGGGCCGCCTCGGCCGCGACGCGCGGCGGTTCGTCGACTTCTGCGCCGCCGCGGGCCAGCGCTGGTGGCAGATGCTGCCGGTCCATCCGGCGGGGTTCGGCGGTTCGCCCTACTCCGCGCTCTCGGCGCTCGCGGGCGACGAGGCGCTGCTCGATCCCAAGGCGCCGGTCCCCCCCGCCCCCCCCGACATCCCCGCGTGGCTCGCCGACTACGCGCTCTTCCGCGCCCTCAAGGAGCAGCAGGGCGGGAAGCCGTGGACGCTCTGGCCCCCGCCGCTGCGCGACCGCAAGCCGCGCGCGCTCGACCGCGCGCGCGCGACGCTCGCGGAGGCGATCGCCCGCCACGTGGGCTTCCAGCTCGCGTTCGACGCGCAGTGGCGGGCGCTGCGCGCCTACGCGCACGGGCGCGGCGTCGGGCTGATCGGCGACATGCCGATCTTCGTCGCGCACGACAGCGCGGACGTCTGGGCGAACCGCGACCTCTTCAAGCTCGACCGCCAGGGGCGCCCCACCGTCGTCACCGGCGTGCCGCCCGACTACTTCAGCGCCGACGGCCAGCGCTGGGGCAACCCGCACTACCGCTGGGAGGTGCTGCGGCGCCGGAAGTTCCGCTGGTGGGTCGAGCGCGTCGACCGCATGTTCTCGCTCTTCGATGTCGTGCGCCTCGACCACTTCCTCGGGTTCCTCCGGGCGTGGGAGGTGCCGGCGAAGGCGGCGACCGCCCGCGAGGGGCGATACGAGAGGGGGCCCGGGGGCCGGCTCTTCGCGGCGCTCGGGCCGCGCGGCTTCATCGCGGAGGACTTGGGCCTGCTGACGGCGGAGGCGGCGAAGCTGCGCGACGACCTCGGCCTGCCGGGCATGCGCGTGCTGCACTTCGGCTTCGGCAGCGACCCGTCGCACCGCCCCTTCACGATCCCGCGCAACAGCGCGGTCTATACGGGCACCCACGACAACAACACGACCGTCGGCTGGTTCCGCGAGGGGGGCGAGGACCGCGAGCGCGCGCTCGACTACGCGGGGGTCGCGCCGTCGCGCATCCACTGGGGGCTGATCCGCGTCGCCTACCTGTCGGCCGCCGATCTCGCCGTCGTGCCGGTGCAGGACCTGCTCGGCCTCGACGGGACCGCGCGCATGAACCGGCCCGGCGAGAAGGAGGGCAACTGGGCCTGGCGGCTGCGGCGCGGCCAGCTCACGAAGCGCCACGCGCGAAGGCTCCGGGCGCTCGGGGAGCTCGCGGGGCGTTGAAGCGCGTCGTCTTCCTGCCCGACCGCCCCGTCGACGCGAAGGGGGACCTCTTCGGCGAACTCGTCGGCAGGCTCGGCCTCGCGGGATACGAGGTCGACGGCGACCCGGCGGGCGCCGACGTCGTCGCCTTCGTCGGCAAGCGGCGCGCCGAGGCCTACTACGGCAGGAAGGTGCGCACGGGGCCGCAGCCCGACGGCCGCTACGTGCTGCCCGGCACGGCGCCGGAGGAGCGGCGCTTCTTCTTCGAGGGCGTCTGGCGCAACTTCGCCTCCGCCGTCACCGGCCGGGACCTCGCGGTGCGCGACGAGTTCAAGGGGATGGCGCCCGACGAGATCCGCGCGGCGCTCGCGCCGAGGCGCCACGCGTTCGGCGTGCTTGTCGCGAACGTGCACTACGACATCAACCTCGGCTCGATCATCCGCACGGCCAACGCCTTCCTCGCCCGCGAGATCCTCATCTACGGCCGCCGGAAGACCGACCTGCGCGGCGCGATGGGCGCGCACGTCTACGAGGAGATCGTGCACCTGCGCGACGATGGGGAGCTCGACGCGTTCCTCCGGACCCGCGCCTACTCGCTCGTCTGCCTCGAGCAGGCCCCGGGCGCGGTGGGCCTGCCGGACTTCCGCTGGCCCCCGCGCCCCCTCCTGATCTTCGGGCAGGAGGGCCCCGGGGTCCCCCCGGAACTCCTCGCCCGCGCCGACCACGTCGTCGCGATCCCCCAGTTCGGGTCGATCCGGTCGCTCAACGTCGGCGTCGCGGCGGGCATCGCGATGAGCGCCGCGCTGTGGGGGCCATGCGACACTGTCGGGCCATGAGCAGGAAGCGCATCGTGCTGATCTCGACCGGCGGGACGATCGAGAAGACCTACGACGAGCTGCAGGGCGTGCTGCACAACAAGGTCTCCGTGCTCGACGTGATGCTCGCGACGCTCCAGCTCGAGGGGGCCGAGATCGTGCGCGTGCCGCTGATGAACAAGGACAGCCTGGAGATGGGCGCCCGCGACCACACGCTGATCGCGCAGACGGCGGGCTCGATGGCGGAGCAGCACGACGGCGTCGTCATCGTGCACGGCACCGACCGGCTCGCGCAGACGGGCGAGCGGATCGTCGAGCTGCTCGGCACCCCGCGCGTGCCCGTCGTGCTCACCGGCGCGATGCGCCCCTACGTGATGCGCAACACCGACGCGCTGCAGAACCTCACCGAGGCGCTGCTCGCCGTGCAGGTGCTCGCCCCGGGCGTCTACGTCTGCATGCACGACAAGGTGCTCGCCTTCCCCGGCGTGAAGAAGGACCACGCGAAGGGGACCTTCGTGAAGGACTAGCGGGGTTATTCTGGAGGGGTCCGGGGAGGAGAGAAACCGATGAAGAGACTTGCCACCGCCCTTTGCGCGCTTCTGCTCGCCGCGGCGCCCGTCCTCGCGCAGGAGCGAGGCGTCGCCGCGCTGCTGCCCGGCGACACCTTCCTCTACGTCGAGGCCGATGCCGGCGCGCTGATGGAGGGTCTGCCCGGACTCGACCTGCTGCGCCTTCTGGGCAGTCCGGCCTACCGGGACTTCCTGAGGCCCGGCCTCGAGCGCGCGGGGCTGGACGCGGAGGACCCGGTCGCCGCCCTCCTCGCGCACCTCCCCGTGCGCCAGTACCTGCACGGGAAGCTCGCCTTCGGCCTGCGCGGCTTCACCGTGCGCCTCGTCGACCCCGACGGCACCGCGGAGACGCTCGTGGTCTCGCCAGACAGGCCGGTGGACGCGGCGCTCCTCTACCGCGTGCTCGGGCGCACGATGCGGTGGGAGCGCCTGGGCGTGGACGGCACGATCGACGTGCGGCCCGACTTCATGCTCGTGGCGGAGCCCGGGCCGCTGGGCAGGCAGATGCTGCACGCGATGCTGCAGGACGCGGGGTCGGACATCCGCAGCGACGCGGTGCAGATCGGCGGGCACTCGCTGACGCGCCTGCGCGCGTCGGAGCGCCTCGACGCGCAGGTGCGCCTCGATCTCGAGGTCTATGCCGACCTGCGCGGGGATCGCTGGATCTTCGCCACCGATCCCGAGGCGCTCGTGAAGGCGCTCGCGGGCGGCCCGCGCGATTCGCTCGCCGACTCGCCGCGCTGCGGCGCGGTGCGCGCCCGGATGACCGGAGGCAGGCCCGCGCTCTTCGCGTTCGTGGATGTCGCCGCGGCGCTGCGGATGGCGGAGCGGTTCGTGCCGCCGATCGTCGCGGAGAGCATGGCGATGTCGGGGCTCGCGTCGCTGCGCGGGGCCGGGTTCGGCCTCTCGCTCGGCGAGGGCGGCGTGCGCGAGAGCTTCGGCCTCGTGCTCGACGGCGAGCCGAAGGGGGTCTGGCGGCTGCTCGACTGCATGCCCGGCGGCCTGCGCTCGCTCGAGATCTCGCCGCCCGAGGCGATCGCCGTGGTCGGCGCCAAGTTCGACCTGAAGCTGCTCGTCGAGCGGCTCGAGGAGACCGTGAAGGCGCTGATGCCGGGCAACGAGGAGATCATCCGCGAGGGCGCGCGCGACCTGCTGCGCGGCTCGCCGCTCGACCTCGAGAAGGACCTGCTGCCGGCGTTCGGCGACGAGATCGGCCTGATCCTCTTCCCGCCGCCGCCCGGCTCGATGATGCCGGTTCCCGGCTGGGTCCTCGGTCTCGAGGTGCGCGACGAGGCGGCCTTCGGTCGCATGCTCGATCTCGCGAAGGCGGCGATCGAGGGGCAGAAGAGCCTCGGCATCCGCTTCGCTCCGCTGAAGCTGGAGGGGGGCATCGACGCGTTCCAGACGTTCGCGATGCTGCCGATGGCGCCGCCGGTCTTCGCGGTGCACCGCGGCCACTTCTTCGGCGCCTCGGACAAGGACCTCTTGCACCGGGTGCTCACGGTCTGGGGCGCCGAGGGGAGCAAGAGCCTCTCGCGCGACGGCGAGGTCTTCGGCAAGGTGCTGAAGGGGCTCAACGGCGGCGAGCGCGAGAACGTCGCGCTCCTCGCCTACCTCGACGTGCGCAACACGCTGCCGATCGCCTTGGCGAACACCATCGGGAGGCTCCCTCCGGGCTACGTCGACCTCGCGCACACCCCCGACTTCGAGGAGCTCGCTGGACACCTGAGCGGAGTCGCGATCGGGCTGCGGCGCGACGGCCAGGGCATCACCCTGGACGCGTTCTCGCCGGTCGGCGCCGTGATCCCCGCCGCGATTCTCGGGGTTGCGGAGACGCGCCGCCAGCAGGCCGAGTTCGAGCGGCAGATGGCGCTCTGGCGCGAGTTCGAGGAGCTGAACCGCCTCGCCGAGAGCCCGGACGCCCCGTTCCTCGGCGTGAGCTTCGAGGCGACCGGCGACGGCGTCATGCTCGGGAGCGTCGTCGAGGGGGCGCCGGGGGAGAAGGCGGGCCTGAGGGCCGAGGACCGGGTCCTGCGCGTCGCGGGCGAGGCGGTCGCGGAGCCGATGGACGTCCGCCGGCTGCTCGTGAGACGGAAGCCGGGCGAGGCGATCACGGTCCAGGTCGTGCGCGGCAACGAAGTGATGGAGGTCGCCGTCACGCTGGGCCGCCGCGGCGACTTCATCAAGCGCGACGAATGAGCGCGCCCTCCCGCGGCCCGCCGCCGCGCGATTGGCGCGCGATTGGGGTCTGACCCCATCCGCCCGGAAGATCGGGGAGGGCGATGGGGGGGATCGTTGAAGCCGATGGGGGCCTAGCGTCGGGGGGGGATTGTCAGGGGGTCCGGGGGCGCGCGCCCCGCGGCGCACTACGCGTCGCACCGGCCTTGTCAGGCGAGCGCCCTAACCCACGCCTTGATGTCGGTCTTGACCGCGGCCCAGTCGGCGGGCAGGAGCATCTCGGGCATCCGTTCCGGTTCCGCGTCGTCGAAGTAGCTCAAAGCGTAGAGGACGTGCGTGATGTCGCTCGCGCCGTACTTGCGCCGGTACAGGCCGAGCAGGTCCCCGAGGGGCCGGTAGCGCGCGGCGAGCGCATGGATGTCGACGAAGTCACGCCGGGTGCCCCGCTGCGCCACCGCCGCGAGCTTCATCGCGGCGAGGTCGCCGAGCGCCGCGACGCGCGCGCCGGTCTCCCCGAGGGGGCCCGCCTCCTCCAGCAGCGGATAGCGGTACTCGATCACGCTCACGCGAACGCCGTCGATGCGGCCGTGGAGCGTGCCCCGCTGCGTCGAGAGGTCCGTCAGCGCGAGCCCCTCCGCGCGCATGCGGCCCGCGTATCTCAACGGGTCGTCAAGCGCCTCCGGCGTGAACCAGTCGAGGTCCACCGAGCGCCGGTGGCCGAGGTGGAGCGCGACCGCGGTACCGCCGGCGAGGTAGAACCCGTCCCGGGTCATGGCGCTCCCCATGCGCCCGAGGACCGCGGTCTGGGCACGCTCGAGCACCTCGAGGTGCGGCTTCATCGGGAGAGGCGCTCCTCCCAGACGCGGCGCGCGGGATCGGCCAGCCACGCGTCCACGTCGGCTTCCGGCAGATCCAACACGATTTGCCAGTAGCGGAGCTGTCGCGCATCGAGGTCGCGCCCCCGCGTGCGCCGAAGCAGCTCCCGAAGCCAGCCGTCGCCGGCCTCCGAGCGGAGCCACGCGAGCGCGGGTCCGTCGCCCGCCGAGAGCAGCCGGCGAGCGACCGGATCCCTGTGTTCGGGCCAGCGGAGCCGGTCGAAGTCCTGGTCCCAGAAGAAGCGGCGCAGCGACGGCGGCAGCATTCCCCGCCATTGTCCCACGGACCGCCTCCGGGGGCGCATGCTCACGGCGCGCCGACGAAGACGAAGGCGCCCGAGCGGTGCGGGTCGGGGTGGGTCCTGCGCAGCGCCTTGCGCGCCGCGCGGCGCCGGGAGGGTCCCTCCCCCCCGGCGCTACCCCTCCTTGTCCCGTATCCGGCGGCGCTCCTGCAGCGCGCGCCGGATCAGGAACTCGATCTGGCCGTTGAGGCTGCGGAACTCGTCCGCCGCCCACTTGCGCAGCGCCTCGTGGACCTTGGGGTCGAGGCGCAGCAGGAACGCCTTCTTCTCGGCCACGCCCGCCTAGCCGCTGAGCGTCCCCGTGTTGACGACCGGCTGCGTCGCGCGGTCGGAGCAGAGCACGACGAGCAGGTTACTGACCATCGTCGCCTTGCGCTCCTCGTCGAGCTCGACGACCTTGTTCCGGCTCAGCATCTCGAGCGCCATCTCGACCATGCCGACGGCGCCCTCGACGATCTTCTGCCGCGCCGCGATGATCGCGCCCGCCTGCTGCCGCTGCAGCATCGCCTGGGCGATCTCCTGCGCGTAGGCGAGGTGGCTGATCCGCGCCTCGATGACCTCGACGCCGGCGCGGTTGAGCCGGCTCTGGATCTCCTCGCGCAGCTTCGCCGCGACCGCGTCGGTGCTGCCGCGCAGCGAGATCGTCGCGTCCTCGTGGGTGTCGTAGGGGTAGTGCGTCGCGAGGTTGCGCAGCGCGGACTCGCTCTGCACGTGCACGTAGTGCGAGTAGTCGTCCACCTCGAAGCTCGCCTCGGCGGTGTCGACGACCTTCCAGACCACCACGGCGCCGATCTCGATCGGGTTGCCGTCGAGGTCGTTGACCTTGAGCCGCTCGGTCTCGAAGTTGCGCACGCGCAGCGAGATGCGGGTCTTCGTGAAGAAGGGGTTCACCCAGTACCAGCCGTCCTTCTTGACGGTGCCGCGGTACTCGCCGAAGAGCAGCAGCACCTTCGCCTCGTTCGGGCTCACGACGATGAGCCCGAAGAGCGAGAGGAAGCTCGCGAGCAGCACGAGCGCGCCCGCGATGCCGGACGCGGCGCTGTGGTGGTGCCCCGCGCGGATGAAGAGCGAGACCGCCGCGGCGAACCCGAGAAAGATCAGGAACAGCATGGGCCCCCCGCGGGCGCCCGAACGTTCGACTTCCTTGACCATGTGTCAGTTCCTCCAGGACCGGGACCATCCTATCGTACTGTTATCCCCGCGCTCCTTTTGGGCGGCGGGCGCGGAGGGGGAGGGGGGGGCCCGGGGGGGGGGCGCGGGGGGAAGGGCGGCGACTCTGCGCCGCCCTTCCCCCCGAACCACTGAGTTGGTCTGCTGCCGAGGCCGCTCCCCAACCCCCCGTCCGGTTGCCACCCCGATTCCCTCCCCTCCGTTGCCATCTCGATGTGAGGGGTACAGGGGGGCAGCCTCCCCCTGCCGCCCCGCGCGCGGCGCCGGTTCGACATGGACATCGTTAGTGACCAGCCATAGAATATGGTCATGAAGACCCTCTCCGCGTCCAAGTTCAAGGAGCAGTGTCTCGCGCTGCTCGATTCCGTCGGCCCGGAGGGCATCGTCATCACGAAGCGCGGCAAGCCGGTCGCGAAGCTGGTTCCCATGCGCGGCCCCTCCACGGACCTGATCGGCTGCATGAAGGGGAAGCTGCGGATCAAGGGGAGCCTGCTGTCGACGGGGAGCGCATGGGATGCTGAATCTTGATACCCACATCCTGCTCGAGGCGGTCGCGGGGACGCTGACGCGCCGGGAGGCCGAACTCCTCTCGGGGGACTCGTGGAGCGTGTCCGCCATCGTCCTGTGGGAGATCGGCAAGCTCGCGCAGCTCGGACGCATCTCCGTGGACCTCGACGACGGAGACCTTGTCCGCGTCCTGTCGCATCTCTCCGTCTGGCCCCTCGACGTGCCGGTCTGTCGCGAGATCCGCCACCTGGACTTCCGCGGCGACCCGGCCGACGAGATCATCGCGGCGACGAGCGTCGTCCATCGGGTACCGCTCGTGACCCGGGATCGGCGCATCCGCAAGTCGAAGATGGTCCCCTTGGCCCTGTAGGCAATCCCCGGGCGGGCGTAGTCTGATTGGATGCTGATCGACCACCTGAATCTCACGGTGCGCGATTTCGACGAGACCGCCGACTGGTACGGGCGCGTCTTCGGGTTCGAGGTCGTCGAGGACAAGCGCGACGCCTCCGGCGCGCGCTGGGGCGTGCTGCGCTGCGGCGACGCGCTGCTCTGCATCTACGAGCACCCCGACCTGCGCATGGAGGACGAGCCCGAGGGCATCCACCGCGTCAACCACTTCGGCCTGCGCATCTCCGACCGCGCCGCGTGGGAGGCGACGATGGCGCGCGAGGGCGTCGTCGCCGGCTACGGCGGCGCCGTCCGCTGGCCCCACTCGACCGCCTGGTACGTCACCGACCCGACCGGCTGGGAGATCGAGGTGGCGCTGTGGGACGGGAACCGCGTCGCCTTCGGCTGATCGCGGCCGACGGCCGGGGCCACGAGAAGGATCCCGGGTCGCCCGCGATCACGACCGCGTGCTGGCGGAGGCCGATCGGGGTGGACCGTGTTCGTGGACACTTCGGCGGTCCATGCGCTGATCGTGGAGTCCGAGCATGATCAGTAGAGGATCCGCGTCCGCAGCGTGCCCTTGATGCCCTTCAGCATCTCGAAGAGGCGGCGGCTCCCCTGCTTCTCGATGTCGAGGCAGACGTAGCCGATCTCGCCCTTCGTCTCCAGGTGCTGCGAGAGCACGTTGATGCCCTCGTCGGCGATGAGCCGGTTGATCTGGCCGAGCATGCCGGGCACGTTGGCGTGGATGTGCAGGATCCGGTGCGCGCCCGCGTGCGGCGCGAGCGTCAGCTCGGGGAAGTTCACGGCGCCCGTCGTCGCGCCGCGGTCGCTGTAGCCGAGGAACTTGCCCGCCACCTCGAGGCCGATCTTCTCCTGCGCCTCGATCGTCGAGCCGGCGATGTGCGGCGTGAGGATCGCGCCCTCGAGGCCGCGCAGCGGGCTCTCGAGCGGCGCGTCGTTCGATTCGGGCTCCACCGGGAAGACGTCCACGGCGGCGCCGGCGAGGTGGCCGCCCCGCAGCGCGCCGGCGAGGGCGTCGGCGTCGACGACGACGCCGCGGCTCGAGTTGATCAGGAAGCTCCCCTTGCGCATCCGGCCGATCTCGCGCGCGCCGATCATGCCGGTCGTCTCCGGCGTCTGCGGCACGTGCAGCGTCACGACATCGCTCTGCGCGAGCAGCGCGTCGAGGCCGCCCGCGGCCGGCGTCGCGTTGCCGAGGGGGAGCTTGTCCTCGATGTCGTGGTAGAGCACGCGCATGCCGAGCGCCTCGGCGAGCACGCTCACCTGCGAGCCGATGTGGCCGTAGCCGACGATGCCGAGCGTCTTGCCCCTCACCTCGCGGCTGCCCCCCGCGCTCTTCGGCCACGCCCCCGCGTGCACCTTCGACGACTTCCGGAAGATGTCGCGCACGAGCATGATCGTGAGCCCGATCACGAGCTCCGCGACCGACCGCGTGTTGCTGTGCGGCGCGTTGAACACCGGCACGCCGCGCCGCGCCGCCGCGTCGAGGTCCACCTGGTTGGTGCCGATGCAGAAGCAGCCGACGGCGATGAGCCGCTCCGCCGCGCCGAGGGTCGCCGCGTCGATCTGCGTGCGCGACCGGATGCCGACGAAGTGCGCGTCCCTGATCTCGCGCCGCAGGTCGCCCTCCGGCAGCGCCTTGTCGAAGCGCGCGATGTGGGTGTAGCCGCGCTCGCGCAGCACCTCCTCCGCGCGGGGGTGGATCCCCTCGAGCAGAAGCAGCTTCATCCGCTCGCGCGGGTAGCTCAGTTCGTCGTTCATAGGAGCTTCGCGAGAAGATACCCAAGCCGCTCGGCGCTGTCGGCATTCGGCACCCCCTTCGCGAGCAGCGGCGCGCGCGCGACGTGCGCGGTGAACGCGATGAAGTGGTCGAGGAGCCCCGCCTCGAGGAGGGCGTAGTCCGACATGCCGTCGCCGACGCCCACGCGCGGCGATGTCCAGGGGTCCGGGGACGCGCGGACCGCCTCCTCCTTCGTGCCGCACCGGACGAGCGAGAGCAGTTCGCCCCTCCTCGACCAGCGCGCGCGGGTGCCGAGCACGCGCCGGTGCGGCACGCCGAGCAGGTCGGCGACCGGCCAGAGCGTCTCGACCAGCGCGCCGCTGACGATCCAGACGTCGGCCTCGAGGGAGCGGATCAGGCCCTCGAGGCCCGGCGTCAGGTACCGGGTCGCCTCCTCCCCGAACCCCTCCACATCCCTCCTGCGCGGCTTCGCGATCGCGAGCCGCCGCTCCATCGACTCGCGGAAGGGGATCCTCCCCTCCATGCCCTCGACCGTGATCGCGCGGATGCGCTCCGCGTCCGCCGGGCGGTCCTCCAGCGCGCGCGCGAGGATCTCGTCGAGGCTCTCGCGGTCGATCAGCGTGCTGTCGAAGTCGAAGGCGATTGTGGGCAAGTGGCCAGTGTACGTGGACAGGAGGTCGAAGTGACGGGCCGCTGCAGCCGACGAGCGGCGGGCGCGCGAGGGGAGCAAGCGGTAGCATGGGGACCGCCGCTCGCGGCTGAGCGGCCAGGCGTTCATGCATGCGACCGTTCCTGCTGCTGCTTGCGCTGGCCTCTCTGGCCCCCGCGGCCCCCTCCCTTGACCCGAAGAAGATCGAGAAGTTCGGGACGGACTGGTTCAAGGCGAGGCCGAAGACGCGCTTCGACCGGTGGGACCCCGCCGCGCGCGCGGACCTCTTGCGCGAGGCGGCGGCGTTCGGGGCACTCCCGGAGGGGTCGCTCGGGACGGTGCGCGATCTCTTGTGGAAGGCCGTGCGCAAGCACGGGCCCAAGGGCAAGAGCGCAAGCGGCAAGAACACGATCGAGACGCCCTACGGCGAGATGTGGGCCTACGTGCAGGGCGGCGGGGGCAAGAAGAAGGGGCTCGTCGTCGGGCTGCACGGCGGCGGCGAGGGGGCGGGCAGCGCAGACGAGCCGCGCGGCACGTGGCAACTGAAGGGCTGCATGGGCATGTATCCGCAGGGGCTCGTGCTGACCGGCGACAACTGGAACACCGTGCATGGCGAGAAGCACATCCTGACCTTGATCGAGATCGCGAAGGCGCAGCATGACATCGACCCCGACCGCGTCTATGTCATGGGCTTCTCGATGGGCGGCACGGGCTCGTGGCACATGGCGGGCCGCTTCCCCGACCTGCTCGCCGGCGCCGCGCCCTGCGCGGGCGTCGTGATGGCGTCGCCGAAGAGCGCGGTGCCGACGAAGGAGGAGGTGCTGACGGTGCAGTACGGCATCGTGCCCAACGTCAGGAATCTCGCGATGTACTACTTCATCGGGCTCGAGGACCGGAACTGCCCGCCGGGGACCTATCTGTTCGTTCAGGACATGCTCGCGGAACTCAAGAAGGAGGATGCAGGGGGGTACGGGGGGATCCGGTTCACGACCTACCCGGGCCTCGCGCACGCGATGCCGCCGGGGGAGCCCGGCAAGCTGCTCGAATGGATCGGCGAGCAGCGCCGCGACGCGTTCCCGAAGAAGATCGTCTGGGAGTACGCGCTGCACCCGCACCCTCTGCCGCAGGCGCACGACAAGACCGACCGGCTCGTGCAGAACTGGTTCTACTGGATCCGCCACGACCGGCCGAGCGACCGCATGGAGATCAGGGCAGAGCGCGACGGGAACTCGTTCTCGGTCCGCGCGCTCGGCGTCGACCGGGAGGGGCTCTGGCTGATGCTGAACCCGACGATGATCGACGTCGCCAGGGACGTCGTCGTCACAGTGGACGGCGAGGAGTTCTACCGCGGCCGGCCCGTGCCCGACTTCGCGACCGTCGTCGAGTCCCTCGACAGCAAGCTGGACACGACGATGGTCTTCGACCGGAAGATCCCGCTGTGGAAGCCTTGAGCGGCCACGTCGACCGCACTCTATCCTACGCGACATGGGACTGGGACTGGATCCGATGCCTGGCGTGAACTCCACGAGGAGTTACGCCTATTCCGACTGAAGTCCCGCCCGACGCAGCTGCGGGAGGATTACGTCCAGCTCGTCCGGTTCCGTTTGAAGGTCGTAGCGGATACAGAGCACGGGTCGAAGGGGCACGTGCTCGCGCTTCGCCCGCAGCAGCAACGGGATCTCCAGCCTCAGACCCGTCAGGTGGGGCTCGGTATCCACGAGAAGGTGCGGCGCCACCCTTCGTACCATCGTCGCGTCGTCGCCGGTGACCCCGTGCGAGATCTCGGCCGCGAGTGCTCTCGAGTAGAGCGAGCCCCCGCCGCAGGCCTCTTCGACGGCTGCGAATACTCGCGGCGACGGAACGGGGCCGCCGTACAGCCCATGAAGTGCGGTCACTTCGTCGTCGTTCGAGCGAAGGGCGGCCACGACGGCCGCTGCCGCCTCCCCCTCCGCGTCGCCCAATCTGACAAGTGCGACGGCACAGGCAAGGGCGTACTCCGGCTCCGGCGATCGCAGCCCTTCGCGCAGCACGGCGACGACCTCCGCGGAGCGGTCACCGTTGCGCCCGAGAGCCCACGCGGCGTCGCACGAGGACTCGTCCCGGCACGCATCGATCATCGTCCGAAGGGTGGAGGGCGAGCACTGTCCCATGGCCCCCAGCACGCGCATGGCGAGTCCGCGGTCGGACTCGCTCTCGAGAAGCGTCTCCACCGACTTCGAGGCGGGCCGCGCAGCCGCACCCACGTGCTGGAGGTTCAGCAGCACCAACCCCGCGTACTCTGACCTCTCGTGGGTCGCGAGTCGGCCGAGCTCCCGGATGATCTCGGGAGAGGGCGCCGGGTCTTGCGTGATCACGTTCCCGATGCCGGCGATCTGCACCCACTCGGACTCCGCACTCACCGTCTTTCGCAGCAGGTCCATCCTGTCTTCAGCCCGGAGGTCGGGTAGCCGGAGCAACTCGCCAGCGATCTCCTCCGCAGCCGGGGAGTCGTCCCCGAGGACACGCTTCACGAGAGCGGCATCCGGCGCACTGATGCAGCGGAAGACATCGATCAGCGTCGACGTCTGCTCTTTCGATGCGCTTGCCAAGTCGTCGAGAAGCTGCGGCACCGCCGGCGCGGCGGCCCTCCCGAGGAAGGCGATCCACCTCCACTCGAGCAAGCGCTTCCCCGGAGGCGCCGAGGCGATGCGACCGAGGATGCGCCTCTCCACCGCGGCGCGGTCCTTGCCGACGCGCCAGAGCGCAAGCTGGCAGGGAAGATCCCCCTCCTCACCTCTTGCCACCGCGGCTGCTGCCAGCGCCCGCTCCGCCTCGGGTCCGGCCTCACGACCCAGCAGGCAGAACGCCGTGAGTACTGGCAGCACCACGGCCTCGTCCGACGACTTGTTCGCCGAGCCGAGCATCGTGATGAGGCGCGGCACCGCGAGGCGCCCTGTCGCCGGAGAGATGCGCGCAATGGCGAGAGCGGCCGCGTCCCCCACGGGACCTGGCGCAGCCAACAGTTCCACGAGGGCTTTCGCGTCGCTCTCATCGAGGAGCGGACCGAGCCTGCCGAGGAGTTCGAGTATCGGGAGTTGACGGGAGGGTGCGCTACCCTTCAGTTCTGCGAACAGCGCCGGGGCGATCTCCTTCCCGGCCATGAGAATCGTGGCGCGGGCCGGCCGGACACCACCCCTCTGCTCCGAGAGCGCCCTGTCGATGAGCGCGCGATGCGCCCCTGCTCCCATGGCGAGCAGCGCTGCGCGCGCTTCATGGCACTCATCCCACCCCCGATACAGGTGCGCCGCCGCGGTAGCCGCCCTCTTGTCCCCCGCTGGCCCCAAGGCGCGCAAGCGCCGGAGTGCAGCGATCCGCACCTTCGTCTCCTGGCTCGAAAGCGCCGCATCGATCTCGTCGGCCACGGCATGCCGCGGTCCGAAAACGTGCGCGAGGACGAGGGCGAGGCAGGAGACCCGCGCGCGGACAGAGCGCCTGCTCATCCCCCCGGGCCCCCCTACGTCCCCTTCGCCTTGCCCTGTTGCTTCTGCTGCTTCTCGCGCGCCCTGCGGATCTGCACGCCGAGGTCGTTGAGGCGCTGGCGGTGGAGGCGCGCCTGCAACTCGATGTCGCGGGGCAGCGGCGTGCCGCGGGCGTCGGCGGCGCCGAGCACGCGGGCGGTCTCGTCGAGGCGGAGGGCGTACTCGGCGGCGACGACCTCGGCGCGCGCGAAGTCGCCCGCCTTCACCGCCGTGCGCGCCTGGCGGTCGAGGCGGCCGTAGGCTTGGCCCGACACGGAGGCGCGCGCGACGGCGGTGCCGACCGCGGGCGAGAGGCCGCCCCCCTCCATCGTGCGGCGCAGCGACGCGAGCAGTTCGATCTCGCTGCGGCCGGCGGCGCGCGCCGCGAGCAGCGCCTTCGTCGGCTCCGCCACGTCGGGGGCATGCAGCGTCGTCTCGACGACGGCGCGCGCGCGGTCGGCGGGCAGGCCGTCGAGGATCGGCGCGAGCGTGCGCGCGTCGGCGCGCGGCCCCTCCGTGATGCGGATCTGCCGCGCGAGGTAGCTCTCCGCGTAGACGGGGTCGGCGCCCGCCGCCGCCGCGACGACCTGCCGCGCGACGCCGCCGATCGCCTTTCTCTGCTGCTCGCTGAGCGGCTGCGCGAACGCGTCGAGCGTGCGCTGCGCGATCGCCGGCTCCAGCGCGCCGAGGCGGTCGAGCAGGTGCGCGCCGAAGACCAGTTCGACCGGGCTCTGCGTCGTCTGCGCCACGTCGAGGATCAGCGCCGCCGCCTCGGGGTCGCCCGTCGCCTCGGCGGCGGCGAGCAGCGCGACGCGCAGCGTCGGATATCCCGGCTTGTCGCCGTCATAGCTCTTGAACGTGACATCGTGGCCCTCGTCGAGCAGGCGCCGGATCTCGGGGTACATCGCGGGCCCGCGCAGCGCCGCCTCGGCGACGACGCCGAGCATCAGCCGCTGCGCGTGCTCGGACTCCTCCTTGCCGCGCAGCGCGTCGATGAGCCCCTTGGGCTCGACCGCGGGCAACTCCTCCCTGACCGCCTGCTCGATCGCCTGCTCGACGAAGTCGCGCGGCGGCGGCTCCTCCCTCGCGTACGCCTCCTCGCGATGGGAGGGAGGGGTGGGGGAGCGCGCGGGGGCGGGGGGCGTGCTCTCGCGGCCCGCGAGGAAGCCCGCCCCGCCTGCCGCGAACGCGACGACGAGCAGCAGGAGGCCGGTCGGGGGTGCCTTTCGTTGCATGTCCGCTCCGGGGGAGACTACCACCCCAAACCCGGCATTTCCCGGCGGGTTGCGCTAGCATTGGCCTCCTCATGAGAATCGCCGCCCTCCTCGCCCTTCTCGCCCTCGCCGCCTACCCCCAGGAGCCCGCCCCGAAGGCGGTCGCCGCCACCCGCGGGACCGTGCGCCGCACGCTCCCGCGCGACGGGACGCTGATCCCCGCCGGGGCCGCCGAGCTGAAGCTCGACCTGAAGGCCTACCGCGGCGAGCAGACCTTCCGCATCCTCGAGGTCGCCGCCCACGGCGCCTTCGTCAACGCGGGCGACGTCGTGCTGCGCCTCGACACCGAGGCGATCGACGACATGGTCCGCCGCGAGGAGATGTCGCTCCAGCGCGCCGAGATGGACCTGCGCCACAGCGAGGAGCGCGCCCGCGCGCAGGAGGAGCAGGCGCAGACGGCGCTCGCGCGCGCCGAGGTCGAGAACGAGCGCGCGCAGAAGCGGCTCAAGGGCTACCGCACGGTCGAGAAGCCCTACCAGGAGGAGAACGAGCGGCTCAACGCGCAGGCGTCCGAGCACCGCCTCGAGGACGCCAAGGACGAACTCGTCCAGCTCGAGAAGATGTACAGCGAGGACGAACTCGTGGATGCGACCGAGGAGATCGTGCTGAAGCGCCAGCGGCGCGGCTTCGCGCGCTCGCAGGCGGGCTTCGACCAGGGCGAGCGCTGGCGCGTCTACCAGAAGGAGTGGTACGACACCTGGCGCGAGGAGGATCTCGTCTACGAGGCCAAGCAGAAGGAGCAGGCGCTCGCGGGCCTGCGCGCCGGGCAGTCGATGGCGCGCGAGAAGACCGAGGCCGACCTCGCGCAGAAGCGCTACGACATCGCGCAGCAGAAGGAGCGGCTCGAGGAGCTCAAGGGGGACCGGGGGCAGTTCCTCGTGCGCGCCCCGAGGGCCGGCACCGTCATCCACGGCGCCGCCGACGGCGCGCCCTGGGCGGCGCGGCTCGAGAAGGACGGCTCCGTGCGCAACCGCGCCGTCTTCGCGACGGTCGCGGCTCCGCGCCAGCTCAAGGTCCTGAGCGAGATCGCGGAGAAGGACCTGCTCTCGGTGAAGCCCGGCGCCGCCGCCGAGGTCGTCCCGACGATCGGCAAGGAGCACGGCATGGTCGGCCGCCTCACCGTCGACCCGATGCCCGCGAAGGCGGGCAGCTTCCGGGCCGAGGTCGAACTCGGCGACGCGCCGGTCGCGCTGCGCCCCGGCATGACCTGCAAGCTCGAGATCATCCTCGAGGAGGCGAAGGACGCGGTGCTCGTGCCGAGGGCGGCGGTGAGGGACGGCCACGTCGAGGCCGCGAAGACGGCCGAGGGCCCCTTCGAGAGGCGCGCCGTCACGACCGGCATCAGCGACGACACCCACACGGTCATCCTCGCCGGCCTCGAGGCGGGCGAGTTCGTCACGGTCCCCGCCAAGTGAGGCGCCTCGCGCTCCTCCTCGGGTGCCTGGTCGCCGCCGCCCGCGGCGACGAGGCGCCCAACCTCGCGGTCACGACGCCGCCGGCCGCGAAGGTCACCGTCGCGAAGGCGGTCGAGACGGCGGTGGAGTTCCTCGTCGCGAACCAGAACGCCGACGGCTCCTTCGGCAAGACCTGCACGCCGCGCACCTACGAGCTCTGGTGCGACGTGCCGGGCGGGCACCAGGCCTTCATGGCGGCGACGACCGCGCTCTGCTGGATGGGCCTCAACGACTCCCCGCTGCAGACCGACGCGAGCCGCGCCGCGCAGGAGCGCTGCCTCCGGTGGCTCGTCGACCATGCGCGCGTGAAGCGCGCGTACGCGCAGCAGTTCTACAACGTCTGGTCCTTCGGCTACGGCCTGCGCGCGCTCGGCCAGGCGCTGCGCAAGGGGTCCCCCGGCGCCCCCCCCGAGTCGATCCGCGCGACGATGGAGTCGATCATCAAGGCGATCGCCGTCTACCAGAGCCCCGACGGCGGCTGGGGCTACCTCGACTTCAACGTGCCCGGCTACAAGCCCTCGTGGAGCACCTCGTTCACGACGGCGACGGTGCTCGTCGGCCTCAACGAGGCGCGCCTCGCCGGCGTGGCGGTGCCCGACGAGGTCGTCGCGAAGGCGGTCGGATTGCTCTGGCGCCAGCGCACGCCGGACGGCAACTACCACTACAGCATCGACTGGAAGTGGCGGCCCCACGGCCCGATCAACCGGCCGCAGGGCTCGTCGCTGCGCAACCAGGCGTGCAACCTCGCGATCGGCATGTTCGACAGCAAGCTCGGCGAGGCGGAGTACCGCCGCGGGCTCGTGCAGCTCGTCGACAACCACCGCTTCGCGATGTCGGGCGTGCGCCGGCCGATCCCGCACGAGTCGCACTACGCCGTGTCGGGCTACTTCTACCTCTACGGGCAGCAGTACGCGTCGCTCGTGCTCGAGCGGATGCCCGACGCGGACAAGGCGCGCTTCTGGCCCGAGGTCGTCGCCTTCACGCTGAAGACGCGGCAGCCCGACGGCAGCTTCTGGGACTACCCGACGTACGGCTACCACAAGTTCTATGGGACCGGGTACGCGCTGATGACGCTCTCGCGCTGCCCCCCCGCGCTGGTCCCGTAGTGTTCCGCGAGGGGCTGAGGCCGCCCGACCCCTTCCGCGAGCGGCCGCCCCTCGAGAGGCTGTCGACGCAGGACGGCATGAGCCTCGACGCGCTCTCCCGGCTCGGGCCGCTGCTCGTCGTCTGCCTGCCCGATCGCGGGGAGCGCCGGCTGCTCGCGGAGGTGGCGGCGCACCGGGGCGCGATCGAGAAGAGCGGCGTGCGGCTAGTGCTCGTGCATCCGGCGGAGGCGCCGCCCGAGTTGCCCGAGGCGCTCCGCTACGTCGCCCGCGTCGCCGATCCCGCGCTCGGCCTCTACGCCTTCCTCGGACTCGGGCGGACCGAGGGCTCCCTCTTCCGGCGCGCGAGCCAGATCCCCGGCCTCTTCCTGCTGCGCGACGGCGCCGTCCTCCGCACCGTCGCGTCGCCCGCCGACGTCGCATGAACGCGCTCCGCCGGCAGCTCTTCGCCCTCGACCTGCCGCCGCTCTGCTGCTACGTCGTGCTGCTCGCGCTGTCGGCCGGCGGCGGCCCCTGGCCGCGGATGCTGCTGCTCGTGCTCGCGCACCTCGCCCTGAACCGCTTCGGCCGCGCGCACGCGGCGCGCCTGCGCGACGCGCGGCCGATCCCTCGGTGGCTCGGCGTCGTCAACACCTGCTACCTGCTGTCGCCGATGTTCCTTCTGCCGGTCGCCTTCCTGTCGATGGGCGAGGTGATGGCGAACGCCGGGCTCGTGACGCCCCCCGACCCGGTCCCGGGCGTCCTCTTCGACCCCGACCACGCCGGCGAGCGGGGGCTCGCGCTCGGTCCGCACGGCGCCGCCACGCGGTGGGACCAGCGGCTGAAGGCGCTCGACATCGCGATCTTCGGCGTCTATCCGACCGCATGGGTAAGGCGGCTGCACACGCCGTGGCTGACGGGAGTCCTCCAGGTCGGTTATCTCTCGTACTACTTCGCGCCCGCGGCGCTCTGCGTCCCGCTGCTCGTCGCGAGACGCCGCACCGAGTTCCGCGTCGTCGCCGCGACGCTCGCCGCCTGCTGCGTGACAACCTACTTCGGCTACCTGCTCGTGCCGGCGACCGGGCCGCGCTTCGAGGGCGGGATCGCCGCGGTCCTCCCCCGCGAGCCCGGATGGTTCTCCGCCGAGGACCTCTACCGCTTCCTCGACTCGATCGAGGTCTTCCGGTGGGACGCCTTCCCCTCGGGCCACACCGCCGTCGGCCTCTGCGCGCTGCTGCTCGCCTTCCGGTACGAGCGCCGCATCGCGTGGCCGCTGCTGCTCCCGGTGCTGCTGCTGATCGCCGCGACGATCTACATGGGCTACCACTACGTCGTCGACGTGCTCGCGGGCCTGGTGATCGGGGTGGCGAGCGCGCGCTGCGTGCCGGCCTTCGTCCTCTGGTGGGACGAGGGCTAGGAGTTTGTCCGACTAATCGTCGGACAAACTCTCAAGTGAAAGGGGGTTCGCTGTCGGTGAGCGGCCGGCAGGCGCCGGACCGCCGCGTGATCAGCGACTCCCGGAAGCGGCACCTCGACGCCCTTCACCGAAGGCAACCTGAGCGAACTCTCCCGGCGACACATCCGCGCGCTGAGCGCGGCCACGGCGCGTGGAGTCCCATGACTCGCGTCGCGTCGATTTAGGAGTTTGGCCGGGTCCAGTTGGTCTCGAAGCGTGCAGAAGGCCGGCACCCGGACAAACTCCTAGGGGGCGCGGGGGCTGGCCGCGCGGACGCCGGTGGGGGTCTGGGCGGTCAGGTGCGCGTGCGCCCCCGCGCCCCCCATCCCTCCCTGCTCCATGATCAGCGGAGCGAGATACCGTGTTGCGAACTCCTGCTTCGTCCAGCCCCAGTGGCCGCCGTTGTGGTTCAAGCCGCGCATGCTCTCCTCGAAGACGACCTCGTGCAGCTTGGTCTTGTAGAGGTCCAGGTCGTCGGCGGAGAGCCCCTCGGGGGGCGTGAAGCCGGTGAGGCCGGCGCCGCGTCCGTGGTAGCCGTCGAAGTTGCCGATGAGCAGCGTGCCGGTGTGGAGCATGAACTTGTCTTCCGGCGACCAGTAGCTCCAGATGCCCTTCTCCGCGTGACGCAGCGCCGGCGCGAGGTTGTAGTCGGGGGCGACGGCGACGCCGAGCAGGATCGCGCCGGTGAGCGAGCGGCCCTCGGGAAGCTCCTCGAGGACCATCAGCGCGAGGCCGGCGCCGCCGCTGTGGCCCATCACGAAGGTGGGCCGGCCCGGGTGCTCGTCCTGGTAGCGCAGCAGTTCCTCGCCGATCTTGCGCGCCATCTTGCGGTTGCGGGCGGTGAAGCGCTGGTTGAGCGCGAAGAACGCCGGGCCGAGGCTCCAGTCCTTGACGACGACCGCGCAGGGGACGCCGCCCTCGATCAGTCCGTCGGCGACGTGCGTGTACTGCGGGCGGTTGCCGAGGATGCCGACAAGGATGGCGGCGTAGCCCTGGTCGAGGCGCTCGGGGGAGACGTGCACGCGCGGCGCGTGGCAGCCGACCGCGAGCGTCGCGGTGGCGGCGAGGAGGATGGCTGCCCTCAGCAGCCCCGGTGCGCGTCCCGTTCCCATGGTGAGTCCGTAGGCGGAAGACCGATTAGGATAAATCAGGCGGCCAGTCCCGGGGAGGAAAGCCGGGCGGGCCGCCGGGGGTTGTCATGAAACGAGCCACTCTCCTCTGGATGCTCGCCGCCGCGGCGGCGTTTCCGGCGCTGGCGGAGCGGGAGATCCGCGGTCGCTTCGCCGAGAAGAACGTCTACCTCGACGGGGGGGTGGGCAACCGGCCGCCGGTCGAGCACATCCACGAGATGACGGGGCAGGCGCGGGAGGTGGTGCTCCATCTCGCGCTCCGGAAGGGGATCTACCGCCTCTCGAAGACCGGGGATCGAAAGGGCACCTTCAGCGGGCTCTATATCGAGGTCAACGACGCGACGCGCCCCGCCGACCCCCTACAGAACCCTTACAAGCCGATCGCCGTGCAGCGCGGCAACAACCCCGACTGGATCGACTTCGTCGCCAACGACTTCCCCTACCCGAACCCGGAGCCGGGCTACTGGTACACGTGGGGGCGTTCGACGGAGGAGCTGAAGCGGCCGCTGCGCCTCGACCTCGGCGCGCGGGGCAGCTACCGCATCCGCATCCGAGGCGTGCTCGACGACCGGCGCGAGGCGGTGCGCGTGCCGACGCTCGTCGGCATCACCGAGGTGGACGACGCGGCCGCGCCGACTGCGGCGCCGACGCCGGAGGCGCGCGCGACCGAGGTGACGCAGAAGGCGGTCACCGGCAAGAGCGAACTCGCCTTCCCGACCGGCGACCGCGAGACGAGCGTGCTCTGGATCGAGCGCGAGGCGCCGATCAGCGTGCGGCCCGGCGAGAAGTTCACCTACACGATCCGCGTGACGAACCTCACCGACATGGACGTCGGCACCGTCACCGTCGTCGAGGAGGGCGCCGGCAGGATCGACCTCGTGCGCAGCGAGCCCCCGTACGACGGCGAGAAGGAGGAGGTCGTCTCGTGGCGCCTCGGCACGATCCCCGCGCGCGGCACGAAACTCGTCACCGTCGACGCCGTCGCGCAGGACCGCGCGATGGTGCAGCGAAGCTGCCACGTCCGCTGGGAGTCGGCGCTGGTGACGCAGAAGGTGGCTGTGGTTCGTTGAACGCGGCCAGGAGCCGCGTTCAACGAACCCTAACGGAGGGCGTGGAGCGCCCTCCCCACGAACACCGGGACCATCTTCTTCCGGTAGCTCGGCATGAAGTCGGTGTTGTCGAGGGGCTTGGCGGCGGCGGGGGCGAGGCGGGCGGCCTCGGAGATCGCGGCGTCGTCAAGCGGCCGGCCCAGCAGCGACGCCTCCGCCTCGGGGCAGCGGAGGGGGGCGGGGCCGACGGCGTTGAGCACGATGCGCGCGTCGGTGACGGCCCCCGACGTATCGCGGGTGATGCGCGCGCAGACGCCGAGCACCGGGAAGTCGAAGCTGTCGCGGCGGCGCAGCTTCAGGTAGACGCTCTTCGACGCGCCCTGCGGCGGGATCGTGATCGCGGTCATGACCTCGTCGGCGCGCTTGCCGAGCCATTCGCGGCCGTCGGTGACGTCGTAGAGGTCCTTCGCGGCGACGGTGCGCTCGCCGCGCGCCGCCGAGAGAAGCGTGAAGCCTGCGTCCATCGCGAGCAGCACCGGCACCGAGTCGCTGCTGTTGACCGCCCAGCACTTGTCGCTGCCCGGCGCCGTCCAGCAGGTGTCGCCGCCGCACTTGAGGCAGTGGTGGATCGCCTTGCGCCACTCGAAGTTCTGGTTCAGGTAGTTGCATCGCGTATCCAGGCAGGCGTTGCCGCCGATCGTGCCGGTGTTGCGCAGCAGCGGCGTGCTGATCGACAGCACCGCCTGCGCGAGCGCGGGCAGGCGCTCGACCACGGTCGCATCCCGCTCGATCCGCCGCAGCGTCTCCGCGGGGCCGAGCCGGAGCGAGCCGTCCGGTTGCCAGTCGATCCCCCGCAGCCCCCTGACATGCCTCAGCGAGACGACCGTCTTCGGCTCGCGCTGGCGCCGCTTCATGTTCGGATAGAGGTCGGTCCCGCCCGCGACGATGTGCGCGTCGGGCCCCTCGCCGGCGAGGATCTGCGCGACCTCCCGCGCGGTGGCCGGGGCGCGGTAGGCGAACGGCGGCAGGCGCATCATGACTTCGACTCCCGCACGAGCTGCTTCTCCTTGCGCTTCTGGTCCACCTCGTAGCCGTCGCCGCCTTCGTCGGGCGTCTTGATCCGCACGGTCTCGCGGATGCGCAGGTCCGGGTACGCGCCCGGGCCCGACCGCCGGTCGCGGCTCGCCAGCGCCTGCAAGACGAGCTCGGGCGTGATCGGGCACTGGTCCACGCGGATGCCGAGCGCGCCGTGGACCGCGTTCGCGACCGCGGGCATCACCGGCAGCAGCGGCCCCTGCCCGGCCTCCTTGGCGCCGAAGGGGCCCATCGCGTCGGGCTCCTCGATCAGGTCCACCTCGACGTCGGGCATCTCCATCGTCGTCGGGCTCTTGTACTCGAGCATCGACGGGCACTTGTGCACGCCCGCACGCCGCGGGCGGTAGGTCATCTCCTCCATCAGCGCCTCGCCGAGCCCCATGTAGACCGAGCCGACGACCTGGCCGATCGCGAGGTTTCTGTTGATCGCCTGCCCGATGTCGTGGGCGATCCAGATCTTCTTGACGGCGATCGCGCCGGTCTCCCCGTCGGCGAGCAGCTCCGCGACGCAGGCGCTGTAGCTGTAGGTCGGCGTCGGGCCGACGCCGGAGCCGCGGTAGCGCCCCGGCATCTTCGGCGGGCGGTAGCTGCCGACGGTGCCGATCGTGCCGAACTTCGACTCGGCGAGCACGACCGCGTCGGCAAAGGTCACGCCGCGCGCCGGGTCGCCGCTGTCGAAGACGCGGTTCTCCGCGAAGACGAGGCGCGCCGCCGGCAGGTCGAGCTTCTCCGCCACGGCCTTCGCGAGCAGCTCCCGCGCGCGCTCCGCCGCCTCGATCGCCGCGTTGCCCATCATCAGCGTGACGCGGCTCGAGTAGGAGCCGAGGTCGACCGGCGTCAGGTCGGTGTCGCTGACGCAGACGCGCACGTCGAGCAGTTCCACGCCGAGCACCTCGGCCACGCAGGAGGCGAGCACCGTGTCGCTCCCCTGCCCGATGTCGGTCGCGCCGCAGAAGGCCGTGACGCCGCCGCCGCGGTCGAGCTTCAACTGCACGCCGCTGTGCGGCATCGCGTTCCAGTAGATGGGCAGCCCGGCGCCGCTGATGTAGGACGAACACGCGAGGCCGAGGCCGTGGCCGCGCGGCAGCTTCGGCCGCCGCTCCCTCCATCCGCTCGCCGCGACGACGCTCTCGATGCAGCGCGCGAGCTGGCTCGTGTGGATCTTCATCCAGTTCGCCGTGACCGAGTCGGGGGGCTGCACGTTCCGGAGCCGGAAGTCCGCCGGGTCGATCCCGAGCCGCTCGGCGGCCTTGTCCATCTGGATCTCGAGCGCGAAGCGGGGCTGCACGGTGCCGTGGCCGCGCTTGGGGCCGCAGGGCGGCTTGTTCGTGAAGGCGCGCACGCCGTCGAAACGGTAGGTGGGCACGCGGTAGGTCACCGTCTGCAGCGCGCCGGTGTAGTAGGTCGACGCGACGCCGTACGAGCCGTAGGAGCCGCCGTCGAGAAGGCTCTCGAAGTGGATGCCGCGGATCGACCCGTCGCGCGCAAGCCCCATGCGCGAGCGCATCAGCACCGCGTGCCGGCCGCGATGGCAGTAGAAGACCTCCTCCCGCGTCAGCGTCACCTTCACCGGCCGCCCGGTGACCATCGCCATCTTCGCCGCGACGATCTCGTGGTTGAAGGGGTCGCTCTTGCCCCCGAAGCCCCCCCCGTTCGGACAGGCCACGATGCGGATGCGCGACGGCGGCATGCCCAGCACCTTCGCCGCGGCCTTGTGCAGGTAGTGCGGCGTCTGCGTCGACGACCAGATCGTCACGCGGCCGTCCGCCTCGCGGGTTGCCAGTGTGGCATGCTGCTCCATCGGCAGGTGCGTGTTGCCCTCGTAGAAGACCGTGTCGTCGAGCACGAGGTCGGCGCCGCCGAGCGCGCCCTTGACGTCGCCGAACTCCATGCTGACGCGCTTGTGCACGTTGCCGTCGTCGCCGTAGTCGTGGATCGGCGGCGTTCCGTTCGCGATCGCCTGCTCGGGGGAAAAACAGGGGGCCAGGGGGGCGTAGGCGACGTCGATCAGGTCCATCGCCTTGAAGGCGGTCTCCTCGTCGGCCGCGGCGACGGCGGCGACGGGGTCGCCGACGAAGCGGACGCGGTCGAGGCAGAGCGCGTGCTCGTCCTCGGAGACGGGAAGGATGCCGAACGGGGTCGGGAGATCCTTGCCGGTCAGCACGGCGTGGACGCCCGGCATCGCGAGCGCGCGGCTTGCGTCGATCGAGACGATCGTCGCGTGCGGGACGTGGCTGCGCAGCAGCTTCATGAAGAGCATGCGGGGCAGCGCGAGGTCGTCGGCGAACTTCGTCTGGCCGAGGCACTTCGCGAGGCCGTCGACGCGGACGGGGGATTTGCCGATGATCCTCATGCGCGCACGTGGTTCCGCAGGTCGGCGCCCGCCTTCTCGACCGCCTCGAAGATCTGCACGTAGCCGGTGCAGCGGCAGAGGTTGCCCGAGAGTTCGCGGCGGATCGCCGGCAGGTCGGCATGGGGCTCGCGGTCGAGCAGCGCCTTCGCGGCGAGCAGGAAGCCCGGCGTGCAGTAGCCGCACTGCGCGGCGCCGCACTCGGCGAAGCGCGTCTGCAGCGGGTGGGGGCCGTCGGGCCCGGCGAGCCCCTCGACCGTCGTGATCTCGCACCCGTCCGACTCGAGGCCGAGCACGAGGCAGGAGAGGACCGGCTCGCCGTCGATCAGCACGGTGCAGGTGCCGCACTCGCCCAGTTCGCAGCCGTGCTTGGTGCCGGTGAGGCCCATGTCCTCGCGCAGCACCTCGAGCAGCGTCTT
>CAZMXP010000062.1:0-26511 GCA_964570285.1 uncultured Planctomycetaceae bacterium
TCTCGATGGCGTAGAGCTTCCCGAGGAGGTCGAGAGCCGTCCTCGAATCCGCCGCCGAAGGGCCCACGAAGCCGCTCAACCTCGCGACTCCCTGCTCCCCGTGCTTGGCCAGTGTCGAAAGTATCGGAGTCGGACTCAGAATGGACGGAGACTTCTTTGCCATCTCAACCTCCAATGCGACTTGAGCTTGATTCCTGAATGTTGGGGAGTTCGCGACTCGACGTGATGAAGTAGTCACGAAATTGTCTCCGCCTTGACTGCGAGGAGAACCTCTCCGCCTCGCGTGTTTCGCGCCCGTGCGGACCGTTCACGCGCCGCGAGGCTTCCCATGCGCGTCGCGATCCGCCGAGGGCTGGCACTCGCGCACACGACCGCAGCACCGCGACCTTCGGCCCCATGAGCATCATCGCCTCCTTCGCTCTGGCAGCACTGTATCAAGACGGCGAGCGCACGACCGATGAAGGCCACCAGGCCCTCAACCTGGCGCGTCTCGTCTGCGGGCGGCGCAGCTATGGCGATTCAGCCGCCACTCTGGCGAGGCGCCACGGGGCTCGGCCATGACCGCCTCCTGAAGTCGGGTCGGGCGCGGACCATTCGCCACCTCCCGCCGGACCCGCCGCGGACGCGATGAGAGTCGCCGATGACGACGCGTTGACCGGCTCACGGCCCCGGTCAATCGGGTGAAACGGCCCTACCTACCGATGGCCGGCGGCTCGAAGCGATCGGGGGCGGGCGGTGCCACCGACCGCGTCGGGCGCGGCCCCCGCACCCCCCGCGACGGCGACCTAGGAGGGCGCCGCACCCCCGGCTCCCGCCACCTCGTAGGTAGGGTCTCAAAACCCGTCCCCCGCCCGGGAGGCGGGTTTGCGGCGCCGGGCCTTGCCGCCTCCCGGCCCACCCGCTACGCTCCCGGCGGGAGGGTATGGACGTGTTCAAGAGACTGCTCCTGCCGCTCGCGCGGCTCATCGAGAACGGGCTCGCCCGGCAGGTCGAGTACCTGCTCGCGGAGAACCGCATCCTGCGCTCGAAGCTGCCCGCCCGGGTGCCACTCGACGATTCCGAGCGCCGCTCCATCGCCGTCGCCGCCGCCGGCCTCGGAGTCCAACTGCTCTCGCGCCTCGCCCGCATCGCGAAACCCGACACCATTCTCCGCTGGCACCGGCGGCTCGTCGAGGGGAAGGCGCGCCCGCCCGCCAACCCCGGCCGCAGGATTGGGCGCCCCCGGACCCCCCAAGATCAATGCGACCTCGTCGCGCGCCTCGCCCGCGAGAACCGCGCCTGGGGATACAGGCGCCTCTCGCACGCCCTGAAGAACCTCGGCATCGAACTCAGCCACGCCACCATCGCGCGCATACTCGCCGAGCGCGGCCTTCTCCCCGCGCCCGACCGGGGCCGCCCGACACAGTGGCGGGAGTTCCTGAAGGCACACTGGGAGGTGCTCGCCGCGACCGACTTCTTCAGCGTGAAGGTCTGGACGCTGCGCGGACTCGTCACCTTCCACGTCCTCTTCGTCGTGCGCCTCGCCACGCGCAAGGTGCATGTCGCGGGCATCTCCGCCAACCCCGACGGGCGCTGGATGGGGCAGATCGCGAGAAACCTGACGATGGATGGGTGGGGGTTCCTCGAGGGCGCCCGCGTGCTCGTGCACGACCGCGACCCGCTCTTCTGCGCCTCGTTCCGCGAGGTGCTGCGCGGCGCGGGAGTGGATTCGTTGCGCCTGCCGAGGCGGTCGCCCAACCTCAACGCGCATTGCGAGCGCTGGGTGCGGACGGTCCGCGAGGAGTGCCTCTCGAGGCTCGTGCTCGCGGGCGAGGGCTCGCTGCGGAGGGCGCTCGCGTTGTACGAGACGCACTACAACCATGAGCGGACGCACAGGGGGCTCGGGGGCAGGATCCCGGAGCCGCGCGCGGAGGACCGCCCCGGCGCGGCCGACGGGCGCGTGCGGAGGCGTGCGCGGCTCGGAGGGATGCTGAACTTCTACTGGAGGGAGGCGGGGTGAGGCGCCACCTGCTGAGGTAGAATCTGTGGCGGGGGCGTACCCGCCCCCGCCGAGGCCAGGAGACAGCCCCATGGACAGACTACGCGCCCGGGTCCGCCAAGGTCGGCTCGTCGTCGACGCGCCGACCACGTTGCCCGAGGGCACCGTCATCGATCTCGTTATTGACGACGACGGGGACGACCTGACCGATCAGGAGCGCGCCGCGCTCCATGCGACGATCCTACGTTCGGCGGCGGAGGCAGAGGCGGGAGAGGCGCGACCGGCCGCTGACGTCCTGCGCGACCTTCGAAAGCGCCGGTGACCAGGCGCGTCGAGATCTCGCCGCTGGCAGCCCGGGACCTCGAAGCGATCGACCTCTGGTGGCGCGAGAACCGGCTCGCCGCGCCGGACCTGTTCCTCGAGGAGTTCGCGGCGTCGCTCGAACTGATCGCGGAGATGCCGCTCGTCGGGCGCCGCTACCGGGCCCTGCCCGCACCGGAGACCCGCCGGGTCCTGATGCACGCCACCCGCTACCACGTCTACTACCATGTGACGGGGAGCAGCGTCCTCGTCGTCGCAGTCTGGAGCGCGGTGAGGGGTTCCGGCCCCGACCTGTGCGCCCGCTGAGCGCATCCCCGCGCGGGGCGGAGCCACGCGGGGCGGAGCCAGGCTCATTAGTTCCGCTCTGCAAAGCCTGCCTTACATGCTGGCCCACCAACCAAGAGCGGTACTAATGAGCCAGGCTCCGCCCTCTGGATGAAGGGAGCAGCCCACGCTGACGGCTGACGGGACTCAACGGCCGAGTACGACGTCGATGCCGCTCATGACCAGCGAGAGGTGCCTTCTGGCAAGTTTGGTCACCCGCGTCGTCAGGCAGCCTCGGTCCAGCGCCACGATCTGTGACACGTTTGCGACCGAGTCCCTCGGAAGCCCCGTCTCCTTGGCGGGAAGGAAGACGTTGCCGGGCGCCTCGGCCCAGGCCATGTTGCTCGTCAGCGGTACGCAGACGGTGGTGCGGATCCGGCTGCGGTTGAGGTGGTCGCCTTGGACTACGACGACTGGACGTCGGAACCCCGGACCCGAGCCGGTCGGATCGGGAAGATCTGCCCACCAGATCTCGCCCTGGGCGACCGCTACCACTCGCCGCGCTCCAAGATCCCGCGTGCGGCCTCGGAGACGAACGGATCGATCGGCTCCCCGACCTTGGCCATCGCCTTGTTCATCGCCTCCGTGACCTCTTCGGGCGCATGGCGGGCCAGATACTCCGCGATGGCATCGGCGTAAAGCTGGCTGCGCGACTTCTTCGTTCGACGGGCATGAGCCTCGGCGGCCCGGAAGACCTCGTCAGGCAGCGATACGGCCGTTTTCATACCAGTAGTATAACCACGGTAAGGGCCCGCGCAAGTCCGCATAGTCCGTGTAGTCCGTATCGCCCGGTCACGGTCGGGGCGATGCTCCTCCGGGACGAGCGTCGCCACGCGCCTGCGCCACCCGACACAGCGAGCGGCACCGGCCCCGTGACGGCCGTGCGCACGCCGGTGGGCTGCACCACCGGTACCGGCGCGCCGCCTGACGGCCAGGTCGATCCAGTCTCCCTCCGCGCGAGCGGGCGCTGTCGTGCGCGGGCCGCCCTCTCCCGGGGCCACGCACCGCAGCTCCCGCCACTCCCCCTCGCTGTCGTGGTGCTCTTCTGCCAAGCTCCCTACCGGTTTCGAGTGCGGAGGAGTCTTCGGTAGGGACAGGGCAGTGCGACGACCGATGGCGCGCTCTTGCGCGGCCTGGGGAGGCTCCCTAGGATTGCCCCGATGTCCCGGCCGACCGACGAGGCAACCGAACGCCGACTGGCGAGCCGTGAACTCGGCCAGGCGCAGCGCAAGATACTCGCGATCCGGAACTTCTACATCGCGAACGCGATCCTCTGGGGCTTTCCGATGCTCTTCTCATTGCTGCTTCCGTGGTTCCTGCTGAAGGCGCTCTTCGTCGGAGGATTCGTGCTGATGATCACGGGGGCGGTTCGCGTGCGACAGAGCCCCTTCGTATGGTCGATCCTCATCGCAGCGATCTGGACGGTGGTCGTCGTCGGATGGATCGGCTTTGGATTCGAGGTGGCCAGCATCCGCTTCGCGCTCGCCGCGATCTGGACCGTCGGCTGCTGGCTGATGCTCCCCGCGACAGTTCGCGTCAAGGCGCTGATCGCCCGGCACCCCGACCTCTGGATCTCGAAGAGGATGCAGCCGGGGGGCCGCCGGCGCCGTACCGGGAAGCGGCCGTAGCGTGGACCGGGCCACCCTCCGGGCCTATCGCTCGTCGCAGCAGCGGATCCGGCGCGACGTCGCAGCGATCGCCGCCGTCTTCGCGGGCACGCTCGTCGTCACCGTGCTCGCATGTCCTCCGCTGCTCGCCTACGCGCTCCTCTGCCTGACGGGATTCGCGGGCACCTTCCTCCTCGGAGCGGTGCGCCCCACCCTTGGCGGCGCGCCCGCCCTCCGCGACGCGCCCCTCGGCGTGCTGGCGGCAGCGGTCTCTCTCGGGGCGGCCCTCCTCCTCGTCTTCCTCTCCGGCGCCCCCTTCAAGGGCTGGCATCCGCCGGCCGCCGCCCTGCTCCTTCAGTCCGCGCTCCTGCCTGCGCTCGTCGAGGAGTGGCTCTGCCGCGGCGTGCTCTGGACCGCCTGTCTCCGCCTCCAACCCGTGCGTGTGACCCTCGTCGTGACCGCGATCCTCTTCACGCTGATGCACGTGCTCGCCTGGGGCCCCTTCGGCATCCCCGCCCACTTCGTCGCCGGACTCGCCTTCGGCGCGGTGCGCGCGCGCACCGGGAGCCTCCCCCCCTGCATGCTCGCCCACCTGCTGCACAACGGCGTCGTGCTCGGGTTCGCGCCGCCGTGAGGCGGACGGCCCCCGCACCCCTCCCCGGCTTCTCTCGAGGTCATCGTCGCCGCCGCCCGACGACGATCCTCCACAGGAGCCCAGCCAGGAGGGCGGGCGCGCCGACGGCCCGTTGGCGTGGCGGCACGTTTGCCGCAAGCTGGGCATGGAGAACGCGCCCCGCAGCGGGCACGAGCGGGTGGAGAGGGCGCACTTGGGGGGCGAGCCGGGCGCGGGCCGCCCGGCGGACTCTTGCTACGATGGACGGCGCATGGCACGGCGGCTTCTCTGTGTCGTCCTCGCGTCAGCATTGGTCGCGAGCGCACAGGATCGCTCGGAGGTTCAAGCAGCGGTCCGCGGCCTCACGAGCGGCGATGCGGACGTGCGGTACAAGTCGATCGTCAGGTTCTTCCTCGAGAAGGACCTCCCACTTGCCAAGCACCGGTTCGCGATCGCGAAGCTGCTGGGCGACCCGGACTCCGAGATTCGAGAACTCGCCGGGTTCGCGCTCGACAGGTTGGGCAAGGAGGCGGTCGGACTGTTCATCTCGGCGCTGAAAGAGAAGAACCCTCTCGCGAGAGCCGAGGCGGCGCGCTCGCTGGGACGCGTCGGCAGACCGGCGGTCCCGGATCTCCTCCGGATGATGGCACTGCCGCGCCGGGAGTACCGCGCCGCCGCGGCGCAAGCCTTGGGTCACCTCTCCAAGGATGTCCGGCCCGATGCCCTGGCGACGCTCTCCTCGGCTCTCGCGGACGAGGATGCAGTCGTCCGGTGCGCCGCCGCTCGGGCGCTCGCGGCCTACCTGGAGGATCCAGCCACCGTGCTGCCCCTGCTATCGAGACTCCTGGCCGATTCGGATCCCGAAGTCGCCCGGAGCGCGGGGGCCTCGATCTCGTGTTTCGAGTCTGAGGCGTTGCCGTCGTTCGAGGCGGCATTCGCCCTGGACGGTCCGCACGTGGGGAGCGGGCTCGCCTCCGCCGCCCGCGGCCTGAAGGCGCGAGGCGTGCCGATCCTCGCCAAAGCGCTGGACGGTCCGCAGCAGGCGCGGGCTTGCGAGGCCGCGTCGGCCACGGGCGCATGGGCCCTTCCGCTCCTCGGACGCCTCGACGAGATCGCCACGGACGCCGCACGAAAGGCCGCGAGGGAGATCCGGCGGTCGGGCGACCTGGCCAGCGATTGCAGCGCCGCCGAGGCACTCCTGCCGAGCGATCCCGAGCACGCCCTGCCCGACCTCGAGGAGGCACGCTACGGGGGCAACGCGCACGCAACCACCGTCCTCGGGCGGCACCTGCTCAGGCAAGACGCACTCGCGGGCAAAGCGCTGCTCCTGGAGGCGGCCGCTGCAGGTGACGCCCCTGCCATGGAGGCTCTCGGCGACTACTACAGGGAGAGCGAGCGCCACTCAGCCGACGACGAGGCGCTCCAGTGGTATCGGGCTGCTGCGGACAAGGGCAGCGCCCGCGGTCTCGTCGGCGTGGCGGACCTTCTCGGCGAGCGGCGCCGGGACGACGACCTGGAGGTGATGGCGCTGTATGAGCAGGCCGCCAAGCTTGGAAGCACAGATGCGATGAGGCGCCTCGCTCGCATGTGGAGGATGGGACACCACGCACCCGGAGTCATCAGGTCGTCCCCTTGGGAAGGGCGGGAGTGGATGCGCAAGGCTGCGATCCGTGGTGATCGAAAGGCCATGAGCGAGCTGGGCCTGTTTTATTCCGCCGACATGCGCCCCGCGGAGGATTATGCTTGGACCGCGCTGGCCCTCGAGGGGGAGGAGAAGAGCAGTCCTCGGCAGGATGCCCTGCTACGGGATCGAGCGAAACAGCAGTACAGCGCCCTGTCCAAGGCGCAGCGCGCAGAGGCTGCCGAGATCATCGCGGCGCTGCGGGAGGAGATGAAGCAGTACCAGAAGTGACCAGAGCGCCACAGGCGGAGCCAGGCTCATTAGTTCCGCTCTGCAAGGCCTGCCTTACATGCTGGCCCACCAACCAAGAGCGGTACTAATGAGCCAGGCTCCGCCCTCCTAACGGTCGGACGCACCTCTAGCCCCGGAAGGGATCGCGCGCCCGGACGCCGCCGAAGCGCGCGAAGTCGCGGTCGGCGGTCCAGAGCTCGCTGACGCCGTGCTCCACGACGAGGGCGGCGATGTGGGCGTCATGCACCAGATTGCCGGACACGCTCCCCGCGCGAGCGAGGCGCGCCATCTGCGCCCGGTGCGACGGACCTTCGCCGAGGAGCACGAGGGTCGGCGAGTCGAGAAGGGACTCGAGCCCCGCGAGCGCCGCTTCGAGGTCGGTGGGCGGATCGAAGACCTTCGGATGCGTGACGACGCGGAGGTACTCGTAGATGCAGGGCCACGGAATGGCCCAAGGCTCGTCGCCGTTCGCGAGCCGATGCAGCAGCGCCTTCGCCTTCGCGTGATGAGGCGCTTCGCGGCGCCTCGCATAGACTAGGACATTGGTATCGAGGGCGATCATCCGCGCCCGTCCATCAGATCGAAGAGAGCATCCCGATCGTCCAACCGGACGCCGGGCCGGAGACGGCCCCGGTCGGTCGGCCAGGAGAGGCTGTAGGAGCTGCGCCTCCTCGGCCTTCCGAGGAAGTGGCGCAGGGCCGCCTCGACGACGGCGCGCAGCGTGGTCTTCTCGAGGCTCGCGCGCCGCTTCGCCTCCCGCAGGATCTCGTCGTTGATGTCGAGGGTGGTCCGCATGCATAAAAGCATATCATCCGTTACATCAGTGTGCTCCGGTTCGCGGACACGCTGCCCGCCCCCGAGTGCCCTCCCCGGGGGAATGCTGGCGAAGGCGCTGAAATGGCGGCGCCAGACGCGGCAGAATAGGTGGGTGGGCGAGACCCCGGAGACCCTCTGGCGGATGTGGCGGACGGCGCGCGATCCGCGCGCGTTCGAGACGGTCGTGCGCCCGCACCTGCGGTTCGCGTTCGACCTCGCCCGCCGGTCGGGCTGCGGCGCCGCGGACGCCGACGACGTCGTCCAGGAGTCGGCCGTCGTCCTCGCCCGCGCGAAGGGGGAGGGGCCCGCCCGGGCGGGCGTCCGCGCATGGCTGGGACGGGTCGTACGGATCCAGTCGCACACGCAGCGGCAGGAGGGGCGATACTCATGACGGCGGCAGCGAAGGCGGCGGCGGCGGCGGTGATCGCCTCGGCGGCGACCGCGACGGTGATCCTCGGGACGGGCATGGAGGGCGGGGAACGCACCGCCGCGCGCTCTGCCGCGGTGGAGCGCCCCCGCGCCGGCATCGCCGAACGAAGCCCGATGGATGGCCTTCTGGCCACTCCCGCGGAGATGGAGTTCCTGCGGGCGGCGCTCGCCACGGAGCGGGCCCGGCGCGCGGACGCGACGATCCGCGCAGAGGACAGCGGCCTCGACATCCTCCGCCGCGTCGTCGAGAGCGGCGCGGACGTCACGGATCTCCTCCGGGACTACGACAGTGCGCGTTCGCACGTGCGGCCGCGAGCCGGCCCCATCGCGAGGATCGAGGCGACGGGCGACCTGACGCCGGTAGACCTGTCGAAAGCCGCAGCGGGATCGGTCGTCGTCGAGTTCGGTCCGGGCACCTTTCGCCTCGACCGGTCGGACTGGCACAACCTGCGCGAGAACACGGAGAGCCTCGAGGTGCGCGGCGCCGGCATGGATCGAACGACACTGGTCGCCACCAGCGGCGGGCTTTTCCATGTCGTGAAGGCGCTGGTGCACCTGCGCGTCGCGGACCTCACGTTCGATGGCGGCGAGAGGGAAGATCTGATCCTCGACATACGGGGAGAGGCGGCGGCGGCGTTCGAACGGGTCCGTTTCCGCGCCGCGGGGTCGGTCATGGCGATGGGCGGCGCGTTCCTGCTCTTCCAAGGATGCGAGTTCCTCGGGGGATTCGGAAGCTCGACAAACGAGTGTGCGCTCTCGGCGCGCGGCGACGTGATTGCCGGGTTCCAAGGCTGCCTCTTCTCCGAGATCGCCCCGGTGCTGATGGGTTGGTCCGGTGCCGCGCGCGGTTCGGTCGTGCAACTGGAGGGATGCACCTTCGAGAACTCCTCGCTCGCGGACTCGCGCCTCCTCCACCGTGATCGTCCCGAGTTCGTCGTGCGCGTGCGCGGCGGGAGGGTCCACTTCGGCGCATCCGACCTCCCCGAGGCCGAGCGGCTCAACACCTGGGGAGCGGGATACGCCGCCGAGCTCACCGCGACGCAGTTCGGGCCGGAGATCCCGCGCTGCACGATCGGGGATCTACTCCGCGTGCTCGAGCGCTATCGCGCCGCCGACGGCTCGCTGGCGGGCGCGATCCAGCTCGTGGCGGCGAATCGCGCCGGCGCCGAGATGTTCTGGATCTGGCCCGTCGGGCCCGACGGGGCCCAAAGGAACCCGATCATCGTGCGGCTTCGGGACGGCGGGCTCGAGGAGCTACCGCGGGGACGCCGCGGCTCCCCCGGTACGGGCGACCTGAGCCTCGTCACGCGCTGCAAGCCGATCGCCGAATTGCTGCGGGGGGCCAGCCTCGCACCGGACATGGGCTGCACAAGGGTCTCGTACGCGGTCATGCACACCAACGGCGAAGCGCGCGGAGTGCTGCACGTCGGCGACTCGTGGCCGGCCAAGACGGTTCTCGACGGCGTCACCGGGGAGCGGATCCGAACGCCCTGACCCCTCCCCGCGCCCCACCCCATCACGCCGCGGGACCGGGTCACTTGAGCGAGGCGGCCTTCTCCGAGAGTGCGTAGATACAGACCGTCCCGTCGGCGCAGGCGGCGTAGAGGCGCTCGCCGACCCATGCGGCGGCGCGGATCTCGGCGTCGGTCGGGATCGAGTCGGTCTCGGTGCCGGTCCGCGCGTCGCAGATCGTCAGCCGCCGACCCTTGCCGCCGCTGGCGAGGCGGGCGCCGTCGGGGGAGAACGCGACCGCGTTCGCATCGCGCTCGACCTCGAAGCGCGGGGTTCCCGCGGGGGCGTCCCAGACCCTCAGCGCATCCTTCGCCACGGCCGCGAGGGCAGAGCCGTCGGCGCTCGCGGCGACCGCCCGCACGGGGGCGCCGCTCTCGAGGACGACGCGCTTCTCCCCCGAGGCGGGGTCGAAGAGCGCCACCTGCCCGTCGTCGGCGCCGCAGGCGAGGAGGCCGGACCCGGAGAGACAGGCGATCGACTCGAAGTGGCGCCTCTCTTCGATCCACGCGCGGAGGAGCGTCCCGCGCGCCGTGTCGTAGGTCTCGACTCGCCGGCCGCGCGCGGCCGCGATCCACGCGCCGCCGGGGCCGACGGCGAGCCCGTGCGCCCATCCCTGCTCCGGGCAGTCGATCTGCCGCAGGCTCGCGCCGTCGGGGCCCGACCAGAGATGGAGCCTGTCCGCGAGTCCGGCGCCGACGAGCCACGCGCCGTCGGGCGCGACCGCGAGGGCCTCGACGGTCTGCCCGGGACTCTCGAGGGCGCGCGAGGCCCCGGGGGACCAACGGCGCACGGTGTCGTCGGCGCTGGACGTGGCGCACCAGCGCCCCGCGGGATCGACGGCGATCGCCTTCACCTCGCGCGTGTGGCCCGAATGCCGCACGAGCCTCTCGCCGCCGTCGGTGCGCCAGAGCGCGACCTGCCTGCCGTCCCCGCCCGACGCGATCCAGCTCCCGTCCGGCGAGAACGCGATCGCGTGGATCCGCCACAGCTCGGTTGCCAGTGTGGCAAGCAGCTCCCCCTTCGCCGGATCCCAGATCCGGATCGTGCCCTCCGGTGTGTTGTCCAGCGCCCAGGTGCCGTCCCAGCTCCCGGTGACGATGCGCCGCCCGTCGGGGTGCCAGGCGATCGCGCCGATCGGCAGGCGGTCCCTCTCGAGATCCTTGAGCCGCTTCATCGTGTCGAGCTCCCAGACGCGGGCGCCCGAGTCCTGCGCGCCCGAGACGAGCAGGCGGCCGTCGGGGCTCACCGCGAGCGCGAGGATCGTCGCCGGGTGGATCGTCTCCGAGCGCGGCTCGCCCTCCGGGCCGAAGACCCAGACCGTCCCCGCGCCGTTCCCGGCGACGATGCGCGATCCGTCCGCGCTGGCGGCGACGCACGTCAGGCCGCTGCCGGCCTTCAGCACGCGCAGACAGGCCCCCGTCGCGGCGTCGAAGACGCGGACGCCGCCCCCCTCGTCGGCCGAGACGATGCGCCTGCCGTCCCGCGTGAAGACCGCGTCGACGACTCGCGCCTCGTGGCCGGCGAGCGGCCTCGACTCCATGACCGGCGCGAGGGAGAGGAGAGAGAGTCCGTCGCCGGCGACGAGCAGCGCGGTGCCGCCGGGAGCGAAGGCGACCGTGCGCGCGGGCAGCGCGATCTCGCCGATCTCGCGCCCGGTCTCCCTCTCCCAGAGGCGGACGATCCCGTCGCCGCACGCCGACGCGATCGTGCGGCCGTCACCGGAGACCGACACCGACCGCACCCGCTCCGGGTGCTTCAGGCGCCGGTCCCCGAGCAGGTCGACCCATCTCAGGCGGCCCGATCCCGACCGGACGAGGCGCTCCGGCGGGGTACCCGCGAAGTTCCGGGAGATCCAATCCCCCTCCTGCGCGCTCGCGACCGTCGCGAGCAGGAGGAGGAGACAGGGGGCGCGGGGGCACATGGCGTCACGTTAGCACGGGCGACGTTCCAGTCGCGGGCGGGGCGCAGCCGAACCAATAGGGGATGAAGGCACTCTTCGCGCTGCTCGCGGCGTTCGGCGCCCTCAACTGGGTGGCCCTGTCGATGTTCGGCAAGGACGCCCTGACGCTGACGGTGGGGTCGGGGCGCACGACGGGCGCCGACGCGCTCCGCATCGTGGTGGGCCTCGCCGCCATCGGCCTGCTCGCCTCCACCTTCAAGACGAAGAAGGGGTAGGGCCCCCGACCGCCGGACCGCTCAAGTTCCCGGCGGAAACCGCCAATAAGGGGTAGGGCGCAGTGCGCCCATACAGGGAAATGCCGGGCCCCTATCGCATCCTCGTCGTCGACGACGAGCCCATGATCCGCGAGATCCTGCGCGAGACGCTCGAGCAGGAGGGGCACCGTTGCGCCGAGGCGGAGAACGGCAAGGTCGCCTGCGAGCGGATCGGGCAGGAGCCGTTCGACCTCGTGCTGACCGACGTGAAGATGCCCGTCATGGACGGCTTCACGCTGATGAAGAACCTCGGCGCGATGACCGACCAGCTCCCGATCATCGTGATCACGTCGTTCAGCGACATCGACGTCGCGGTGGACGCGATCCGGCTCGGCGCCTACGACTACATCGTCAAGCCCTTCAACATCTCGCAGGTGACGATCTCGGTGCGGCGCGCGCTGGAGCGGCGCCGCCTGCTGCTCGAGAACATCCAGTACAAGAAGAGCCTCGAGACCAAGGTCGTCGAGAAGACGATCGACCTGATCCGCAAGAACAAGACGCTCGAGCAGCAGGCGCAACTGCTCGAGGACCTGCTGCGCGACCTGCGCGAGTCCTACGACGCCACCCTCGACGCGATGGTCAGCGCCATCGAGTCGCGCGACTGCGAGACCAAGCACCACTGCCGCCGCGTGCAGTCCTACGCGGTGCTGCTCGGCCAGCGCATGGGCATGACGCCGGAGCAGCTGATGGACCTCTCCTACGGCGCGCTGCTGCACGACGTCGGCAAGATCGGCGTGCCCGACAGCATCCTGCTCAAGCCCGGCAAGCTCACCGAGGACGAGTGGTCGACGATGCGCACGCACACGCTGATCGGCTACAAGATGATCTCGCGCATCAAGTTCCTGAAGGGCGCGGCCGACATCGTGCTCTACCACCACGAGCGGTGGGACGGCCGCGGCTACCCCTACGGCATCGCGGGCAACGACATCCCGCTCGGCGCGCGCATCTTCAGCGTCATCGACTCCCTCGACGCGATCACGAGCAAGCGCACCTACAAGGAGGCGATCCCGCTCGAGAACGCGCGCAAGGAGATCGAGCGGTGTGCCGGCGCGCAGTTCGACCCGGCGGTCGTGCGCGAGTTCATGAAGATCGCCGACACGGACCTCCTCGAGGCGCGCAGCCGGGCCGAGGCGACGTCGCAGGCGACCTCGCTCGAGCTCGCGCGCGCATGACGCGGCTGCTCGGCCTCTGGCTCGCGGGGGTGCTCGCGCTGACGCTCTACCCGTTCGCGCCGCTCGCGCGGGTCGCTCGTCCGCTCACGTGGGCGGGCGCGGCGCACCCGTCGCTGCTCGCCTTCGACATCGTCGCCAACGTGCTCCTGTTCGTGCCGCTCGGCGCGCTCGCCCCGGGCAGGCGGACGCTGGCCGCGGGCCTGCTGCTGAGCGTCGCGATCGAGACCACCCAGGCCCTGCTGCCGCCGCGCACGCCAAGCCTGCTCGATGTCCTGGCCAACTCGCTCGGCGTCACGCTGGGCGTGCTGCTGCACGCGCCGCTGCGCCGCCTCGCGGCCCTCCGGATCGTGCTGCCGGCGGCGGTGCCGGGCGCGCTGCTCCTGCTGCCCCAGCTGGGACGGCTTGGCTACGTCTGTCCCTTCACCGCGGCGATGGTCGGGGGGCTCGGGGGGCAGGGGCTGCTGGCGCGACCCGTCGCGCTCGGGGTCGCGGCGGCCTCGGGCGTGCTCACGAGCGCGATCCTCGGGCACGGGCTCGACCCCGCGTGGCTTCTCGCCGCCCTCTCGGGCGCTCTGCTGGGCAGCGCGGAGCCGCGCCCTCTCGCCGGATCGTCGCCGGCGCGGGCCTACGAGGGGTAGAGCTCCAGCCAGCGCGGGTCCTTGCGCATGGCCGCCAGGTCGCCGTCCTCCTTCGCCCACTCCTTGAGCTTCGCGACCTTCTCGCCGACGCCCACGGCGAAGGAGAGCTTCAGTTCGGCGAAGGCCTCGTCGAGCCTGCCGAGTTTCGCGTAGGCGCAGGTGAGGTTGTAGCGGCTGTTGCTCTCCGACTCCGCGGCGTTCGCGGTGGCCTTCGAGAGATCGATCGCCCGCTTCCAGGTCGGGATCGCCTCCTCGTTGGCGCCGAGGTTGAGCTCCGCGAGGCCCCGGTAGTGGATCAGGTTCCAGCGATCCTCCGGCTCGAAACTGTCGAAGTGCTTCTCGGCGAGCAGCGCGGCGCTCAGCGCGAGCGCCGGATTCTCGAAGCCCTTCTGGCCGCTGTAGAGCGCTGCCGCCACGAGCAGAGTCGCCGGGGCGTCGGGTTCGCCGCCCTGCTGCTTCGCGACGAGGTGCGCCGCGAAGAGCGAGTCGGAATTCTCCGCGGTGATCTTGAAGTTGCCGAGCGCCTGCTTCAGCTGCTCGCCGCTCTTCTCGGTCTTCTCCTGCACCTGCGCGTGGACGAGGAAGCACTGGAAACCGCGCGCGACGGGACGCCACGCGTGATGGCGCTTGAATCCGGCGAGGCTCTCCTCGACATACAGCGACCAGAGGACCGGTTCGCTGCCGTGCTCGACCTCGACACGCTTCTTGCCGTCCTTCTCCCAGTTCTGCTTCAGCAGTTCGTGCCACTGGGCGCTGGTGAGCGCCTGCGGCGACTCCTGCAGGCTGATCTCGACCTCGACGCCGTCGTCGCTCCGCCCGGTGAAGAGCTGGCCGCCCGAGCCCATGCCGTAGCCGGGCGCGAGGCCCTTCGCCTCGTAGACGATGCCGAAGTACTCGTCGACGAACTTCCCCTCGACGAGCCCGCGCAGGCGCTTCTTCGCGACGGGCGCCTCGCCCTCCCCCTCGGCCATCACGAGACCCGCGAACAGCAGCACGGCAAGCGACATGCGCATCGGCGATCCTCCCAGGGAGGGAAGTATATCGCGCGTCGCTAGTCGGGGGCGGGCGGCGTGGCGGCGATCGCCCGGGCCCGGGCGATCAGGTCGAGCATCTCCCGCCGGTAGCCCTCGCGGTCCTCCCCGACCGCCGCGCCGGCGATCTCGAGCGCCGCGTCGCAGGTGGAGCCCCCACGGTCCGGGGCGTCCGAGAGCAGCATGCCGAACATCGTCACCGCGGCGGCCCAGCGGAAGTCGGGGCTCGCCCCGTCGAAGGCGCCGCCGCCGTCGCGCACGTCCTGCTCGCGGAGCCGGCTCGCCTCCGAGCCCGCCGGCTTGTACCGGAGCCGCACGCGGACGAGCGCTCCCGCGTCCGCCTCGGGCGAGGGGCGCCCCCTCTCGACGAAGGGGTTCGGATCGGCCTCGTGGCCCGGCGCCCCCGCGGCCTGGGGCACGATCTCGTAGAGCGCCGTCACCGAGTGGCCCGCGCCGATGTCCCCCGCGTCCTTGGCGTCGTCGCTGAAGTCGGCCCTGCTGAGGCGCCGGTTCTCGTAGCCGATGAGCCGCCACGAGGCCACCTGCCGCGGGTTGAAGAAGAGCTGCACCTTGGCATCCTTCGCGACGGTCAGCAGCGTGCCCATGAGCTGCTCGGCCAGCACCTTGCGCGCCTCGTTGAGCGTGTCGATGTAGGCGTAGTTGCCGTCGCCCCGGTTCGACAGCTCCTCGAGCCGGGCGTCCTTGAGGTTTCCCATGCCGAAGCCGAGGATCGAGAGCGCGACGCCGCCCTTCGCCTCCTCCTCGACGCGGCGCGTCAGCGAGCCCCGGTCGCTGATGCCCACGTTGAAGTCGCCGTCGGTGCAGAGGATCACGCGGTTGAGGCCGCCCTGCACGAGGTTCGCGCGGGCGGTCGCGTACGCGAGTTCGATGCCCGCGCCGCCGTTCGTCGAGCCGCCCGCCTCGAGGGCATCGATCGCGGCGAGGATCGCCCCCTGCTCGCTGCCGCGCGTCGGCGGGAGCACGAGCCCCGCCGCGCCCGCGTACACGACGATCGAGACGCGGTCGCGCCTGTCGAGCCGCTCGACCAGCAGCCGGAGGGCCCGGCGCAGCAGCGGCAGCTTGTTCTCGTCCTTCATCGATCCCGAGACGTCGAGCAGGAAGACGAGGTTGCTCTCCGGGCGGTCGCGCTCGAGCAGCCGCGCCGCCTGCAGCCCGATCCGCAGGAGACGGTGGTCTGGCGCCCAGGGACAGGCTGCCGTCTCGACGTGGATCGCCAAGGGGTCCGGGGATTGCGCCACCGGCCCCGCGTAGTCGTAGGTGAAGTAGTTCACCATCTCCTCGACGCGTACCGCGTCCTTCGGCGGAAGCCTGTTCTCCTGCACGAGGAAGCGGCGGATGTTGGCGTAGGAGGCCGTGTCGACATCCACCGAAAACGTCGAGGAGTCCTCCTCCCAGACGCTGCGGAAGCCGTGGTGGCCCACGCGGTCGTACTCCTCGGTGTGGAACGGCTGCGCCTTCGAAGCCTTTCCGGCGCGGCCGCGCACGCCCCCCCCCGCGCCCCCCCCCCTCCCGACGGCGAGACCGCCGTCCGCGTCTGGACCGATGCCGAAGACGCGGTCGTAGCGGTAGTAGACCTGGAGCGCCATCGCGCCGAGCGCCGTCGCGCCGACACGGCCGCCGAACTGCCCTTCGGCGGGCTGCCAGCTTCCGTCCGGCTGCTGCGCCTTCACGACGGAGGCGAGGACGCTCTCGTTCCACTTCTTCCAGTCGCTGCCGCCGCACTGGAAAAGCGCGAGCGTCGCGAAGAACCGGAAGAGGCCGTCGCCCGAGGCGAGGTTGGCGAGGCAGATCGCCGCCCCCCGCGCGATCGGCGCGGACGTCCTCGGATCCTCGCCGTGCAGGATGCGCAGGAGGATGCCGATCGCCGTGGCGCGCGCGATGTCGCCGTGGCCGCGCACCTCGCCGGTCGCTTCGTCGGTCACCAAGTCGAGCCAGCGCTTCAGGCGCTTCGCCGGCTCGGGGTCGGCCAGGAAGCCGCCGAAGTGGGCGCTCTTCAACGCCATGCCCGCCCACGCCGTCGTCAGCAGGTCGCCGAAGGAGCCGTCGGCGGCCTGCCGGCCGACGAGATGGAGGATCGCCCGCGAGCGCGGTCGCGCGTACTTGGGATCGCGGCTCATCCATGCCGCCTCGGACATGGCGAGGGTCGCGAGCGCATGGTCGGAGAGCGCCCCGTCCCCGAAGCGGCCCTCCGCGTCCTGGTGTCCCATCAGGAAGCGGAGGGCGTCGCGGACCGCCCTGTCCGGAGGCGACTCCCCGCGTCCCGTGTACCCCCCGCCGAGCAGGGCGAGCGTCGCGAGCGCGGAGACGCCGACGTGGGCCGTCTCGCCCCCGTCGCCGGCCCAGCCGCCGGAGGGGAGTTGCGTCGAGACGAGGAATCCCCCGGGCGGCTTCGCGAGTGCCGGCGAAACGACCGAAACGACCGCGAGGATGAGGGCGATGAGGGCGCGGCGCATGCCCCGGTCAACGGCGCCGGGGGGGGAGGGTTCGACTAGGCGATGTTGGCCGCCGAGGGGAGCGTGCCCGGGCCGCAGCGCGCGACATACGCCCGCAAGAGGTCGAACTGCTTCGTGAAGGCGTGCACGTCGACGCCGTAGGGGTCCTTGAAGAAGCAGGCGGTATGGTCGAGGTGGCCCGTCTCGCCGCGGCGATGCGCAAGCGCGGCGAGCCGGGCGAGGTCGAGCACGAGCGGCGCGGCCAGCGCGCTGTCGCACCCCTGCCAGGTGAACTGCATCGCCATCTTGGCGCCGAGGAACCCCTCGAAGTGGATGTAGTCGAAGGCGACCTTCCAGTCGTCGAGGCTCGGCACGAAGTCGATGTGCACGCTGCTGTGGCCCGCCTGCTCGCCGAGGATCGCCCTCAGCGAGCGGTCCTTGCTCGTCGCCTTGCTCGCGCGGGTCTGCGGGTCGCGCAGCGCCTCCCCGTCGGGGTTGCCGAGCATGTTGTAGCCCTCCCACGCGTGCACCTTCAGGTTGCGCAGCGCGAAGAGCGGCGCGAGCGTCGTCTTGACGAGCGTCTCGCCCGTCTTGCCGTCCCGCCCCGCGTGGACCGTCGCCCGCGTGCGCGCGAGTTCCTCCAGCGCGGGCACGCTGCTGCCGGTGCTCGGCGTGAAGTTCACGTACGGCAAGCCCGCATCCAGCGCGGCGTAGGCGTAGAGCATCGACGGCGGGAAGACCTCCGCGCGGTCGTCGGCGAGCGCGGTGGCGAGGGCCGTCAGCGAGTCCCACTCGCGCCGCGGCTCCGGCAGCGGCTCCGTCGTCGCGACGTTGACGACGACGACATCCGCGAGCCGGTGGCGGTCACGGAACGCCCGCAGGTCCTCCTGGATGCCCCGCACCACCGCCAGCGGCCCCTGCTCCGGCCGGCGCGTCCGGTCGAGGCTCCGCACCGGCTTGCAGCAGAAGCCGGCGCGGATCTCCTGCTGCGCCGCCTCGAGATCGGGCGCCAGCGCGTCGATCAGCCGGTCGCTGAGCACGCCCGCCCGCCTCGCGAAGTCGCGCGCCGACTCGAGCAGCGTGCGCCCGCTGACCTCGTGCCCGCCGAAGACGAGCGCGTCGAGCGCATCGAGCGGCAGGTCGCGCAACTCCTTCAGCTCCGTCACGAGGCCGGTGCGCCCCGCGAGGCCGCGCGCGATCGCGCGCGCGCCGACGACCGTCATCGTGCCGACGTTGCCGCAGGCGCCGACGAGCCAGATCCCGGTTCGTGCCTTCATCGGTCCCTCACTCCGGCAAGATGGCGCCGGTAGGCAAGCAGGAAATCGCGCTCCTCCGGATAGGGCGCGACGGCGATGGCACCCGACGGGGCGCCGTCCCTCGCCCCCGGGCCGACGGCGTCGCCTCCGCTCTCGCCGCCCCCGGACCCCCCGATCATCGCCGCAAGGGAGCGGGCGTCCCCGGACGCGCCGGCGCCCCCGCCCCCCATCGCCCTCTCCAGCAGCGCGCGGGCCCGCACCCGCTCCTCCGGTCGGCGAAGCCTCTCGTCGATCGCGGCGAGCAGCGACGCCTTCTCGGCCGGGCCCGGCGCCGCGCCCGCGGCGAGCTTCGCGAGCGCCGGGGCGGCGTCGGGCGTCGCCGCGTCCGGCAGCGCCGCGCCCGTGCTGGCGACGGCGGCAACCGGCGGGGCGGAGGAGGCCGCCGGCACGAGCCCGGCCGCGAAGAGCACGAAGAGCGCCGCGGGGAGGTAGCCGATCTCGCGCGGGAAGGGGAGGCGGGGGCGCCGGGGTGCCGGGGCGATCTCTCCCACGAGGTGATCGAGCAGGGGGCCCGGGGGCAGGCCGAGCACGGTCACGAACCGCTCCTCCGTGCGCAGCTCCCGGTCGAGGAAGAGCGCCGCGTCGGCGGGCCGGATCCTGTCGCGGAAGAGGGCCGCGAGCGCGAGGGCGAACGCCCCCGCGCAGAGCAGGGCCCACGGGGCCCAGGCGCCCGGCGCCGAAGCGGGCCAGAGCCTGCCGGCGATGGCGAGCGCCAGCGCGGGCACGAGGGCGACAAGCGCCCCGCGCGAGGCCGCCCGCAGCAGGCGCGTCGCCTCGAGGCGGCGGCGCGTGCGGCGGACGAGGGCGAGCACCCGGCCGTGGTCCATCACTTCCCCGCGGGGGCCGCCCTCTCCTTGTCGCGGGCCGCGCGCTCCTCGGCCTTCTTCTTCTTCTCCGCCTCGAGCTCCGCGTTGAGCTTGAGCGGCTCGTAGTGCTCGGTCACGTCGAGTTCCTTGCGCGAGAAGACGCAGGTGACCCTCGTGCCGATCGCCGGCACGCGGGCGGGGATCGCCTCGTAGGCGCCGTTCGAGAGCCCCCCCTCCTCGCGGTGGTCGAGGATCGCCGTGCTCGTGTTCAGCACCGCCGCGACAAGCCCGTCCACCTCGCAGCCGAGCCACTTCTTGTGGTCGGGCGGGCCCTCGTCGATGAGCACCGAGCCCGTGAACACGTAGAGCCCCGGCCGCATCGGATCGATCGTCTCCCAGCACCAGAGCCAGTCGCTGAGGCGCGCGCGGTGCAGGGCGCCCTTCTCGTCCTGCCATTCGGCATAGAGGTGGACGGTCTCGCCCGACGGCGGGAAGGTCTCCCCGGTCTCGTCGTTCCACTTGAGCGCCTCGCCCTTCTTGAAGCCCGCGGCGAGAAACGCGTTGTTGAGCGTTTCCGCGAGGCCGTTCAGCGGCTCGGGCATGCGCTCTTCGCCCTCGCCCTTCCTGGGCGGGGGCCTCTCGCCCTTGTCGAGCAGCACGATCGTCTCGTGCGCCTTGGCGGGCGCGACGGTGATCAGGTACTCGCAGGGCCCCCCGCGCTGGTTGATCCGCCCGAGCGCCCGGACGGTGCCCTCCTCGTAGCTGATCTTGAACTCGGCGCACTTGGCCTTGAACTCCTTCGACTCGCGGAGGACGGCACCGATATCGACCGGTGCGGCCTCGTCGGCCCGTGCGGGGAGCAGGACCAGCGGCAGGATCAGCAGGATCGAGGTTCGCATCGGCCCCATTCTCCCAGCAACCCGCACGCCAGTGGCGGATTGCCTCGCCCGGGCGGGGGGAGCGGATGCGAGGAAGATCAACACAGAGGCACAGGGGCACAGAGGGGGGTGGGGGGGGAACGCTGCGGAGGCCGCCGCGTCAGCTGAACGACGCGAAGCTCTGTGTCCCTGTGTCTCTGTGCTATTCGCCTCCGCGCGTTGTACAAGGGCGCGACAGGGGCGGGCTACCGGGAGGACAGCGCGTCGAGGGCTTCGCGGACGTGGCCGCGGATCGCGGGGTCCTTGGGCCACGCGCCCACCTCGCCGACCTCGCCCTGGATCCTGCGGTGGACGGCACCCGTCCCTTCACCCCCCGCCGAAGCCATCTTCTGGAGGGCCGGAAGGGCCGCCGGATCGCCGAGCAGGGCCAGCGCGCCGCAGGCGGACGCGGCGAGCCCCTGCGCCGGGGGAAGGGGGTTTTGGTTCTTGGTGTCGTAGACGACGGTCGTGTCCGACAGCAGGATCTCGTCCAAGGCGACGGCGGCGATCGAGGCCGCGGCCTTCGGCGTCCTGTAGCTCCCGAGCAGCGAGCAGGCGAGCGACAGCGGCGGCAGGATGGTCGCCCAGTCGCTGTGGTCGAGCTGGTGGCCCTGCCGGCGCTCCGCGAAGTAGTCGCCGCGCTTGCGCAGGAACCTCAGCAGCGCCGCGCCTGCCGCGGGGTCGGCGATCTTCTCGATGGCGCGCAGCGCCTCGAGCGCGAGTTCCGCCTCGTTGTCGATCAAGAGGATGCGGCCGATCGCGTCCAGCTGGTCGGCCGCCTTGCGCTCGCCGAGGGTGCGCACGGCGTAGCGCCGGACATCGGGGGGGGTGTTCGGGCGCAGCAGCACCTTCGCGACGGCGGCGGAGGTCTTCGGGTCGGCGTGCGCGGCGAGCTTCGCCACCGCCCCCTCCCCCACGCCCCCTCCCATGCGCAACTCCTTCAGCAGCGGCGAGAGCGCGGCACCCTCCTCCTCGTCGTCGGGGACGAGGGGCGGGAGGTACTTCTTCTCGTCGCGGCTCTCCTTGCGCGCGAACGACGGGAGCGGGCGCACCTGCGGGCGGAAGCGGCCGGGGCCGGTCGCGAGCAGCCTCGCGTCGAAGAAGGCGAAGATGTCCTCGACGACCTCGCGCGGGAAGGCGTGGTCCTGGCCGGGGATCTCGCTGTAGACGAAGTCGGCGTCGCTGCCGGGAAGCGCCATCATCGCGCTGCGGACCGGGGGGCACGGGCAGCGGCTGTCGTCGTCGCTGTGGTAGACGTAGAAGCCCGTCCGCGTCTTCGTGAGCCTGTCGATGCCCTGCACTCCGAAGGACGCCGCCGGCGCGATCGCGGCAAAGACCTCGGGGATGCGCGTGCCCTGCGCCCACGTGCCGCCGCCGCCCATGGAGTGGCCGACGAGGTAGATCCGGTGCTCGTCGATGTTGTAGAGCGCGCGCAGTTCGTCGAGCAGGGCATCGAGGAGGTCGTCGTTCTCGCGCGCGCCCCAGCCCGCGCGCAGCGCCGTCGGGCAGGCGCAGATCCAGCCGCGCTTGTCGCAGTCGCCCTGGTAGAAGTTCATCGCCTGGTCGCCGCTGCCGACGACGAGCTTGCCGTCGGCGCCGCCGGCGCCGCCGCCGTGCAGCCCGATCACGAGCGGGGTCGGGCGCAGCGGGTCGTAGGCGTCGGGGACAAACAGCGTGTAGCGCGCGTTCGGCAGGAGCTGGTCGCTGCGCATCGCGACCGCGCGGTTCAGCTGGTAGCCCTTCGGCTGCTGTTTCGAGCGCGCGGCGCGCCAGAGCTCGCGTTCGCTCCACGGGAAGGAGGGGTCCCGCTTCGCCTCGGCGAGGAGCGCGGCGCGATCCTCGGCGCCGTCGACGAAGCGGCGCGCGAGCGCGAGCTGATCGGCCCACGGCGTCCTGCCCGCGCGGCTGCCGAGCGCGGCGCGCGCCGCCGCGTTCTCCGGGTCGAGCTGGAGCGCGCGTTCGAGCGCGACGAGGCGCTCCTCCTTCAGCTTCTCCGCCTCGCACCACGTCGCGAGTTCGACGAGCGCCTCCGCGGAGTCGGCGCGCTTCAGCCTGAGCTGGAATTCCTGGTGGGGCGCGGGGAGGGTGCGGACGATCTTCTTCACCCGGTCCGAGGGCACTCTCTCGAGCCCGAAGGTCGCCTGCGCGAGGCCCGAGTTGAAGGTGTGCACGAGCACCTCGCCGCCCTCGGCGATGACCTTGCCTTCGAGCTTCTTGCCGTTCTTCAGCGTGACCGTGTCGGCGCGGAGGAGCGCCGTTCCTAGGACGAGGAGCAGCAGAAGCGGGCGCAAGGCCCCCATCGTAGCTCAGGGCACGGGGAGGCTCGCCATCCTACCGTGGCCGGGGGCGCGTGCCGCCTCGCTCCCACGGCGCGACGCCGCCGGGCACGACGAGGAAGAGCGGGTGAGGCCGCGGGGCCCTCAGCCGCGAGAGCCGCGCGTGGTGCCCAGCGTCGCGCGTCCGGAGCTTGGCCAGCAGGTGCCGCCACTCGAACGCGAGCTGACCGCGCGTGACCGGGATCGCACCTTCCGCGCGGCGGCGACCGATCTTGCCCGCCGCGAAGCGGTAGCCCCGGGCGACCGCCTCGACATGCACGCCGCGCAGGTACCCGGCGATGAGGCCGACCGGAGAGGGCTGCTCGCGAAAGCGGAGCAGTTGCGGGTGGTGGCGATAACCGGCGGTCCCCCCGCGGAGCACCGCCTGGGCGAGAAGCGCCTCGCGCCAGAGCGCGACGAGCCCGCGGGCGTCGAGATACCGCGGGTGCAGGCTCCAGATGCGCATCGGCGCTCTCGGCCCTCCCGGCTACCGCTCCGCATGCGCCTTGCGGCCGCCCCGGTCGATGCGGTCGCGGCCGTCGCCGCCGGCGATGCAGCCGGCCGCCATCTCCAGGCAGCGCGACGCGAGGGCGCGCGTGCCGTCGCGGAGGTCGTCGTCGCCCTTGACGCGGGCGACGTTGTTCTCCATGTCCTCGGCGGCCCAGCCGCGGCTGTGGGCGACGAAGGGGAACTGCGGGAAGAGGAACCCGAGCTCGCCGAAGAACATCATCATCTGGCCCGCGACCGCCTGCACGTTGTCCTGGCCGCCGGTGATGACGAAGCCCGCGACCTTGTTCCGGATCAGCACGCGGTCGCGGATCGTGATCTGGTTCTGGATGCAGTTCATGCGCTCGATCATCTTGAAGTAGAGCGCGCTCGGCGCGCCCCAGCGGATCGACGTCGCCACGAGCACGACGTCCGCCCAGAAGACGAGCGCCTCGTAGACCTCCGCCATCTGGTCCTTCGGGTCGGACTGCGTGATCGAGCAGGGCCACGTGCAGGCGTGGGCGCTCTTGCTGTAGTACCCCTCGCAGTGGCGGAAGTCGAGCCCGCCGAGGCGGATCAGCCTCGACTGCGCGCCGCTCTCCGCGACGTGGCCGAGCGCGACCTCCAGCAGGTCCTCCGACGTCGAGTAGCGCGGGAAGGCGCGGTTCATCGCCGTCGTCGAGATGCCGGCGACGCGCAGGGGCCCCGGCTCGCGCGTCGGCTCGCGCGTGAGCGGATGCGCGGCATGGGCGGGCTGCACCCGCTTCGTCGCGGGAACGATGTCGATCCAGAGATCGCCGTTCTCGACCTTGAGCTCGTGGCGCGGCACGGCGGCGGGGATGCCGGGGCGCGCCTCGCCCGTCCGCCGGTGGAAGTGCCAGCTGTGCCACGGGCAGACGACGTACCCCTCGGGGGTCACGTGGCCCTCGCCGAGCGGGCCGCCGACGTGGTTGCAGACGCCGGAGATCGCGCCGAACTCCCCGTCGCGGAACGAGAGCGCGATCGGCAGCGTGCCGACGACCACCTGCTGCAGGGGCCTTCGCGCGAGTTCCTCCGCGCGGCCGAGGCGGCGCCAATCGCTCACGACCCCGGCTCCGTCGGCCCGCGCAGCTTCACCGGCGCCCGGCCCCGCCTCTTCGCGAGCTTCAGGTTCAGCATCTCGACGAAGACGGAAAAGGCCATCGCGAAATAGATGTAGCCCTTCGGGATGTGCACGTCGAGTCCTTCCGCGATCAGCGCCGTGCCGATCAGCAGCAGGAAGGAGAGCGCGAGCATCTTGACGGTCGGGTGCTCGTCGACGAAGCGGCTGATCGCGCCCGCGAACGCGGGCATGCAGGCGACCGCGACCACGACCGCGGCGACCATGACCCCCAGCTGGTCCGCCATGCCGACGGCGGTCAGCACCGAGTCGAAGGAGAAGACGATGTCCAGCAGCAGGATCTGCACGATGACGGCGGAGAAGCCGGGGGGGGCGCGGGGGGTGCCGTGCTCCTCGGCGCCCTCGAGCTTCGAGTGGATCTCGCGCGTGGCCTTCGCGAGCAGGAAGAGCCCGCCGGCGAGCAGGATCAGGTCGCGCCCCGAGATCTCGCGGCCGGCGACGGAGAAGAGCGGCGCGACCAGCCCGATCAGCCACGAGATCGAGAAGAGGAGCAGGACGCGGGTGATCGCCGCGAGGCCGAGGCCGAGCCTCCGCGCGCGCGCCTGCTGCTCCGGCGGGAGCTTGCCGGCGAGGATCGAGATGAAGACGACGTTGTCGATGCCGAGCACGAGCTCGAGCACGGTCAGCGTCAGGAAGGCGATCCACGCCTGGGGGTCGGCGAGCCAGCCCATCGGAAGCGCGAAGTCTATCGCAGCTCGCCAAGGCGCAACAGCGCCTCGAAGGGGACGCCCTCTTGCGCGAACGCCTGCGGGGCGCCGGTCTCGCGGTCGACGATCGCGAACGCGCCGACGACCTCGGCGTTCCACTCCTCGCGCACCGCCTTGATGGCCTTGAGCGTCGAGCCGCCGGTCGTCACGGTGTCGTCCACGAGGACGACCCTCGGCCGCGCCTTGTCGGGGCGCGGCCCCTCGACGCTCTTCCGCGTGCCGTGCCCCTTCGGCTCCTTGCGGACGAGGAAGCCGACGAGCGGGGTGTCGGCGATGGCGAGCAGCGCGCCGACGATCGGGTCGGCGCCCATCGTCATGCCGCCGACGGCGTCGGGCCGGAGCGGCGCGATCCGCTCCCAAAGCAGCGTCGCGGCGAGCCGGCCGCCCTCGGAGCTGAGCGTCAGCAGGCGGCCGTCGATGTAGACGTCGGACTTCGCGCCGCTCGCCAGCGTGAACTCTCCAAACTGGACGGCGCGTTCGCGGAGCAGCGCGCGCAGCCGCGCGAGGCGCGGATCGGGGGGGGGCACGGGGGCAGTCTATCAGTCGGGGCCACCGCCCGGCAGAAAGGGGGCATGCTGCTGGAGCCCGACTGAGGTGCAACATGAGTGTACGCCGAGTTCGATGCTGAGCTCTGGGATCGACAGCTCGAGGGCGACGTGAAGGCCGGAAAGCTCGACGCGCTCGCGGAGAAGGCGCTGCGCGATCACGCAGCCGGCAAGTCGACCAGGCTTTGATTCACCACGCATCCCCGGACTTCTGGCTTTGCTACCGGGACTTGCCCCAAGAGGTTCAGACGGTCGCGGACCGGGCTTTCTCCCTGCTCAATGGCGATGCGCGACACCCCTCGCTCCGGCTGGTCCTCTTCGGTTTGGACCGGCCAGAATCTCCGGAATCGACGGGGTCAGAGTTTTTGGAACCCGCACCGGGAGCATCCAGACCTGCTCCACCTCCCACGCCCGCTGTCTTGGCCATGCGCGCAACTGCGGCCGGGCACCGACCGCGGACCCCCTTTCACTCGAGAGTTTGTCCGACAATATGGTCGGACAAACTCCTAGGCTGACCGACCGCGATCGCACCAGATACGCTACCCTGCGGCCTGGTTGGCATTGTCGCCTCGAGGTTACAGGACCGGAGGTCCAGGCGGCACTACGCCCAAACGCGTGTTTTGAGGCGATTGAGCCGGACCGCGTACCCGGCGAGAGTCACGGCGCGGGCGACCCCAACGGTGCCACCCGGCGCGCTTGGGAGGCGCGATCGGTAGTCTTGCGGATTGCCCGGTTCCTACCGGGCAATCCCTACGTCGCCGCCGTCGCCGGCTCGGGCTTCTGCTGCTCGAAGGTGAGCTTGCCCTCCTCGGCGCCGACGACGATCGTGCAGCCCTCGGGGAAGCGGCCGCGGAGGATGTCCTCGCTGAGGGGATCCTCGACCAGCCGTTCGATCGCGCGGCGCAGCGGCCGGGCGCCGAATTCGGGGTTGTAGCCGAACTCGATGATCGCCTCCTTCGCGGCGTCGGTGAGGCTCAGCTTGTAGTTCCGCGCGGCGAGGCGCTCGTGCACGTGGGCGAGCTCGATGTCGATGATGCTCTTCAGGTCCTCGCGGTCGAGCGGGCGGAAGTAGACGATGTCGTCCACGCGGTTGAGGAATTCGGGGCGGAAGTGGCGCTCGAGGTCGCCCTTGAGCATCTCCTTGCGCTTCTCGTGCGTGACGTCGTCGCCCTGCTTGCGGAAGCCGAGGCTGTCCTGGCGACCGAGGCGCTCGGCGCCGATGTTGCTGGTCATGATGATG
>CAZMXP010000063.1:0-26280 GCA_964570285.1 uncultured Planctomycetaceae bacterium
CACGATTAAGGGTGGCGTCTTCCGCGCCCGCGAGGCCAATGTGCACCGCCTCGCTGAGGTCAGCGTCGACATCATCGCCCAGTGCGTCGCGCTAGTCGTGCCCTTCGCGCGCGAGTACGGCGGCCTGCTCGACACGCGGTCGTTCGGCGGCGCGCAGGTGAGCCGCACCTTCTACGCGCGCGGGCAGACGGGCCAGCAGCTCCTGCTCGGCTGCTACGCGGCGCTCTCGCGCATGATCCACGCGGGCAGGGTGCGCATGCACACGCGCACCGAGATGCTCGACCTCGTCACGGTCGACGGGCGCGCGCGCGGCATCGTCACGCGCGACCTCGTCACCGGGAGGATCGAGCGCCACGCGGGCCATGCGGTGCTGCTCTGCACCGGCGGCTACGGCCGCATCTTCTACCTGTCGACCAACGCGATGGGCTGCAACGTCACGGCGACCTACCGCGCGTACAAGCGCGGCGCGGCGTTCGCGAACCCCTGCTACACGCAGATCCACCCGACCTGCATCCCGGTGCACGGCGACCAGCAGAGCAAGCTGACGCTGATGTCGGAGTCGCTGCGCAACGACGGGCGCATCTGGGTGCCCCTGCGGAAGGGCGACCCCCGGGCCCCCAGCGACATCCCCGAGGGCGAGAGGGACTACTACCTCGAGCGCAAGTACCCCTCCTACGGCAACCTCGCGCCGCGCGACATCGCGTCGCGCAGCGCGAAGGAGGTCTGCGACGACGGGCGCGGCGTCGGCCCCGGCGGGCGCGGCGTCTTCCTCGACTTCAAGGACGCGATCGCGCGCCTCGGCAAGGGCGCGATCGAGGAGCGCTACGGCAACCTCTTCGACATGTACGCGCGCATCACCGGCGAGGACCCCTACGCGTCGCCGATGCGCATCTATCCCGCGTCGCACTACACGATGGGCGGCCTCTGGGTGGACTACCACCTGATGAGCACGATCCCTGGCCTCTTCGTGCTCGGCGAGGCGAACTTCTCCGACCACGGCGCGAACCGGCTCGGCGCGAGCGCGCTGATGCAGGGGCTCGCCGACGGCTACTTCGTGATTCCCGACACGCTGGGCCACTACCTCGGGGGCTGCAGGCTCGACCGCGTGGACACGGGCCATGCGGAGTTCGGCCGCATCGAGGAGGAGGTGCGCGCCCGCGTGGGGCGGCTCCTGTCGGTGAGGGGCAGCCGCCCGGCCGAATCGTTCCACCGCGAGCTGGGGCTGCTGATGTGGGACAAGTGCGGCATGGCGAGGAACGCGGAGGGGCTCGGGGAGGTGCTGGCGGAGCTGCCCCTGATCCGCGAGCGCTTCTGGCGCGAGGTGATGGTGCCGGGCAGCGGCGAGTCGTTCAACATGGCGCTCGAGGGGGCGGGGCGCGTCGCGGACTTCCTCGAGTTCGCGGAGCTGATGTGCCTCGACGCGCTCGAGCGCGACGAGTCCTGCGGCGGCCACTTCCGCACCGAGCACCAGACGCCGGACGGCGAGGCGAAGCGCGACGACGAGCGCTTCTGCCACGTGAGCGCGTGGGAGTACGCGGGCGAGGGGAAGCGGCCGCTGCTGCACAAGGAGCCGCTCTCGTTCGAGGGCGTCGCGCTCGCGACGAGGAGCTACAAGTAGATGGACCTGACGCTGCGGATCTGGCGGCAGCGGAGCGCGGGCGAGCCCGGCCAGCTCGTCACCTATCCCGTGAAGGGCGTGAGCGCGGACTCGTCGTTCCTCGAGATGCTCGACGTGCTCAACGAGGGGCTCGTCGCGAGGGGCGAGGAGCCGGTCGCCTTCGACAGCGACTGCCGCGAGGGGATCTGCGGCATGTGCTCGCTCGTCATCGACGGCGTGCCGCACGGCCCCGACCGCGGCGCGACCGTCTGCCAGCTCCACATGCGCCACTTCCGGGAAGGCGCGCGGATCACCGTCGAACCCTGGCGCGCGAAGGCGTTCCCGGTCGTGCGCGACCTCGTCGTGGACCGCTCGTCGTTCGACCGGATCGTGCAGGCGGGCGGCTACATCTCGTCGCGCTGCGGCTCGGCGCCCGACGCGAACAGCCTCCCCGTGCCGAAGCGCGACGCGGACGTCGCGATGGAGGCCGCCGCCTGCATCGGCTGCGGCGCCTGCGTCGCCGCGTGCAAGAACGCGAGCGCGATGCTCTTCGTCGCCGCGAAGGTCGTCCACTTCGCGCGCCTGCCGCAGGGCCAGCCCGAGCGCGCCACGCGCGCCGCCGCGATGGTCGGGGCGATGGACCGCGAGGGCTTCGGCAACTGCACCAACCAGTACGAGTGCGAGGCGGTCTGCCCGAAGGAGATCCCCGCGACGTTCATCGCCGACCTGAACCGCGAGTTCCTCTATCGGGACAACGGGGTCTGACCCCAATCGCGCGCTGCATCGCAAGGGCGGGGGCTACGCATCGGAATGTCCGATGGATCGGGACAAAGGGGTCAGACCCCGTTGTCCCGTTCAGAGGTAGCGGGCGATCTCGTCGAGGGCGAGGCAGCGGACGAAGTAGTTGTACTGCGCGGTCAGCGTCGACGAGAGGGGCACGGAGCGCGGGTCGGCGAGCGCGCCGAGGGCGATGATCGCCATCGCGCGGAGCGTGTCGGGGTTGCTGTCGTTCCTGTAGGCGGCGATCAGCGCGTCGACGGTCTCGGTGGGCGGGTTGGCGAGGAGGCCCAGCGCCGCGACGCAGGCGGACCTCGTGTAGACGTTGCCCGCCGTCCGGAGCGTCTCGACGAGTTCGGGCGCCGCCACCGACCTGAGCAGCAGCGCGAGCCCCATCGCGGCGCCGCGCTGCACCTTCGGGTCGTTGTACCTGCGCAGGATCTCGCGCAGTGTATCGACGCCGCGGAGGTCGCCGTGGAGTCCCAGCGCCAGCGCGCCGTGCTCGAGCAGCGCGGCCCCGCCGTCGAGATTGGCCTTCGCCAGAAAGCCGAGCGTCAGGGGCACCGCGGCGTTCACGCGCGCGAGCGCGCACGCGAGCGCGAGCACGGCCCTCTCGCCGGCGGTGCGCGCCCTCTCGTACTCGGCGAGCAGCGTCTCCCCCGCGTCGTTTCCGCAGAGCCCGAGCGCGAGGTAGAGGAACGACCGGTCGCGCTCGTTGTTGAGCACGTTCCGGCGCAGCAGGTCGGAGAGCGCCGCGATCGCGTGCGGCCCGCCGACCTGCCCGAGCGCCATCACCGCGAACTGCTGCGCGACGAAGTCGGTGCGGTCTTCGCGGACGAGGCGCGCGAGACGCTCGATCTGCTGCTCCTCGGAGCGCGCGATCACCTGCCCGAGGCCAATCACCGCGGAGCGGCGCACCTCCCGGTCGGAGGAGCGCGCGTCGGCGAGGCGGAAGAGGAGGTCCGCGGCGCCCGCGACCTTCCTCCGGGCGAGCGCGGTCACCGCGAGCGCCTGGACGCCCGGGCCGACGCGCCCCCCGCCGCGGGCGAACTCGTCGAGCAGGGCGTCGGCCCCCGGACCCCCCGAATACCCGAGCAGGTGCGCCGCCATCCGCCGGCGCTCCTCCTCCGCCGTCTTCGGCGGGGCCGAGGCGTCGCCGCCGTCGTCGGAGTCGCGGAAGCGCAGGTGCCAGACGAGCAGGTCGCGCGACTCCTCGGTCCCGTCGACCGCGAGCGAGACGAGCGCCAGGCCGCGCGCGCGCACCGTCTCCTCCTTGTCGCCCGCCAGCGTGCGCATGACGCCGCGGTTCTCCTCGAGGCCGAGGATGCCCATCGCATAGATCGACGCCTCGCGCACGTCGAACCACCCCTCCCCGGGGAAGCGGATGTGGCGCACGAGGAGCGCGTTCGCCTCCGGCATGCCGAACTTCCCGAGCGCGATGGCCGCGCTCGCGCGCACCGAGTGGCTCTTGTCCTCGAGCGCGCCGGCGAGCACGTCGTAGATCCGCTCGCGCAGCGGGCCCCGCGCATCGCGCGGGACGGCGAGGCCGGTCACCGTCGCGCCGCGGGCGCGCGACGCGAGCACCCGCTCCATGTTGTAGGCCCACCACGTCTGCCAGTCGCTCTCCTTGACGCTCTCGGCGACCGTCACCGCGGGGCTGCCGCGCCCGTCCCGCGGCGTGACCGTCGGCCCCCCGGCGGGAACGACCTGCGTGCCCGCGCCGCTCTGCGGCGGCGGCTGGTTCCTGCCGCTCTCGCCGTGCCCCCACGCCGCCGAGGCGAGCAGGAGCGCCGCGAGCAGGGGGTCAGAGGATCGAGAACGCCTCGGCGAGCACATCGGAAACCACGTAGGGGTTGAGCCCAAGGCCGAACGCGGCAAGCAGCGGCACGTCCTCGCCGTCGCCGATGCGGCCGAGCGCCGCGAGCGCGATCGCGCGCTCCTCGCCCTGCCGCGACTTGTCGCGCACGATCGCGACGAGCGGCGCCACCGCCCGCTCCGTGCCGATCAGGCCGAGCGCCCACGCGACCGCCGCGCGGTTCCAGGTCGTCTTCGACTCCCGGAGGAGCCCGAGGAGGTCGTCGATCGCGCCGCCGCGCTTCAGCAGCGCGAGCGCGATCGTCCCCTCGCGCTGGATCACCGGGTCGTTCGCCCCGCGCACGATGCCCTCGACGACGGGGATCGACGCCGCGTCGTCGAGGATGCCGAGCGCGACCATCGCGTGCGGCGCGAAGCCGGGGTTGTTGTCCGAGAGCCGCTCGCGCAGCATCGGCGCCGCCGCCTTGTGACCCGAGAGCGCGAGGCCGAGCGCGCAGGCGCCGCGGTCGGAGGAGTTCTTCAGCTTCCCGAACTCCTCCATCAGCACCGGGCCCGCATCGGCGACGCCCGAGATGCCGAGCGCGAGGTAGTAGAAGCCCCGGTCCTCCTGGTCGCACGAGGAGAGCCCCATCGCGAGCTGCGTCGCCGCGCGCTCGCCGCCGATCCGGCCGAGGCTCATCACGAGCAGCGAGCGCACGCCTCCGTCCTTGTCGCGGTGCGCCTTCTTGCCGAGCAGGTCGATCACGCCCTCCTCGGCGGGGCCCACGAGCGACCCGCACGCGATCGACGCGCCGCAGCGCACGACGCGCTTCACGTCGCCGTCGCCGACGATCGACAGCATGTCGGGCAGCGCGAGCGGGTTGCCGAGCCGCCCGAGGGAGGCCGCCGCGGCCCCGCGCGCGGGCTCCGGCACCTCGCCGTCGTGCACCGCGCCGAGCAGCGGCAGCACCGCGGACGGCAGGCGCGCCCAGCCGAGCGCCGTCGCCGCCGCCGTGCGGATCTCCTCGACCGACGGGCGGCTGCCGCCGATCGCGGTCTCGCGGTCGGCGAGGAGCCCCAGCAGGAAGTCGCCATCGCCCAGGAACCCGAGCCCGAGCACCGCGAAGCCCCGCACGCGCGTGTGCTCCTTGCCGTCGCGCGCGATCGCCCGCAGCCGCGGCGCGAGCGCCGCGTCGCGCATGAGCGCGAGCCCGAGCATCGCCGCCTCCCGCACCTGCCGGTCCTTGTCGCCCCGCAGCAGGTCGAGCAGCACCGGGATCGCCTCCTTCGCGCCGTACTTGCCGAGCGCCACCGCCGCCGACGTGCGCAGCTCCTCGTCCTCGTCGCGCAGCATCTCGTTCATCAGCGGGATCAGCGTCGTCGTGCGCAGGGCGGCACGGTCGAAGAGGTCCCTGCCGGTGCGGTCGCCGGTGACCACCGTGCGCTCCAGCACCCGCTGCCGGAGCCTCAGGTAGGGCTCGCGGTTCTGGAACCACCACGCCTGCCACGGCGAGTAGGGCAGCCCGCCGCGGCTCCGCGCCGTCGCCGGCCCCCCGCGCCCCCCCGGAGTGAACGGGTCGCCGGGAAGGCCGCCCGGCGGAGGCCGGAAGACCCCCCCGTGCGCCGATGCGGCGCCCGCCAGAACGAGCAAGGCAAGCGAGAGTCGCCTCATCCGGGCCCCTCCTTGGAACGCACCGGCGGCGCTGCTTGCAGCGAAAACCACTCGAGACAGGCGACCGCGAGCGGATCCTCCGCGGAGTCGCAGCCGAGAAACAGCACGCGCCCGGCGCCGCGCGGGCCCGCGAGCGCCACGCAGTGGTCGCTCGCGCGGTAGAGCGCGTAGCCGACGCCGGTGACCGGGGAGAGGGTGGAGGGGGGCAGCGGGGGGAGGCGGGGGAGCAGCGGGATCGCCTCCCCTTCGATGCGCGTGTCGAAGCGGGACAGGTGCAGCGCGGGGAGGAGGGGCCCGTCGCCCCCGTAGAGCGCGAGGTCGGCGCCGCCGACCACCTCGCGCACGAGATCGCGCACCTGCTCCGGCGCGACCGAGGGGACCGGAACGAGGCGCATCGCCCGATTGTACGCCTTGCCCCGGCGTCCGCGTGGGGTACTCGTAGAGGTGGAGCGCAACGCTCCCCAGTGGAGAACCCGACCGGAAAACGCCAACCGGACCCCCGCGGCAGAAGCCACGCTGGCCCGTTTCCCGTACGCTGACACACAGTGCTCCCATGGCGCCGCAACTCCGGAACGAACCGGATCGGGCAGAGACGCCACACACCAAGGGCCCCGGGCGAAAGCTCGGGGCCCTCCTACTTTGGCGCGCGGGTCCCCGCCCCCGCGCCCCCCTACAATCCCCCTGTGATCCGCGTCGGCACGGCGGGCTTCGCCTACAAAGACTGGGATGGGGTCGTCTATCCGCCGGGGGTGGACCGGCTCGCCTATCTCGCGGGGTTTTTTTCGTGCATCGAGATGAACGTCACCTTCTACCGCGTGCCGACGCGCAAGGCCGTCGAGGGGTGGCTCGCGGCGGTGGAGCGGCGCGAGGACTTCCGCTTCGCGTTCAAGCTCTACCAGGGTCTCACCCACGGCACCGAGGACGGCGCGCTTTCGCCCTTCCTCGAGGCGCTCGCCCCCTGCCGCGACGCGGGGCGGCTCGGCGCGATCCTGCTCCAATTCCCCTTCTTCTTCCGCAACACGCAGCAGGGCCGGGCGCGCCTCTCGCATCTCGCGAAGGGGCTCGCCGGCTGGCCCTGCGCCGTCGAGGTGCGCGACAGGGGCTGGCTCTCGGCGCCGGCGCTCGACTTCCTGAAGCGCCTCGGCCTGTCGATCGCGTCGATCGACATCTGCCAGGCGAAGGACTCGGTCCCGCCGTGCGCGCTCTCGACCGGGCCGCTCGGGTACGTCCGCCTGCACGGGCGCAACGCCGCCGCATGGTTCTCGAAGGGCGCCTCGCGCGACCAGAAGTACGACTACCTCTACTCCCCGGCGGAACTCGACACGTGGGCGGGCATCATCGCGGAGGTCGCCGCGAAGTCGCAGCAGACCTTCGTCATCACGAACAACCATTTCGGCGGCAAGGCGGTCGCGAACGCCTTCCAGCTGGCGCGACGGCTCACCGGCACCGCCCCCGAGCCCCCCGAACATCTCAAAGCGCGGTTCCCCGCACTACACTTGGCCCGATGAGCACCACCCTCGTCCTCGGCGCGGCCGAGATCGCGTCGCTCCGCGGGGCGCTCGCCGAGGCGGGCTACGAGTTCCGCGCGCTCGACCACGCGCACTGGCAGGCGCGCGGCGAGGAGGTGGTGGTCAGCGCCTACCGGAGCGGAAAGGTGGTCGTGCAAGGTGCGGGCGAGGGCCGCTTCCTCGAGCGATATCGGGGGGGCGCGGGGGGGCGAGGCGAAGCCGAGCGCCCCCCGAACAAACGGGGCGCGGGGGGGCGAAGCGAAGCGGAGCGCCCCCCGAACAAACGGGGCAAGGGGGAGGGGACGGGCGAGACGCAGGTCGGCAGCGACGAGTCCGGGAAGGGGGACTACTTCGGGCCGCTGGTCGTCGCGGCGGTCGTCGTGACGCCGGAGCACGCGGCGAAGCTCGCCAAGGCGGGGGTGCGCGACTGCAAGACGATGGGGGACGAGGCGGTCCACCGGGCGGCGCTCGTGATCCGGGCGCTCTGCCCGCACGCGATCGTCGCGCTCTCGCCCGAGCAATACAACGCGCGCCACCGCGAGACGGGCAACGTCGCGGTCTTCCTCGCGGCGATGCACGCCGACGCGGTCGCCGCGGCGCTCTCGGGGGTCGTGGGGTGCGAGCGCGTCGTCATCGACCAGTTCACGAGGCCCGAACGGCTCCGGACGGAGCTGAAGCGGGCGGGCGTCGACCTGCCCGCGGAGATCCGCACGAAGGCGGAGGACAACCCGGCGGTGGCGGCGGCATCCGTGCTCGCGCGGGCGGAGTTCCTGAACGGGCTGCGCGAACTGGGCCACGGGTTCGGCACGGAGCTGCCGAAGGGGGCGGGCGAGCCGGTGGACCGGGTCGCGCGCGAGATCTACGCGCTCGGCGGGATCGACGCGCTCGCCGGCATCGCGAAGACGCACTTCAAGACGACGGAGAAGGCCGTCAGCGCACGACGGTGAACGCCCGGCGGCGCCCGGGGCCGTAGCGGTAGACGGCGAAGTCGTCGTCGAAGGTGGCCACGCGGCTGATGCCGAGCAGCGCCGCCTTGTCCCGCGCCCGCCTCAGCGCCTCCGGATCGAGCGAGATCTGCGTCCGTGACATCGTGATGTAGACATTATTGCGTATCCGCCTCCCGCAGCAGTCCGGCGACGGACGGGTCGGCGAGGATCGCCCGGCCCTTTCCTCCGGGTCCGAGGCGCGAGACGAGCGCGGCGACGTCGGCCACGCGCCGATCGTACCGCGCTAGAATGGGCGCGATGCGTGCGAGCGCCGCGTTGCTCCTCTTCGCGCTCGCCGCGGCGGCGCAGCAGGAGGGCGAGATCGAACGGCTCGTGGCCGAGCTGGGCGACGGCAGCAGCCTGAGGCGCGAGGCGGCGCACGAGGCGCTGCTGCGCATGGGGGAGGAGATCCTGCCCCGGCTGCGCGCGTTCGAGAGCCGCGATCCCGAGGTGCGACGGCGCCTGCGGGCGATCCTGCGCGGCTCGCAGCAGTTGCGGCTCGAGGTGTCGCTGCCCCCGGGCCCCCTGTCCATCGGCGTCGCGCTCCGACTGCGCGCGGAGCTGCGCAACGAGACCGAGGAGTCCTACCTCGTCCCGCTCTCGGAGATGCCCTTCCGGGGCGCGGGCAGCCTCTCCCCCTTCCAGGTCGCGATCGACGAGAGGCTGCTGCGCCTGACGCCCGACCAGGTGCGGGTGGTGAGCACCGAGGAGCCCTGGATCCACCTGATGCCGGCCGCGACGCTCGCGGTGGAGATCACGATCCCCGCCGAGGACCTGCCGCTCCGGCGCCCCGGGCGCTTCCGGCTGAAGGCCGCCTTCGAGACGAGCAAGCTCCTGAGGCGCTACTCCCCGGACGTGCCGGCGGAGGACCTGCAGCAGGAGACGATCTCGGTGCGGGTCGAGGCGGCGGCCGCCGAGGGCGAGGCGGTCGGGCGCACGGCGGCGGAGCTGGAGAGGGCGCTCGCCGCGGGCGACGCGGGCGCGCTCGCCGAACTGACGCTGCGCGAGGACGACGCGGTGCTCCCGCTCCTGCGCGCGCACCTGCGCGACCCCCGCGTGCGTCTCCCCGCGGTGAAGCGCCTCAGCGGCGCGGGCCGGCCCGAGGACCTCGAGTCGATCCTCGAGGCGACGGGCGACGCCGACCTCGAGGTGCGGATCGCGGCGGTGCTGGGGCTCGGCGGCTTTGCCGACAAGAGGGCGCGCCGGCGGCTCGCGCTGATCGCGCGGAGCGACGACTTCGGGCTGATCGGGCCCGCCGTGAAGGCGCTGACGCGCCACCGGCACGCGGTGACGGTGCAGACCTTCCTCGACCTGCTCAAGCACAACTACCGCGACGGCCCCTGGCTGCGCGACATCCACGACGCGCTCTTCGAGTGGACGGGCCGCTACGTGAACACGACGCGCCGCTCGGAGATCGAGGCGTTCGAGTCGTGGTGGATCGCGAACCAGGAGCGCTGGTCGGCGGAGGGGCGGTAGCGCTACTCCCAGGTGAAGGTGCGCCGGATCGTGACGCCGCCCGCGCCGGACTTGCCGCCGTCCATCTCGAGGCTGCCCTTCGCCGCGAACTCGAGGTCGCGCCCCTTCGCGACGTCGAAGCGCCAGCTGCCTGTGTAGCGGCCGTTGTGCACGTGGCCCAGGTCCTCGTAGGTGCAGGCGAAGTCGAAGGAGATCGTCGCGACGCCGGCCTCGACCTTCTCGAGCTTGAACTGCGCGCGCCCCTGCACGCCCTTCGGCACCGGCTGCCCCGCCGTCTCGAGGAAGGTCGTCGCGCCGACCTCCCACGTGTCGCCCGCCGCGACCTCCTCCTTCGGCAGCAGCCCGTCGCGCCAGTTCTGCAGGTGGCTCACGAGCTGCTTGTGCACGTCGGTGACCTCGCCCTTGTCGGTGAAGAGCCCCCAGCGGTCGGCGAGCCGGCGCCAGACGAACGTCTGCCCCTCCGAACTCGCGGCGTTCGTCGTGCCCTCGGTCTCCGCGGCGCTCGCCGACTCGACGACCGTGCGGGCGAACCTGATCACCTCGACGCGCTCGAGGCTCGGGTGCGCGGTCTTGTCCACCTCGACGACCGTGCGGCGCATCTTCGTCGGGAAGGCGTACTTCCAGCGGAAGACCTTCCCGCCGCCGACGCTCTCGAGCCACCACTCGCGCTGCTGCTCGTCCACGTAGGACGCGCCCTTCGCGAACCGGTACTCGAGCCTGTGGCGGACCGCGTCCGGCGGCGCGAGCAGCAGCAGGAGCAGAAGCAGGGGGGCCATGGGGGGATTCTAGACGGAGTCCGCGACGAGACCGAGCAGCGCCTCGGCGGAGCGCGGCATGTAGCGGTCGCGGGCGAGCACGGCGACGATCGTGCGCGAGAGCGGCTCGCCCCGGATCGCGCGCGCCTTCAGCCTCCTGCCGTCGCTCTCGGCGATGGCGCCCCGGGGCAGGATCGCGCAGCCGAAGCCGTGCGCGGCGTACTGCTTCTGCACCTCGATGTTGCCGGTCTCGAGCACGATCCTCGGGCGCACGCCGGCCTGCCGCAGCACGCGGTCCACCGCGTCGCGCGTCGCGGTGCCCCGTTCGAGGGCGACCATCGGCCGCCCGTCGAGCGCCTGCAGCGTCACCTCCTCGCGCCGCAGCAGCGGGTCGCCCGCCTGCGCCACGACGACGAAGGGCTCGCTGTAGAGGTCGCGCGCCTCGAGCCGGCGGTCGAGGGAGACGGGCTTGGTCACGATGCCGAAGTCGAGTTCGCCGCGCACGAGCAGGTCGAGGATCTCGGAGGTGTGCGCGTTGCGGATGGTCACCTCCGCCGCCGCGAACTTCTTCCGGAAGCGCTTGAGCACCGGCGGCAGCAGGTAGAGCGAGGCGGTGTCGCTGCAGCCGAGCCGCACGCGCCCCGACCCGGCCTCGCGCAGTTCCCGGAGCCGCGCGAGCGCCCCCTCGACGTCGCGGAAGATCTTCTCCGCCGACTCGAAGAGCACCGACCCCGCCTCCGTCAGCGCGACCCCCCTGCGCGCCCGGTCGAAGAGGCGCTCGCCGAGTTCGGTCTCGAGCGTCTTGATCCTCACCGACATGGCCGGCTGCGAGACGTGCAGCAGCTTCGCCGCCCGGCTGAACGACTGCTCCCTCGCGACGTGGTAGAACGAGCGCAGGCTGTCGAGGTCCATAACCACTGATAATACCCGGTTCACCGCGATCCACGGCGATGATTCAGGGGGGGCCCGGGGGGCACGAGGAGGGAGAAGCGCGGGCCGCCGCACGGGTCATCCCGAACCATGACCTCGAAGGCAGGAAGGCACGGAGAGAGGGAAGCGACGAGCCTGCGCACGGCGCGCCCACCGGGTCGCGGGGGCTCCTTCGTGTCTTCGTGCCTCCGTGGTTCTCGTTCACCCCGCCCGAATTCAGTGACTCGCCTGGATCCGAGCAAGCGGCGAGGACCCTGCGGGCATGGGGTACGAGCGATCAGCGCCGAGGGTATCGGATTTGATAAGGAACCCCGGAAGGGAGGAATCCATGAGAGCAGGGATGGTCGAATCCGCCTCATCCTCGGTTCCTAAGTTCCTGGGTTCCTTCTTCCAGGCTCAAGACGAAGGCTGTGGTCCACTGCACCCAGAAGGGCGCGCGCGGCCACATCCTCGCGCGCCTCCGAACGCGTTCGCCCCTGAGACCTGAACACCCTTCGAGGTTCGGTCCCGCTCGTCGTAGTGAAAGCGCGAGGGCGGCGGCTCGGGACGTGGCTGGGTCACCGGGCGCCGATGCTGAGCAGCCGCATCAGCGCGCAACGGGGGAAGGCCCGCGGCAGCGGGCTCGCGCCACGAGCCACCAGACGCCGATGCCGAGCAGCGACAGGGCGACTGCGGAGAGCAGCGCCGCCAGCAGGAAGAACCACACGAAGTCGGGGCCGCCGCCGACCCTCAGGGAGTCCATCGCAAGGAAGAGGCCGCAGATTTCGAGCGGCAGGAGCAGGTGGTGAACCCACATCAGGCGGCGGAGAAGCTCCGTGGCGATGAGGCAGCCGACGAACAGGATCGCTCCCCCCGCCACGAGCGGCCACATGTGAGTGCGTGCGTGGGACTCGACCAGCCGATCGAGGGGCAACCACGACAGCAGCGTGAGAACGCCCGCCGCCGCCGCACCCAGCACGAGGCCGGTCCCTCGATCGGGCGAGGCCAGCCTCCGCCGCGCGAGCAGGAGCGCCGCATACGCAAGCAACAAGCCGGCTTCCACGACTAGGAACGGCATACGCGGGATCATATCCGCTCAGCGCGGCGAGGGCTGCCAGAGTGCGACGTCGAGGCCGAGGCCGCGCGTCGCGAAGGCGAGAGCGAGGAACGCCGCGTCCCCCTCGTCCCCCGCAAAGCTGAAGGCGAGTACCGCGACCGGCCGGATTCCCCACCTCCTGAGCAGTTCGATCTGCTGCCGGTACCGCCACCCGAGCTCCTCCGGGGCAAGGCCGAGCTTGCTTGCGCCGCAGACGACGAGGCCGCACTCCTGCCATCCGTTCGCGGCAAGCGTCTCCGCGAGCGCGAGCGAGTCGTAGGGGAGTTCCGTCCGGAGGTCCTTCACCCGGGCCTGGTCGGTGACGAGCCCGACGAGCGCAGGCTTGACGAAGCGCGCGAAGAGCCCAGCGACGAAATCGCGCGGCGTAGGGGCGTCGAGCCCTTCGCCGGAGGTCCCGAGGGTCGCGGCAGCGAGCGTCAGGCCGGGCATCGCGCGGTCCATCTCCGCGGAGAGGTCGGTCGCGACGACGATCTTGGCCCCCGACTCGAGCAGCGTCCTGAGCACCTCGGCGACGCGGTCGGGGTCGCTGAAATCGCCCGTCGGCAGGCCGCGGTCGGCTGCTCGATCCGGCACATCGATCCCGACAGCCCTCACGACTCGCCACTGGAGCGCTCCCTCCCACGCCTCTAGTTCCGGGTCGCGCTCGTGCACGTGGATCGCGCGGCTCGGCCGCCCCGCACTCCCGTGCTCGCGGATGAACGCCCGGAATTCGGACCAGCCGATCGCCGAGACGGCCGCGACGATCTCGCGGTCGGCCCGGCTCCGGAGCGCCTTCGCGACCACGTCGCCCCCGATGAAAGCCATCGCCGCCTGCGCGAGCGGGTAGCCGAGCGGCATCGAGTAGAACTCGCGCGGGTCGAGGCGGACGAGGTTCCTGAAGCTGACGCGGTCGAAGCGGTACCCGTGCCTCTCGAAGAACACGAGCGCCCGCTCCAGCCATGCGAGGTTGTCGGCGAGGCGCCGCGCGGGGAAGTAGAGGTCCTTGTCGGTCGGCACGAGCAGGCGGAGGTACTCGGCGAGCCCCTCGCCGACAAAGCGGTAGTGCGTGAACCGGGGCATCGTGCGCAGCAGGAACGCATGCACGAGTTCGTGGCGCAGCACCTGCTCCGCGCGCGCCCCGACGAGCGTGGAGCGCACCGTGCAAAACTCGTCCGCGCCCCAGTAGACGCCGTCGCTGAGCTCCGCGAAGGCCTTCACGGCGGGGAAGACGTCGCCCCCGACCTCGGGGGTGGCGAGCACGTCGACGCCGCCCTCGATGCCGGCCCCCGCGACCTGCGCCAACTGCGCGAGCATCTCCTCCGCGCGCGCGATCGGCGCGTCCGGGTAGCCGGCACCGAGCGTCCACACGCGGATCGGCAGGTCGGAACCGATCGCGTCCTCTCCCGCGTTCGCGAGCAGCAGCGCGCCGGTGTCGCGCCGGGGCTCGCAGAGGAAGTCGAGCGCCCCGAAGGGGTCTCGTGGCGGCGTGCCGTCCGCCCTGAGGAGGGACTGCACCCCTCCCGCCAGCACCTCGCGCATCTCGGCGGCGTTGGCCCTCCCGCGCAGCGGCAGCAGGCGGTCCCCGAGCAGCAGGCGCGCGACGAATCTCGTGTGACGCGGCGGAGGAGGTGGCGGCTCCGGCGCAGGCTCGGGCACCGCGGGCGGCGGGGATGGAGGGGGGGACGGGGGGGAGGCGGGCTCGGCGACGGGAGTCGCGCGCACGGCACCCAGGTCCGGCTGAGACTCGTTCAGCATCAGCAGGAGAAGTCCGCAGAGCAGCGCCGCGAGCACGAGGAGGAGCCTGCCGCCGCGGCGCTTCATCCGGTCCCAGTTTGCCACGCCGGCCCCGCCCCCGGGGCCCCTTCCGGGCTCCGTGGAAGGAAGCGCCGCGCGGCGTGGCGCCGCAACCAGACTAGCGCAGGCCGCTGCACGGGTCATCCCGAACAATGGCCACGAAGCCAAGAAGGCACGGAGACTGGGGAGCGACGAGCCTGCCCGCAGCGCGCGCCTCGGGTCGTGGGGGCTCCTTCGTGTCTTCGTGCCTCCGTGGTTTTCGTTCTCCCCGCCCGAATTCAGTCGCTCGTCGGGGTTCGCGCAAGCGGCGAGGGTATCGGATTTGATAAGGAACCCAGGAAGGGAGGAATCCATGAGAGCAGGGATGGTCGAATCCGCCTCTTCCTCGGTTCCTAAGTTCCTGGGTTCCTTCTTCCAGGCTCAAGACGAAGGCTGTGGTCCACCGCGTGGCCTTGGACGTGCCCTCGCACCCCGAGAGGCGCGCGCCTCCGAGCGCGTTCGCCCCTGAAGCCCGAACACCCTTCGAGATTTTGTCCCACTCGTCGTACAGCGCGGCTTGACGCCGCGACCGAACGAGCGCAGGCTGCCGCACCGGTCATCCTGAACAATGACCACGAAGGCACGACGGCACGGAGAAGGGGAAGCGACGAACCTGCGCGCAGCGCGCGCGTCGGGTCGCGGGGGCTCCTTCGCGGCTTCGTGGTGATCGCTCCTCTCCCCCCCGCGACCGGCGACCCGGGCTCGATGTGGTTGCGCCCCCGGGGCCCCCTGCGTTCAATAGTGGAGTGAGAGCGGCTTTCGTCGCGATGCTGGTTCTCGCCGCGTGCGCCGGCGGCGAGTGGGTGCGCGACTACGACAAGCAGTTGCCGCGCAGCGACCGCGAGGGGGAGTTTGTCGCGGCGCTCGTCATCGACGAGCCGACCGGGCGGCCGATGGCGGGCGTGAAGGTGCGCGCCTTCTTCGAGGAGACCGGGCACGGGATGCCGGTCGCGCCGCTCGTCGCGGAGTTCGAGACCGACGGGTTCGGGGTCTTCTCGGTGCCGTGGGAGAAGCGCTTCTACAGTTGCCACTGGGTGTTCGACCACCCGGGCTATGCGGCGCAGGACCACTACATCGAGGTGCCCGACGTCGTCGAGATGAGGCCCGGCATCGCCGTGACGGGGCGCGTGCTCGGCGGCGACGGGCGGCCCGCGCCGGGCGTGCTCGTCGAGCACTTTGCCGGCTGCGTGCACAGCCCCACCGTGCGCAGCGCGACGACGGACGGCGAGGGGCGCTTCCGGCTCGACAACGTGGCGCTGGAGCAGGACTTCCTCTGGGCTCCCGCCGCGAACGGTGCGGCGGAGTACTTCGGCGCGAGCCGGACGCCGCGGGCGGGGTACGTGATGCGCGACCTCCGCTGCGCGCCGGGGGTGACGGTGACCGGCCGCGCGCTCGGCTCCGACGGGGCGCCGCTCGCGGGGGTGATGGTCTACAACGACATGCTGGAGCGCGGGCCGAAGGTGAAGACCGGCGGCGACGGCTCGTTCCGGCTCGTCGGCGTGCCGCCCGGAGCGCATGTGCTCTGCGACGCGCCCGGGGCGAGGCTTGCGATGGAACGGACGGTCGCCCCGCCCGCGCCGCCGGAGCCGCCGTGGGCGGAGGAGCGCAGGCTCCATGTGCGACCGCCGGGGGATGCTTCGAAGTACCTCTTCTGGATCGACCGCGACGAGGAGGAGACCTCGCCGAACCCGCAGGGCCGCGCGACGCTCGACACGCGCTGGCACGGGCCGGTGCGGCTCCAGTTCACGCACGAGGAGTTCGGCAGCGGCGAGATCGTCGTGGATGTGGACCGGGAGGTCGTCGAGGTGCCGCCGTCGAGCTTTCCCGTGCCCGGGAGCGCGGTCGTCGACAGCCTCGACGGGTGGCCGTTCGTCGAGGAGCTTTGCGTGCATGCCGAGTACGGCTGGGAGGGGATCCCTCCCCCGTTCTACTCGTGGGGCCTGCGGGACGGCGCGCGCGTGCGGTTCGGGAGCACCTACCGCCAACTCCGGGGGGACGGGCCCTATCTGCTGCGCCCCGCGAGCGCGCGGATCCGCGTGCGCGCCGACGCGGAGGAGTTCTCCTGCGCCGTCGGGGGGAGGCTCGGCTGGCCGGACGAGGAGGGTTCCTGCGAATTCGACGAACTCGACGCGGGAGCGCACGTCCTGCTCGTCACCGCCGAGGGGCGCATCGGCAGGGCGGTGCGGATCGTGCTGCGGGAGGGCGAGAGGCGCGAGATCCCGGTCACGTTGCGACCGCGCTGACGGCGGGCGCGAGCCGCCGCCCGCGGCGGGTGAGCCGGTAGGCGGTGCCCGGGGGCCGGCCTTCGGTGACGCGGCGCTCGACGAGGTCGGCGGACTCGAGCGCCACGAACGCGAGCGTCAGCGCGCGGGCGGTGATGCCGGGCAGCGCGTCGCGCACCTCGCCGAAGCGGCCCGCGCCGCGCGAGAGCGCGAGCGTGACCGGCAGCGACCACTTCCGCAGCGCCTGCTCCTCGATGCCCGCGCGCCTCACGAACGCGACGAGCCGGGCGCAGGCGGGGGCGAGCCGCGCGCCGGCCGCGGTGAGCAGGTACTCGGGCCGCATCGGGTGGCCGTAGCCGCGGTTCCGCGCGACGAGGCGGAGGCGCCGCAGCCCCGCGAGCGTGCGGCTCAGCGAGTCGCGGGGGATCCCGAGGCGCCGCTCGAGCGTGACGAACTTCGCCCCGCCGCCGCCCCGGTGGAGCTCCGCGAGCACCCCCGCGGACCAGCGGTGGTGGCAAAGGAGGTCGAGGCGCACGGTGGCTTGCACGGAAGTATATCTAGTATACTATCCGTACCTCACAACGGAGGACCGCAGATGGGCGCGAAGATCGAATGGGACGGCGGCCTGACGGCCAGCCTCGGCGTGAAGGACCTCGGGAAGGCGCTCGCCTGGTACGGCGGCGTGCTCGGGTTCAAGACGCTCTACGCGATGGACGAGATGGGATGGGCGGAGCTCGAGAGCCCGGTCGCGAGGGTCAACGTGGGCCTGTCGCAGGTCGAGAAGCTCGACCCGAAGGGCGGGGCGACGCTGACCTTCGGCGTGAAGGACATCGACAAGGCGCGCAAGACCCTCGAAGGCCAGAAGGTGAAGTTCGACGGCCCCACGCAGACGATCGAGGGCATGGTGAGGCTCGCGACCTTCTACGACCCCGACGGCAACAAGCTGATGCTCTACCAGAGCCTCGGCGGCCCGGGGGCGTAGCCACGCACCCGCGAGCGCGCCCATCTTCGGCCGCCGCTCACTCCGCTGGGGCGCGGAGCCGCGTTGCGCCCCAGCGCCAGAGCGACTCGACCGGCACGGCGTGGAGCCGGGGGCCGAAGGGGATCACCTCGCTGCCCGTGTAGAGCACGAGACCGCGATGGAAGCGCGGTCCGGTCGCCTGCTCGAGGGCACGCAGTCCCTGGAAGTCGGCGCTCGTGACCGTGGCGGTGCACTTCACCTCGATGCCCACGAGGGTGCCTGCCCTGCGCTCGAGCACGAGATCCACCTCGGCCCCTTCGTGCGTGCGGAAGTGGTAGAGGCCCGGGGCACTCTCGCTCCAGCCGAGCTGCTTGGTGACCTCCATGGCGACGAAGCTCTCCAGCATCCCGCCGAGGAGCGTCCGATCGGAGCCGAGGCGTTCGGCGTCGAGGCCCGCAAGGCGGGCGGCCAAGCCCGTGTCCGCGAGCAGGACCTTGGGACTCTTGACGAGGCGCTTCCCGATGTTGGCGTGCCAAGGTCGCAGCGTGCGAACCAGGAACACGCCCTCGAGCAGCGCGAAGTAGCGTTTGAGGGTCGAGGCCGGGATTCCGGCCCTGCGTGTGAGTTCCGCGTAATTGAGCAGCGCCATGGGCCGGGAGGCGATCAGAGCGAGGAGGCGAGGCAATTCCGCGAGGCCCGCGATGTTGGCCATCTCCCGCACGTCCCGCGAGAGAATGGTCGTCAGGTAGGCGTCGAACCACGCCTCGCGCCCCTTGCCAGCGGGGATCGCGACAGCTTCGGGGTAGCCCCCGCGCAGGATCCGTTCAGCGAGGGCCGTTTCCCGACCTGCCGCGCCCATGCGCGGAGCACCGTCGCCGAACGCCGCGTCGACAAAGCAGCACGCCACACCTTCGATCTCGCTCTGCGAGAAGGGCCAGAGCGTGACGATCTCCATGCGGCCGGCGAGCGATTCCGACAGGCGCGGCAGCAGCAGGATGTTTGCGGAGCCCGTGAGCAGGAAGCGCCCCGGCGTACGCCCGCGGTCCACGGCGGCCTTGATCGCGAGAAGCAGGTCGGGGGCCCGCTGCACCCCGTCGAGCACGACCGGCCCTTGCAGCCCCGCGACGAATCCCTCCGGATCGGCCCGGGCAGCATCCAGCGTCGCTAGCGAGTCGAGCGTTAGGTAGCTGGCAGCGCCGTTGGACTCGGCGATCAGGCGCACGAGCGTGGTCTTCCCCACCTGCCTCGCGCCGTGCAGCAGGACCACCGGACGGTCGGCCAGCGCACGTCGCAACCTCGCTTCGGCTTGGCGGGGAAGCATCAACGGGAGACTAGCTCTTCATGGCTGAAAATCAACCACTTAGTGGACGAATATCAACCACAGCGTGCGGGAGGGGGCCCCCGAACCCCCTCAAGCACCGCGTCCGGGTTCAGGGGACCGCCGACCGTGACAATGGCCACTGCGCGAGGGGGCATCCCCCTCGCGCGACGCCATGGCCGATGCCGTCAAGCTCTTCCTCGCCTTCCGGGCGACCACCCGCGCGCTTCTCTTCGCCCCCTACATCTTCACGTTCATCACGGCGGTGCGGGGGCTCTCCCCGCTCCAGTACGGCCAGCTCCAGCTCATCTACTACTGGACCGTGACGGCGCTGGAGGTGCCGAGCGGCGTCGTCGCCGACCGGCTCGGGCGGCGCGGAGCGCTTGTCGTCGGGGCGCTCGTGAACGGGCTCGGCTGCTTCGTCTTCGCCGTCTCGTTCGACTTCTGGAGCTTCGTGCTGGGCGAGGTGCTCTTCGCCGCGGGCACCGCGATGATCAGCGGCGCCGACTCGGCGCTGCTCTATGACGCCCTCGCGAGCGAGCGGCGGGAGAGCGACTACGTGCGCGCCGAGCAGGCGGGGCAGTTCGTCTGGCTCCTCGTCTCCGCGGCGGGCATGGTGCTCAGCGACCTCCTGCTCGTGCGGGAGGGCGACCCGGTGCTCGCCTACTGGATCACCGGGGGGCTCTCGCTCGCCGGGGCCCTTGTCGCCCTCCGCATGCGCGAGGCCCCGGTCGCGCGGCGCGCCACCGTGCGCGAGATCACGCTCGAGGCCGCGCGCGACGTCGCGCGCATCCCGGGGGTGCTGCGCTTCATCGCCTACTCCGTCGGCGTCTTCATCCTGCTCCGCACGTCGATCGTCTCCTTCTTCAACCCCGCGCTCGCCGGCATGGGCATCCCGGTCTCCAGCTACGGCACCGTGCTCGCGCTCGTCAACGTCGCGGGGGCGATCGCCGCGCTCTACACCGGCCGGCTGCTGCGGCGCTTCGGCGAGAGGGCGGTGCTGGTCGCGCTGCCGGTCGCGATGGTCGCGATGTACGCCCTCCTCCTCCCTGCCCGCGCCCCTCCCTTCTCCACCCTCTTCTGCGTGCAGGGGGCCGTCTTCGGCGCCTACCCCGTCATCGCGCGCTCGGTGCTGAACCGGCTCGCGTCCTCGCCGGAGCGCCGCGCGACCGTGCTCTCGATCGAGTCGATGCTCTGCCGCGTGGCCTGCGGCCTCGTCGTCGCGCTCGCGGGCTGGCTGCTCGGCGTCACGGACCTCGCGACGGCGATGGCGATCACGGCGGCGATCGGCTGCCTGCCCTTCCTGCTCGTGCCGCTGCTGCGGAGGGGCGCGCCCGCGCGCTGAGCGTATAGTGGGCCCGTCGATGGCCCTGCGGCGATGCCTCCTCCTGCTCGCGCTCCTGCCGCTCGGGCCGGCGCTGTCGAAGGACGGCGAGGTGGCGCTGCTGACCGACGACGCGATCCCGCGCTACCTCGAGCGCGGGCGCGAACTCGCGAAGGCACAGCAGTGGGAGAAGATGTGCGACGTGCTGCAGCGGGTCATCGAGGGCGACCCGAAGATCTTCCCCGACCTGAAGCCGGAACTGCTGCACGCCGCCGTCCACAGCAGCGACGGGGAGATCTACCGCCCGGCGCGCGAGGTCTGCCTGCTCGAGCTGGCGCGCCTGCCCCCGGAGGGTCTCTCCGCCTACCGCGCGCTCTTCGACCGCGCCGCCCGCGACGCCTTCGAGGCGGCGGCGGGGCGCCCGACCCTCGAGGAGAGGCTGCTCGGCTACGCGGCCGTCTACGAGCCCTACCTCATCTCGTCGCTCGGCGACGACGCGCTCGAGGCCGCGGCCGACCTGAACCTCTCCCTCGGCCGCCACGACGAGGCGCTCGCGCTGCTGCGCCGCCTGCTCGACGTCTACCCGAGGGACACCGACCGCGACATCCCGATGGCGCTCGCGAAGGCGGCCTACTGCGCGGCACGGCTCGGCAACGGGGAGATCCGGCAGGCCCTGCTCGACCGGCTCCTGGCCGACCACGGGGACGCGAGGCTCCGCCTCGAGGGGGCGCTCGTGCCCGCCCGCGACGTCGCCTCGCATCGCGCGCTCGGCGTGCGGCGCTCGGGCGACGAAACGGGCAGCGACGACTGGCCCTGCGCGCTCGGCAACGCCTCCGGCACGGGCATCGGGGAGGACCTGCCCGAGACCCTCGCGCGCACGCCGCTCTGGCGGTACGGGCTCCACGAGAGGGACGCGCGCCTCGTGGCGGGACGCGGCCACTGGATGCCCCGCTGGCGCGACCGGGCCGCGTCGCCCCCGGCGGGCACGCGCACGTCGAAGGAGGCGGCCCGCGCCTACCCGGCGGTCCGGCCCGTGCTGATGGACGGCATCGTCTACTACAAGGACGGCCGCGAGGTCGTCGCCCGCCTCGCGAGCTGCGGGGCCCTCGTCTACGTCTTCGAGCACATCCTCGACCAGGACGAGCTGGGGCTGCCCCACGACGCCCCGCTCCCGATCGGCTGGGTGCGGCCGGGGTCGGGGGGGAGGAAGACCGAGGACGCCGCCCAGGTCGAGGAGATCTACCGCTATCTCGACTACGGCGGGAGCGCGGTCGCGGCCTCCCCGCGCCACCTCGTCACCGTCGGGTGGAGGGGAAGCGCCCCCTCCCACTACATCACGGGCCCGGGCCGCCCGAACCCGCAGCCGAACGTGCTCTCGGTCTTCGATCCGGTCGGGCGCAAGACGCAGTGGTTCTGCGACGCGACGCCCGACGGCGCCTCCTTCGCGGTCAGCTCCGACCCGGTCCTGCATGCCGAGTGGAAGCGCGACCGGATCGCCCACCAGTTCGTGCAGTTCCTCGGGCCGGGCGTCATCCGCGACGGCGTCCTCTACACCCTCGCGCAGGAGCCCGAGGCCGGCTACGGCGTCGCGCTCTGGGCCTTCCGCCTCGAGGACGGGCGCGTGCTCTTCCGCACGCAGATCCACCGGCGCGACGAGGTCGACAGGGCGCTGCCCGGGGGCTCGGCGCTCGCGGTGGCCGGCGGCGTCGTCTACGCGCTGACCGGCGCCGGGGTCGTGGCGGCGATCGACGGGCTGGCGCCCGGGCGCATCAAGTGGATCCGGCGCTATGCGCGCAGCTTCGAATCGGGGGGGGCCGGGGGCCGGACGCGGGGCATCCGCCAGCGGCTCGCCTACAACGACCCCATCGTCACCGGCGGGCTCGTCGTCTGCGCGCCCGCGGACGGCAACGCCTTCTTCGCGGTCGACGCGGAGACCGGCCAGCGCGTCTGGGAGATGCCGCTCTCGCAGCAGACCGGCGTCGTGCACCACGTGCTGGGCGTCAGCGGGGGCGCCCTCGTGCTCGCGGGCACCGACATCGTCGCCGTCGACGTCGCCACGGGGAAGAAGCGCTGGGGACCGCACATGCTGCAGGACGTCACCGTCTTCGGCCGGGGGTTCCTCGGCCCGAAGTACGCCTACGTGCCGACCCGCCTGCCGCGGATGAACAGCTCGCGCATCCAGCGCTACGAGCTGGCGACGGGGCAGATGGCGCCCCCGCTGGTGTTCGAGGCCGAGCGGCTCGGGAACCTGCTCTCCGTGGGCGGACGCCTCCTCGTCGCGAACGACGAGGAGATCCTCTGCTTCTCCACCGCGGAGCAGGAGAAGGCGGCGCTCGGGCGCCGCCGGGGCCCGGAGGCCTACCTGCAGTTCGAGCGCGGCCTGATCGCGCTGGCGGGGAGCAGCCCCGCGCGAGCCGAGGCGGCGGAGTGCTTCCGCGCGGCCCTGAAGGCCCCGCCGCACGAGGGGCCGATGGAGTGGGCGAGCTACCAGCGGATCGCCCTCGAGAACCTGCACGCGCTGGCCCGGGAGACCTCGGCGGTCGCGCCCCTCGACGAGGCGCGCCTGCTCGCGCGCGAACTCGACGCGCTGGGGGAGGCGGACCAGCCGCGGCTCTACGCGGCCCAGACCGAACTCGTTGCGGTCGACGTGCTCGCGCAGGCGGGCAGGCCCGCGGAGGCCCTGGCCCTCCTCGACCGCCTGCCCGCCGAGTACGCCGCGGAGACGGTGGTGTCGGGGGGGCAGATCCTGACGACGGCGACGGCGGCCCGCGCGGCGAGGCAGCGCCTGCTCGAGCGGGCCGAGTTCCGGGCGGTCTTCGAGGGGCGCGTGCGCGCCGCCATCGCGGCCGCGGTCGAGCGGCGCGACCTCGCGGAACTGGAGGCGCTTCCCGCCCGCCTCGACCACGAGCCGCCGAGCGAGGAGGCCTACTTCGCGCTCGCGAAGCTCCACGAGGCGGCAGGGGAGATGGCCCTCGCCGAACTCTCCTACAAGTCGGTCGTCGAGCACCATCCCGACCACGCGCGGTGCCCCGAGGCGCAGCTCGAACTCGCGCGGCTGATGCTCGGGCAGGGGCTCGTCGGCGAGGCGCGCCGGTGGCGCGACCGCGCCGTGGCCCGCATCGGGGAGGAGCAGCGGCGCCAGCTCGCCTCGCTGCTCGCGCAGGTGAACGAGGCGCTCGTGGGCGCGGGCAAGATCGGGCTGCTGCCGCGGCTCGCGCTGCCGCTCGCCGCCTCGCCCTTCCCGTCGTCGGGGGAGAGTCCGGTCCCCGTCGACGGTGCGCTGCCCGACGACCTGCCGCCGGGCTACTGCGTCACCGCGGACGACACGGGCTACAGCGCCTGGGACGGCGACGGCAAGCGCCTCTGGCGCGTGCCGAACGCCGCGGGGCAGGCGATCCCCCCGGGCCCCCCTGGATCGGCCGACTCGGCGGCGGTCGCGACGGCGATCGCCTCCGCGCGCGGCGCCTACGCGGTCGACGGCGACCTCGTGCTCGCCGACGTGACGGGCGTGCTGCGCGTCGGCGCGCGGACCGGCGACCTGCGCTGGCAGCGCCCGCCGCTCGCGGAGCACGCGGCCGCCGCCGCGCGGCACGCGATCCTCGACCTGCGCGAGGACCTCGTGCGCACCGTCGCCGAGGGGGGGGGCCGGCGCCGGAACACGCTCCCCTCCCACGCCGTGGCCGGGCCGATCCTGCTGCGCGTAAACCCGCGCACCGGCATCGAGGCCTACGACCTCGCGACGGGCTCGCTCGCGTGGCAGGACATCGAGACCAAGGGGCCCACGGTGGGCGGGCCGCACGTCGAGGGGCGGCTCTTCGCCGTCGGCTGGGCGGAGCCCGCGCTCGTGAGGGTGCTCGACGTGGAGGGCCACGAGGTGTGCGCGGTGCGCGAGGAGGGGATCCTCGTCGCGCCGCCGGTGCTCGACCCGCACGGGAGGCTCTTCGTCGTCGCCGGCAGCGACGAGCGCGTGCGCGACGGCGCGATGACGGTCCGCGGCGCGCGCGACGGCAGGCCGCTCGGCGGCGCCCCGCTGCCCGCGCACTCGCCCTACGCGGCGGTGCTCTTCGCGGACGGCCTTCGCGCCGTCTACCACGACGGGGGCGACGGCGGCCCGGCGCGCTCGAACCTGCACTTCCTCGACCTCGCGCGCGGCGGCCCGGCGACGAGCGTCGCCTGCGAGCCGATGCTGCGCGACTTCCACGTCGTGCGCGACGGCGCGCGCCTCTTCCTGCTGACCTTCACGCAGGGGGTGCGCGACACCGGCGCGCGGCTCGTCCGGATCGACACCGAGGCGCGCGAGGCGCTGGCCTACGGCTACCCGCCGCTCTGCCGCGCCTACGCGCGGCCGCTGCTGACCCAGCGCTACCTCGCCTTCGCGGGCAGCGACGGCAGGGGGTCGCTCGTGCGGCTCTACGACCGCGAGGCGTCCGGGGCGCGCAGCGGCCCCTGCGAGGTCTTCGCCCTCCCGGGCGGCGCGGGGCTGACGAGCACCCTCGACTTCGAGGTCGCCGGCGGCGCGGAGCCGCCGCGCTACTCCGTCGCGACGGCGCTCGCCCCGGCCGGCGACGGCCTGCTCTTCGCGGGCCCGCTCGGCGTCTGGCGGCTCGGCGCGCCGGGGGGGCGGTGACGCCCGCGGCGCGGGCCGGCGCGCGGCGATCGGCGCCTGCGGGTTAAGATCCACGGCATGAGGTACGGCGCGCTCCTCCTCTGCCTCGGCCTCTTCGCCGCCCCGGGCCGGCCGCAGGACGCCAACGTCCCCGCGCTGCCGCGCGGCGCGTCGAAGAAGACCCGCGAGGCGATCGACCGCGGGCTCAAGTTCCTCGAGCGCGAGCAGAACCGCAAGGACGGCTCGTGGCGCTCGTCGGGCGGCTACGGCAACTACCCCGTCTGCATGTCGGCGCTCTGCGGCCTCGCGCTGATGGCGGACGGGTCGAGCCCGACCCGCGGCCCCTACGCGGAGAACGTGCGCCTCACGGTGAAGTTCATCCTCGGCATGCAGCAGCCCAACGGGGTCTACAGCGCGCCGGCCGAGGAGTCGCGGTCGATGTACGGCCACGGCTTCGGCACGCTCTTCCTCGCGCAGGCCTACGGCATGGAGGAGGACCTCGCCAAGCAGCGGACGATCCGCGAATCGCTCGATCGTGCGATCCAGCTCATCGCGCGCTCGCAGTCGCGCGACGGCGGCTGGCTCTACACGCCGGACTCGGGCGGCGACGAGGGGTCGGTGACGGTGACGCAGGTGCAGGCGCTGCGCGCCTGCCGCAACGCCGGCCTGCACGTGCCCAAGGAGACCATCGACCGGGCGATCCGGTACATCGAGAAGTCGCAGAACCCCGACGGGGGCATCTCCTACAGCGTCCGCTCGCGCGGCAGCCGCCCCGCGATCACCGCGGCGGCCTGCGCGGTGCTCTACAACGCGGGCGTCTACGACAGCCCGGCCGCCGAGAAGTGCTTCGCCTACGCGAAGAACTTCTGCAGCCCGGCGGCGGGCCACGCGCACGGCCACTACTTCTACACGCAGCTCTACATGTCGCAGGCCTGCTGGCAGAAGGGGGACAAGGAGTGGCTCCCCTACTACGAGAAGATCCAGCAGTACCTGCTCCAGGTCCAGGAGGGCAGCGGCGCGTGGAACGGCGATTCCGTGGGACACGCCTACGGCACGTCGATCGCGCTGCTGATCCTCCTTCTGCCCTACAGCAACCTCCCGATCCTCAGCCGCTAGGCGCGGGCGGGACAGAAGACGCAAGGAGACCCCCCATGGACGATCGCGCCGCCATCGCGCGCCTCACCGAGGCGCACGGCCAGATCCGCGCCGAGATCCGGAAGGTCATCGTCGGCCAGGACAAGGTCGTCGAGGAGCTGCTCCTCGCGATCTTCAGCCGCGGCCACTGCATCCTCGAGGGGGTGCCGGGCCTCGCGAAGACGCTGCTCGTCTCGACGCTCGCCCGCGCGATGAGCCTCTCGTTCAGCCGCATCCAGTTCACGCCCGACCTGATGCCCGCCGACATCACCGGCACCGAGGTGATCCAGGAGGACAAGGCGTCGGGCACCC
>CAZMXP010000064.1:0-25296 GCA_964570285.1 uncultured Planctomycetaceae bacterium
CACCGGCTCGCGCATGGACGAGGTCATCTTCGAGGAGTTCAAGGGCACCGGCAACATGGAGCTCGTGCTCGACCGGCGCCTCGCGGAGCGGCGCATCTGGCCCGCGATGGATGTCCAGCGGAGCGGCACGCGCAAGGAGGAGCTGCTGCTGCATCCCGACGAGCTGGAGCGGGTCTACCGCCTGCGCAAGGTGCTCTCCGACATGCAGCTGCCCGAGGCGGCGTCGCTGCTCAGGAGCCGCATCGAGAAGACGGGCAGCAACGCGGAATTCCTGATGAGCCTCGGGTAGGGACCTGGGAATGGCATCGAGACACAGCGCAGCTTGACGCCGCAACCAGACGCGCGCAGGCCGCCGCACGCGTCATGTTGAGCGATGACCACGAAGGCGCGAAGGCACGGAGAACGCGCAGAGACGAGCCGGCGCGCAGCGCGCGTACCGCGTCGCGGGAGTTCCTTCGTGCCTTCGCGCCTTCGTGGTTCTCGTTCTGGCCGCTCGTACCGGTAGGGTCGGGCCGTGCGCTCCCCTCGTCTGACCGCAGGTGAGTCCCGGCAGGCACCCCCTTGCGCTCGTGGGTGCCTCCCTTCCTGGGTTCCTCATCAAGGCCCCTACCCTCGACCCGGCGTGCGACGACGGAACGGCGGGCCCGCTACGGCCCCTCCGCGAGCACCTCGCGCGTCGCGAGGACCTTGGCGACGTAGGCGCGCGTCTCGAGGAACGCGTGCCGCGCGAGGATCTCCCCGGCATCCGGGGTGAGCTTTCGCCAGCGGTCGACGTTGCCGGGGCCGGCGTTGTAGGCCATCAGCGCGAGGCGGAGATCCTTGTAGCGGTCGAGCAGCCGGCGCAGGTAGCGGCAGCCGAGTTCGAGGTTCAGCGCGGGGTCGAAGAGATCCTCCACCGAGAGGGGCCGCCCCGCCATCTCCTCCGCCGTGGGCAGGCGCACCTGCATCAACCCGTAGGCCTTCGCCCGCGAAACCGCACGCGGGTTCCCCGACGACTCCGCCCGCATGACCGCCTCCACGAGCAGGGGGTCGAGTTGCGCCTCGAGGGCCGCCTCCCGGATCAGGTAGCGGATCTCCTCCTGCCCCTGCCGGCGCACCAGCAGCAGCACGGCGATGCTCCCGAGCAGCGCGAGCAGGAGCCCCGTCCAGACCCGCACGCGCTGCCGGCGGGCCCTCCGCGATCGGCGCTTGGGGAGTAGCGTCGCCGGGAAACGCATCATCGCCCCCCCATCTGACCTCAGGGGTGCGACAGCGCCTACCCGCGACGCTCCGCCTCGGTCCGGGCCACCTGCGCCGCCCACCAGTCGTTGTAGGCGCGGATCGTCGCCTCGAGCTCCTCCGGGGTGGTCACGTGGGAGATGGGCTCGGGGCCGTCGGCGCCGATGCGCAGGCTCAGCACGTAGGAGGCGTTCCGCTGGAGGAACCAGTCCTTGTCGCGGAGCACGCGCAGCAGCAGCGGGACCGCCTCGTCCGGCACCGGCGGGAGGTCGGGGCCGGTCGCGGCGGCGAACTCGTGCAGCGCCGAGGCGTCGTAGCCGCGCGAGGTCAGCGCCTCCACGAACCAGGCGCGCGCGTTGCCGGTGGCCGACGCCTGGAACCAGGCCGAGTAGTTGTCCGCCTGCGTGGGGTAGCTCTCGCTCTCGAACTCGCGGCTCGAGATCATCTTCAGATGCAGCACGGCGGAGCGGGCGTTGCGCCCCGCCCGCGTCATGCGGATCAGCTGGGGGATGCAGGACTCGTCCCAGCGGCGCGCGAGGCCGAGCGCCGCGGCATCCTGGCTCAGGGTGTCGTCGCCCTTCAGCACGGCGAGCAGCACGCCGCGCGTCGCGTCGGTGCGGAAGCGCGAGAGGACGTTCACCAGCGCGACCCGCTCGAGGGAGGCGGGGTCGGTCAGCTCCAGCCGCTGGATGAGGCGCGACACGAGTTCGGGGGTCTCCAGCTTCACGAGGCCGCTGGCCGCGGCGGCGCGGACGCGCACGTCCGCCTCGCGCTGGAAGACGGCGAGGAGCTGGTCGGGGGCCCGGGGGTCACCACCCGCGACGAGACCCTCCACCGCGCGCACCCGCACGTCGGGGGAGGCGTCGGCGAAGAGCAGGTCGGCCATGCCGCGCACCGCCTCCTCCCCGCCGAGCACGCCGAGGGCGTAGCCGCTGGCCCCGCGCACGTCGGGCGACTCGTGGCGCGCGAGTTCCTTGAGCGACTCCAGCACGCGCGCGTCCTTCATGCCCGCAAGCGCGGAGGCCGCGGCCACGCGCACGAGCACCTCCTCGTCCTTGAGCCTCTCGACGAGCGTCGGCCGCGCGAGGTCGGGGTGGCCGTCCACGAGCGCCTCCAGTGCCGCGCGGCGCACCTTCCAGCGGGGCTCCGCGCAGAGCTCCCGGATCCGCGTCGCGGGCAGGCTCGCGCAGGCTCGCGCGAGGAGCGCCTGGCCCGCCGGGCCCAGCTTGCCGGCCAGCGCGTCCACGAGCGCGAGGGCGACGCGCTCGCCCCCGGCGGGCACGAGCAGGTCCACGACGGCCGCGACGAACGCGTTCGCCTCGCTCTCCGCGGCGACCGCGGACACGAACGCGTCCGCCTCGGCGGCCGAGAGCGCCCCCGCACCCCCCGGAAGCCCCGCGACGAAGGCCGCGGCGAAGAGCCGGTCCTCGACCGCGACGAGGTCGTCGAGGGCGGCGGCGACCATCGACCGGTGCCGCGCGGCGCGCGCCCCGGGGTCGCGGTTCTCGTGGAACCACTTGACGTTCTCGGCGAAGAAGAGGTCCCACGTGGGCTGCTTGTCGATGTCCCACCAGATCTGCCACGCGAAGTCCCGCGCCGTCGCGTCGAAGACGCCGAAGAGCGCGTCGCGCGCCTTCAGCCCCGCGGCGCTCTTCCCGAAGGCGACGGTGCGCGCGAGGTCCCCGACGCGCACGACGACGAGACCCTCGTCGGGGCCCACGTGGGCCGGATCGGCCTCCGGGGCGGCGAAGAACCCGAGCGTCCGCAGCTCGCCGACCAGCGCGCGCATCGTCGGGGCCGGGAGCGCGTATGCGCGCCCCCGGAGGAAGGTGGGCCGCTCGGCCCCGGCGACGGCGAAGCGCACGGTCGCCCCGCCGCCCGCCGCCTTGACGTCCATCACGGCGTCGGCCAGGTCCGCCTCCTCGATCTCGTTGAGCTCGCGGCGGGCGCGGAAGCGGCGCCCGTTGTCGAGCCACCAGCGGCCCCAGAGCGGCGCCTGGTCGGCGAAGTTCTCCCCGGTGATGCGGCGCAGCATCGTGTAGGCGAGCGGCATCACCGAGGCGAAGTCGCGGTAGTGGCGGTTGCCGGCGCCGACCGCCTCGATCAGGATGATCGGGATGTCGCGGTCGAGCAGCCGCACCAGGTCGCTGTCGCGCGTGCGCAGCGCCGCCTGCGCGAGGGCAAGCGCGGCACTGGCCTGCGCGAGCATCTCGGTGCGGTGCTGCAGGCCCATCTCGCCGCGGAGCACGGCGATCGTCTCCGGCTTCAGCGGCTGCACCTTGAACGCGGAGCTCATGATCGAGAAGGCCAGCGCGGCGTAGGAGCGCTGGCGCCAGAAGCTGTGCTGCTTCGTGATGAGCCCGTTGAGCGCCTCGATGTTCGCCTCGTCGTTGCGCGACGCGACGAGCCGCATCGCGCGGCTTGCCACCTGCGGCGACTCGTCGCCGAGCGCCGCGTAGAAGCGGGCGCTGGCCTCCTCCCACGAGACCTCCTTCGTCTCGAGGAGCCGGTCGAGCAGCTGCAGGCCGATCTCGCGCGTGAAGGGGCGCTCCGCGGCGGTGCGGTCGAGCAGGTCGAGCACCGCGGGCAGGTTGCGCCGGGCGACGCGCTCGCGCACGAAGCGGAAGGCCTCGCCGCGCAGCGTCGTCTCCGAGAGCTGGAAGAACCGGAACGCCTCCGCGACCGCCTCCTCCTCGTTGAGCCGCGACGCCGCCTCGAGGAAGACCGACGCGTGGCGGTGCTGGCTCTTCTCCGCGGCCACGAGCAGCAGCGTGATGCAGTGGCTCTTCTCGCCGATGCGGCCGATCACGTAGGCGGCCCCGGGCTTGAGGTTGTCGACGCGCGGATCCTGCGACACGAGGATGTCGAGCACGAGCGGGTAGCTCTTCTCCTTCAGCACGATGAGGCGCTCGGCCGCGCGGCGCGACTTCTCGCCGGGCCAGCCCGCGAGGCGGCCGATCGTGCCCTTGAGCCCTTCGCGCTCCTCGTCGGCCTCCCCCTCCGCCGGCGGCGCGTCGCCCGCGGGCTCCGGCACGTCGAAGACGGGCTTCTTGGGCTTGTTGCCGCTCCCCTGGGCGAGGACGGGGAGCCCTAGGAAGAGCAGCAGGAGTGTGGCTCGCATCCGGCATCCACCTTGGCGGCAGCGCGTCATGGACGGGTCACGGCAGCCGATGGGGCGAAAACGAGACACGCGGGGCGATCTCGGGGGGGCGCGGGGGGGCTGCTCCCTCGCCATCGCGCGCGGGCGCGGTTAATCTCGGGGGTCTTGTCGGACCGGCCGATGCAACTCGAGGAACTGCTCGACAGAACCGAGGCGCTGCGCGAGGCGCGCGACTTCCGCACGCCCGGCGGCTTCGACGCGCGCCCCGGGGATGCGACGACGGCGGCGCTGCTCGTGCTGCTCGAGGACCGAAGCCTGAGGCCCGAGCACCGCGACCGGATCTACGAGGACTTGGCCAAGAACCGCGCGCTGCTGCTGCGGCTGCGCGACCCCCGGCTGCTCGACCTCATCCACTGGGGCGAGCAGGTGGAGCGGCTCCACGCGAGCCTGCGCAAGGGGCGGCTCTCGATCTTCCACTTCACCCGCGCGATGGAGGCGACCGCGCGCCGCTGCCGCTGCGAGCTGCTCCCGGTGATGGGCCGCCTCGACCAGCTCTCGCACGCCTGGGCGAACCGCGACTACGAGACGACGCTGCGGCTGCTGCTACCCGACCTCGTAGAGGCTGAAGCGCCCGGCGAAGCGCCGACGGAACTCCGCTCGCAGGCGTGAGTGGCCCTCGAGCCTCGGGTCGCGCTCCAGCAGCGCGAACGCGTCCTGCCTCGCGGCGGCGAGCGTGGCGGCGTCGCGCGCGAGGTCCGCGAGCCGGAATTCCGGCATCCCGTGCTGCCGGCGCCCGAAGAACTCCCCGGGCCCCCGCAGCCTCAGATCCTCCTCGGCGATCCGGAACCCGTCGGTCGTCGCGAGCAGCGCGCGCAGGCGCTGCCTCGCCTCGACGCCGAGCTTGAACGCGATCAGCAGGCAGAGGGACCGCTCCGCGCCGCGGCCGATGCGGCCCCTGAGCTGGTGGAGCGTCGCCAGCCCGAACCGCTCCGCGTTCTGGATCAGCATCACGGTCGCGTTGGGCACGTCGATGCCCACCTCGAGCACCGTCGTGCCGACGAGCGCGTCGAGGGCGCCGCGCCGGAAGGCCTCCATCGTCGCCTCGCGCTCGCCGGACGGCGTGCGGCCCGTGACGAGGCCGAGGCGCAGGCCCGAGAGCGGGCCCTCGCGCAGCTCGTGGAACCCCTTCTCCGCGGCCAGCGCGTCGATCTCCTCCGACTCCTCGACGAGGGGGTAGATCACGTAGCCCTGGCGCCCCTGCGCGACGGCATCGCGCAGGGACGCATAGGCCGCGTCGGCGCGCGAGGCGGGCAGAAGGCGCGTCTCCGCGGGCGTGCGGCCGGGGGGCAGTTCGTCGAGGACGGAGACATCGAGGTCGCCGAAGGCCGTCAGGGCCAGGGTGCGCGGGATCGGGGTCGCCGTCATCACGAGCACGTCGGGGCGGATGCCCTTGCGCTGCAGCTGGGCCCGCTGCTCGACGCCGAACTTGTGCTGCTCGTCCACGACGACGAGGCCCAGCCGGCCGAACTCGATGTCGGGCTCGAGCAGCGCGTGGGTGCCGAGCACGAGGTCGAGGTCCCCCGAGGCGAGCCGCGCGAGCAGGTCGCGCCGCTCGGCCGCGGGGGTGCTGCCGACGAGCAGCTCGACGCGCACCTCCGAGCCCGCCAGCAGGCCGGTGATCGTCCGGTGGTGCTGCCGCGCGAGCAGCTCCGTCGGCGCGAGGAAGGCGACCTGCGTGCGGTTCGCGATCGCGACGAGCGCCGCGTAGAGCGCGACGGCGGTCTTACCGCTGCCGACGTCCCCCTGCAGGAGGCGGTTCATCGGTTCGGGTGCGCGCTGGTCGGCGAGGATCTCCCCGACGACGCGCCGCTGCGCGGCGGTGAACTCGAAGGGGAAGCGCGCGAGGATGCGCCGGTCGAGTTCCGCGCTCCATCGGTGCGCGATGCCGACCCGGGTGCGCGAGCGCCGCCGCTGCGCCGCGACGGCCAGCTCGAAATAGAAGAGTTCGTCGTACTTGAGCCGATGCTCCGCCCGCTCCAGCGCGGCCCGGTCGGCCGGGAAGTGGATCGCCTGGAGCGCCTCGCGCAGCGGCGCGAGCCCCCGGGCCCCCCGGAGATCGTCCGGCAGCGGATCGTCGAGGCGGCCGAGGACCTCCTCCAGCGCGGCGAAGACCGCGCGGCGCAGCGCCGGGGCGGTCACCCCCTTCGTGACCGGGTGGATGGGGACGATGCGCCCGCCGTGCAGCGTCTCCTCCTCGCGCAGCACCTCGTACTCCGGCGACGAGATCGTCCCGCGGCGCACCCGGCCGAAGACGAACATCTCGGGCGACCCGGCGAGGTTTTTCGCGATCCACGGCTGGTTCCACCAGAGGAGTTCGATCCTGCCGCTCGCGTCGCTGAGCCAGCCGCGGACGCAGCTCTTCCTTCCGCGCCCGCCCACCGCGCGCAGCGGCCCGAGCGTGCCGCGCACGAGGGCGACCTCCCCCTCCCGCAGCAGGCCGATCGGGTGCAGTTCGCGCCGGTCCTCGTGACGGCGCGGCAGGTGGTAGACGAGATCCTCGACGGTGCGGAGGCCGAGCGCCGCAAGCGCCTCGGGCCGCGCCATCCTGAGCCCCGGCAGCTGGCGGGGGTCGTCGCCCGGTTCCATGAGCAGGCCATAGGCTACAGGCCGTTGGCCCGAGACCGTAGCCTGTAGCCCCCGCGATGCAGAACCCCGAACTCCTCCTCGGCACCTGGCCCGAACACGAACTGCTCGACTCGGGCGAGGGCATGAAGCTCGAGCGGTTCGGGGAGGTGCTGCTCGCGCGTTCGGAGCCGAAGGCGTGGTGGAAGCGCTCCCTCGGTCGCGAGCCATGGGAGCGAGCGCACGGGCGCTTCACCGAGGAGGCGAAGTGGCACTGGCGCAGGCCGCCTCCGGAGTCGTGGTCCCTGCCGTGGAACGACGTGAAGTTCGTCGCGCGCGTCTCGGCCGCGAGCAAGCACGTGGGACTCTTCCCCGAGCAGGATCCGCACTGGCGCTGGATCCGCGCCCATCTCGCGGCGGCCCCGGGCGCCTCGATGCTGAACCTCTTCGGCTACACCGGCGCGGCGACCCTCGTCGCGGCGGCGAGCGGGGCGGGCGTCACGCACGTGGACAGCAGCAAGCCGGCGATCGCCGCCGCGCGCGCGAGCCAGGCGCTCTCGGGACTCGACGCGAGGCCCGTCCGCTGGATCCTCGACGACGCGATGAAGTTCGTCGCGCGCGAGGCGCGGCGCAAGAGCCGCTACGACGCGATCTGCCTCGATCCGCCGAGCTTCGGCCGCGGGCCCAACCGCGAGGTCTGGAAGGTCGAGGAGCAGATCGCCGAGCTGCTCGCGCGCTGCAGCGGGCTCCTCTCCGACCGGCCCCGCTTCCTGCTGCTCACGATGTACAACCTCGAGGCGTCGTCGCTGATGCTCGGCAACCTGCTGCGCGACGCGCTCCCCGGCGGGCGCGTCTCCGTGGGCGAACTCGGCCTCGAGGAGAAGCGCTCCGGCCGGGTCCTCCCCCTCTCGCTCTACGCGCGCTGGGAGGCGTAGACGAGGAACTCGCTCTTGTGCGAGGGGAGTTGCGTCGCCCGCACCTCCCCGCCGGCGAGGGCGCGGATCCTCGCGAGCCAGACAGGGATGCGGTCCACCGCGGCCTCGTCGTGCAGCTTCAGCGTCAGCAGGAGCCCCTTGCAGCCGGCGGCGAGGGGCTCGAGGAGGCCGATCGCCTCGTCGGGGGGGAGGTTCACGTCGAGCAGGAGCCAGTCGGGCGGGCGCGGCAGGTCCTTCGGCGTCAGCTTCGCCGCGCCGCGCCGCAGGTGCGTGAACGCCTTCGACGCGACCACCCGCGGCGCCATCGGCGCGGGGTCGACGCCGATCACGGTCAGGCCCTTCTCGATCAGCAGGAGCGCGGCGCCTCCCGGCGCGCTGCCGAGTTCGACGGCGCACTCGCCGGGGCGGAGGGGGGCGTCAGACCAGACGAGCGCCTCCGCGAGTTTCAGGTAGGCCCGCGAGGGGGCATGGGGAGGGAGCGCGAGGGAGGGGTTTGCGCCGGGGTAGGCCGAGCGTCCGGGGCCGTGGACGTGGTAGCCGACCCACTCCTCGCCGGGGTCGACGACGATCCGGTCGAGCACGCGCTCGCCCCCCGCGGCCGGTCGGCCCTCCCGCACGACCGGCAGCAGGCCGTCGCGCGAATAGCGGTGGAGCAGATCGTGCTCCGGGGCGTCGGTGCGTCCGAGGGAGAGGCCTGAGACGCGGGCGAAGACCGAGCGCAGATCGAACCCCGTCCCGACCGGCCCGGGCGCCTTGAAGGTGAGGAAGCCGGGCCGCGAGAAGGCGAGGCGGAGGCCGGGATGTTCGCGCGCCACCTCGCGCTTGAGCGCCCCCTCGGACCCGGCCTGGCAGACCGCGAAGACGAACGCGGATTCGATCACGCGAGCGCGAAGTTCCGGATCGTCCGGAGTTTCTGGCGCGCGCGCCGGAGCGTGCGGATCTCGTCGCGGTCCTCCGCGTTCGCGAAGCGGCGCACGAGCGCCCGGGCGTAGTCACGGTAGGCGGCGCGGACGGCGTCCGCGTCCGGCTGCTCCCGGAGGCGGAAGAACGCCCGCGCGCGCGCCGCGTCGAGCTTGGCCACGGAGGTGCGCTGCAGCAGGTCGAGCACCTTGCGGCCGGAGACGGAGGGCTTCGGCGCGGGCAGGTGCGGATTCCCGGTCACCGCCTCGCACGCCGAGACGAGCGTCCGGATCGACTGGCGCAACAGCGCGATCTCCTCGGGGCGGTTGGCGTGGAGCAGTCGCAGCTTCAGCGGGCGACACTCCTGCTTGTAGGCGCGCTCGACCTCGTTGCGGCCGGCGCGCGACGAGAGGCGGAGCACTCGCAGTCCGGCGTCGCGTTCCATACCCCTAGTCTATCGGCAGGAACCCGACGGATCCGGCCGGCCGGCCCGGCCCGGCTCCTTCACCATCGGACGGCGCCGGTCAGGAAGGGGTTGGTGCGCCGCTCCGCGCCGATCGTCGTCGACGGGCCATGGCCGGGGTGGATGACGGTCCCATCGGGCATCGCGAGGAAGACCCTTTCGAGGGTGCGGCGCAGCACGCGCGGGTCGCCGCCGGGGAGGTCGCTGCGGCCGATCCCCCCCTGGAAGAGGTTGTCGCCGCCGAAGACGACCGTACCGAGGCTCAGCGCGACGTGGCCCGGGCTGTGGCCGGGCGTGTGGATGACCTCGAACTCCAGCCCGGCGGCGCGGACCGTCTCGCCCGCGACGAGGTCGCGATCGACCTTCGGGTCGCGGTAGCCGTCGAGGCCAAACATCCGCGCCTGCTCGTTGACGCCGGTGACGAGGAAGCGGTCGTCGGGGTGGAGCGCGAAGGGGATCGCGTAGCGTTCCTGCAGGTCGGCGACGGCGCCGATGTGGTCGAGGTGGCCGTGGGTGTTGAGGATGAGCACCGGCTCGAGCCCGAGTTCCTCGATGCGCCCGGCGATCCGCTCCGCCTCGTCCCCCGGGTCGATGAGGACGCACGGCTGGCCGCGCGCCGCCGCGACCAGGTAGCTGTTCTCCTGGAAGGGGCCGGTGACGAGGCGGTCGATCAGCATTGCTCCGCACCAGACTACTCGCGTGGTAGCGTGATTGCCCGTCATGGAACGCGATCTCCTCGACCGCGCCTACGACAAGGCGGCCACGCACGAGCGCCTCGGGCCGGAGGAGGGGGTGGCGCTGCTCGAGCGGGGGGACCTCCACCTGCTGATGGCGCTCGCGCACCGGCGGCGGATGTTCCTGCACCCCGAGCCGGTCGTCACCTACATCGTCGAGCGCAACATCAACTACACCAACGCCTGCGTGACCTACTGCCGCTTCTGCGCCTTCTACCGGCGGCCGGGGCACGCCGAGAGCTATGTGCTGAGCCACGAGCAGATCGGCAAAAAAATAGAAGAGCTGCTCGAGGTGGGCGGCATCCAGATCCTGCTGCAGGGGGGCCACCACCCCGACCTGCCGCTCTCCTGGTACGAGGAGATGCTCCGCTTCATCAAGGCGAACTACCCGGTCAACGTCCACGGCTTCTCGGCGCCTGAGATCGAGCACATCGCCTCGGTCGAGAAGCTGCCCGTCCGCGACGTGCTGCTGCGGCTGCGCGACGCGGGGCTCGGCACGCTGCCCGGCGCGGGCGGCGAGATGCTCGTGGACCGGGTGCGCGACGTGATCGCGCCGCTGAAGACGACGACACGGGCGTGGCTCGACGTCCACCGGACCGCGCACGGCATCGGCATGCGCTCCACCGCGACGATGATGTTCGGCCACGAGGAGACGCGGGCCGAGCGGATCGAGCACTTCGACCTCGTGCGCGCGCTGCAAGAGGAGACGCGCGGCTTCACGGCCTTCATCCTCTGGACCTTCCAGCCCGAGAACACCGCGATGTGGCGCTATCCTAAGCTCGAGTCCCACGAGTACCTGCGCACCGCCGCGGTCGCCCGCCTCTACCTCGACAACGTGGCGAACCTGCAGGCGAGCTGGGTCACGCAGGGGGCGCGCATCGCCGAGGTCACGCTGCGCGCGGGCGTCAACGACATGGGCTCGACGATGCTCGAGGAGAACGTCGTCAGCGCCGCCGGCACGACCTACTCGATGAACGCCGAGGAGATCGAACGCAGCATCCGCATGTGCGGCTTTCAGCCGCGCCGGCGCAACGTCTACTACGAGGAGGTGGCGGCGTGATCCCGCGCCTCTTCCTCGACGGCGACCTCGGCGACCTGCTCGCGAAGGCGGAGGCGGGCGAGCGCCTCTCCTTCGACGACGGCGTGCGCCTCTTCAGGAGCGACGATCTTCCCGCGCTCGGCTGGGCCGCCAACCGCGCGCGCGAGCGGCGCCACGGCAACGTCGCCTGGTACCTCAAGAACCGCCACATCAACTACAGCAACATCTGCAAGTACGACTGCATGTTCTGCTCCTTCTACCGCAAGGAGGGGCAGGAGGGGGCCTGGCTCTGGACGGTGGAGCAGGTGCTCGAGCACGTGGCCCCCTTCAAGGACTCGGGCCTCTCGGAGTTCCACATCGTCGGCGGCGTCCACCCGACGCTGCCGTTCGACTACTACACCGGCATGATCCGGGCGCTGAAGCGCGAGCACCCGACCGTCGCGGTCAAGGCGTTCACGGCCATCGAGATCAGCTACTTCGCCGAACTGCACGGCCTGTCGATCCGCGACACGCTCGTCGCGCTCCGGGAGGCGGGCCTCGACATGATCCCCGGCGGCGGCGCCGAGGTCTTCGCCGACCGGGTCCGCTACAAGGTCTGCCGCGAGAAGGCGGACGCCGACCGCTGGTTCGAGGTGCACGAGACCGCGCACTCCCTCGGCATCCCGAGCAACGCGACACTTCTCTACGGCCACATCGAGACGATCGAAGAGCGCGTCGACCACCTGCTGCGGCTGCGCGACATGCAGGACCGCACCGGCGGCCTGCTCAGCTACATCCCGCTCGCCTACCACCCCGACTTCAACAGGCTCGCGAAGCTCGGCGCGCCGAGCGGCATCGACGCACTGAAGAACGTCGCCGTCGGACGGCTGCTCCTCGACAACGTCCCGCACATCAAGGCCTACTGGATCATGCTCGGCGTCAAGACCGCGCAGGTCGCGCTCTCCTTCGGCGCCGACGACCTCGACGGCACCGTCACGTGGGAGCGCATCTACCACATGGCGGGCGCCGCGACGCCGGAGGGGCTCACCGAGGAGCGGCTGCGCGAGATCATCCGCGAAGCCGGCCGCGAGCCGGTCGAGCGCGACGCGTTCTACAACCGCGTCACCCGCCGGCGGGAGCCGGTGCCGGCGTGACGGTCACTCTCCGGCTCTACGCGGGCTTGAAGGAGAGGGCGGGCCGCGACCGGGTCGAGGTCGAACTTCCCGCGGGGAGCGATGTCGGGGGGCTGCGGGGGGTGCTCGCGAAGGCCTGCCCCGCGCTCGCGCCGGCGCTGGCCAGCTGCCGCTTCGCGATCAACGACGAGTTCGTCGCCGACTCGGCCCCCGTGCCCCCCCACCTTCCCGTCGATGTGATCCCGCCGGTCTCGGGAGGATAGCGTTGAGGGACGACTTCCGGATCGTGGACGCGACGCTCGATCCGGCCGCCGCGTTCGAGGCCGTGCGCGACCCCGCGTGCGGCGCCGTCGCGGGCTTCCTCGGCACCGTGCGCGGGAGCAGCGAGGGCCGGACCGTCCTCCGTCTTGAGTATGAAATACACGAGACGATGGCGCTCAGGCAGTTCGCACGGCTCGCTTCCGCGCTCCGGGAGCGCTTTGGCGTGCACCATGTGGCGGTGCACCACCGGCGCGGCGTCGTGCCCGTGGGCGGCGCGAGCGTGGCGATCGCCGTCGCGGCGCCGCGGCGGCAGCCCGCGCTCGCGGCGTGCGCGGAGGCGATCGAGCGGCTCAAGCGCGACGTGCCGATCTGGAAGAAGGAAGTGTTCGAGGACGGCCACCGCTGGGTCGAGGGGAGCTGATGGCCGAGCGGCGCGCGATCTATGTCGTCTCCGACTCGACCGGCGAGACCGCGAGCAAGGTCGTGCAGGCGGCGCTCCTGCAGTTCAAGCACGAGCAGGTACGGCTGCGCATCTTCTCGAACGTGCGCGCCGCCGAGGGGCTATACGAGACCGTGGACAAGGCCGCCGCGGAGAACGCGCTGATCGTCTACACGCTCGTGCGCGCCGACCAGCGCGTCGCGATCCACGACCGCGCGGCGCAGTACGGCGTGCAGGCCGTCGACCTGATGGGGCCGCTGATGTCGCGCATCGGCCAGTGGCTCGGCGAGGCGCCGGTGAGCACGCCGGGGCTGCTCCACCGCCTCGACGCGGAGTACTTCCGCCGGATCGAGGCTCTCGACTTCACCGTCAAGAACGACGACGGGCAGCTTCCGCGCAACTTCAAGAATGCCGACCTCGTCATCGTCGGCGTGAGCCGCACGTCGAAGACGCCGGTCAGCATGACGCTCGCGCAGAAGGGCTACCGCGTCGCGAACCTGCCGCTGGTGCACGGCGTGCACCCGCCGGCGGAGATCGACGCGGTGCCGGGCGAGCGCGTCTTCGGCCTGCAGATCACGCCGCAGAAGCTCTTCGAGATCAGGACCGAGAGGCTCAAGCACCTCGGCGTGACGGGGGAGAGCAGCTACGCCGACCTCGCGCAGATCCAGCGCGAGCTCGCGTGGGCGCGCGACCTCTTCCGCGCCCACCCGGCGTGGACGGTCGTCGACGTGACCCGGCGCGCCGTCGAGGAGACCGCGTCGGAGATCCTCGCGCTCTATACGACCCGCTTCGGCTCGCCGACCCTCTGATGGATCGGATCCTCCACTTCCTCGACGAGTACTTCCGGCGCATCCCCTACCCGTGGTGGGGGCTGATCCTCGCCTACGAGGGGTTCCTGCTCGGCGCGTGGTTCATGGAGGGGATGCTGCTCGACCGGATCCGCAAGGTGCACGGCGACCCCGGCGGAGGCGCCTCGCGCGAACGGCGCTGGAAGGCGGTCTGGTTCCTCTATTTCGTGCTGCTGCAACTGCCGCTCTACAAGGCGGGCCGGTGGGCGGGCCACCTGCCGCGCACGTGGACGACGGTGCAGGTTGGCCTGCTGCTCGCGACGGCCGGTCTCGCGATCCGGCTCTGGTCGATCTACGCTCTCTCGGCCAACTTCTCCTACGTCGTCCATGTCGGCGAGAAGCAAACGCTCGTGACGAGGGGCCCCTACCGCCTCGTGCGCCACCCCGCCTATCTCGGCCTATTGCTCCTCTTCGCCGGGCTGCCCGTCATCCTCTGCGACTCGTGGAGCCTGCTGCTGATCCTCGCCTACGTCGTGCCCACCGTCATCCGCCGCATCCGCCGCGAGGAGCGCTGGCTCGCCGACCGCTTCGGCGCCGACTTCGCGGCGTGGAAGGCGCGGACGAAACTGATCGTGCCGTTCGTGCTTTAAGCGTCGCTGCAGTCGGCGCGCTCCACGCCGCAACTACAGCGAGCGCCGGCCTCGGGCTGTGCTGCGCGCCCTTGCGACGGCCTGCGGCCGATCCGGATCGAGCGGAGAGGACTTGATGAGGAAACCAGGAAGGGAGGAACCCATGAGTGCGAGTGGGAGCAGCCCGGGACTCACGTGGATCGAGTCTGCCTCTTCCTCGGTTCCTGGGTTCCTTCTTGAAACCTCACGACGAAGGCTGTGGTCCACGGCACCGCGCGGTTCCCGGTGGCACCTGCGCCCTGCAAGGCTCGCGCGGCAACATCCTCGCGCGCCTCCGAACGCCTTCGCCCCTGAAACCCGAGCACCATTCGAGACTCGGTCCCACTCGTGGTACAGGGCTCCACTCCGGTCGGAGGCTCGGACCTTGCGCAGTTCCGCGTACGCGCGTCACCGCCCCGCCCAGAGCCGCGGCGGCGCCTGCCATCTCCCTCCAGGCCGACGAACAGTCAGGGCCCACGCAACCGTCGAGCACCACGACCCACGCCCGGCCGCGAGCCCGCTACAATCCAAAGCCGGAGAATTGCAAGTTAACTGGATCATGGAGCCGGATCCTGCACACCCGATCATCGAGAGCCCTTGGCTCTACTCGATCGCCGAGTTCCGTTACTACGTGGGGCGAGACGGTACCGAGCCGTTCATCGACTTGGTCCTCGAACGCGAGTCCGTGTCGCGACGTCTTCGGTTCTGGTCTCCGCAGGATCTCCGGATCGAGGAGGGCTGCTTCCCGACTCCGACCGGCGGCATGGCGATCCTCGACGTGAGCAAGAGGCGGCTCAATGGACTTCGGGTCCTCGTGACGGACTTCGAGGGTACGAGGGGCTCGATCCTCTTCTGGGCTCGAGATGTCGTGGACTTGGATTCAGTCGCGACCAGCTAACAAACCGCTGCACCTGACGAGCGGCCGGGGAGCGCGCCCGCAAAGAGCGATAGAATTCGGTCTGGCCGCTCGCAGGTGAGCGGCAAGGCGTCAGACGGACTGGAATCGAAGATGGCGAGGGCAATGAGCAGTCTCTTGCGGAGGGTTCGTGGCGTCGTGGCGACCGGTCTGCTCTGGGCGCCTGCCTGGGCGGCGATCTTCACGCTCTTGATCGGTATCCCTTCGATCTTCATTCCCATTCGAGGCGATGCAGGTCCGATCCGGATGATCGCCATCATCGCTTGGGTTGGACTCGTGTCCGGTGCGCTCTTCGGTGTCGTCTTGTCCTTCGCCGAAAGCCGAAAGTCCGTCGGCGACTTGTCGCTGGTACGTGCGGCATTGTGGGGGATCCTGGCCTCCGCCGTCTTCCCGCTTGTGACCGATCGCGCCGACCAGGTGTTCTGGACGTGTCCGCTTGGTCTCATCACTTCCGTGATCCTGATTGCGGTTGCCCGCAACGCCGAACTCCGCGAACGGAATCAACCCCGCCGAGGGCGAGACGTGCTTGCAGCGTGCGTCCTCATCCCTCTCCGGAACGCGCTCGATGCTGCCCGGGAGCGGTGAGGTGAACCGGCCGTCCCCGCAGGAGCGTGCCGCTGACCGCGCTGCGCGCCGCCGCCGAACCTGATCCCCGACGCGATGGTCCTCCGCCGCCTCATCGCGCGGCACAATCTGACCGTCGGCAGTCGCTGTTGCGCGACTATCACCTCAACATCTTCAACAGCCGGGAGTACGGCGGCCATGTCGCCGACATCCCCTACCTCGAGCTCTGCTCAGCATTCGGGGATGCTCCGGAGGTGGCGTTGAAGGCGGTTCGCGAGGCGCAAGCGGCGTGGCTCACCGACGCACGCGAAGCAGGCCGGCCGGTCCCCCCGCCGCGCGACCAGCCCGCCATCTACGAACCCGCCGACTGAGTCGCGCCTTCGTGACTTCGAGCTTTCATGGTTCTCCGATCGGATCGTGCACCCCTAACCACACGCGGATCGTCCGCGCGATGCCGACCCGCAGGCAGAGCCCGCCCCGCCTGCGGAGCAGCACAACCCCCCGCCCGGCCCCGAGTCTGCTACGAGCCGGATGGACTCGAGGTCGAATTCGTGAGCGCATCCGGCAAGACAGAAGCGCTTGTCACGCTCACGGAAGCCGACGTGCGCGCCGTCGCAGACGGCGAACTGATCGCGGTCAGGCGTTTGGACCGGTCGGCGTGAGGACACCGCCCAACCTGCCCCTGCAGCCAAGGCTGTACTGACGCCCCAGCAGTTCGCCCGAAGCCGCCTTCGTGACTTCGAGTCTTCGTGGTTTTCCTATCCGATCGTGCCGTCCGCGCCACCCGCGAATTGTTCGCGCGCCGCGGGCCTAGGCGCTATGCTCGCGCCCATGGACTGGGGCATGCGCCAGCGCCTTGCGGGCATCCTGCGGCCGGAGACCGGCCGGGCGGTGATGCTCGCCGTCGACCACGGCTACTTCCTCGGCCCGACGACGGGGCTCGAGGACGCGCGGGCCACGATCGCGCCGCTGCTTGGCCACGCCGACTCGCTGATGTGCACCCGCGGCGTGCTGCGCACGAGCGTCGATCCCGAGCGCTGCCCGCCGGTGGTTCTGCGCGTCTCCGGCGGCTCCAGCGTGCTGAAGGAGCTTTCGAACGAGGCGATCACCGTCTCGATCGAGGATGCGCTCCGCCTCAACGTGGCGGCCGTCGCGCTCTCGATCTTCGTCGGCGCCGAGTTCGAGAGGCAGACGCTCACGAGCCTCGCGACGCTCGTCGACGAGGCGACGCGCTACGGCATCCCGGTGCTCGCGGTCACCGCCGTGGGCAAGGAGATGGTGCGCGACGCGCGCTACCTCTCGCTCTGCTGCCGCATCGCGGCGGAGATGGGCGCGCAGATCGTCAAGACCTACTACTGCGCCGAGTTCGAGAGCGTCGTTTCTAGCTGCCCCGTGCCGATCGTCGTCGCGGGGGGGAAGAAGACGCCCGAGAAGGAGGCGCTCGCCCTTGCCCACAACGCCATTTCGGGGGGGGCGCGGGGGGTCGACATGGGGCGCAACATCTTCCAGTCCGACCACCCGGTCGCGATGATCCGCGCGGTGCGCGCCGTCGTGCACGAGGGCAAGAGCGCCGGCGAGGGGTTCGAGCTCTATCGCGAGTACGCTAGAGGGGCGTGAGCCAACCTCCCCGGCGCCCCTCCCGCATCGTCCACGTGGGCAGCGTGCCCATCGGCGGCGACCACCCGATCGTCATCCAGTCGATGACCGACACCGACACCGCCGATGTGGCGGCGACGGTGGCGCAGTGCAGGCTGCTCGCGGACGCGGGCAGCGAACTCGTCCGCGTGACCGTCAACAACGACGACGCGGCGCGCGCGGTGCCGGAGGTGAAGCGGCGGCTCGCCGGTCTCGGCTGCAACGTGCCGCTGGTGGGCGACTTCCACTTCATCGGCCACCGCCTGCTGCGCGACCATCCCGGCTGCGCGACCGCGCTCGACAAGTTCCGGATCAACCCGGGCAACGTCGGCCGCGGGAACCGGCGCGACGAGAACTTCGCGGCCTTCATACGCGTGGCCTGCGACCTCGGGAAGCCGGTGCGGATCGGCGTCAACGCGGGGAGCCTCGACCCGGAGGTGCTGGCGGCGAAGATGGACGAGAACGGCCGCCGCAGCGAGCCCCTCTCAGCCGAAGAGGTCGAGAACGGGGCGCTGGTCGAGAGCGCGGTGAGCAGCGTCGAGGAGGCGATCGCGCTCGGCCTGCCGCCCGACCGCATCCTCGTGAGCTGCAAGGTCTCGCGGCTGCCGCAGATGGTCTCGGTCTACCGGACGCTGGCGGCCCGCCTCGACGTGCCGCTGCACTTGGGCCTCACCGAGGCGGGCCTCGGCATGAAGGGGATCGTCGCGACGACGGCGGCGCTCTCGGTGCTGCTCGCCGAGGGCATCGGCGACACGATCCGCGCGAGCCTGACGCCCGAGGTCGGCGGCGACCGCGCGAAGGAGGTGCGCCTCTGCCAGGAGATCCTCCAGGCGATGGAGCTGAGGCGCTTCCGGCCGAGCGTGACCGCCTGCCCCGGATGCGGACGCACCACGTCGACGCTCTTCCGGGAGCTGGCCGAACAGATCCAGGGCCACCTCGAGCGCAAGCTGCCCGAGTGGCGCGCCCGCCACCCCGGCAGCCAGACGCTGACCGTCGCCGTGATGGGCTGCGTCGTCAACGGCCCCGGCGAGAGCCGCGCCGCCGACATCGGCATCTCGCTGCCCGGCAGCGGCGAATCGCCGAAGGCGCCCGTCTACATCGACGGCGAGCGCGTGATGCACCTCGAGGGGCCGACGATCGCCGAGGAGTTCCTCGCGCTGGTCGAACGCTACGTCGACACCCGGTGGGGAGGCGGCGCGAGGCGCTAGCTCGCGCCCTGCGCGAAGCGGTCGAATTCCGCGAAGAAGCGCCGCCACGGCAGCACCTCGACGCCGTCGATCTCCGATGCGTGTTGCGCCGTGCAGACGATGACCCGGGGGGTTCCGGGATGCGCGTCGCCGAAGGTCCGAAGGCCCGAGAGGTCCGACCCGCCGAGATCGCCGCGTGCCTTGATCTCGATCGCGGCGCGCAGGACGCCGTGGCGTTCGAAGACGAGGTCCACCTCGGCGCCCATGTGCGTGCGCCAGAAGTAGGCCTTCGTCTCCGGATGGAGGTAGTCGAGCATGCGCACGCACTCGGTCACGACCCACTGCTCGAAGAGGCGGCCGCGCAGCAGCCCGTCCGGCTCGGCGAGGAGGCGGTTCGTCAGCGCGTTCGTGACGCCGGTGTCGAAGAAGTAGAACTTCGGATGCGCGACGAGTCTCGCCCGCGGGCTGTGGCGCCACGGCTCGAGCCGAAAGCCCAGGAGCGTGTCCTCGAGGATCGAGTAGTACTCCCGGACGGTGCGCGCGGCGACCCCGGCGTCGCGGGCGATCGCGCTCGCGTTCACCAACTCGCCCGACTGCGCCGCCGCGACGTCGAGGAAGCGGCCGAAGCCGCCGATGTTCCGGACGAGCGCCTCCGCGAAGACCTCTTCGCGCAGATAGGTCTGCGCATAGGACCGAAGGAAGTCGACCGCGCCGTCGCCGGGAAGCGACAGCGCCTGCGGGAGCGTGCCGAGGCGCAGCGCCACATCGAGGTCGAACGCCTCCCCCGTCTCGCGGAGAGTCAGCGGATGGAGTCTCCGGACCGACGCCCGGCCCGCGAGCAGATTGGCCCCGCCTCGACGCAGCTTCCGCGCGCTCGAACCGGTGAGGATGAATCGCGCCCGCGTCTCCTCGATGAGGGCGTGTACCTCATCGAGCAGTGCGGGCACCTTCTGCACCTCGTCGACAAAGACCGTCCCGGCGCCATCGCGGATCGCAGCGGCGGCTTCGCGGCGGAACCGTCCGGGGTCCTTCGAGTAGGCGAGCGAGCTCTCGTGGCTCAGCAGGTCGACGCTCCACGAGTTCGGCGGTAGCGCGAGCCGGACAAGCGTGCTCTTGCCCGTCTGCCGCGGCCCCAGCAGCAGCACGGAACGCTCGCGGGGAAGCTCAAGCAGCCTGCGATATGTCACAGCCTAATTGTATTACAGTTCGGCATAAAGTGACGCATTAGTTCAGCAGACCGCCCCTGTCGCCATAAACAACCATCTAGTAAATACTTACACATCGCAGTCGTCGTGCCGATTCGCGCCACCGGTCCAAGAGGCCTGTCTTCGCGCCTTCGCGCCTTCGCGCCTTCGCGTCTTTGCGTCTTTGCGTCATCGTCGTCCTCGTCAGGCGGGAGTCCGCCCCCCGCCCCCCGCACCGTTCACGACGCCATGCTCTCGACGAGCGAGTTCAGCGCGGCACGCCGACGGCGACGATAGACGCAGCGCACACAGGCGCGGACTGGGGGGAAGGGCGGCGCAGGGATGCCGCCCTCCCCCCCGCGCCCCCCCTACTCGCCCTCGGGCAACCCGTCGAAGAAGTCGACGACGCCTGTCTCGAGCGAGTACTCGGCGCCGACGACGCAGAGGCCGTCGTGCTCGATCAACTGCTCGAGGATCTCGGAGCCGTGCCGCAGGTGGTTCGCCGACGCGCGGATGTTGGCGCGGATCGACTGGCGCACCAGCGCGTCGTGGGTGAGGCCGAGGCCGCCCGCGAGCAGCGGCTCCACCGACGGACGCACGCGGTCGACGATCGACCGGAGGTTCTTCGATTGCGCCGCGCTCGGGCGGCCGAGCTCCTCCAACGTCGCGAGGATCGCGCCGCACTGCGTGTGGCCGAGCACGACGACGAGCCGCGTGCCGAACCGCTCGGCGGCGAACTCGACGCTGCCCACCTGCGACGGCGCGACGATGTTTCCGGCGACGCGGATCACGAAGAGGTCGCCGAGCCCCTGGTCGAAGACGATCTCCGCGGGCACGCGGGAGTCGGAACATCCGAGGATGATCGCGAAGGGCTCCTGCGCGGCCGCGACTTCGCGGCGGCGCGTAGGGTCCGCCACCGCCTGGCTCGTCAGGTCTTCCGCCGCGAACCGGTGGTTCCCCTCCCGCAGGCGTGCGAGGGCTTCGTGCGCCGGGATCATCGTCCTTCCTCTCGCGGCGAGGGTCTCCGCGTCGCCCTGGTGCGACGCGGTGCTCGCGCCGCAGAATCCTACACGGCAGACGGAACGGCGCGTCGCAGTACGGCTCCACGCCGCAACCAACTGAGAGACGGCCGAAGGCGGCGCTGCGGCGAGGAGGAGTCCCTGTCGCGTTCGCCCTGAGAGAAGCTCTGGGGCCTTGTGCCGCTTCGGACGCGGCCAAGGACGCGTCATGGCGGAGTGCGGTCCCCGCGGCAGGAAGGTGCCTTGGTGTCCTCGGGTACGTGCGGTTCTCGTTCCCGGGGTGTGGGTCACGGATGCATGAGAACTCACGCAAGGAGCGAAGAGTCCGAGGGGTTTAGGGTGCGATGACTCCGACCGGGAGGCAATCGCGGTTCGCCGAGCCCTTTGGGTCGCGCTCCGCATCACCGGCCCGACCGACAGCCCCCCTCAGAATCGAGCGGAAGGCCCTCCCCCCCGTGGTCGGCGGGGGTCTCGCGGGAGTAGAATCCCCTCATGGCCGTGTCTTCGCGGAAGCCGGTCCTCGTCGGCGGCTACACCATCGCGCTCTTCGCGCTGGCCGGCGTCTTCGGGTACGGGGTCTTCATGATCCAGGACTTCATGGACAAGTTCGGCAGCGACTTCGCACGCGTCGCCCGCTACGTGCGCGACTATCAGGGGCTGATGGCCGGAATCTGCCTCGTCACCGCACTGCTTCGCGCCGCCCGCGCGCGCGCGGCGCGGATCGCCACGACCGTGACGAGCTTCCTGCTTGCCCTCGTGATCCCGGCCGGAACCATCTGCTTTGTCTACTGGCTCATGAAGGTGCGCCCGGAGGAGTTGCCGACTCACGAGAGCGCCGACTAGGGCGTGACGTCCCGGACCGAGAGACGAAGTCACACGCGGAGGGTGCGCGCTTGTCGCGCCGGAGCCTGTCGAGGGTGAGGTGCGCCGACTGACGCAGGCGGGCTGATCCGGAGCGGCGTCACCGTCCCCAATCCCGGTACGGCAAGCAGTGGCGCAGAAGGCGTTGCGCTTCGGATCTGCGACCCGTGCGCGCGGCTCCGTGCCAGCCGCCCGCCGGTCGCTTCGCCGGAGGGCTCTCCGCGCTCGCGACGGACCCGGCCAACGCTCCCAACCACTGAACCCGCGATCTCGAAGCCCGTCGGAGCCGCCCGCAGGCCAGCCAAGTCTCTTGGTGTGGCTGGCCTCAGACAACCCAAGCTTGACGCGGCGTCGTACACATGTATGCTCACCTATGTGCGCACAACCATCGTCATCGATGATCACCTAGGCCGCGAGGCGAAGAGGCTCGCTGCCAAACGCGGGATCACGCTGAGTGCTCTCGTAGGCCAAGCGCTCCGCGCGGCCTTGGCGGCGCCTGCGCCCCCCGCCCAGCCGTTCGAAATGGTGACCTTCGGGGATGGTTCGCCGAAGACCCACCACGAGCCGGCGGACCTCGCCGCCACCCAAGAGCAGGACGACCTTCACTCGCTCGCGGAGTAGAGCGTGTTGATGCCCGACGTCAACGTCCTCGTCTACGCGCATCGCGTGGATGAGCGCACCCACGCAGGCTATCGAGACTGGCTCGAGGATCTCGTCGGTGGCGCGGAACCCTTCGGCCTCAGCGTGCTCGTCATGGTCGGCTTCGTACGGATCGTCACAAACCCGCGCATCTTCCCGCTCCCCACGCCCCCATCCGTCGCGCTCGTCGCCATGGACCAGCTCGTCAGCCACCCCAATGGCCGCCTCTTCGCTCCTCGCGAGGACCACTGGCGTCGCGTTCGCGACCTCTGCCGCGAGACAGGCGCAACGGGCAAGCTGGTCGCCGACGCCCAGCACGCGGCACTCGCGATGAGCGCCGGCTGCACCTTCGTGACGAGGGACGCGGACTTCGGGCGGTTCGCCGCCCACGGCCTCCGCTGGCACCACCTGCTGCTCGATCCCCCCCCGCCCCCCCCTCTCCGTACATAGGAATGCCCCCCCCCGCGCCTCGCGGAGGGGGCATTCCCTCAGGAATTGCGCGCCTTCGCGGCCTGCAGTTCCGCCTGCTCCTTCTTCCACCACTCGGCCCACGCCTTCGGGTTGTCGCCGAGGTCCTTGCCCGAGAGCTTGGAGAGCGAGCCGGCCAGCGTGCGGCGCTCGTAGATGTCGATCGTGCCGCTCGTCGCGAGCGCGCGGAAGTTCAACGTGAGGCCGTCCTGGATCACGCCGATGACCGGGTCGGCGATGAAGGCGGTCTGCGCGACCTCGACGTCGAAGTCCTGCACGAAGCTGATCTGGTTGGTCTGCGAGATGTAGACGCTCTGGCCGCTGCCGCCGGTCACCTGGTAGCGCGCGACCAGCGGGCCGATGCCCGCCGGGTCGCCGAGATCGCCGAGCGCCTTCACCGCGGCAAGGCGCACCGGGGTGAAGGCCGAGTGGAGCGCCTGCACGAAGGGGCCGATCTTGCCCTCGGCGTCCGTCGCGCGGATCGCGTCGACGGCCGCGCCGCGGATCGCCTCGTCGGCGTCGAAGATCGCGCGCTTGTAGAGCGGCGGCAGCGCCTCGGCGGAGTTCAGCGCGCCGAGCGCCTCGACGGCGCGCATCCGGACGTCGGCGTGCGCGATGCGCGCCGCGATCGCGAGCGGGCGCAGCCGGTGGGCGGCGTCGAGCCCCTCGATCGTCGTCATCGCGCGGCTGCGCATGCCGGGGTCGGCGTTCCAGGCCATCTTGAGCGCCGCGTCCCCCGCCTTGCGCGCCTCGCGCGCCTTCGCGGCGGCGATCTCGTCCTTCGCGAAGAGCTGGTACTCCTCGGGCGTCACCCAGCGCCCCTCATGCTCCTTGAACCCCTTCGCCGCCATCGCCTCCTTGCCCTTCAGCCAGCGGTCGCAGACCCGCTCGTAGCCGAGCGCGCGCCGCGACGCGCGGTGGTTCTCGTCGATCACGAGCACCGTCCGGTGCTCGCGCAGCGCGAGCGCGGCAAGCCCCTTCTCCTCGCACCACAGGGCGAGGCGGTAGTGGCCGTCGGCGTTGTCGGCGGCGAGCGCGGCGAGCTTCGCCTCGTACTCGGCCTCGGGGGCATCCGCGGCCGCGACGAGTCCGAGCATCACGAAAAGCAGGGCGGATGTGCGTGTCATGGACTTCCTCCGCCTATCCTAAACGCCCCCCCCGGGCGCCCGGTTACGCCGTCGCGGAAATTGCACGCCCGGCCCCCGCACCCCCCCCCATCGTCGATCTGCGTCACCAAAAGGGCGCGGAACGGCCTGTGCGTTGCGCCCCTCGATGCGCGCGCTGCCCCTGCTGCTCCTTGCCCTGTGGGCGCGCGCCGACGGCCTCGACCGCCACCTCTGGTCCGACGCGATCGAGGCGAAGAGCCGCTCCTACGTCGTCGAGACCAACACATTCCCCGAACTCGCGCGCTCGCTCGCCGACACGCTGCAAGACGCCTACGCCTTCTACGAGGACCGCTTCGGCCCGCTCGAAGGCACGGCGAGGCGGCCGATGCGCATCGCGCTCTTCCGGACGGAGGGCGAATACCTGGGGGCCGGGGGGGGCGTCGAGGGCGCCATCGGCCACTTCGACAGCGCCCTCGACCGGTGCGCCTTCGTCTGGCGCGGCGAGAGCGGCGAGCACGGCTGGCCGATCGCGATCCACGAGGCGTGCCACCACTACTTCCGCCGCCGCTTCCCCGACGTCGCGGCGCCGAGCTGGTACTCGGAAGGCATCGCCTGCTACTTCGAGGGGGTGCGCGACCCGATCTCCGAGCGCGGCATCTCGCGGGTGCGCGTGCGCGCGGCGAAGGCCGCCTACGAGGCGGGCGACGCGAAGCTCTCGCTGCTGCTCGTGACCCGCGCGCAGGTGCGCGAGGGGCGCCTGCAGCTCCAGAACTTCCCGCCGTCGCGCTACTACGCGCTCGCGTGGAGCCTCTGCCACTTCCTCGCCACGGATCCGTCGACGAAGGACGCCTTCCGCCGCTTCGAGCTGCGCCTCTTCGCGTCGCGCGTGGGCGCCGCCGCGCGCGAGACGCACGCGCGGGCGCTGCTCGAGGAGGAGTGCGGCGACCTGCCGACGCTCGAGCACCGCTGGCACAGCCACCTCGCCGCGCTGCCGCTGCCGCAGAACCCGCCGCCCTCCCCCGTCTACGCGTGGGAGCTCGCGTCGGAAAACGCGTTCGTCCGGTACGCCGCGCTGCGGCGCATCGAGGAGGGGGCGCTGCCCGACGGGCTGCGCGCGGCCGCCGCCGCCTCGCTGCGCGACGGCGACCTGATCGTGCGCACCGCGGCGGCGCGCATCTTCGCGTCGCAGATGGCCCCCGACGTCGTGCCCGCGATGGCCGAGGCGCTCGACGTGGGCGACGACGCGCTGCGCGCCGTCGCGTTCGCCGCGCTGGCGCACCCGGCGGCCCACGCGGCCGTGCCGCGGCTGATGCGCGAGACGCGCGAGCGCGACGAGGCCATCGAGGCGCTCGCGACGATCCGCGACCCGCGCTCCTTCCCGCTGCTGCGCGAGGCGGTCACCGACCCGCTGCTGTCGAGCCGCGCGCGCTCCCGCAGC